>NZ_LS483470.1:2875000-3585000 GCF_900478135.1 Leminorella richardii
TAAGCGCTTCTTTTGCCGACAGCAGCATTCCGGGTTCGGGCTTACGGCAGTCGCACTGCTGACGATATTCTTCAACGCTTCCCTCTGGGTGATGGGGGCAGTAATAAATACCGTCCAGCTCTACACCCCTGTCAGCCAAAGACCAGTCCATCCATTCCGTCAGGGACAAGAACTGATCTTCTGTATATAAGCCTCTGGCAATACCCGACTGGTTTGTGACAACCACCAGCGCAAATCCCATCTTTTTCAATTCAAGGCAGGCTTCAATAACGCCGTCGATAAACTGAAACCGGTCCACTTCATAGATATATCCATGATCGACATTGATGGTTCCATCCCGGTCAAGAAAGATTGCAGGAATACTATTTGCCACGGGACCCCCTCTAATGGCCTATAACTGACTGTGATAGGGCTGATTTTACCCCCAGTGTGCACTTTTCGATAGTTCTAAAATGATTTGACTTAGACGTCTAGACGCCTTAGCATCCATTTAATCACTCGGCCTAGGCCGGGTTTTCTTTATATTGTCGATCGCTTGAATCTACGGCGTTCGTAATAACAGCAGCAAACAGAAAATGATTAAACTTCATAACATTACAAAGGTTTTTCACTTAAAGGGTCGGACGATAGACGCCCTTTCCGGCGTGAGTCTACACGTTCCTGCGGGGCAAATATACGGCGTTATCGGGGAATCCGGCGCGGGTAAAAGCACGCTCATTCGCTGCGTTAACCTGCTCGAGCGACCAACCTCGGGTCAGGTCTTAGTGGATAATCAGGATTTAACCAATTTGCCTCCCAGCGAGCTAACCAAAGCGCGCCGGCAGATGGGAATGATCTTTCAGCACTTTAACCTGCTCTCTTCACGCACCGTCTTTGGTAACGTCGCCCTGCCTCTTGAGCTGGACAGCACGCCCACAGACGTTAGGAATAAGCGAGTAGAAGAGCTTCTGGCTCTGGTTGGACTTTCAGACAAGCGCGATGCCTATCCTGCAAACCTGTCAGGGGGCCAGAAGCAGCGCGTTGCTATTGCCCGCGCGCTGGCAAGCAACCCTAAAGTGCTGCTGTGTGATGAAGCCACCAGCGCGCTGGATCCGGCAACCACGCGCTCCATTCTTGAATTGCTTAAGGATATTAACCGCCGTCTGGGATTAACCATCCTGCTTATTACCCACGAAATGGATGTCGTTAAGCGCATCTGCGATCAGGTCGCAGTTATCAGCGGCGGCAAGCTTATTGAGCAGGATACGGTCAGCGCCATGTTCTCTCACCCGAAAACGCCGCTAGCACAGCAGTTTATTCAGTCAACGCTGCATTTGGACATTCCAGACGACTACTCAGAGCGCCTGAAGCCAGAGCAGCAGGAAAATACTCATCCTCTGCTTCGCCTAGAGTTCACCGGCCAGTCAGTCGATGCTCCGCTGCTGTCAGAAGTGGCTCGCCGCTATAACATTAATAACAACATTATCAGCGCCCAGATGGATTACGCCGGTGGCGTAAAGTTTGGCATTATGCTGACCGAGATCCACGGCACCAAAGAAGATACCGCTGCCGCCGTTACGTTTTTACAAGAGCACCACGTGAAAGTTGAGGTACTAGGCTATGTCTGAAGCCATGATGAAATTAATGCTGCAGGCGACCGGTGAAACGATCGTAATGACCTTTGCCTCTGGCTTTTTCGGATTTTTACTTGGCCTTCCTGCTGGCGTGCTGCTTTACGTCACTCGCCCAGGACAGATCCTTGAAAACGCCGTGCTTTACCGCAGCCTTTCCGCCGTTATCAACGTGCTGCGCTCAATTCCGTTTATTATCCTGATTGTTTGGATTATTCCTTTTACGACGCTTATCGTCGGTACTTTTATCGGCCTAAAGGCCGCTCTAGTACCGCTCAGCATCGGAGCTGCGCCGTTTATTGCCCGTATGGTAGAAAACTCGCTGTTGGAAATTCCCACTGGCCTGATTGAAGCCGCGCGCGCCATGGGCGCCACGCCGATGCAAATAATCAATAAAGTGCTGCTGCCAGAAGCCCTGCCGGGCCTAATCAACAGTGCGACAATTACGCTGATAACGCTACTCGGCTATTCCGCTATGGCGGGTGCAGTTGGCGCAGGCGGTCTGGGTCAGCTAGGCTATCAGTACGGCTACGTTCGGTATGACGGCACGGTCATGAATACCGTTTTGATCTTGCTGGTTATTTTAGTGTATATCATTCAGTTTAGTGGCGATCGTATCGTTAAAGCCGTTACCCACAAGTAGCGGTTTTAACAAGAATAAATCAGGCTGCTTGCAGCACACTGTTAACAGAGAGAGAGAAAGTATGACATTCAAATTTAAAACGTTTGCCGCTGTCGGCGCCCTTATTGGTTCTCTCGCCCTAGCGGGATGTGGTCAAGAAGATAAAAACCCCAACCACATAAAAGTCGGCGTTATCGTTGGCTCCGAGCTGAAAGTGGCTGAAGTCGCTAAGCAAGTCGCTAAAGACAAATACGGCCTAGACGTTGAGCTGGTTACCTTCAACGACTACGTACTGCCGAACGAAGCGCTGAGCAAAGGCAACATCGACGTTAACGCCTTCCAGCACAAGCCTTATCTGGATCAGCAGATGAAAGAACGCGGCTATAAGCTGACCGTTGTTGGCAATACGTTCGTTTATCCGATCGCGGCCTACTCCAAAAAAATCAAAACGATGGATGAGCTACAGGACGGCGCACAAATCGCTATTCCTAACGACCCTACCAATATGGGCCGCTCACTGCTGCTGCTGCAAAAGCAGGGTCTTCTTAAGCTGAAAGACGGCGTCGGCCTGATGCCTACGCCGCTGGACATCATTGAAAACCCAAGAAACTTCAAGATTGTCGAGCTGGAAGCCCCTCAACTACCGCGCGCGCTTGATGATAACCAAATCACTTTGGCTATCATCAATACAGCTTACTCTAGCCAGATCGGCCTGACGCCAACCAAAGACGGCATCTTCGTTGAAGATAAAGAGTCTCCTTACGTCAACATCATTGTTTCTCGTGAAGACAACAAAGACTCTGAAGCCGTGAAGAAATTCGTTCAGGCTTTCCATTCTGATGAAGTGGCTCAGGCCGCTAACGTTGAATTCAAAGGCGGCGCAATCAAGGGCTGGTAAGAAATTCCCTGACTGACGCACGTTCTCAGAATATACTAAGGCAGATTGATATATCTGCCTTTTTTATTGGCTCGCGGGCTCTGTAATATCCCGCGATGTGCAGCCTATGAATAACGAGTAAGGAAATGCTATGCGAATTCTCTCTTTCTGCCTGCTTGCCCTTCTGCTAGGAGGCTGCGCTCAGCAGACTTCACAGCAGCACGTTGAACCCGTTAAACTTTATAAAACTGAAGCGGAGCTGTCCGGCGCGCAGTTTCAGGAACTGGGGCTGGTTTCCGGCGATGCCTGCCAGTTTACCGCTCAGGACTCTCCGCCAAGCATTACTGCCGCAATGCTAGATATGCAAAAGCGCGCTGCCTATAAGGACGCCAACGCGGTGCTCCTTCACCGCTGTGAAATGATGTCCTCCGCTCCCGGCTGCTACCAAACCGCCGTTTGTGAAGGCACGGCACTGCGCGTTGCATTTTAATGGCGCCTCTGTCGCTGACGCCAATCGGCGTCATCCGCTCGCCCTATAAAGAAAAATTCGCCGTTCCTCGCCAGCCCGGGCTGGTAGAGGACGGTACCGGCGAACTGCACCTTCTGCCGCCTTACGCACAGGCCGAGGCGGTACGAGGCCTAGAGCAGTTTAGCCACATCTGGATCCTGTTTATTTTTCACCAGACAAAAGACGGTGGCTGGCGGCCAACGGTTCGCCCTCCCAGACTGGGTGGAAATGCCCGCATGGGCGTCTTTGCCACCCGTTCAACCTTCCGCCCCAATCCTATCGGAATGTCGCTGGTTGAACTTAGAGGCGTACGCCAGCAGGAAGGAAGAGTTATCCTTGAGCTTGGCAGCCTCGATCTGGTTGACGGTACGCCCGTCGTGGACATCAAGCCCTACCTTCCCTTTGCAGAAAGCCTGCCTCACGCCCACGCAGGTTTTGCTCAAGAGGCTCCACAGGCCGATATGCCAGTTCGTTTTTCACCCGACGCTCAACAGGTTCTACAGCGAGAAACCCAGCGATACCCGCATCTTGAGCGATTTATCACTCAGGTTCTGGCACAGGATCCCCGCCCGGCCTATCGTCAGAAAGATCGGGAAGCGCGGGAATTCGCCGTCCATCTGTTGGACTTCAACGTACGCTGGCGGGTTGAAAACGGTGAAACCTGCGTCGTCGCCCTTGATAAAAGATAGAAATTCCTGCATCTCTCTTTTGGCAAGCCTGCGTCGCTGATACACTAACCCCCTTTTAAAAATTGAATCGATTTCCTTCCACCACCGCTGAGTTGGTAGGTGGAAGCGGTAACCTGACGTTTATCGTTTATATGGAAGCACTACACCATGCGCACTAGTCAATACCTGCTCTCTACACTGAAAGAGACACCTGCCGACGCAGAAGTTATCAGCCACCAGCTTATGCTGCGCGCTGGGATGATCCGCAAACTGGCCTCTGGCCTGTACACCTGGCTGCCTACCGGCCTACGCGTTCTGAATAAGGTGGAAGCCATCGTTCGCGAAGAGATGAACAACGCCGGCGCCATCGAAGTTTCGATGCCGGTCGTTCAACCGGCAGATCTGTGGCAGGAGAGCGGGCGCTGGGAGCAGTATGGACCTGAGCTTCTGCGCTTTGTCGATCGCGGCGAGCGCCCTTTTGTACTTGGGCCGACTCACGAAGAGGTGATCACCGATCTGGTGCGCAATGAAATCAGCTCCTATAAGCAGCTACCGCTGAACTTTTATCAAATCCAGACCAAGTTCCGCGACGAAGTGCGCCCTCGCTTTGGCGTCATGCGCTCTCGTGAGTTCATCATGAAGGATGCCTACTCCTTCCACACCACTCAGGAATCGCTACAGGTCACCTACGACAAGATGTACGACGCCTACAGCAAGATCTTCACCCGCATGGGTCTGGACTTCCGCCCAGTGTTGGCGGATACGGGCTCTATCGGCGGTAGTTCTTCTCACGAGTTTCAGGTACTGGCCGGCAGCGGTGAAGACGACATCGTGTTTTCCACCGGCTCCGACTACGCCGCCAACATCGAGCTGGCCGAAGCGGTCGCGCCTAGCGCCCCTCGCGCCGAGCCTGCGGAAGAAATGCGCTTGGTTGATACACCGAATGCCAAAACCATCGCCGAGCTGGTTGAACAGTTCAACCTGCCGGTAGAAAAAACCGTAAAAACCCTGATCGTCCACGCGGCTGAAGAGAGCGGCCATCAGCTTATCGCTCTGCTCGTTCGCGGCGATCACGAGCTGAACGAAGTTAAAGCCCAGAACCTGCCGCAGGTGGCAAGCCCTCTGGAATTCGCCGGGGAAGAAGAGATCCGCGCAGCCATTGGCGCGGGCCCTGGTTCACTTGGCCCGGTTAATATGCCGCTACCGATTATTGTTGACCGCTCCGTCGCGGCCATGAGCGACTTTGGCGCCGGCGCTAACGTTGACGGTAAACACTACTTCGGCATCAACTGGCAGCGCGATCTGCCGCTGCCTACCGTTGCCGATATCCGCAACGTCGTCGTTGGCGACGCCAGCCCTGACGGCAAAGGCACGCTGCTTATCAAGCGCGGTATCGAAGTGGGTCACATCTTCCAACTGGGTACCAAATACTCAGAAGCGATGAAGGCTACGGTTCAGGGCGAAGACGGCCGCAACATTACTATGACCATGGGCTGTTACGGCATTGGAGTGACTCGCGTTGTCGCGGCGTCTATTGAGCAAAATCACGACGAGCGCGGCATCATTTGGCCTGACGCCATCGCACCGTTCGAAGTGGTTATCATCCCAATGAACATGCACAAGTCCTTCCGCGTGCAGGAAGTAGCAGAGTCACTGTACAACACCCTGAAAGCCAACGGTGTTGACGTTCTGCTGGACGACCGTAAAGAGCGCCCGGGCGTAATGTTCGCTGATATGGAGCTGATCGGGGTTCCTCATACTGTCGTTATCGGCGATCGCAACCTCGATAACAACGAGCTGGAATACAAGAACCGCCGCGTTGGTGAAAAGCAGATGATCAAGAGCGACGACATCGTCTCCTTCCTGCTTTCTCAGATTAAGCGAGCTTAATCACCCCTTCAGATAAAGCGCGCCTTTTTTGGCGCGCTTTTCTTTTGTCTCGACCTGCTATCTCAACGTCTATCCGACTAGTGTTCGCGCCTACGGCCCCCACTGTTAACTCCCTTTCCACACGTCTTCGCTGTTAAACCCTCGCGCCCTTACCAAGTGTAAAAATACAGAAAATCACGTTAGCTTTTCGAAAAGCGAGTTGTATTGATACTCCTGCTCGCTATGTTAGCTGCATAACACACTCTTTTATCAAAGATAAAAAGGACATCTTATGAAGCTGAAAACTCTCGCGATTGGATTCTTAAGCGCCATCATTATGGTAGGAAGCCTAAGCGGCTGCTCGTCACGGCATCATCATGACTCTCACAGAGGCCACGGTAACAGTCACGGCAAACAGATGCACAGTCAAGACAAGCGCCCGGGCTCGGGAGATAGCTCAAAGGGCTATAGCCATATGGGAAACAAGAAGCCCTCGTCAAACCAAGGGCCTTCTGGCGGGCACAGGCCAAACGGCAGACGCTAGCCCCCTCAGCGCGGCCTCAGCTAATCTTGTTCAACAGGCTGAGGTCGCTTTAATACCTCTTTTCAACACGACCAGCGAACTGCCGTATCAGCGAACCGCATCATTCAGCAGCACGCGCCGAGCGCCGATATAGCGTTCCTGCCAGTAGTCGTCGCCTAATCGACTTATCTGAATATCCTTTCCGGTACGCGGCGCCTGAATAAACTCTCCCCCGCCCAGATAAACGCCAACGTGATCGGCGTGTTCTGTCCCTCTGCCGTGCGTGTGAAAGAAGACGAGGTCTCCAGCATTCAGTTCGGTTTTCCCTACCCGCTTCGCCTTTTGGGAAGGCATGTGGTACATGCTGTTAGCCGTTCTTGGCAGCGTTGACTTCAGCTTATCCCGATAGGCATAGTTTACCAGCCCACTGCAGTCAAAGCCGGTTATTGGCGACTCGCCGCCATAGCGGTAGGGTTTTCCCAGTTGCTTCATCAGTTTGGACACAACCCCCTGCCTCACGGTCTGAAGTCGGTCTTTTGGCTGCATACTCTTCGAAGCAGATGCTAGGCTAAGCGGGGCTGCGCGCATCGTTTTTAGAGGATGAGTTTTTAGAGGATGAGCCTTTACTTGTGCCACCTTTCGCCCGTCCGTCCGCATCCCGGCATCCTTTTTACGCTTCTGGCTCCCCTTACTTTGGGCCTTGGCGGTCACTGGAGGCTTTACAAACTTCTGGTGCCCCGCCGCGCTGGCACAAGAAGAGAAAAACAGCAAAGCCATCGCAAAGCATACAGCCGCCTGCCAGAAGAGACTAAAAAAGGTGTCAGAGCGTGTTTGTAGGTAAGTCGTCATCATAAGTGAGTGTGAAGCGCTCGGTGTAAGATTAGCCAAAAGTATTCATTCTAGTTTATTCAGAAGCACTTTATTGAAAACGACTTTTTTGTAACGCAGCCCCCAATAAAAATAACAGGATATGTCAAAGCGTAACCCTACAGGTAAAAGGGCAATGCTTTGCTCAGCTACGTTGTCACCGGTAGAAAACGCCCATAAAAAAACGCCGGGCTGTTTTTCCCGGCGTTTCTCACTCAAGCAACAGTCGTGCTATTCTGCAACGACTCCCGCAGGAGAATCATCGTGCTGCTGACGCTTCGCCGTCCAACCCTTATAGGACAGCGGCAGGAACGCCACAGCAACGGCCAGTAAAGAGACGATGCCCACGTAGTAAGCCGGAGCCATAGGGCTCTGCTGAAGCCACGCGCCGGTGATCATTGGCGTCAGGCCGCCGAATACGGCATAGGCTAGGTTATAGGCAAAGGACAGCCCAGAGAAGCGGATTGCGGGTGGAAACGCCCGAACGCCGATAATAGGCGTGGTAGCAATCGCGCCGGCAAACAGCCCCATCAGGCCATAGTTAAACATCAGCTCACTTGCGGCCATCTCGGGATGCAGCGCGCTATAGAAGTGGTAGGCGCTGATAGCCAACCCGCCCCAAGACGCAGCCATACAGACGCGAGTGCCCAGCTTATCGCTGATCCAACCCCAGAAAATGCAGCCCAGCGTCAGCATCAGCGTCGCGACACAGTTAGCCTGTAGCGACACGGTACGATCGATGTGGTACATCTTCTCCACCACTACTGCTGGCGTCATCAAAATGGTAACCACCACTGCGGTGGACAGAGACCAGGTTAACACTGCGGTGATAAAGCAGGCTTCTTTATGGCTCTTCATAACGGTTTTCACCGGCATTTCTTTAGCCAGCGCGTGCTTAGCGGCCATCTCTTTAAAGATTGGTGTTTCCTGTAGGAATTTACGCAGGTACACAGAGATAAATCCAAACACGCCGCCAATCACAAAGGGAATACGCCAGGCGTAGTCGTTGATTTCAGCGCCGCTGTAAGAGCTTTGAATAATAATAGCCACAATCGAGCCCAGCAGAATACCGCCGGTAATACCTGACGTCAGCGTACCAACCCCCAAGCCGTAGCGCTGTGCAGGGGTATGCTCAGCAATAAATACCCAGGCGCCCGGCATTTCGCCACCGATGGCCGCACCTTGCAGAATGCGCATTAGCAGCAGCAGAGCCGGCGCCAGCATGCCGATGGTTTCGTAGGTCGGCAGGAGACCTATCACCAGCGTTGGCAAAGCCATCAGGAAGATGCTCAATGTGAACATACGCTTACGGCCGATCTTGTCGCCGTAGTGAGCCATAATGATCCCGCCGATGGGGCGTGCGAGATAGCCTGCGGCAAAAATACCCAGAGTTTTCATCTGAGCGATAAACTCGTTGTCGCCCGGGAAAAACAGATGGGTTAATGTGCCGGTAAAGAACACAAAAATGACGAAATCATAAAACTCTAGCGTTCCCCCTAATGAGGATAAGCCTAAGGTTTTATAATCACTCTTATTTAACGGTCGAGCCTGCGGCTGCCCCGCCTGAGTATCTGAAGACGCTGTCATTGACTTATAACCTGCCATTAAAACGATGATTGTTGTTTAAACGTTGCCTAATACACTGTCAGTTAATGCAACCGACGCCAAATGCGCCCGCGAAATAAGAAAGCGGGGCCGGAATTTATCATTCAAAAATGTTCTATCGCTGAAGTCGTTCAATCCGTTGAAACGCGGTTGGTACTACGCAGCAGTGATGAATGGATTTGTCTTTATGTTATAGCAGTATATTCGAATCTCTGTAAACCTTTTAGTTCAATATAGGGTTATCTGCTTTAGGTGTCGTCAGAAACTGAAATAAACCACTAAATAAAGCCTATTTGACACGTTTATTGTTGCTAGCAAGAGTGAGCGCCCAAGTCGTCACGCTGCTGTATAGCACTGCTTTCGCAAAAAAAATGTTAAAAACGCCCTCTGCCGCCCTGCCATCTGCCTGCTTGCTCAAAAAGGGAGCTATAGGAAAATCAGCATAAAAAAACGCCGGAGCCCTATAAAAGCGCACCGGCGTTATTGGTATGCGTTAACACGCAGGCATTTTAGAAGCTGTAGCGAATGCCTAGGTTACCCTGCATCGGATCTTCCCGATCTCCGCCCTTCGCATAGTCCACCTCGGCGAATACCGAGATTTCCTTATTGACGATCGCGCTCACGCCTACGCCGTATTTGCCCATATCACCGGAAAGATCGGTGTTAAAGGTATTACGGTCGTTGATAGTGACTTTATTATTGTCAATATACTCACGCACCCAGGCAGCCTTCACATAAGGTGTGATGGAGCTGTTCGCGCCGATGCTGAAAGTACGACCCAGATTCATCCCCAGTTCGGTAGTGAAAGAGTCCTGATCGTCGATACTGCCCTTCATGCCGTTGCTCAACTTAACGTCTTTGCCTTCAACCTGCACATAGGTCAGCTTCGCATAGGGTTCAACCCAAACGCTATAGGCCGCGTCAATGCGATAGCCAGACTCCAGCGAGCCACCCAACGCATTTTGGCTATAGTCACCGCGAATGCCCGTGCCGTTTGTCGATACCGCTTTTAGATCGTTATTAAAGTGGTTGTACTTCAGCACGCCGTCCACATACCAGCCCGCATTGCTGAAATAGGTCGCATACGCCCCAACGCTGTAGCTATCGAGGTTACTGTTACCACCGCGCGCATGTTTTACTTTCGCCGTTCCGTAGCTGCTAAAGCCCCCCAGAAGCATTTTGCCGTTTTCGCTGTTAACAATGCGGTCGACACCCACTTCAACGCCAGACTGCGTTAGCTTAAAGTCAGTATGGTCAGAGTTAATGCGGCTCTGCCCATCGGTCAGCCTTACCCACGCTCCGGCATCACCGGCGTTTTGCTCTACCATACCTTTTCTAAAACGCAGGTTTTGCAGCTCGTTGTTAAAGATCAGCGAAGGAGCAACCGCCATTGACAGCACCGCATCAGTACTTGGCGTCGTTGTTCCCGGCTTAACAGTCGGTGGCAGAGTACCGCCGGGATCTGGATTTGGATTCGGGTTTGGATCCGGATCTGGGTTTGGCGTTGAAGGTACATCTTTTGCCGCACTCAGGTACCACACTTCACTGCCGTTTTCTTCACGGTGATTCAGGCTATACATATAGGTACCGCCGTCAACGGCATTAATCGCCGTTCCGCTGAGATCCGCCAGCGCAAAGCTAGCGCCGCGGCTTTGATCGGTAATCAAATCCAGACTTCTCTGATCGGGCTGAGTAATTTCTGCACCGGAATCTGCCACGGACACTTTATGGCTACCGCTGCCATTAGTTACCAGCAGGTAGTCACCCCGGTTATTCTCAATAGACGCGTTAAACAAAAAGTGCAGGCTGCCCGACAGGCTATTCACGTCAAGGCGAGAATAAATAGCCTCTCCCGTTACGCCATCAACACCGCTAATAAATCTAACCTTACCGGTACCGCTAAGCGCACCCACGCTGGCCGTATCCGTATCGGCTGAGTTAGCAATAGCCAACAGCATGGTGTTTTCGCCGTTCAGCACCACATTTTCTGCATAGGCGCCGTTCACTCCGGCTGCCGACGTCAACTGAACCTGACCGTTATCATAAACCTGAGTTGTACCTTCCAGACGTGAACCTGTAGACAGCCAGGATTTCGCGCTATTGTGAATGGTCACATTATCGGCAAATGAATTGCTGTACACGCTTTGCTCTGCGTTATCAAACAGCTCTACGTTCGATGCTCGACCACCCTGCTGAACCTTCTGGGCGCCCGTGCCGTAGACTTTAGCGCCGTGAGCAACGCCAGCAACAGACGCAGGATCCGAGCCGCTAATATATAAATACTGAACGCCGCCGCTATTTATCGTTGTATTGTTGGCAATACCGCCGTTATATACGTACTGCAAAGCGCCGTTATTTATCACAGAGCCGTCAGACACGCCGTCGCTCGTGACGTACTGAAAACCACCGCTGTTTATTTCAGCATTTTTGGCCAAACCGTCCAGACGAACAAACTGAATACCGCCCGAATTAATCTTGGTGCCAGTCGCAATACCCTGCTGCTGAACGTATTCATAGCCGCCCTGATTAACCACACTGTTTTCACTGGTACCGCCCAAATAGACGTACAGCCGACCGCCGCTGTTTACTTCGTTACGAATAGAGCGACCGGGATCGTCGGTTCCGCCGCTGTTAGAGACGTACACCGTACCGCCGTTAAGGAAAGAATCCTGCAGCGTACCGCCGTCAAAAACGCGGATCAAGCCGCCGTTTACGTTAATATTGGTACCCAGTGCAGGTACCGTTGCGTCGTAGTCGTCCCAGGCTATATGAGGCTCTTTAGAAATATAGGCCGTTGCACCCGTGTTTACCGTTGAGTCGGTCATAAATCCAAGAACGCTTAGCACGCTACCGTCTAACATATTGAGGTTTAGCGCCTGCCCGGCATAGCCACCTTGCCCACCGTAGTTCCACGCGCCGATTTCCAAACAGCTGTTGCCATCCAGATCTCCGGAAAACGTGGCATCGCCACCAAAGGTCACATGAGGCAGATCGCCACAGATACTCTCTGCATAAACGGATTGTGGTAAAGACAGTGCGGTAAACAGCGCAATAGCGGAAAGTGAGGTTTTCAATTGCATAATAAAGATATTTCCCTATAGAACACCAGCCCTAATTAATGCGGGAAGATGGTATCACCAGAGAATAAAAAAGCAACACCTTAGTAAGGTAATAAAAAATAACTAAAAAAATTAAAAACACATAATTAACAACGCAACACCATGATAAATATGACATAAATTTTTAAGCAACACTTTTGATTTTAATTTTAACTCAATCAGCCACACCATTTAATTTGATTAAAACAAAATAATACCGCAATAAACTATTCTTTTTTTATACAAATAGGTCGCTATAAAATCTTCTGTTTTTCTAAAATTGGCGTGTTTCAACAACCTGTTTTAAAAAGCAGCAATTGGACACATTAAAAGAGTAAACTTATGTAAATTTTTTATGAGTAGAAAAAATAGAAGGGTTTTGAGCGTAGGAAAAAAGCGACCCAGACAGCCCGCGCTATCGGCGATGCTGTCCAAGCCACAGAATGAAGCAACTAAAACGCTAGGATACTGACTGTACTACACTGGATTGTGCCAATTTCCAAACGCTAGCAACGTTACGCGCCGTTACGCGCAGGTTGTACTCCGCCTCCGCCAGTGCGTCTGAAAGCGTGACAACCTGAGTAAGAATAGAAAACGCAGCGTCCAATCCCTGTCCATAAACAACCCCGTGATCCGGCAGCAGTCCCCCCGCAAGCGCAATGACCGGCTTGTCGTAGCGCTTGGCGGCTCGTGCTACGCCAATCGGCGTTTTGCCACAGACGCTCTGGCTATCGAGTCGCCCTTCCCCAGTAATCACCAGATCGGCGTCTGCCACCAAAGGCTCCAGCCCCAAAGTTTGAATCACAATATCAACACCGGGACGCAGTTGGGCATTTAATACGCCCAAGAGTGCGGCTCCCATACCTCCTGCCGCACCGGCTCCCGGTACATTCATTACGTCACGACCCGTCGCGCGCTGAATCAGCGCGCCATAGGCCGACAGCGCGCTGTCCAGCGTATCAATCATTTCCGGCGTCGCGCCTTTTTGAGGCCCGAAAATCGCCGACGCGCCGTTAGGGCCGCACAGCGGGTTGTTGACATCACAGGCTACCGTAATAGAAACATGGGCCAGTCTGGCATCAACACCGCTAAGCTCGATGGATGCCAGCGACGTCAGCGCTCCGCCGTTCAGAACCAGTTCACGGCCTGAGCCATCAAGTAATGAAACGCCTAGCGCCTGCAGCATGCCTGCACCACCGTCGTTGGTTGCACTTCCGCCAATACCTAACAGAATGTGCTCAACCCCCTGCTCTAACGCCGCCAAAATAAGCTCACCGGTGCCAAAGCTGGTAGTCGTTAACGGATTTCGTTCGCTCGGAGCAACGTGATGCAGCCCAGATGCCGAAGCCATCTCTATAATGGCAGTTTTGCCATCACCTAAAAGCCCCCAACGCGCCATCACTGGCGTACCCTGTGGCCCCATCACCTGCTGCTGAATATAGCGCCCCTGAGTGGCCTCCACCATGGACTCAACTGTTCCCTCTCCGCCGTCTGCCATCGGCAGTTTCACATACTGAGCATCAGGGTAAATTTCGCGAAACCCCTGCTCAATGGCAGTAGCCACAGCCATGGCTGACAGACTTTCCTTAAAGGAATCAGGCGCAATAACTATCTTCATATCGACTACCCCGCCAGACCAAATACGCCAAACATCAGAGTAGATACTGCCGCAATCACAAAACCAATCAGGGTTTCATAAGGCAGTAGCCCTAAGCGTTCGCGGATTTGCATATTCACACTGCCGCCGGTGGCGTGGAAAAAACTGCCGTGTGGGAGGTGATCCAGAACAGTAGCGCCCGCGTGAATCATCGCCGCGCCGGCAAGAGCTGTCACGCCTAAATCAAGCAGGGTCTGACTGAATACTCCCGCTGCAACCGCAGTACCCGCAGTCGTAGACGCTGTCGCCATAGACATAATGGCACCAGAAATCGGAGCCAGCAGGTAAGGCGGCAGCCCAGATGCCGTTAAGCCATCAATTAGCACTTCTTTCAGCGCTGAGTTGGCAATAATGCCCGCTAGAGTCCCGGTACCCAACAGCATAATGGCAACCGGAGCCATGCGTGCCAGCCCGGCCATCATGAACGTATTACTTTGGCGAATACGTCCCATCATCAGCGCGCCAACCAGGCCACCGACAGGCAGCGCGATCAGCGGGTCAATCGCTATTCCGGCAATAGGACGCAGTGCCAGCAGCAATATTGCAACTAAAGGCGCACTAATGGCAGCAAGAAAACCGGGCTGCTTTACAGAAGTGTCGTGTGAAATTACCTCTTCCGCCGTCACTTTGCTGCCTTTATTGGTTAAACGCTTGGCAAGAAAGTAAGCGATGACTAATCCAAAAAGGCCGGGAACGATACCCGCCATCATGACAGAGGTCAGAGGAACGTGGAACGCGTCCGACGCGGCAATCGCGTTTGGGTTAGGCGACATCACGTTTCCTGCCTTACCGCCGCCGATCATCGCTAGCAGAATGGCGGTTTTTGACAGATCCGCCCGTCGCGCAATAGACAGAGCAATCGGCGCAACGGTGATCACCGCAACGTCAATAAACACACCCACGGCAGTCAGGATCATGGTGGCAATCGCCAGCGCCAACAGCGCTCGCGTCTCCCCCACTTTTTTCACAACCGTCTCAGCTATCGTGTTAGCAGCGCCGGACTCAATCAGCACCCCAGCCAGAACGCCAGCAGCCAAGATCCGCAGCACAGCATTTGTGATCCCCTGTGCGCCAGTGACCATCAGTGTCACTGTTTGTACCAGATCGGCACCGCCGATAAGCCCGCCCACTAGCGCCCCGGCCATCATGCCGTACGCCGGTGAAACCTTTCGTAAGATTAAAACGATAGCCACTACCAGTGCGGCAATGGCTCCAATTGCGGATACTGTCGTCATATTTTTACACTCCCCCATAGAAAGAATGGGGGCAGTATGAAAAAGGCTCTACTGAAAAGCTTGAGCAAATTAACGAATTATCAGACAGTTTCGATAGTGGAAATTGTAGAATCAGACAGGTCTAGCGCTGAAGCTCCATGCCGACATACAGCCAGAAAAGCTGTTTCAAGTTACTGATATTTATGCCCGTTATATCCTCTACCTTCTGCAATCGATACCGAAGCGTATTCACGTGAACGTGTAGGCAAAGGGCAGTTTGAGAAAGATCACAGTTCTGTTCAAAATAGTGGCGCAGTGTTGTTTGCAGAACGCCCTTTGGATCTTGTTCGATAAGCCTCAGCCAAATTTTTGACAGCTCCTCAGCCTGCCAGCTGTCCGACAGACCGCCCAGCAGAGAGGCCAGTGCGTAATCGTCATAAAATATATACTGATTTTTTAACTTAAGTCGTCTCACCATAGCCTGCGCAGACTTGGCTGTTTGATAAGAGCGCCGTAGACCACCCTCCCCAGGGAAATAGCCGCCGACGATAATGCGGGAAAAGCCGGAAGACTCAGCGTAGTGTTTAATTCTCTGAAGCTCCACCATCTCCAGCTGAGTGTCCCATTCGTCCTGATGCAGGGCAATCGGCTTTAGAATAATCAGCTCGTTAAAGTCAGTAAAAGTCACCAGATGATCCCGTGCGCTGTAGTCAAAGTAGTCCATCAGGCTGCGCAGCGCTTCGCTATCTGGCTGCTGCAGCTCAACGATAAGCACCACTCTCGGCTGGCTCAGATTAATCCCCAAATAGGACACCATCGCGCTAAGAGAAGCCGGCGGGCGGTCTCTTAGTATCAGCTGTTGAATCAACTCCTCTCTGTAGCGCCGATCCCACTGCTTTTGCTCAAGCATCGCCGTCTGCTCGATAATCATCTCCGACGCCATTTTAACCAGCTCAGCGTAAGCGCGAACTTCATCGGGTTCACCGGTAATACCCAAAACGCCAATCAGCCGATCGCGAAAGTTAATCGGCAAATTAATACCTGGCCTAACTCCCTTAAGCCGATTGGCCGTCGCCAAGTCAATCTCCACCACACGATTTTCTGTCAGAGCCAACACCGCACCTTCATGGCGCTGATGAAGGCGAGAGGGTTCTCCAGAGGCAATAATCATCCCGAACTCGTCCATGACGTTCACTGAATAGGGAATAATACTCATGGTGCGCTGTACAATCTGGCGAGCTGTTGAATCTTTTAAATAGTTTGTTTGGATGGCATTCATCGGTCTGTCTCAATGTGGAACATCGCGCCTTGGCGTTCCCACAAGTGAATTGGCTAAAATCCAATCAATTATTAGAGAATTTATACAGAAATATCTCAGCGAAACGAACAAATAGAATGTAACCAAAGCCGCTATTTTTTGTATTTATGTACAAATTAAATTTCTCTTATTTGGTAGGTGAAATTTAAATACATTAATAATTCAATGCATTAAAAATAAAAAAGCGCCTCCATGAGGCATTTCTTCCTTCCCATCAGGGTATTATGACACTGCTCACGATTTACCACTTCACCAGTTAAAACCACGGTTCCTAATACGGACAAATGCGTGAATAGCACCAAATCACATTGCCTACAGCCCCTACATTAGAATAAATTATACAAACCCTTGGAGGGTGAAGATCGCTATCTTTGGACCGGAGAATGAACTTTTTTTCATTGGATTTTTTTTACTGCTTTTTGCTGCTTTTTTTACTGTACTGGTCTTTTCGCCCTTCAGTATTAATACAAAACGGCCTACTTCTCGTTGCTAGCTACATCATCATTGGCTCATTTTCTCTGGGTTCCGCTGGCGTTCTGCTGGTCTACAGCCTGCTGATTTACGGCCTGGCTCGGTTTGCCTACCGAACAGAAAGCAAGAAAACCGGCTATCTGCTGTTAGCGCTCTTGGTGTGCGCTTTCTTTGTCGTTTTCAAATACTATCCGTTTTTTCGAGAAAGCCTGCAGCTAAGCCTGAATCAAATCGGACTGGCAGGCAGTCTTCCCACACTGGATATTCTGGTTCCCCTAGGGCTTTCCTTCTACGCGTTTCACTCCGTCAGCTACGTTGTGTCTGTCGCGAGAAAAGAGATCGCCCCTGCGCCACTGTTCGATCTTCTGCTCTATCTCAGCTTTTTTCCAAGCGTTGTTGCAGGCCCAATCAACCGCGCGACGGTATTTTTACCGCAGATTAGGCCGCCATATTTGCGTGAACTGCGCTTTTTCAAACGCGCCATTGCCCTGATTGCTTTAGCTATCGCTAAGCTGTTCTTATGCAGCGCCTTTCTGGCGGAAAACTACGTTAATGCAGTCTTTGAGACGCCGGACAGCTACTCACCGCTGCAAACGCTGACAGCGGTCTATGCCTACGCGTGGCAGATCTACTTCAATTTTTCAGGCTATACCAACCTAGTGACCGGTATGGCGCTGCTGCTTGGCTTCTACGTGCCAAAAAACTTTGACGCCCCGTATCTGTCCCTCAACCTGCAAGAGTTTTGGAAGCGCTGGCATATCAGTCTGTCGACCTTTATTCGGGACTATGTCTATATCCCACTGGGGGGCAACCGCCACGGCTTTCTGCGCAAAAATGCCAACCTGATGGCGGCAATGGTACTTTCCGGCATCTGGCACGGCGCGGGTGTTAACTTTATTATTTGGGGCGCGCTGCACGGCCTTGGTCTAGTGATTCTCAACGGCGCGAAAGAGCTAAAGCTGTTTTCAGCACTTCCGTCTGGCCCCGCCGTCCGCTTTTTTGCGCGCCTGCTGACGTTTCACTACGTCTGCTTCGCCTGGATTTTCTTCAGAGCGAACGATCTGGATACCGCAGTAGCTGTTCTGCACAACCTGTCTAACCTGTCTCTCTCCGCCTTTGTGTATGGCGCTGGGGCTGGCACTGTCTGGCTGTTTTTACTGTTTTATACTCTTTACCCCCTGTGGGCTCGCTTTAGAACGGCACTGTCGAATGCCGCGAACGCGCTCCCTTGGTACACCTATCCTGTACCGCTGGTGGTCTTCTTAACGCTGATTTTTATTTTTGCCCCTGCTGGAATTCCGGGATTTATCTATGCCAACTTCTAACAGCAGCAGCCCAACGCTGCTGAGGGTTTATCAAGTTCTCTACATTCTACTGCTCACAGCCCTTGGACTCGTGTGGCTAAACCAGCGCTCGCTATCGCTCTACTGGCAGCAGCAGTTTCACCAACAGAGCCCGTGGGCCAACGTGGACAATCCGCTGTGGTTGGCAGGTGGCCGTTTTGTCCCTGCACTAGAGGCAGGCAAAGAGGCTTTCGTCGCCTCGCTGAACGCTGAGAAAGAGGCCTCCGTGGAATTTATTCCGGCATTAGATATGTCTACTTTGATGCCGCCGTCCCTAAACTGGCAGGGTGTACGCCGTCTGGCGCATCCCCATACCAGTGAAAGCGCCCCTGTTCCGGAGCGTTCAACAGCCGACAAAACACCTGCACATCCGGAAGCCACTATCGTTCTGACCTCTCAGGGGAAAGTGCTGTTCGCCGGCGACTCCATGATGCAGGGTGTGGCACCACACATGATGAAAACGTTGTCCAAAGAGTTTGGCATCAAAAGCATCAATCTCAGTAAACAGAGTACCGGCCTTGCCTACCCCGGCTTCTTTAACTGGCCCAAAACTATTGAAGAAACGCTGGAAAAGGAAGGCAACGTTGAGCTGCTAGTGGTTTTCCTTGGCCCCAACGACCCATGGGATATGCCGCCGGCCAAGAATGCCCGTTTCCTGAAGTTCAAAAGCCCAGAATGGGAAACGCTCTATCGCACCCGCATTGCCGCTATACTGGAAAGCGCACAGCGCCACCACAGCCACGTGATCTGGGTAGGTCCGCCAAATATGCGTAAACCTGCGCTGTCAGATGGGATAAACTATCTAAATATGCTCTACCATTCCGAGGTTACCGCCGCCCAGCAGATGTATATTTCAGCCAACGAGATCTTTGGCTATCAGGGTGTCGACTATTCAGACTATCTGGAAGATGGCGATAAAAAAATAAAGCTCAGAACCGATGATGGCACTCACTTCACCCCAACAGGGCAGAGAATGATCGCACAGCGTATACTCTCTGTAATCAGCGTTGCTGCACCACCCAGCTTGGAACCAACGCCTAACTGATGAAGAAAACGTAATGAATGCACGACAATTAAAGATACTTTTGCCCGCCGCCAGCCTGCTCTGCGCGCTTTCTCTGGTTTCTTGCCATACAACGCAAGAGGGAGACACCCAGACGAAAAAGAAAACCGACGGCATCCACTACGGGCAGTTGACCAACTACGGTGAAAAACGCATAGCGAATCTTGCCAATCGGCTAACTAACGCCCGCAGTCAGAGCGTTCATATCGTTCAGTTAGGGGATTCCCATACGGCCGCTGACTTCTTTAGCGGTCAGCTTCGGGCTCGGCTACAGCAGCGCTTCGGCGACGGCGGCCCCGGCTTTGTTAGTCCTCTGGCGGTTCCCGGCCAGCGCCACGGTTTAGTCGGCTTCAATCAAGAGAAAAAGGCCTGGCAGCTCTATACCAGCCGAAAAGACGCGCGGGGAGACTTCCCCATCGGAGGCCTGATTGCCAGCCCAGATGCCGAACAGGCGCACGTAACCCTGCGACTCTATAGCAAAGATACCTCTCCCTATCTGGTCAGCGCACTGTACCGCGCCAGCGGTGATACGAGCCTTGCCTTTGGCGGCCGCACTCTTTCTCTTACCGACACTCACGGGCAGTGGACATTTTCCCCAACCACACAGCTGACGTTCCCAACGGAAATCGCTGCATCTCGTCAGGGAAATCTGGCGCTGGGCGGTTGGCTCATTCAGGCACCACAGCCTGGCGTAATGCTAACGCCTCTTGGTATTAACGGCGCGACGTTGACCATGGTCGACAAGTGGCAGCCGCAGTGGATAGACACTCTGGTCGAACTAAAGCCTGATATGGTTATTTTGGCCTACGGCACTAACGAAGCGTTCAACGACACGCTGGATCTCGCTCAGTACCAGTCGCAGCTAGAACAGAAAATTTCGACTATACGTCAGGCGCTACCCAACGCAGCCGTTTTACTGGTTGGCCCTTCTGACAGCATCAAAAACCGTAAAGGTGAAAGCTGTCAAGACATGCAGCCGACACGCCTTAGCGGCGTGATTGAAGCCCAAAAAGCGGCGGCGCAGTCACAGCGCGCACTGTTTTGGGACTGGCGAGCCTTCATGGGCGGCGAATGCGCCGTGACGCGCTGGGCTGACGCTGGAGATGCCCGCCCCGACGGAGTACACCTGTCGCAAAACGGCTATAAGAGAAGCGCTGACGGGCTGTTTGAACAACTGATGGATCTTCTTGGCCGCTAACGACAGGCACAAAAAAGCCGGTAAAAAACTTACCGGCTTTTTTATTCGCTACCCGTCAGGATTCATCCCGGAGGGCTGCAGTATCAACGTCGTTCTGCGCCTGAATAATCAGATGTTCGTTGTTGTCTAACACCCGCTGAAGGAACCGACTGTAGGACGCCCCTCGTTCAGAGTAGCGGCCCAGCTTATTGACCAAGTGATCGGCAGTTACCGTATCCCCCTGGTTTCTCAGCTCAGCCCGAGACTCACGCAGCTTGTTGTAGGCACCGTGACTGTTCATATTCAGCATATAGGCACGCACCGAATCATCCACTGAGCCGTAAGAGGAGTACCCCTTAACGCTGCCTGTGTCACCGCAGCTTTTACTGCCGCAGCGCATACCAAATAGATTATTGTTAACCTGAGCCAGTTTGGATGTACCCCAACCGGACTCTGCTGCTGCCTGCGCCACCACGAGGTGAGTCGGCAGCGTATCAACGCGCTTCAGCAGTTCACCCCATCTCACCTTCTTGGGATCGGAGACACACTGCATACGATAGTTTGAACAAATCTGCTGCAAACGAGCGATATCTTTCACGCTCCATGTCTGCGACAGACGCTTTCTTAGCAGCCATTCTCGATCCTGACGAATGAGTGCGTTTTGTTTGTCTATAATAGGAACTACGGCGTTTAAAAAGGCCTTCTTCCGTTGAGTGCCCGAAGGGTATTTTCTCAAGTCGGGTAGGCTTTCCAGCTTATCATTGAGAGAATACTCTTGATGGCTCATCGTGCCTGTTGATGCCCAGGCGCTCGATAATCCCATGCTCAAAATGAGCACTGCCGATCCTATTATTTTAAAAACGAGTGAAGTCATACTACTCCTGCAGGTTTTAAAATAATTCAGATTCTTCGCGGTCAGATCCTCAATGATGCCCGACTAAATTGAAAGCTGCAAGATGTAACAAAAAACAACTATCTTATAGATACGCTGACAATCAGCAGAAAGCTCAATGATAACTAATGTTTTTAGCTTAAAATGCTAACTCTCCCTGTGTAGTCGATTTTGAGAGAAAAACAAGCGTGGGATATAGGATCCCACCGATCTTTCCTTTATCCCATGTAGCAGCAATTGCAGTTATAGAAAAAGCCTTATTTAGCCTGCTAACCCACTATTAGCAGGGCTGCCTCTTTTCTTACGCCCTATATCCCCTGCGTTTATGCGCTCTTTTTCACAAAATAAAAATGTTAAAAATATGTTATTTATTTTTTATGATATCTTTAATAACAGAGTCAGACGCTTATATATTCTGCCGCTGACCCCGTCAGCGCACTCAGCAAATCTTGGAGGAATCATGTCAGTCGATTTACGCCAAAAGTATGAAGATGTTCTCACAGTCAACGGGCAAACCTTTAGCTACTCTAGCCTGCCAAAGGCTACCACCACGCTGGGAGACGTTCAGCGACTGCCTAAGTCGTTAAAGATCTTGCTAGAAAACCTACTTCGCTTTTTAGACAATGACACGGTCAAAGACGCCGACTTAAAGGCTATCGCACAGTGGCTACAGCACGGCCATGCCGATCGTGAAATCGCCTATCGTCCAGCCCGCGTGCTAATGCAGGACTTCACGGGAGTACCGGCCATTGTCGATTTAGCCGCCATGCGCGAGGCAGTGCTGCGTCTGGGTGGCGATCCTTCCAGCGTAAACCCGCTTTCTCCTGTTGATCTGGTCATCGACCACTCCGTCACTGTGGACGACTATGCAAACGCATCAGCTTTTTCCACTAACGTAGAGCTGGAAATGCAGCGCAACCGTGAACGCTATGCCTTTCTGCGCTGGGGGCAAAACGCCTTTAGCCGCTTTCGAGTCGTGCCGCCGGGAACCGGTATCTGCCATCAGGTCAATCTGGAATATTTAGGGCAGACCGTTTGGCAGGAGACAAAAAACGGCAAAGTTTGGGTCTACCCAGATACGCTGGTCGGCACTGATTCCCACACCACCATGATCAACGGTCTGGGCATTCTCGGCTGGGGCGTGGGCGGTATTGAAGCCGAGGCCGCTATGCTTGGCCAGCCAGTCTCTATGCTGATACCCGACGTAGTAGGCGTTAAGCTTACGGGCAAACTCCGCGAAGGCATTACCGCAACCGATTTGGTGCTAACCGTGACGCAAATGCTGCGTAAGCACGGCGTTGTCGGCAAGTTTGTTGAGTTTTACGGTGACGGGCTAGCTCAGCTACCGCTGGCTGACCGAGCCACTATCGGTAACATGTCGCCAGAGTTTGGCGCCACCTGCGGTTTTTTCCCCGTCGATGAGGAAACGCTACGCTACATGCGTCTTACCGGTCGGGATGAACAGCAGATTGCGCTGGTAGAAGCCTACAGTAAAGCGCAGGGCCTGTGGCGCAATCCCGGTGATGAACCGGTATTCACCAGCACGCTATCTCTCGACTTATCCAGCGTAGAAACCAGCCTAGCAGGCCCAAAACGGCCACAGGATCGCGTGCTGCTGGCGAAAGTCCATCAGGCGTTTGCTGACTATCAGGCGCTTGACCTTACCTCACACGCCGCACGTCAGGAACAAATTCCTGTCACCATAGAAGGGGAAACCTATCCACTGCATCAGGGCGCAGTAGCCATTGCTGCCATTACTTCCTGCACCAACACGTCGAACCCCGGCGTAATGCTGGCAGCCGGACTGCTAGCGAAAAAGGCGGTAGAAAAAGGGCTTGTACGCCAACCCTGGGTGAAAACCTCTCTGGCTCCCGGTTCAAAGGTCGTAACGGACTATCTCAATGCCGCAGGCCTGACCCCCTACCTCGAGCGCCTTGGGTTTAATCTGGTCGGCTACGGCTGTACCACCTGTATTGGTAACTCTGGGCCACTGCTGCCGCAAATCGAAGAGGCAATTCGGCAGGGAGACCTGACGGTAGGCGCGGTACTGTCCGGTAACCGAAATTTCGAAGGACGGATCCATCCGCTGATCAAAACAAACTGGCTCGCCTCACCGCCGCTGGTAGTCGCCTACGCACTGGCCGGTAACATGAGCGTGGATCTGACGCAAGATCCCCTAGGCCACGATAAAAACGGCAACGCCGTTTATCTGCGCGATATCTGGCCGTCAACTCAGGAAATTGCTCAGGCTGTAGAGGGGGTCAACGCCGGAATGTATCTTAAAGAATATGCCGAAGTGTTTAGCGGTGACAGCGAGTGGCAAAGCATTGCCGTTGAGTCATCGCTAACCTACGGATGGCAGCAGGACTCCACCTATATCCGCCAACCGCCCTTTTTTACAACGATGCGAAAAGCCCCGACGCGGTCGAAGACATTCACAGCGCGCGGATCTTGGTTCTCTTAGGGGACTCCGTCACCACCGACCACATATCTCCCGCTGGCAGCATCAAGGCTGATAGCCCTGCCGGACGCTATCTCAGCGAGCGCGGCATAAGCCGGCAGGACTTTAACTCTTACGGCTCAAGGCGCGGCAACCATGAAGTTATGATGCGAGGCACCTTCGCCAACGTCCGCATTCGCAATGAAATGGTGCCAGGCATTGAAGGCGGCTTTACTCGGCATATCCCTTCGCAGGAGGTCTTGCCCATTTATGACGCTGCGATGCGCTATCAGCAAGAGGGAGTCCCTCTCGCTGCGGTAGTCGGCAAAGAGTACGGTTCAGGTTCAAGTCGAGACTGGGCGGCTAAAGGCCCTATGCTGCTTGGCGTTCGCGTTGTTATTGCTGAATCTTTTGAGCGCATTCACCGCTCTAACCTCATCGGTATGGGTATTCTCCCGCTGGAATTTCCCCACGGCGTCAGCCGAAGCACGCTAATGCTGCGCGGTGATGAAACGATTACTGTCACTCAATTGAATGCGCTAACGCCCGGACAGACTGTACCTGTGACGTTTACCCGCGCCAGCGGTGAGCATATAGAAATAGAAACGCGCTGTCGTATCGATACCGGAAATGAGCTGACCTATTACCAAAACGGCGGCATCTTGCACTACGTCATTCGCAAAATGCTGTAAGCAAAGCTCTCTTTACGCCCCATCTTGACCGAAAAAAAGAATGGGGCGTAGCAGGCTTTATCTAAAAAATGGGAATAATTAATTTAAAAACAGAATATTACATTATTTTTTCAATGAAAATTACTTGATAAGATCGAGGCTTTTGACGCTCAAGAGAACCCCATTATCTAATTAAACAGGTTTAGCTCTATCGCCTTCTTGATCGCGTGTTTTGCATTAGAGACGTTCAGCTTATTAACGATATTCTTCATGTGAAACTTAATGGTTCTCTCACGAATACCGAGAATAATCGCTGACTCAATATAGGTTTTTCCCAAACAAACCCACTTTAATATTTCCAGCTCGCGAGGCGATAATAGAACATCATCTCTCCCCTCAATCTCTTCATCATTTATATAGCGAATGACTTTATCATGAGTATTAATAAGCAGAAGCTGTAACTCAGCCTGGTAATTTTTAATATTTTCGTAAAAATTCTGATTTCCGGCGTTATTATAAAAGCTCAGTAACGCTATTCGATTACTTGCATCGTGAACAGTAAACGTAAAACCGTCAAACAAACGATGTCGCTGCCGCAGTTCTGACAGCCCGTCAAACGGGGAGTCCCGCTTTTTCAATTCAAGCTCTCGCCAGGAAAAGGGAACTATCGTTTGCTTTGCGTGCAGAATAACTGGGTCAGTAAGGTAATATTCTGATTCAATATACTCGTCCATCCACTCTCGCGGGTAGTTAGAAATAACAGCCGTTGCTTTTCCGCTGTATTTTGAAAACAAAAAATAGCAGTACCCACTCAAACCAAAATGAGGCAACCGCTTTTCCAAAAATGAACGAATACTCTTATCCCTTTTTAAAGGCTTTATCATTACACCGTCCCATTGCTTCCCTCTATGCCTTTTTATTCCTATAGCATAATCCGATATTGCCATCGGCGAAACTGTCATAATTACCAATAATGAAAATAGAATTGAAGGATAAAAATCTACCCTTTAGTTAAATTCAGATAAAAAAATGACAATAACGACATGTTTATGCGCTATTATTCTAGCGACTGTGTATAACCCGCTGAATACAGACAATAACATCAAATAAATACTCTCGCACTATTGGAATTATTCGCCTAACATCGATCTAAAAATCCAAAAACACGATCTAAAATAATTTTTTATTCCAATTAGGCGTCAAGGTGAAAATACTTATTTCTTATCGTAAATAAACTCTTTTAACTTCTTATCCCTGACGTTAAAGTGGCGCACTCTATGCCCCTGTGCATTCCGGTGGGATACCAGAATTCTGCTATATTTATTGACAGTTACGATAATCGGCGCGGAAAAAGCGGCCTCTTTTAGACTTGCGCGCCATGACAAAAGGAAAACGCTATGGTTACCAGGCTTAATCGGTTTTTTACTCAATTAACAGATCACCAAGACGGCGGAAAGCTGCTGTTGCGGCTCATGGTTGCAGGGCTGATGCTGTTTCACGGCATTGCTAAAGCGCAAAACGGCGTCGGCTGGATAGGCGACTCGCTGGTCAGCATGGGTTTTCCCTATTTCATCGCCTACGGTGCCTATATTGGTGAAATCATCGCTCCTGTCCTGATTATTTTGGGCATACTCACTCGTCCTGCGGCGCTGGTCATGGCCGTCAATATGATCGTAGCCATTTTAATGGTGGGAGCTTCCAGCAAGTTTTTTACCCTGACAAAAGTCGGCGCTTGGGGCCTGGAAACGGAGGTGTTCTTCATTGTCGGCGCACTGATTATCATGCTGTTAGGGAGCGGTAAATACTCCGTCGTCTCTGCGGACTATCGCTAGCGTTCAAAAGCAGGCGGCTCTGATTCACACAGAGCCGCTAAAACGCGTTGGACAGCACCCCGCCTTTTCAGTGCCTGCTATGCCAGCGTTGACAAAAAAATCAATACGTTCCGCCTGTAGGTTTATGCTACTGTCAACACATGTGGTTACCGCAATGGGGAACGATAGTCTATGAAGAAAAAACCCTTTTTCCTTCTGCTCGCGGTCATCGTGTGCGCGGCGGGCGCCTATCTCGGCTGGCAGTACTACGTCGATGGCAATCGCCAGTCTCTCACACTCTACGGCAACGTAGACATTCGAACCGTTAACCTCAACTTCCGCGTCGGCGGGCGGCTTGCCGAACTTCGCGTTGATGAGGGAGATAGCGTCAACGTGGGTGACGTGCTGGGAAGGCTGGATGACGCCCCTTACCGCATTGCCGTTGCTCAGGCTAAAGCTAACGCAGAGGCGCTGAAAGCCAGGCTAGCACTGATGCAGGAAGGCTATCGTGCAGAAGAAATTGCTCAGGCCAAGGCCGCCGTTGCCCAGAGTCAGTCTAGCTATCAGTACGCAGAAAGCTTCTACCGTCGCCAGCAGGGTCTCTGGCAAAGCCGCTCTATTTCCGCTAACGCGCTGGACGACGCGCGCAGCGCCCGAGAGCAGGCTTACGCAACGCTTCAGTCAGCCAAAGAAAAGCTGATCCAGTTTGAAACAGGAAATCGTCCTCAGGAAATTGCAGAAGCCAGCGCTAACTATGAGCAAGCAAAGGCCGCGCTGGAAAAAGCGCAGCTCGATCTGTCTGATACCGTGCTGGTTGCCCCTTCAGCCGGGACCATTCTAACGCGCGCCATTGAACCCGGCAGCATGATTGCCGCGAGCACTCCCGTTTTCAGCGTTTCACTAACCCAGCCGGTTTGGATCAGAGCCTATGTCAGTGAAGTCAATTTAGCCAAGGCGGTTCCCGGCACTGAAATCAGCATCTATACCGACGCTCGCCCAGATAAGCCGTATCGCGGCACGATTGGCTTTGTCTCGCCCAATGCGGAATTCACGCCCAAAAGCGTTGAAACGCCAGAGCTGCGTACCGATCTGGTCTATCGCCTGAGGATCATCGTTACCGATCCCGACGACGGACTGCGTCAGGGAATGCCGGTCACTCTGCGGTTTCCTTCCCGCTAAGGCTTTCTCGTGACGGACAGCGCAATCGAACGGGAGCACTACATTGAGCTTGTTGGCGTTGAAAAACGCTTTCCCGGTATGTCTCAACCCGCGATCGCTAGTCTGACGACCCGTATAGAGAGCGGTGCCGTCATGGGGCTAGTCGGCCCAGACGGCGCAGGGAAAACAACGCTTATACGTATGCTTGCCGGCCTGCTTACGCCGGATGAAGGCTCCCTTCGCGTAGTAGGCCTCGACCCCATTAAGGATGACAAAGCGCTGCGCGCCGTATTGGGCTACATGCCGCAAAAGTTCGGGCTGTATGAAGACTTAACGGTGATGGAAAACCTCACGCTCTATGCCTCACTACGCGGCGTCGAGGGAGAAGAGCGACGAACCACGTTTGAAAAGCTGCTGTCCTTTACCGATCTGGCGCGGTTTACAGACCGTCCGGCGGGCAAGCTATCCGGGGGAATGAAGCAAAAGCTGGGGCTGGCCTGCACGCTTCTCGGCCAGCCAAAAGTTCTTCTGCTCGACGAGCCCGGCGTTGGCGTCGATCCTATCTCTCGGCGTGAGCTATGGAAAATGGTACATACCCTCGCCAGTGAGGGCATGCTTATCCTCTGGAGCACCTCCTATCTCGATGAAGCCGAACAGTGTCGCAGCGTGCTGTTGATGAACGAAGGCCGGCTTATCTTTAACGGGCCGCCCGGCGAGTTAACCCAGAGAATGGCGGGGCGCAGCGTGCTTATTGCCGCCACGCAGGGCACCAACCGCAGACTGCTGCAAAAAGCGCTGACTCTGCCACAGGTGACTGACGGCGTGATTCAGGGGAAATCCGTTCGCCTTATTCTACGCAAAGGGGAAGACCACTCTCGCCTCCCTGAGATACTACAGCAGCCTTCAGCGCAGGTTGTTGAGGCAGAGCCGCGCTTTGAGGACGCGTTTATCGACCTGCTTGGCGGTAATCCCGCCAGCGAGTCAGCACTCAGCCGGATCATGGAGCGGGTCGAGGGAAAGCCGGAAGATGTCGTTATAGAAGCAATATCTTTGACGAAAAAATTCGGCAGTTTTGCCGCTACTGACAACGTCAGCTTTCAGGTTAAACGTGGTGAAATCTTTGGCCTTCTTGGCCCAAACGGCGCCGGTAAGTCCACCACCTTTAAAATGATGTGCGGACTGCTGACGCCCACAGCGGGCAAAGCGCTGGTGCTGGATCTCGATCTGAAAACCAGCTCGGGAAAAGCGCGCCAACGGCTGGGCTACATGGCGCAGAAATTCTCCCTCTATGGCAACCTGACGGTTGAACAGAACCTGAAGTTCTTCTCCGGCGCCTACGGCCTTTACGGCAAGCCTCAGCGTAAAAAGATGGACGACATGATTGAAGCCTTCAGCTTTACGCCAATCCTGAATCAGGAGCCCAATGCCCTCCCTCTCGGCTTCAAGCAGCGGCTGGCGCTTTCCTGCGCCCTGATGCACGAGCCGGACATCCTGTTTCTTGATGAACCCACTTCCGGCGTCGACCCTCTGACCCGTCGAGAATTCTGGCTGCATATTAACGGCATGGTGGAAAAAGGCGTTACCGTGATGGTAACCACTCACTTTATGGATGAAGCGGAATACTGCGACCGCATCGGGCTAGTATACCGAGGCAAGATTATAGCAGCGGGCTCTCCAGATGAGCTCAAGCAGCAGGCGGCAAGCGATGAGTCGCCGAACCCCACGATGGAGCAGGCGTTTATCTCTCTGGTGCTCGGCTATGACGACGAGGAGGCTACGCGTGGCTAATCCTCTATACATGTCATTTTCTCCACGCAGACTACTGGCACTGTGTCAAAAAGAGACTTACCAAATCCTGCGCGATCCCAGCAGCGGGCTTATTGCCTTTGTTATTCCTCTGATGCTGCTGTTTATTTTCGGCTACGGCATTAACCTTGATTCCAGCAGGCTAAAAATAGGCATTCTGATGGAACAGCAGACGCCGGAAGCACGCCATTTAGTAGACGCGTTTGTAGGTTCCCCTTACATCGCTCCAACTATCGATACTGACAAAGGCAGGCTGATCCACAAACTACAGGCGGGTGAAATCCGCGGGCTTATCGTGATTCCCGTTGATTTTTCTCAACGCCAGCTTAGCGGCCAGAGCAATACACAGGTTCAAGTGATTACCGACGGCAGCGAACCCAATACCGCCAACTTCGCGCAGGGATATGCCGAGGGTGTGTGGCAAATCTGGCAGCGAAATCAGCTACAGGACAGCGCCCAAAGCCCTCCGTCCAGTCTAATAGACGTTCAGCTGCGCTACTGGTTTAACCCTTCGGCTATTAGCAGAAACTTTATTATTCCCGGTGCAATTACCATTATTATGACGGTGATCGGCGCAATTCTGACCTCGTTAGTGATTGCTCGCGAATGGGAACGCGGCACGATGGAGGCCCTGCTCTCGACACAGGTCACCCGCGCAGAGCTGCTGCTGTCCAAGCTTATCCCTTACTATTTTCTCGGCATTGCCGCTATGGCGCTGTGCGTAGTCGTCGCCGTTTTTATTATGGACGTTCCGTACCGCGGCTCGCTGTGGGTGCTGTTCGGAATGAGCAGTCTGTTTCTCGCCAGTACATTAGGCATGGGCCTGCTGATTTCAACCCTGACGCGAAACCAGTTCAACGCGGCCATGGTGGCGCTCAACGCTGCATTTTTACCGGCCATTATGCTGTCAGGCTTTATCTTTGAAATCGACAGCATGCCGAAGGTGGTGCAAGCGGTCACTTACGTGATCCCTGCCCGCTACTTCGTCAGCACGCTACAAACGCTGTTTCTGGCCGGGAACATTGCGCCAATACTGATCGTTAACCTGCTGTTTATGGCAGTGTCGGCCATTTTCTTTATCGGGCTAACGGCGATAAAAACCAGGCGGAGGCTCGACTAAACAATGAAAAGCTCGACGCTGACCACACTGCATCGCCTATTGGCTCTGATCCTGAAAGAGCTACAGTCGCTACTGCGCGACAGGCAAACGCGCTTTATCCTGATTATGCCGGTGCTGATGCAGGTGATCCTGTTTCCCTTCGCCGCCACTCTGGAAGTCACCAACGCCACTATTGCCGTCTACAGTGAAGACGCGGGTAAAGCCTCCATTGAGCTGACCCAGCGCTTTGCCAAGGCGAAGGCGTTCAGCAACGTGCTGCTGCTTAACGGCGCTCAGGAAATCGCCCCCACGATTGACCAGCAAAAGGCGCTACTGCTGGTGCGCTTCCCTACTGACTTTTCCCGCAGGCTGGCAGCAGGGGATGGGACATCATTACAGATTATTCTCGACGGCAGGCGCTCGAACAGCGCCCAGATCGCCGCCAACTACGTGCAGCAAATCGTCGGCCAGTATCAGCAGGAAATTGCCCCAACCCCGACTGTTCAAGGGCAAGGACAAAGCGGTCTGGTTATCCGCAACTGGTATAACCCGAATCTGGACTATAAGTGGTTCGTTGTGCCATCGCTTATCGCCATGATTGTGACTATCGGCGTGCTGATTGTGACGTCGCTGTCGGTAGCGCGAGAGAGGGAACAGGGGACGCTGGAACAGCTGCTGGTTTCGCCGCTGGCAACCTGGCAGATTTTTATCGGTAAGGCGGTACCGGCAATGATTATCGCCATCTTTCAGGCTTCGATAGTACTGGCTATCGGCATCTTTTTTTACCAGATCCCCTTTGCCGGCTCGCTAATGCTGTTTTACGGTGCAATGCTGGTTTACACCCTGTCGCTGGTAGGCTTTGGCCTGCTGATTTCGTCTCTTTGCGCCACTCAGCAGCAGGCGTTTATCGGCGTGTTCGTGTTTATGATGCCCGCAATTCTGCTATCAGGCTACGTTTCCCCAGTGGAAAACATGCCGGTGTGGCTACAGGATTTAACCTGGATTAATCCTATTCGCCACTTTACCGACATCACTAAACAGATTTACCTTAAAGATGCGGATTTCTCTATTATCTGGGGCAGTCTGTGGCCGCTGCTGGTGATAACCATCACCACCGGCAGTCTGGCCTACAGGATGTTTAGGAGAAATATTGCCTGATCTAGTCGGTCAGCATCTATCAGGCAGACTCCTTCACCCACAGCTGCCCTACGCTGCCCCGGTCCGCCATTTCCAGATTGTGGCTGTAGTACAGGAACGGGAAGTGTTCAGAAGAAGGCTGGCTAAAACGAACCAAAAGTTCGACTTTTCCATCGACCCAGACAGTGTCCTTCCAGCCGCTGTCTTCAATCGGCGGCGCGGCGCCGTTAACTGCGCTGACAAAGAACTGTGCACCCTGCACGTGGAAAGGCTGCGCCATCTCGGCGTTGACAATCCAGCGTTCCCAAGTGCCCTGTAAGGACTCCGTATCGATGCGCATCGGATCCCAGAGAGGGCCGTTGATGCCGGGGATAGCGTCCCCTAAAACGAACTCACGGGAACGAACAATGCTGCCGTCGAGGCGATCGACACCCTTCAGGCTAGTAGGAAGAGGCTGGGTGGAAAGCGCCATCAGGCCGGTTGGGCGTAGCGTCAGCACCAGTGCGGAATTAAGCAAGCTCGAAGGCTCAAAGAAGCTGCGCAGGCGATCGACAACGCCAGCAGAAGCGCCGGCGGTAATCGACACTTCATCCCCTTTAGAGACGTCTATCAGCACTTCACGGCGCTCGCCCGGCGCTAGGTTAATCTGCGCTACGGCAATCGGCGCAGGCAGCAGCCCACCGTCGTTGGCGACTAAATGAAACGGGCTGCCGTTACTTAAAGACAGAGTATATCGGCGAGAGTTAGAGGCGTTCAGCAAGCGAAGGCGAACCCAGCCGCGCCCAACCTCAACGTAAGGCCCCTGCGCGCCATTAGTCAGCAGCGTATCGCCAAGAAAGCCAGTATCTCCCGCTGGCGTGTATTCCGGCTGACCGAAGGAGTCGAGGCGCTTGTCCTGAATAATAATGGGAAAGTCGTCCACACCGTAGCGGTTAGGGATCGTTAGGCCTCGGCTGATGTCGTCTTCAACGATCCACATGCCCGCCAGGCCGTTATAAATATGGGGTGCCATTTTGTTCGGGGTAATCGCATGGTACCAGCAGGTTGCCGCCTTTTGGCGAATAGGCACAATGGGTGACCAGTCAACGCCTGGAGACATCATCCGAGCACCGTTACCCGCTAAAACGCCCGGAGTTTGTAGCCCACTGATGGTCACCGCAACCGGCTCGCTCAGTCGATTGCTGTAAACCAGTTTGACGTCATCGCCGTTGCGAACGCGAACCGTAGGCCCAAGATACCTGCCGTTAAATCCCCAAACGGGGGCTTTCGTCTCGGATCCAAACTGCCAGTGAGTGCGCTGCATGGACAAATACAGCGGCTGACCCCGGCGGATCTCCATTAAAGGGGGAACCGGCAGCGACGGCTGAGGAACAGCTGCCAGCGACGTACCTGTCGGCAGCACGCCAACGCCTAGCGTCACGCCCGCGGCCTGTAGCAGGCGGCGGCGACTCATCGGCAAAAAGTTCTTTTTTAGTTCAGCATCCATCAAAGCAGACCTTTAGCTATAGCGTTCTATCAGAGCATTATCCAGCAATCAGTGACCGCGCTTCGCGTCCTGCGCTTCCATTTCGGCCACTTCTTGGTTGAGTTCGTCGATCTTCACCGCCATAACGTCGTGGCAGTACTGGGCAAGCTCGCGAACCCGATCTTTGTCATACTTGCTGGTATCAATCGGCGCCAGCATTTCTACGATCACTCGGCCGTTATTCCAGCGGTTTAAATCAATTTTCTTATCCGTGTTGGACACGCAAATAGGCACCACCGGCACGCCTGCCGCGATCGCCGCGTGAAAAGCACCGGTCTTAAACGGCAGCAGTCCGCGCCCGCGGCTGCGGGTGCCTTCAGGGAACATCCAGATTGAAATGTCGCGCTTTTTCATCTGGTCAACAACTTGGTAGATAGTGCCGCGGGACTTGGTCTTGTTATTGCGGTCAATCAGGATATTGCCCGTCAGCCAGTAAAACGGCCCAAAAAACGGGATCCACAGCAGGCTCTTTTTACCTACAGTCACGGTTCTCATCTGAACCGCCTTCGCCGTCGTCACCATGTCATAGTTATTTTGGTGATTAGCGATATAGACACAGTTGCCGATATTTTCTATTCCCGGATAAATGCGTGTTTCCACTTTCAGGCCAAATACCGGCGCAAGTCTGCCAAACAGACGACCAAACGTGTAGGAGTGACGAGGATGTCGAGGGCTGAAAAGGCAGTAGAGCGACCCCAGCAGGCACAGCAGTATACAAAACGGAATCACTATCAGGGCGCGCAGAATTAAAAGCATATGAACCTCTTTCATTTATAGTCGCTAAGTATACCGACTTATAAAGAAAACGCACCGCTTCCCTAGCCCGTGAAACGGCAGAAACGGTATCCAAACCGATAAAAAAACACGCGGATATTTTACGCTAATCCGCACGCTGCGATGAGGCCTATTATAAAAAACAGGCCGTTTCCTCATCAAGAAACGGCCCGCTGTTTTTCTCACCGACGTTACGGTGCTGGAGTGGCTTCCACCGATGGCGGAACCGGCGTATCAACGTCAATACTGTCAATTCGCTGTAGGCCGCGCGGCAGAAGCGTCCCTTTACGGCCGCGTTCAGCGCGGAACTTCTGCAAGTCTTCCGGGCGTAGCAGCAGCTTGCGCTTACCGACGTGTAGCGTCACTGAAGAAGACGGTGACAAAATCATCAGATAGGCAATGCGGTCTTCACCACTGGCAGCCTGCGCCGCAGGGATCGAGACGATCTTATTGCCTTTGCCTTTAGACAGCTGCGGCAGATCTCCTACCGGGAACAGCAGCATTCTGCCCGCCGCCGTAATGGACAGCAGCAGATCGTCGTCGCCGTTGACTTCCATCGGCTCCAGCACTTTGGCGTTGTCCGGTAAGGTAATCATCGCTTTGCCGTTGCGGTTGCGCGCGACAAGATCTTCAAAGGTACAGATAAAGCCGTAGCCCGCGTCGGACGCCATCAGGATTTTCCTGTCGTCAGCGGCCATCAGCACGCGATCAATGCCCGCGCCCGGCGGCAGCTGTAGCTTACCGGTCAACGGCTCGCCCTGACTGCGCGCCGACGGCAGCGTCAGCGGATCGAGGGCGTAGCTGCGCCCCGTGGAGTCAAGGAACACCACTGGCTGGTTGCTTTTACCTCGCGCAGCTGCCTTAAAGGCGTCACCGGCGCGGTAGCTCAGGCCTGAAGGCTCGATGTCATGGCCTTTGGCGCAGCGCACCCAGCCCATATCAGACAGCACGACGGTCACAGGCTCAGACGGTACGAACTCGTGCTCGCTCATCGCTTTTGCTTCTGCTCGCGCGACGATGGGCGAACGGCGATCGTCGCCGTAGGCTTGAGCATCGGCTAGGATCTCTTTCTTAATCAGCGTGCCCATCTTGCGGTCGGAGGCCAGCAGCGCCTGAAGGCTGTCGCGCTCTTTCGCCAGCTCGTCCTGCTCGCCGCGGATCTTCATCTCTTCAAGCTTGGCCAAGTGGCGCAGCTTCAGCTCGAGGATCGCTTCGGCCTGCGTGTCAGTAATGCCGAAACGCTGCATCAGGGCGGGTTTGGGTTCATCTTCGGTACGGATGATTTCGATAACTTCATCGATATTCAGGAAAGCCACCAGCAGGCCTTCAAGAATATGCAGACGCTTCAACACGCGCTCTAAGCGGTACTGCAAGCGACGAGTCACCGTGTCGCGACGAAATACCAGCCACTCTTTCAGGATTTCAATCAGCCCTTTCACCGCTGGGCGACCGTCCAGCCCCAGCATGTTCAGGTTAATGCGGTAGCTTTTTTCCAGATCGGTGGTGGCAAACAGGTGGTTCATCACCTGCTCCAAATCGACACGGTTAGAGCGAGGCACCAGTACCAGACGCGTCGGGTTCTCGTGGTCGGATTCGTCGCGCAGGTCGTCAATCATCGGCAGCTTTTTCGCCCGCATCTGACTGGCAATTTGCTCCATCACGCGCGCGCCGGAGGTCTGATGCGGCAGTGCGGTAATCACGATTTCGCCGTCTTCTTTCTTCCATACCGCGCGCATGCGCACCGAGCCTTTACCTGTCTGGTAAATGCGCTTGATTTCGTCAGACGGTGTAATAATTTCCGCTTCAGTCGGATAGTCAGGCCCTTTGACTTCACCCATCACCTCGTCAAGAGTGGCATTTGGGTTATCCAGCAGCATGACCGCGGCATTAGCCACTTCGCGCACGTTGTGAGGCGGAATGTCGGTCGCCATCCCCACGGCAATACCAGTGGTACCGTTCAGCAAAATATTCGGCAGGCGGGCGGGCAGCGTTTTCGGCTCAAGGAGTGTGCCGTCAAAGTTTGGCGTGAAGTCAACGGTTCCCTGCCCCAGCTCGCTGAGCAAAATCTCCGCGTACTTGGACAGACGAGATTCAGTGTAACGCATAGCCGCAAAGGACTTGGGATCGTCCGGCGCACCCCAGTTACCCTGACCGTCCACCAGCGGATAGCGGTAAGAGAACGGCTGCGCCATCAGCACCATGGCTTCATAACAGGCGCTGTCGCCGTGCGGATGGTATTTACCCAGCACGTCACCCACGGTGCGCGCTGATTTCTTAAACTTCGCCTGAGCGTTAAGGCCCAGTTCGGACATGGCGTAAACGATGCGGCGCTGTACCGGCTTCAGGCCGTCACCGATAAACGGCAGCGCCCGATCCATAATGACGTACATCGAATAGTTAAGGTACGCATTCTCGGTAAACTGATGAAGCGGCTGCTGTTCTACGCCGTCGTGAGTAATATCACTCATAGTATGACTTTTCCTTGCTCGCCAAAGCGGCCCATATGGCTAACTTTCGCGTTCAAATTAAACCTCGATCTCCACCAGATCGCCCTTCTCCTGCAGCCAGTTGCGGCGATCTTCCGAGCGCTTTTTGGCCAGCAGCATGTCCATCAGCGCCATGGTGGCGTCGCTGTCTTCCAGCGTTAACTGCACCAGACGGCGAGTATTTGGATCCATGGTGGTTTCGCGCAGTTGAAGTGGGTTCATTTCGCCCAGCCCCTTAAAGCGCTGCACATTGGGCTTACCCTTTTTACGCTTGAGCTGCTCCAGAATGCCGGCCTTTTCTTCTTCGTCTAGCGCATAGTAAACCTCTTTGCCGAGGTCAATGCGGTAGAGCGGCGGCATGGCGACGTAAACGTGCCCCTCTTCCACCATTTTGCGGAAGTGGCGTACAAACAGTGCGCAGATAAGGGTTGCAATATGCAGACCGTCGGAGTCCGCATCCGCCAGGATACACACTTTGCCGTAGCGCAGCTGGCTGAGGTCATCGCTGTCGGGGTCAATACCGATGGCAACGGAAATATCGTGGATTTCCTGTGAGGCCAATACCTCGTCGGAAGAAACTTCCCAGGTATTCAGGATCTTACCCTTGAGCGGCATGATCGCCTGAAACTCGCGGCTGCGCGCCTGCTTGGCAGAACCGCCCGCCGAGTCACCCTCGACCAGAAATAGCTCGGTGACACTCAAGTCTTGCGACGAGCAGTCTGCCAGCTTGCCGGGCAGTGCCGGCCCGCTGACCAGCTTCTTGCGCACCACTTTTCTGGCGGCGCGCATGCGCTGCTGGGCGCTGGAAATCGCCAGCTCCGCCAGTTGCTCGGCGGCCTGTACGTTCTGGTTCAGCCACAGGCTGAAAGCGTCTTTAATAATGCCGGAAACGAACGCGGCGCTCTGGCGAGAAGAGAGGCGCTCTTTGGTTTGCCCAGCAAACTGCGGATCCTGCATCTTCAGCGACAGCACGTAGGCGCAGCGGTCCCAGATGTCTTCCGCGCTCAGCTTCACGCCGCGCGGCAGCAGGTTGCGAAACTCGCAGAACTCGCGCATGGCGTCCAGCAGCCCCTGGCGCAGGCCGTTAACGTGAGTACCGCCCTGCGTCGTTGGGATCAGGTTGACGTAGCTTTCGTTCAGGGTTTCACCCCCTTCCGGCAGCCACAGCAGCGCCCAGTCGATAGCTTCAACATCACCGGAGAACGCACCGACAAACGGCGCTTCCGGCAGGGTCACCAGCCCGTTGACTGCTTCCATCAGGTAGTCAATCAGGCCGTCCTGATAGCACCAGCGCTGTTCGGTCTGATTGACCTTGTCGACAAAAACGATTTCTACGCCGGGGCAAAGCACCGCTTTGGCTTTCAGCACGTGTACTAGGCGAGAGACTGAGAAGCGCGGATTGTCAAAGAAGCTAGCGTCAGGCCAAAAGTGCACGCTAGTGCCAGTGTTGCGACGCCCGCAGGTACCGATCACTGTTAAATCCTGCACCTTATCGCCGTTTTCAAAGGCGATGCTGTATACCTGCGCATCGCGGCGCACGGTGACTTCAACGCGCTTTGACAGGGCGTTAACGACGGAAATGCCCACGCCGTGTAGGCCACCCGAAAACTGATAGTTTTTGTTAGAAAACTTTCCCCCAGCGTGCAGGCGACACATAATAAGTTCAATCGCCGTCACGCCCTCTTCGGGGTGAATATCGACCGGCATCCCGCGGCCGTCGTCAATCACTTCCAGTGACTGATCTTCGTGCAGGATAACCTCTATTTTGCTCGCGTGACCGGCCAGCGCTTCATCCACGCTGTTGTCGATAACCTCTTGCCCAAGATGGTTAGGGCGGTCAGTTTCTGTGTACATGCCGGGTCGACGACGTACTGGTTCTAGTCCGCTGAGCACCTCAATGGAGTCAGCGTTATAACTGGATTGGCTCATGATTTGGCTTTCTGGAATCTAAATTCATTCCTCACCTTTCGCACTGCAGAGTACCTGTAAAGTAGCCGCAGTGGGGAAAGCGAGAAGTATTGGATCTAAAAAACGATCGCGGCGCGCTTATCCCTTTCAGTATAGATAAGCGGCACACACCGGTGAGTTTTCCCTGATTGACCGGCCGAAGGTGACTATTAAGCCGCACTAAGCCCCAAGAAATCAACAATCGCAGGAAAATAGTGTTCAAAACCGACAAAGCTATGGTTCCCTCCAGACTCCACGGTTTGGCGACAGTGTGTGTAATAGGTCACAGCCTGGCTGTAGTCAAGCACTTCATCGCCGGTTTGCTGCAATAGCCACAGCAGATCTGGCGCTTCCAGCGGCTCAATCTGCATCACTTTAAGATCGTAAACGTGGCGAGACTCTATCACATATTGCTGGCCGGTGTAGGGATTCTCGTTGCTGCCGATGTATTCCTGTATCCACTCAAAGGGTTTCACCGCCGGGTTAACCACCACCGCAGGGATCATAAAGCACTGAGAGAGCCAGGTCGCATAGTAGCCACCCAAAGAGGAACCGACGATGCCCAGCGGCTCTCCTACCCTATCTAATACAATCTCCTCCAGCACAGCGGCGGCGTCTGACGGGAAAGGAGGAATAACGGGCGTCAACATCTCGATATGAGGGTGATGCTCAGCCAGCCACTGCTTAAAACTCGTCGCCTTGGCCGACTGGGGGGAACTATTGAAGCCGTGTATATAAAGCAGCGTCGTCATCAATAACCGTCCGAGTCCATATCAGGGAGGAATGCATCACTTTGCAAACGGCAGACTGTGGTTTCAACCGTGCCGTCCGCGTAAAGGTCAAGATAGCGCCAGCCCGGCGCAAGGTTATCTATAGTAAAGTTAGTACAGTGAGGCTTAAACTGCACGCAGGTTGAGGGCGTCGCCAGAACGCGGCGACCATTCCAATCCAAAGAAAGATCCTGATGAATGTGACCACACAGCAGCGTTTTTGCCTGTGGATGCCTATCGAGCACCTCAGACAGCATGTGCGCATTGCGCAGGCTGTGCTGATCGAGCCAAGTACATCCAGAAGGTAAAGGATGATGGTGCAGCAAAATCAGCGCGTGACGAGAGGCGTACTGAGTCAGCGAGCGATCGAGCCAGTTGAGCTGATAGTCGCTAAGCTCACCGTGAGGAACGCCCAGCACTTGGCTGTCTAATAAGATAACAAGCCAGTCTTCACCCAACAGCGCCAGCTTAGACGGTAAAAGCCCCGCCAGCTCCATGGCATCAACCATCGCAGGCTGGAAATCGTGGTTCCCCGGCAGCCATATGCACGGCGCAGGAAGTCTTGAAATTCCGGCAGTAAAGCGTTGATAAGCGGCAAAGCTGCGATCCTGCGCGAGGTCACCGGTTGCGACGATCAAATCATAGTCGCACTCCCGCCCGGTAATCTCATCGAGGACAGCGTGAAAGCTTTGCAGCGTATTCACGCCTAAAAGCGTTTCATCCGCGCCGGAAAACAGGTGGGTATCAGTAATCTGTAATACTCTCACTTTGGACCCACTCGCCAAAGGGAGTTGAAAAAGGCTTTCCAAGAGGTTTCCTTCAGAAATATTTACACCCTCAGAGCGTCAATCATCTTGAAGCACAGTGGGTATAGGTGAGTAAACTCCTGCTCTATGTGTTTAGCAAACGGCAACGGGCAGCGCTTAGACAAAAACGCAGCCAGTCCGCCAAAAATTGATTAATTTGGTGTTTTTCATCGCGCTGGTGCAAATTTTTATTGGGATAATCATAACTTGCTTTAAAGCGAAAGATCTGTTGACTGGAACACACTTCTGCAACGAGCGCATCGTGATAAAGCCGAACGTTTAAACTCGGCATACTCCAGTAGCTGACCTTTGGCTGAACCTGCTTAATGGTAACCAGCGAAGTGTAACGCGTGGATTCCAGCGTCTCAATGCTGTAGACGGTATTATCAACCTGTAGCTCAACGCGACTGCCTATTTTTTCATCACGAGGAATCAAACGCCGCAACTGCGCGTAGTTAACCTCGGTCAGGCGCATCATGGAAAGAAAATCTGGGGTATATCGCTTCTTCATATGGCTCAGGCAGGACGTCAGACGCTCCTCATTATCTTGATTAACGTTGACAGGGCACTCTACTCAGCATTAACCAAACACATTCACTCAATAAGCTGTCATTATGAAGGAAACGCCAGTGAGAAATAAAGAAACGGCGAGAGAAAAAACCGTCTTAATGAAAAATGTCGGGCATCAATAGCCCGACAAAATATCCACGAAAACATAAGGGGAAATTGAAAAAGCGCTATTTAAGCGTGTGCGTAGTTCACTTCACAATAAAAGCCTTTCATATCGCTACCGCCGGAAATAAGCCGGTAGCTAATAATGCGGTCGTTCGCTCTGCGTGAGTAAAAGGTAAAATAGGCGTACTGCATGACGCTGACAAAGGTCATAAAGTGCTCTTTGATTTCGTGCAGTTCGGAACCCTTTAGTGAAACCTCGACCACATACTTATTGTCAATGACTTCATAGCTAAACTCCGACACTGCGTCGTCCTGATGAAAAAAATCATAGATAGAGGCGTCAATCCAAGGGTCAGTAATCAGCTCGATGCTGCTAACGATATTTTCAATAATTCGGTTTGTCATCGCGCACCTCCGGTCATCATTGATTTTATATTAGCAGCCTTTAGCGGTTTTACAGGCGGCGCCGACAAAATTATCCGGCCTCGCTAATAAAGCGCTATCAAGCAGTTAGCCACTCTTTTTGCAGCTTAAGGTAGTTAAGCTGTAGCCACTGAATGGCGATCACGGTTGCCGCGTTGTCAATAACGCCCTCCTCCACCCACTGATAGGCCTGACTGCGGCTTACCACATGAACCTTGATGTCCTCATTTTCCTCCGCCAGCCCGTGAATACCCTTCGCCTTCGACGCGTCCACCTCCCCTGCAATAATGGAAAGCCGCTCGGAAGTGCCGCCGGGGCTCGCCAAATAGCTCAGAACAGGCTGACAGCGCCCGACTTCAATGCCCGCTTCCTCCAGCGCCTCACGGCGCACCACCTGTTCGACGTCTTCGCCCGGCTCTATCATTCCGGCGATGGCTTCCAACAGCCACGGTGTTTCACTGGTTTCCATCGCGGCAATGCGGATTTGCTCAATCAAGACCACCTCATCTCGGCGAGCATCGTAAGCCAGCAGAACGCCGGCGTGGCCTCGCTCAAAAATTTCACGCGTCACCTCTTCGCTCATAGAGCCATCAAAGCGGCGGTGGCGAAAACGGTATTCCACTAGCGAAAAGAAGCCGCGATAAAGCGGTTTCTGTGCAATAATTTCTACGTCGCGGTTATTCAGCGTTACGGGTGTTTTTTTATATAGCGTCATCAAGCTTCTCTTTGCTGAGTTAAATTTCACAACCGACGCTATTTGATGGCCTACCTGCGGCAACTTCAACAGGTAAATGCAAAAAACGCGTAATTTTTCTGTAAATAATACCGTTATGGCACATAAAGCTACCTTTATTATCACGAATACTCTGGTAGAATTTGCGTCTATATTTATGTCACAGTCAGACAACACAACACGAATGCTGTACAACAAGGATCGCCCATGAAAAAACTGCTTCCTTTGATTATTGGCCTTAGCCTAGGAGGCTTCAGTGCACTGGGGCACGCTGACGATCTCATGCAGGTCTACCAGCAGGCTAAAAGCAACAACCCCGATTTGCGCAAAGTAGAATCCAATCGCGATGCAGCATACGAAAAAATCAGTGAATCCCGCGGAGCCCTGCTGCCTCAGCTAGGCCTTAACGCCGGATATAACATCAACCGCGGCTATCGCGACAACAGCGGTAACAAAACCGACGTTACCAGCGGGACGCTGCAGTTAAGCCAGACCATTTTTGATATGTCTCTCTGGCGCCAGCTGAACATCACTGAGAAAGAAGCCGGCGTTCAGGACGTATCCTATCAGGCTCAGCAGCAAACGCTGATTTTAGATACTGCTACCGCTTACTTTAACGTGCTGCGCGGTTTGGACATTCTGTTAACTACTGAAGCGCAAAAAGACGCTCTGTACCGTCAATTAGATCAGGCGCGCCAACGCTTTAATGTCGGCCTTGTCGCTATTACTGACGTCCAGAACGCTCAGGCGCAATATGACCAAACGCTGGCCGATGAAGTTGCTGCCCGCAATAATCTAGAAAACTATCTGGAAGTGCTGCGTCAAATTTCCGGCATGTTCTATCCTGAGCTGAGCGCACTGGATACCCAACGCTTTAGCACCAAACGCCCAAATGACGTCAACAGCCTGCTGAAAGAGGCAGAAAGCCGCAACCTTAACCTGTTGACTGCGCGTCTGGCACAGGACGTTGCCCGCGAGCAAATTCGCCTACAGCAAACGGGTCACATGCCAACAGTGTCGTTAACGGCCTCTACTGGCGTCTCAAATAACGACTACCGCGGTTCAAGAACCGTGGGCACTAACGACAGCATCAACGGCAACACTACTGCGGGTATTACTCTGAGCTTCCCGCTGTTTAGCGGCGGCCAAACCAGTTCTCGCGTCAAGCAGGCGCAGTACAGCTACGTTGGCGCCAGCGAAGCGCTGGAAAGCGCCCACCGTTCAATGATTCAGATCGTGCGCTCGTCCTACAATAACGTGTCCGCTTCTATCAGCTCGGTCAACGCCTATAAGCAAACGGTCGTTTCAGCCGAAAGCTCTCTGGAAGCCACTCAGGCCGGTTATGACGTAGGCACTCGCACCATCGTTGACGTGCTGAACGCTACCACCACGCTGTATAACGCGAAGCAGCAGTTGGCTAACGCGCGCTATGACTATCTGATTAACCAGCTCAACATCAAATACGCGCTGGGTACGCTCAACGAAAACGATCTGGCAACGCTCAACCGCACTCTGGGCAAGCCAACGACGACGATCCCAACGATTAAAACACACAATTAATCGTTCGTTTCATAACGATAGAAATCCCTGCTTTTTGCGGGGATTTTTTTATCTTTTTTCTAAAGCGAGAATTTACGCACACTTTGTCTTTTTCACTGCGGGAAAAACGGTAAAAAAGGACATCTTTGCTTTAAATCGTCGGCTATTTCGCCTATTCTACGGGGGCTTAATTAAAGGGAATTTTCCTGCCTTGTCTGTGGTTCCCGACTGCTAAAACGGCATATTTGGCGCATTGTCTTTAGGCTCATCGCCTTGAGCACATTATAAAGCCGTGCCGGGACCAAGAAATGCAGTCATCAAACTTCGCATTTACTACTAGGACTGAAATCATGAAGCGCACCAAACACATTAACCGTGACTCTTTTCGTAAAGCATCCCCAATCTATCGCGTTGCGCCCGTTGCGCTAGCGGTAAGTGCCGTATTTATGCTGTCAGGCTGTGAGCAGGCTGACGAAAGCGTTTCTCTGTTTAAAAATGCGGAAGAGTGCCAGCAAGTTAACCCGTCTATGGCGGAACAGTGCACCACCGCCTACAACGCAGCACAGGCTGAAGCAGTGAAAACAGCGCCTAAGTATGCTTCCAGAGCAGACTGCGTAGCGGAATTTGGCGAATCTCAGTGTGTAGAAACGCCGGCACAGGCGGGCATGTCCTCCAGCCAGTCTTCTCACAGCACCTGGATGCCTCTGATGGCAGGCTACATGATGGGTCGCATGATGAGCGGCAGCTACGCTCAGTCACCGCTGTTTACCTCCAATTCACCAAACAGCCCGGCTCGCGGCAAGTTTGTTGACGCCAGCGGCAAGAGCTTTGGTAACGCCACCACTGGCAGAACCATGAAAGTAGACAAAAGCGCTCTGGCGCCTAAGCCTGCTACCACGACTACTGTAACCCGCGGCGGCTTTGGTGAAAGCGTAGCCAAGCAGAACGCAGCGGCTCGCAGCAGCGCCAGCAGCAGCTCCCGTTCAGGCGGCAGCCGCTCTTACGGCGGTTAAGGGCCAGCATGATTCGTCAATCAATCAGCGAGCGCCCAAACTGGCGCGAAGTAGCCACCGAGTTTGGCTTTAATTTTCACACCATGTACGGCGAACCGTACTGGTGTGAAGACGCCTACTATCAGTTTACGCTGGCGCAGGTAGAAGAGCTGGAAAACGCAACCGCCGAGATACACGAGATGTGCCTTCAGGTGGTCGAGAAAGTGGTCGACAGCGAAGAGCTGTTAACCCGTTTCAGCATTCCAAAGCACTGCTGGGAATTCGTGCGAAGCTCTTGGAAAACCCAGCAGCCGTCGCTCTACTCCCGTCTCGATCTGGCCTATGACGGAAAGAGCCCGGCCAAACTGTTGGAAAACAATGCCGACACGCCGACGTCTCTGTACGAAACCGCTTTCTTTCAGTGGATGTGGCTGGAAGATCAAATCGCTGCGGGCAAACTGCCCCAGGGTGCTGACCAGTTCAACAGCCTGCAGGACAAACTGATAGAGCGCTTCGCGGAGCTGAAATCCCGCCACGGCTTTAACCTGCTGCATTTTGCCTGCTGTGAAGATACCGAAGAAGATCGCGGCACCGTCCAGTACCTTCAGGACTGCGCTAACGAAGCCGGACTGCCTAACGAGTTTCTTTATATTGAAGAGATTGGCCTTGGCGAAAAGGGGCAGTTTACCGACACCCAAGATCAGGTTATCGGTAACCTGTTTAAGCTGTACCCGTGGGAATTCATGTTTAGAGAAATGTTTTCAACCAAGCTGACTGACGCCGGTGTGCGCTGGCTGGAGCCTGCATGGAAGAGCATTATCTCTAACAAGGCTCTGCTGCCGATGCTGTGGAAAATGTTCCCTAACCATCCTAACCTGCTGCCTTCCTACTTCAGCGATGAGCCGCATCCTGAGCTTTCCCACTACGTGGTTAAGCCGCTGTTTTCTCGCGAAGGCGCAAACATTCGCATCGTAGAAAACGGCAAAGACGTTTGCAGCGTGGATGGCCCGTACGGTGAAGAAGGCTTTATCATTCAGCAGTTCCATCAGCTACCGCGCTTTAACGACAGCTACATGCTGATCGGCAGCTGGCTGGTTAATGATGAACCCTGCGGGATGGGGATCAGAGAAGACCGCAGCCTGATCACTCAGGATCTTTCTCGCTACTACCCGCATATTATTTTGGACTAGTCCAAAAAGAAAAGCCTCAATACGCCCTGAACTCTCAGGGCGTATTTGTTTTTAGGCCTCGCCAATCTGCACTGACAGCATGCTAATCGACGCCATATCGATACCATCCAGCGGTACACTTGTTGTCTCACCTTCTCGACGTGAACCCAGCACGTACAGCAGCGGCAAGAAGTGATCCGGCGTCGGGTTTGACATGGCGGCATCCGGATGCTGCATAAAGTTGACCAAAGGATGAGGCTCGCCCTTTTCCATCAGCTGGCTGCGAACAAAGTCGTTAAACCGCACCGCCCAGTCATAGGGCTCGCTTTCCCCCTGCCACTTTACCGCTCTCAGGTTGTGCACTACGTTGCCGCTGGCGACAATCATTACCCCTTCGCGCCGCAGCTCGGCCAGCTTTTGGCCCCGCTGATAGTGATAAAGAGGAGGCTGTGTACCATCAACGCTCAGCTGCACAACGGGAATATCAGCATCGGGATACATTTTGATCAGTACGCCCCACGCGCCGTGGTCCAGACCCCATTCGCTTTTGTCCATCGTCACCGGCGTAGGAGACAGCAGTTGAGCGACCCTCTCTGCCAGCGCGGGCGAACCAGAGGCCGGATACTGAGTATCAAACAGTGCCTGAGGGAATCCGCCAAAGTCATGGATAGTCTTTGGTTTCTCCATGGCGGTTACCGCCGTGCCGCGGGTATACCAGTGGGCAGAAATCGCCAGTATGGCCTTAGGCCTGGGCAAATGTTCACCCAGTTGACGCCAGGCCAGAGTATACTCATTATCTTCCAGAACGTTCATCGGGCTGCCGTGTCCCAGAAACAGAGCCGGCATAAAATTAGTGTTCATTGCGTCACCTCTGTCAGCGTTTACATCGTTCTTAACAATCCGTAAAGGCGCGTTCCCAATCAGCTTTTTGGTTGCACTGCGGGAGATAATCGACTTTACTCAGTAGGGTAAAGCGAACTCGTTCGATATGTGTTCGCCTGATGAGGCCATTATTATCCTATGCCGCTTATTTTGATAGACGATAACTACGACACATTCAGTCAAAAAAATTGAACAACAATGCTATACAGCGCCTATTAAATAAATCGATCTCAACATGTTTGTTTTTTTCTCCCGCTCTGCTAGATTATTGAATGATAATTATTATCATTTAAGGATGTGATATGTCAGTTCCGTTGATACTTACCCTACTTGCCGGAGGCTCAACCTTTATCGGCGCCTTTTTGGGGATCGTCGGCCAAAAGCCGTCTAACCGCCTGCTGGCCTTTGCGCTTGGCTTTGCCGCCGGGATCATGTTGCTCATTTCGCTAATGGAAATGCTGCCCGCTTCTCTGGGAACGCCGGGGATGTCGCCAGTGCTTGGCTACAGCATGTTTATCTTTGGCCTATTAGGGTACTTTTTGCTGGATCGACTGCTGCCGCATCAGCACGCACACGATCTGATGCCCGGGCAAAAGCCATCCCGCAGCCTGAAGCGCACCGCTATCCTGCTTACGCTGGGCATCAGTCTGCATAACTTCCCTGAAGGGATCGCCACCTTTGTCACCGCCAGCACCAACTGGGAGCTGGGACTCGGTATCGCTATGGCAGTCGCTATTCACAATATTCCCGAAGGATTGGCTGTTGCTGGCCCTGTCTATGCGGCAACCGGTTCAAAATCCACTGCGCTGCTGTGGGCTGGGCTGTCCGGCGTAGCGGAAATCGTCGGTGGCCTGTTCGCTTTCTTTCTGCTTGGGCCTAACGTTTCGCCAGTCATTATGGCGTCGGTGATGTCTGCCGTTGCGGGCATTATGGTGGCACTGTCTGTAGATGAACTGATGCCTTTGGCCAAAGAAATCGACCCTAACAACAATCCCAGCTACGGCATCCTGTGCGGTATGTCAGTAATGGGCATCAGCCTGATGCTGCTGCAGATGTGGACGGTGTAGTGACAGGCGCAGCTAAGTGATATGAAGCTACGCCAGAAAATAAAAAAGCCGCTTTGCGGCTTTTTTCATCATGCCCGTTAAGACTGACTAGCTGGCCTTTTTCGCGTTCTGCGCAATGTACTCAACCAGATCTTCAATCGTGACTACCGGCATGTCGTGCTGCTTGGCGAATTCAACCACCTGCGGTGCGTTAGCCATGCTGCCGTCGTCATTGGTTAGCTCACAGAGCACGCCTGCAGGCTTAAAGCCAGCCAGCGTCACCAGATCGATAGTCGCTTCAGTATGTCCGCGACGCGTCAGTACACCACCCGTACGGGCACACAGCGGGAACATGTGACCCGGGCTGTGCAGGCTGGCAGCCGTTGCGCCGTCAGCAATGGCAGCCTTGATAGTGGTTACACGGTCTTTCGCGGAAACGCCTGTAGAAACGCCTTCGGCAGCTTCGATGCTGATCGTGAACGCAGTCTGATAGCGGCTAGAGTTAGCGGGTACCATCATCGGCAGCTCTAGACGATCGCGGGTCGCTTCGTCAATACAGAGACAAACAATGCCGCTGCCGTGGCGAATGGTCAGCGCCATTTGCTCAACGGTCATGGTTTCGGCGGCAAAAATCATGTCGCCTTCGTTTTCACGACTCTCATCATCAAGCACCATCACGCCGCGACCTTGACGCAGCGCAGCCAGCGCGGATTCAACGCGCTCAACAGGAGTACCAAATTCTGATAGTAGGGTCTGATTCATGGTAAAAAATAACCTCTTTTAAATTGTGGATTACCAGAATCAGGGCAGCTTAGGAAGTCGGCGTATAGCCGAAATAACGAGAGGCAAGCGAACGCTTGACCCGTTATCGTTACCCTCTCCCATCCGGACTTTAACCGTCGGCCCCGGAATTACACCGGATCTGCTGACCTTAAGTTTGAATTTGTCAAACCCAAGCGCTCGCGGGCTTCCATATGGCTACGCCTTATGGTTTACCGCCGGTGGGGACTTTCACCCCGCCCTGAGAATAAGCGGCTCTACTATAACGCTAATTTCAGGCGTGAGCAACGTTTGCGAAAACGCAGACACTGGGCGTGTAAATGGGTATACTCACAGGCGGCTATTTGCGCTGACGCGCCTATCGCCGCCGTTGAACGCTCTCCGCCAAAGGGAGAAAAGAGACGCCATCAAGCAATGGCCATCAACCAATGAAAGGGTAGCCCGATGATCGATCCGCAGAAAATTGAACAGATTGCCAAACAAATTCACGAGTCTATGCCAAAGGGCATCCGCGAGCTGGGCGATGAAGTTGAAAAGAAAATCCGCCAGGGGCTACAAAACCAGTTGGCCAAGCTGGACGTGGTGAGCCGCGAAGAGTTCGACATTCAGACTCAGGTTCTGCTGAAAACCCGCGAGAAGCTGACCGCCTTAGAAAAGCGCCTCGCCGAGCTGGAAGCAAAAAGCCGCGGAGAGTAACCGGCTTTTTCAGGCGCTTAGTATCAACTAAGCGCCCTCACCTTTAGGCTTTCTTTCCCTTCGGCAGCACCAGCCAAAGCGCAGCAAACACGGCAATCGCGTAGAGAACCTTCCAGCCAATCATCACTAAAAGCAGCAGGCAAAGCACACTACCAAAGATAGACATCAGTCTGGCTCGCCCTTTCAGCAGTCGACACCCTGACAGCATACACAGTAGATAGATAAAGACAAAAATGCCGTTTGCATAGACAATCAGCGCGTCCAGCGGCAGCGCTAGCCAATAGGCTAACAGGGAAGAAATCAGACAGCAGATTAGCACCAGCGTCAGAGCATTTAGTGGAGAATGAGAGCGAGAAAGCTGCGCCAGCCAAGCCTTCGGACGATGCTCGTAGCTTTGTGACCACACTAGGCGCGCGAAGCTTTGGGTGTAAATATTCAGGCTGGCAAAGCAGGCCAGATAGCCAATAATGCAGGCGATCCACAGTCCGTTACTGCCAAACAGCTTCACCACAATGGAGGGCAGCGAAGCCGCTGCGGCCATCTCCCCACCAAAAGCGCCGAAAGCCAGCACCGCAACGGTACATCCCCAGTACACGGCTCCAGCCAACAGTAGGCCAATCAACAGCGCGCGGGGAAAGTCTCTTTCAGGGTGGCGAAACTCCGCCGCCAAATGAGCGAATGCCTCAAGCCCAACAAAGCACCAGAACATCACCGCCAGCGCGTTAAACATCGTACCGCCGGATATCGACGACACCGCAGGCCAAGGAACGGTAGTCGGAGTAATACCGCCTCGCCACCAAATAGCAATAACCATCGCGACAATCAGAACGGCAATCACCACCTGAACGTTGGCGCTGGAGCCGGCGCTGCGCATACCAAGAAGCCAGACGATCAGCAGCGTGGCAATTTGCACCATAAGTAGACCAGTGCCGTCAAAACCAAACGCCGCCTGCCAGAAGCCAGACGCTATTTGCAGCGCAGCGGGAAGCCCAACGGGAATGACCGAAAGAAAAAGCCACCCGGTTACCTTCGCCATATGGGGGCCAAACGCCAGACTGACAAAGTGCGCTGCCCCGCCGGCATTGGGGAAATGGCGCCCCAGCTCAGCGAACGCAATCGCGATAGGGAACACCAGTGCGATCAGTATCGGCCACGCCCACAGGCTGTCGCCGCCGGCAACCTGAGCCGCCAGCGCCGGTACGGCAAATACGCCAGTGCCCAAAAGTGACGTCGAGAGTAGCCCGATGCCCTGAACCAGCCCCAGTTCCTGCTTTAACTCGCTCATGCTGTGCGGTACGTTTAGCCGCGCTCCCTAATGGTTTTAATAATATTGCTGGTGGAGCAGCCGTCTTCGAAGTTCAGCACCCGAACATCGCCGCCCGCCGCCCAAACCTCTTCACTTCCGGCAATGTCCTCCGGCTTGTAGTCGCCGCCTTTCACCAGCAGGTCGGGAAGAACGTCAGCGATTAGGCGCTGCGGCGTGTCCTCTTCAAAAGAGACCACCCAGTCAACGGACTCCAGCGCCGACAGCACAATCATGCGCTGCGCCAGCGGGTTTACCGGCCGCGTTTCGCCTTTCAGACGGCGGGTAGAAGCATCGCTGTTTACCGCAACAATCAGACGATCTCCTAGCTTGCGCGCGTTAGCCAAGTAGGAAACGTGCCCAGCGTGCAGAATGTCAAAACAGCCGTTAGTCATCACCACTTTTTCACCGCGACGACGAGCGTGGGCGACAGCCTGCTTCAGTTGCGCTTCGTCCATGACGCCAAAGCCGGTATCGGCTCGGCCGCGAATAGCGTTTTCCAGCTCAATGGGGGAAACGGTCGACGTCCCCAGTTTACCGACCACGACGCCAGCCGCCGCGTTTGCCATAAAGCAGGCTTCTTCCATCGAAAGACCGGACGCCATACTGGCGGCCAGTACGCCAATCACGGTATCTCCCGCGCCCGTAACGTCATACACTTCCTGAGCCTGAGTCGGCAGATGGAACGGATCTTTACCCGGCTGCAGCAGCGTCATGCCGTTTTCTGAACGAGTAACCAGAAGCGCGCTGAACTCAAACCGCTCGATCAGCGCCATGCCGCGCACGACCAGCTCTTCTTCCGTTTTACAGTGCCCTACGACTGCCTCAAACTCGGACAGATTCGGTGTCAGCAGCGTTGCGCCTCGATAGCGCTCAAAGTCCGAGCCTTTAGGGTCAATCAGCACCGGCACGCCCGCTTTGCGCCCTAGAGCAATCAAGGACTGGACGCAGTTAAGCGCGCCTTTGGCATAGTCAGACAGCACCAAAGCACCCAACTGCGGCAGCGCCTGCTGGACGCGATCGAGCATCGGCTGCGGGTCGACGTTTTCAAAGCCTTCTTCAAAATCTAAGCGAAGCAGCTGCTGGTTGCGGGAAAGCACTCTCAGCTTGGTAATGGTTGGGCAGGATGGCACAGTCACAAAATCACAGCGCACGTTCACTTCGTCCAAACGCGTATTCAGCACTCTGGCCGCTTCGTCCATACCGGTAAGCCCGACCAGTCGGGAACCGCCCCCCAGAGAGGCAATGTTCATCGCAACGTTGGCAGCGCCACCGGGGCGATCTTCTACCGTATTGACTTTCACCACTGGCACTGGCGCTTCCGGCGATATGCGGCTAGTTGGCCCGTGCCAATAGCGATCGAGCATAACGTCGCCCACCACCATAACGCTAGCGCGGCTAAAATCGGGTAACATGACTTTCATCCCAAACTCCCAAAACGAGGACTGCGTGAATGGCGGAAGTTTATCATAACCACAGCGCGCTGCGATTCTTTCATGGTGTCTTTCACACAGGATCGCTATGCATTACCGACCCGCTAGCCCACTTGCTGCAGGATTAGCGTAGGAATTCGCTCAGTGGAAATAGGCATTAGATAAAAATATCGTTACACTAACGATATTATTTTTTAATAAAATTTCGTCATGGCAAAGAATCACGTTCATCCACACTTTACCCACGACCTCCTGCATCCACGGTATTGGACGCTGTGGCTGGGCATTGGTGCGCTGTACGCCATTACGCTATTGCCCTATCCGACCATTAACTGGCTGGGTCGAAAAGTGGGGCATCTGGCCAAGCGCCTGATGAAGCGCAGAAGAGTTATTTCCCGGCGCAATCTCGAACTTTGCTTTCCCGACGCCAGCGTTGAGCAAAGGGAGGAGTGGCTGGTCAAAAACTTCGAGTCTACCGGTATGGCGCTGTTTGAAACCGGTATGGCTTGGTTTTGGCCTAACTGGCGCATTGAGCGCTGGTGTAAAGTGCAGGGCCTTGACTACCTGCTGAACGCCGCAAAAGAAAAGCGCGGCGGCATTGTTATCGGCATCCATTTCCTTACCCTTGAGCTTGGCGCTCGGATCGTCGGCCTTTACACGCCGGGCGTCGGCGTCTATCGCCCTCACGACAATCGACTGATGGACTGGCTGCAAACCTGGGGCAGGCTGCGTTCCAACAAGTACATGCTCGACCGTCGAGACATTAAAGGCATGATCCGCTCTCTCAAGCAGGGAGAGCTGCTGTGGTATGCGCCGGATCACGACTACGGCAGGCGCAACAGCGTCTTCGCGCCGTTTTTCGCCGTTGAGAAAGCCGCTACCACTATCGGCACCAGCATTTTGGTTCGCTCCGCCAGACCACAGCTGATCCCCTTTACGCCAATGAGAAACAGAGACAACGGCGGCTACACCGTGGTTGTCAACGCACCGCTGGAAGGCTTCCCAATTGACGACGAACAGGCAGCCGCCACCTTTATGAATCGGGCGATTGAAAAACAGATCATGCTTGCGCCGGAACAGTACATGTGGCTTCACCGTCGGTTTAAAACCCGTCCAGAAGGCGAGCCGTCGCTGTATCAGTGCCGCTGAGGTATCGTCCCCCTGTACGATCTCTCCTAAAAACGATATTTTACCGCCAGAGCCACTGAGGTATCGCTGTATCCGTCATCACCCAGACGCTGGCCAATATTTCCCCAAACGTCCCATCGTGCATTCAATGCCCCTCTGACGCCGAGCCTCAGCTCTCCTACATTGCGTTCTCCCTGCTGGCGAACTTCTACACCGTCAAGCGTGACGGCTGTCGGCCTGCGGTTGTAAATCCAGTTAGCCTCTGCATAGGAAGTGAACCGCGCAGCATCTGCCTCGCCTCGACCGCGAAAGGAAAGCTCGACGCCAACGCGGGTTTGCAGTGCGCTGTTATTGCTGCTTTTAACCCAGGTACCACCCTCTTCCCGATGGTCGTCGGCCTTGATTCCGCTCCAGATCGCCTGCAGCTGTGGCGTTATCGCTAATTCGCCTGAAGCGCTTTCAGCGACAGCTTGACGATAGCCGGACTCCATTGAGGCACTGTAGCCATTAAGACGATACTGCTCATCGGACAGAGACTCACCGCTGACACTGGCCTTAAACCGGCTGTACTGCAGCCAGCCGTCAACATAGGCTCCGTCTTTCTCAACCGCATTCTGTCGCCAAGTGCCGTAGAACCCGGCGGAATAGCCGTTAAGGCTGCCCTTGGCATCATAGCCGCTCACGGCAGACCCCGTGCTGCTGGCAGCGTGACCGTAGCCCGCCATCAGGCCACCGGAAAAGCGCCCTTTATCGCCAGTCGGAAAGGCAAAAAGCTCATTACCGCCTTGAACCACATAGCGGTTAGTCTGTGTATGAAGCTGCCCTGAATCATCGCGAACTCGCGTATGGCCGCCCACCTGCCGTAGCCACATGCCGCCATTCTTTTCTCCCGTATCCCGCTCGGACAGGCGAAGAGCAAACAGCGCATTTGCAGCCGCGGCATTAGCCGCATAAATTCCCCCCTCAGGCCTAACCACGACATCTTGCTGATGAAACGTCGAACGTAGATACCAGTTGCCGTCGGCCTGAGTCGGCGTGCCCTGATAAAGAAAATAGTCATAGGCTCCCGCCACTGGGCGATTGGCGAGTGTGAAAACGCCGTCCGATTTGCCCGCCACTGACACAATTTGAATGCCGTTGACCGTTTGCCCGCCTTTACCACCGGAGTTATTCACCACTACCGACGTGCTGCCGCTGCTGTTTCCTGAAATCACCAGTTTGTCTGTCGCGGAGTTATCCCCTGCCAGCGCAGTACTCAATACTAGCGAACCGCCGTTACCTACATAGTTGCCCTTGACGATCAGGCGACTGTCGGGATTGACGCTCGCCATCAGCATCCGTCCGGCGTTATTCAAGTCGCCACCAACGGTAAAGCTACCGGTTTGCCGGTCGGCAAAGCCGGAAAGCGCATCCGCCACCGCAAGCGTACCTCGGTTGTTAACGCTGCCGTTTACCTGCCCGTAGCCGCCGAGCGTCGCGTCGCTCTCCACGTTGACCCGACGGCTGTCTAATGTGGTTTGAGGATGGCTGTCATCACCCACGATAAGCTGACCTTCGCTCACCGTCGTGTCTCCCCGGTAGGACTGGCTTTGATTAAACGTCAGCGAGCCAGCCCCTCTTTTATTGACTGCCCCCTCACCGCTGATAGCCTGATAAAACTGCACGTCATCGGCGCGGTTGAAGGTGAGCTGCCCCTGATTAACCACGTTTCCCGCCACGCTGCCGCTGTTACCGCCCGCGCCCAATTGCAGCTCGCCGCGCTGAATAGTCGTATCGCCGCTATAGGTATGATCGCCGGTAAAGATCAGCCGGCTGCTTCCCGCCTGTGTCACCTGGCCTCTGCCGCTAACTACGCCGCCATAGACCAAATCGTCACTGCGATCGAACACCAGCATCGCATCGTTAACGATATGCCCAACAACGCTACCCTTCGTGCCGCCGTTACCGAGCTGCAACACGCCTTCGGCAATGGTTGTTATTCCGGCAAAATGACTATCTCCACTCAGGATCAGCGTGCCGTCACCGGTTTTTCTCAACCCGCCTAGCCCGCTAATTTGCCCGGAAAACAGCGTCGTGCCGCCAGCGTTGTGCTGGGTCAGTTCGCTCTGCCCAAGGACAATCCGCCCTGCGCCGCTTAGCTGACGGACTAGCTGGTCAGCATCCCCCGTTACCAGCGCAGCCCCTTCGTCAATCCGAACGCCTCCGCTGGCGGCAATGGCGTTCTCGGCCTCCAGCTGTAAAATACCGCCCTGAATCAGAGTGCCGCCGGTGTACTGATTTTGTTTTGACAGCAGCAGCGTCCCTAGGCCGGCCTTGGTCAGCGATTTACCGTCCCATTCCGCTGCGTCATTAGCTGCAACGTCCAACAGCATCACGCCCAGATCGAAAAACTCTCGCTGACCGCTTAGCGTAAAGGTACCGTGTGCGTTTTCCGGCGTGCTGGTGTAGCCGTCGTACCACGTCAATGCCAGACCGATGTTATAGTTTTGCTGCTGTAAATCGACGTTGCTAGTAAAAGTGATGTAGTCCACAGGAGAGGTCGCACCTCCCATACTGATCGTCGAAAAGTCACCAGAAATATGCCCCGGTGAGGAAGTACCAATCACGTGAAATGTCGCCCTTCCCATATTAACCGGATCGCTGAGTGAGGACGAAGGGAGTGAAAAACCGCTTAGCGTAAAAGAAGACTCGCTGCCTAACACCGCCCTATCAGCACTAATAATCGGCTGAGAAACGCCGTTACTGCCGTCCGCGATGATGTTTAAGCTACCGTCCATGTTGAACTGACCGCCAACGTCCAGCCGGGCGAGTCCTTTTATTGCCATCGTTGCGTCGCTTTGGGTAGTGGCATCACCTATTACGGAGAAATTCCCCTGCTGAGCAAACGCTAGCTCTCCCTCATTGATCGCTAGGCTACCGACGGACGATCCTTCACCGGTCAATATGCCGACAGAACTTCCGTTCTGCTCCAGCACCCCGCTGCCGGAAAGGGTATTACGCATCACGCTGGGTTCAATAAAGTTAAGAGACAGCGTTGCGTTATTAGTGACGGTTCCATTCCCTAGCGCTTTACCGCTTCCGAGCTCAAGGATGCCGCCGTTGATAAGCGTTCCACCGCTGTAGTCGCTGCTGCCGGACAGCCTCAGCGTTTGAGCCCCCTCTTTAATCAAACGCCCCTGACCTGAAATTGCCCCTGCAAACAGCCCATCTGAATGGTTGGTCAGCGTTAGATCGGCAGCCCCTAAAGCCACCCGTCCGCTTCCGTCAGATTGCCGATTTTTTGAGAAAAGCCGTTCAGGTTGAGTGTGCCGCCTTCTCCCACAAATACGTCCGTCCCCTCAAGAGCGCCGCCAAAGGCGTTTTCCACACCGGTTTCCAGCGTCCCCTGCTGAATCAGCGTTGGGCCGCTGTAGGTGTTCACTCGAGACAGCAGCAGCGTCCCTTTACCCGCTTTAGTTAAGGTTTTTCCGTCCCAGTCGCTGGCAAAGACGCCGCTGCGATCCCCCAGTGAGATGTCGACGTTAAAACGATCGTTAACTCCCGCCAGAGTAAACGCGCCGTTGCCGCGTTGCTCATCGGCAAGCCATGTTAGTTCAAAGCCAACGTTATAGTCCTGCCCGCTGGCGCTCTTGCCGCCATACAGTAAAACGTAGTCAACGCTGCTGCTCGCGCCTCCTAGGCTGACGGAAGAGAAGTCGCCGCTAATACCCCCCGGCGTCGACGTATGAATTAGAGTGTACTGAGTTGACGTCAGCGCGCTGGCGCTGTTTGGCACATTCGGCCCAGCCCGGTGACGTTTAGCGCACCGCTTAGGCTGGCGCTGCCGACGCTGATTAACGGATCGGCACTGCCCAACGCCAGATTTAGCGTCGAATCGGCTTGTTGAGTGAAAACGCCGTTTACCCGCAGTGAAGCGCTGTCAGACAGGTGAGTCACCGCGCCAGAAGCGGTCGTGTAGTTGCCAAGAGCTGTAAACATGCCGCTTTGCGACAGCGCCAGCTCGCCCGCCGACACGTTCACGTTCTGCACGCTAGAACCGGTTGCCGCCAGCGACAGTGAGCCCGTTCCTTCCTTGGTGAATGTTCCGCTGCCGCTCAAAGTCCCTGTCAAAGTATTGTCAGACGCCGTTGTGATGGTGCCCCCTTGGCTACCCATCACCACATTGTGGTTCAGACTAAAAGCATTTAGCAGCGACAGCGTCGCGTTGGCATGGTTGAGCGTCACATCACCGGAGTCGCTTCCGAGGCTTTCACTGCGGCCTATCGCCAGTGTCCCTGCGTTAATCAAAGTGCCGCCGCTGTAGGTATTGATGCCTGTCAGGGTAATGGTGCCATCGCCGGTTTTCTCCAGCGAATAGCCGTGGCCACCGTCGCCGATGGCGCCGCTGATGCTTCCCTTATAGTCGGAAAAAACCGCCGTTACCCGCGCGTCATCCAGTAAGGTCACAGGGCCGCTGACCTCTGCATTACTGTCGAGGCGCAGCGCTCCCAGTCGCCCAAAGCCGGGGTCGTCCCATCCCTGCCCTTTAATAAACAGCGGGCTGCTGAACTTCGCCGCACTGCCAAACCACAGCGTGCTGTTGTTCTCAACGACAATGTGCGACAGCGGCGTAGGATTGGACGATGCAATACGCAAACGAACGTTGTTGCCAAGCACGATATTGCCGGTAAATTGGTTATTGTTATTGCTGAATGAATAGTAAGACTGACCGGACACCCCTGTGCCCTTAAACAGCAGAATGCCGTTTCCCGTAAGGGTATTGCTAAGATCCAACGCGCCGTCAGAGCGAAAAACGGACAGTATACCGTCAAGATGAACGTGAGACTGCTGCAAGTCCCCGCGCGTTCCACCGTTACCTATCTGAAGCTCCGCTCCGCTGGCAATCTCGGTTGTGCCGCCATTAGCGTTAAGGTTACCCGCCAGTATCAGTTTTCCATCTTCAATGGACAGAGAAGGCGAACTTCCCTGCACCATAGCGATATCGCCAAGAAGCGCCCAAGTTTGCCCGCTCATGGTTAGTGAGGAAAACCCGCTAATATTGCTGTTCAGTATGCCAGCGCCCTTCAACAAGAGTGCATTTCCAACACCTGAACTTTGCACGCTCCCTACCAGCGAGGTACCTTCATCCAATATCAATATGTTGTTATCGCCATGGATATCAATCGCCGTTCCACTTGTGCCTTCAATCGCCCCTAGGTTGGTCAGCGTATGGCCGTCGCTGAGCATTCTTACGCCAACGTCACCGACAATAGTGCCACCGTACTGATTGGTAAAGTGGGACGCCGAGGCCGTCGAGACCGAAATCCCCGCGTCAATGCCCTCTATGCGCCCGGCGTTGTAAAGCGTATAGGTGCCGGAAGAGAACGAAACGCCGGTATTGCCCATAATGACGCCCGCCGCCTGATTGACTAGCGTCCCGCCGTTGAGCATCTCAACGCCTACACCGCTGACGCCCTGAATACGACCGCTGTTAGTGATGTAAGCACCGCCGTCCAACGCTGACGTCAAACGAATACCGTCAACGGCGGCGGTAATATTACCCTGAACGTTCAGTATCCAGTTCTGCGAGCCGTCAGCCTCAATACCGTTTCCCGAGGCAGACTGAATAGCGCTGCCGTTCGGCAGAATAAAGTCGGACTCTCCCGGCGCCAGCGCCTGAAGCACAACCGCTGATGAGGAAGAGGGAATTGTGGTTTCAGCCTGCGCCAAAGAACCAAGTAAACCGACAGCACTCATCCCAATCCCTAAAACAACCCTCTTGTAGTTAGTCGAGGTTTGTTCACGACTTGCCGATGCGTTCACGCAATAGTAGCCCTTCATGCTCGATCCCAAAGATAGGAAGACCCTATAGAAAGCCTAGATATAAATACGTGATTTTCAAACGCCGACGTATAAAAAATCTTTTTAATCAATGATAACGACTCTCTTTCTCGCTCAAACCTCACGCCGCGACTGACGCGATAAAAAACGTCAGGAGAACAGAATAAAGGGCAATAAAAAACGACCGCTGAATCCATCAGCGGTCGTTTTACATCAAGCTCTGGGAAAAGAACCCTAGCTATGCCAGCCTTATACAGGTTCCCTTTTCTTCCCTGACGATATCCAGCGCGTCTTTCAGTGCGCCGATAAACGCCTTCTTACCGGTTTTTTCCACAAACGAAATCGCCGCCTCAGCCTTTGGCCCCATCGCGCCGTCCGGCGCGGCAAACGGCCGCAGCTCGTCGGGAGTAACCTGACGCAGCGCCCTAGCCTGCGGCGTGCCCCAGTCCTGATAGACTGCATCGGCATCCGTCAGGATCATCAGATATTCAGCATCAAGCTCACAGGCCAGCAGAGAAGCCACTGAATCTTTATCGATCACTGCCTCAACGCCGCGATAGCCTCTATCGCTTTCAACCATAGGAACACCTCCCCCACCGCAGCAGATAACGATATGGCGCTTTTCCAGCAGCAGCTCAATTGCTTCCCTGTCCTGAATGCTTTTTGGCGCGGGAGAAGGCACCACACGACGCAGATAGCTGCCGTCAAGCTTCATCTGCCAGCCATACTGGCGTTCAAGCTCCTGTTGACGCTCAGGGCTATAAACCGGACCGATATACTTGCTGGGCGAACAGAATGCAGGGTCATTCTTGTCCACCAGCACTCGCGTCAGTATGGTTGAAACGGGAAGCCCATTGACGTTTTGTGACAGCTGCTGAGACAGCATGTAGCCGATCATGCCCTGACTTTCTGCCCCTAAAATGTCGAGAGGATAAGACGGTACCTCCTCATACGCCAGATTTTGTAGCGCCAGCAGCCCAACCTGAGGTCCATTACCGTGCACAATCACAATGCGGTAGTGTTCGGCCAGCGTGTCTATCGCCGCGGCTATTTTCGCGATGCTCTTATACTGATTGTCGGCGGAGAGCACGTCTCCGCGCTGGAGTAACGCATTACCCCCTAGGGCGATCACTAATGTTTTCATTGGCATACTCTTCTCTTAAGTCCGTTTCGTCATAGAACATTCGCCGGCTATCCCGCAGTATGCTGTACCGGCGCGGTACATAGACCGAAGGCAAAAAGAAAAGGAAGGCGCGGCCTTCGCCTTCCTTTATCGTCTATCGTCATATTTGCGCTTCCCCCTACAGCCGGGGGAAGCGCTTATCGTGAGTGCGTCGCTAGGCTTTGATGTCCATCTTCTCAGCCAGCGCCTCTAGCGCCTTTTCAAAGCAGGCCAGAGGTGCGCGCACAGTACCTGCGCCGATCTGACCAACGCCCGCTTCGCGGTGGGCAATGCCGGTGTTGATCAGTGGTGTAATGCCGGTTTCCACAACGCGAAGCACGTCCAGACCGATACAGGCGCCCTGGAAGTCCCAGGTAGGGATTTGCATCATTCCGTTACGCTCAAGGTAGATTTCACCCATTTCTTCGGTCACTTCCAGCGCAGCGCTGATACCGCCACCTGCGCCAACAAAGCGGGTAACGCCCGGTGCGGCAACCATCGCTGCGCCGCCAACGCCAAAGGTTTCCGTAATGGCACTGTCGCCAATATCAGGGTTAGCATCGGCCTGGCTGTAGCCGGTAAAGAACAGCCCTTCCGGTGTGTTCACCGGAGCGGTAAACCAGCGATCGCCCATGCCGCTCACTCGGATACCGAAGTTTTCACCGTTACGAGTCATCACCGTCACAATGCTGCCCGCTTCGATCTGCGCACCAGCATCCATGGCGGCTTTGCAGTAGGCCATTGCAAGGTTGAGGAAGAACTGATCCGTGACGCTTAGGAACTGCATCACTTCTGCCAGCTGATCTTTCTCACGTTTGAGCAGAGTAATTTTCGGTGCCAGCACGCGCATCAGCAGGGCTGAAGCGGCAATGTTTCGCTGGTGGAACTCATCACCCATGGTGATAGCCTGTGCCATCACTGCGGTAAGATCGATGCCGCCTTCAATCGCCTGTAGCGCTTCGCTCAGGGTCGGCGCCAGAGTGTCACGCATCCAGCGCAGACGCGCCTGCACTTCCTCGTTATAGGCGCCAAAGCGCATGACCTTGCCGATACCTTCGTTCAGGTTGCAGTAGGCACGGTTGCCGTGCACCTTGTTTTCAATCACCAGCATCGGCATATTTGCTGAGGTAATGCCTCCCATTGGCCCAACAGCATCCACGCTGTGACATGGGAAAAACTCTACGCCGCCGCCGTCCAGCAGGCTCAGCGCCTCTTCTTTAGTCTTCGCCCAGCCTTCAAACAGGCAGGCGCTAATGCAGGCGCCGCGTACTGGGCCGCTCATCGCCTGCCACGTTACCGGAGGCCCGGCGTGGAGAAGCCTGCGCCCCTCTTGAAGCACGGGAATAACCTGCTTTGCCGGTTTGACGTCTAGCCAGTGTGGGCGAGCTTCTTTAATGCGCTCGATGACCGCTGCGTTAGCTTCTTGAATAGATGCGTACATAAGGACCTCTTATTGCATTTGTTTTAATAGGTTAGCCAGCTTCCGGTTGCCGCCTGCGATAGGGGCCCACTGGTAGTGCACAACGGGTACGCCCGCTGACTGAAGATCTTCAGCAAAGCTGCGCAACCCAGCGTTAATCACCGCCACGGAGTTGAGCAGCGAAGCGGGTTCTCCGAGAGAGACCGTCTGACGCGCCTCAATAAGCCCGTGACTCAGCATGACGGCTTCCGGCAGCGTATCGACTACGGCAATGCCCGCAGCCCGCAGCGCGTCGATCTGTACGGACCTCACCTGAGGATCCTGTTCGGTACCGGTGACTGTCGCGATAACGGCAAGAGGATTAGCCTCGCCCCGGCGGTCGCGCGCCTTGTTGACGGCCTCTATCAGAGAGCCGGTAGGCTCTGCCTGCGCACCGTAACCAATCACCACGTCCAGCAGAAGAACGCCGACGTCAGGGCGATTCGACAGGTTGACGATTTCCTGATTGCGGGTTGAAGGGTCGATCATCGGATGCGGCTTACCTTGGGTATAGAAGTCGTCCCCTAGGTCGATGATGCTGTGACCATCGGCATTGAGCATGGTGCCGCGCTCGTGTTTACTGTCGATCTCAGCGCCGAGGCGCTCGGCCAGCATCATAGCGACCTCAACTGCCAGCGTGCCCCCGGTGTAAAGCCCGGCAATCTTCTTACCGGTGACAGTCGGCAGGCTTTCTGCACACTCTTGGACTCGTGCCAGAGCCGCTGCCAGACGCGCAGCTTCATCCAGCGAGCTCGCCAGATAGACGTTTCCGTCCCTCGCTTGGCTATGCTTGACGCCTAAAAATAGGGTAACGATGGGCTTATTAATTTGCTTCATTGCGCTGAACACACGCTGGCGCACCTCTTCAGCAGGCGGCTTAGACACAAACAGCAGCACCTTGCTTTTCTCGTCTCGCGCCAGCATGTCCAGCGCGGTCAGCGCGCTGATCCCGCCCACGTCAGCGGAGAGGTCTCTACCGCCTAGGCCGATAGCGTGGCTAATGCCCTGCCCCGCCAGCGCAATCTGTGACGCCAGCTCCTGAATACCGGTACCGGAGGCGCCGATAATGCCAATCCGCCCTTCCGGCAGAACGTTGGCAAAAGCCAGCGGCGCGTTGGCTATCATCGCCGTACCGCAGTCAGGGCCCATGACAATAAGCCCCTTATCCCGCGCCTTGGTTTTTAGCGCCACTTCTTGCTCGACAGAGACGTTGTCAGAGAAGATCATCACGCTTTTCCCGCTGTCCAGTGCGGTATCCGCCAGCTCGGCAGCATACTCACCGGCGATGGAGATCAGCAGCAGATTAGCATCCGGTAGCTTCTGCTCAGCGCTTTGCCAGCGGCGCGCTTTTAACAGAGATTTCCCACCCTGTTGCCCCTTGGCAATAGCCGCCAGCGCTTCGTCCAACTGCTCGCCGACATACTCTGTCAGCGAGCCGTCAGCGCCTTCCGCCTTAATGGCGACGCAGATATCGTTTGGCGTCGCTTCGTTGAACATCTCGTGCCAGAACCCGGTATTGGTTAACAGCGACTTGTTGGCCGGCGTTCCCATCATGATGGAAACCTCGTCAACGCGAGGAAGCTCGCTCAACTTCCGGGAAATCAGCATCAGGCTGACGGAATCCTGAAAGCTGCCCTTTTTTATGAAAGCATGGATCATAGATAGGCCCTTTAACGTAAACAAAAAAATGAACCCAATATTTTCTTAATACGTTACCCAGATAGACAAAATAGGATATGGCTTTTACTTTTAATTAATGTTCTCTCATTACCCGTGCTTTATAAGCATAATGAAAATACCTAAAAAATGAAAACCAATGACGCATTAGAAAATTTAAACCAGCAATAGCTCAATAGGCTGGCTAAAAAGCTATATAAAAAAGATGTCCATCAAAGTGAGAGAGGTCACATTTCTATTATTATAAAAAAAATGTATCAAATCAGCAGGCAATTATTTAATTAGTCATGAATAACCCTATTTATTAAGTTATTTTGATAATCAAACATTCATTTAATGAATTTTTTTTCGAATTCCGTAACACCAATGTCGATCACATTATTTCACTTTAATTATCGCAATTATCGGCACAGCGTTATTTACCCTGCGAAAGGATGACACCTAAATGAAAATGACTCGAGAAAGGCTTCATCAGCTCATAAAAAACAAGATTGCCGCCGCTGGTCTTTCGCTCGAACACGCTGATATCGTTGCTGACGTTCTCGTTCACGCTGACGCCCGAGGCATTCATTCTCACGGCGCGGTGCGCGTAGAGTACTATGCAGAACGCATCAGCAAAGGCGGCACCAACCGCGACCCTCGCTTTACGTTTGAAACAACCGGTCCGTGCAGCGGCATTTTTGACGGCGACAACGGCGCTGGTCACGTCGCGGCAAAGCTCGCGATGGAACACGCTATTGATATCGCGAGCGAACAAGGCGTCGCCATTGTCGGTGCCCGCCGGATTGGCCACAGCGGCTCGCTGTCCTACTACGTTCAGCAGGCGGCTAAAGCAGGGCTTATCGGCATTTCAGTCTGTCAGTCCGATCCGATGGTGGTTCCCTTCGGCGGCGCTGACGTTTACTTTGGCACCAACCCCATAGCCTTCGCCGCGCCGGGAAACGGCGACGACGTTATCACATTTGACATGGCCACCACCGTTCAGGCCTGGGGAAAAATCCTCGATGCACGCTCCCGCGGCGTCGCAATCCCCGACACCTGGGCTGTAGACGATCGGGGTGTTGCCACCACCGACCCTATGTTGGTTAAAGGACTGCTGCCCGCGGCAGGCCCCAAAGGCTATGGCCTGATGATGATGATTGACGTGCTCTCCGGCATGCTGCTTGGCCTTCCCTTTGGCAAACACGTGAGTTCGATGTACCACGATCTTTCTCAAGGGCGAGAGCTGGGGCAGCTACACATCGTCATCAATCCGGCGTTCTTTACCTCTCGCGACCTGTTTTGCAGCAGCGTCAGTCAAATGATGGTAGAGCTAAACGCCATAGCGCCCGCCCCCGGCACTGAAAAAGTGCTTTATCCGGGCCAAAACTGCGACATAGCCGAGCGGGAAAGCAACCTCCACGGTATCGATATTGTTGACGAAATATATCAGTACCTGATTTCTGATTCGCTGTATGAACATTCTTACGACTGCAAAGATCCGTTTGCGTCCTAGTACACAGCGCTGATGAAGCCGTTGCTCGAAAATAGAAAAGTGTGCGATAGCCTTTCCAGAAATAGAACTATTCCAAATGACTTAGTTTCATCAATGGAAAATACAGGCTCCGCATAGAAAGAATAGCGTAAACACTGTTTATTGGCCGCTAAGGAATATATAGCAGAGTCATTAAACGCTATCGAAATGACTAAATATCCTTTAGTGTGGGGGATACAAACGCCAATAAAAAATGAAAGATCGGATTTGCCTTTCGAAAAAATTAAAAAATAGTGTGGTTAGTTAAAAATTGTTGAGGATTCATTATGGATAACGAAGTAAAAAAGAGCTATTTCCCTACTGGGTTAGACTCGTCATCATATTCTTTCTTGGCTGGATTGCCATTTATGCGGGTCGTTCTGTATTAAACCCAATTATGCCCCACATTCAGGCTGAATTTGGGTTATCAAAAGGCAACCTAGGACTGATAAGCAGCCTATTTTTCTTGACCTATACGGCGCTTCAAATCCCTGCGGGTATTTACGGTGATAAAGTTGGCCGCAAAAAAATCATGGTTCCCGGCTTTATGCTGTTTGCGGCGTTTATTGCTTCCGTCAGCATCTCTCCGAGCTTTATGATTTTCATCATTTTGTGGATGATGACCGGCGCGGCTCAAGGCGCCTACTATGGCCCGCAGTACGCTCTGTCTTCCGAAGCCATTCCCAAAAAGTGGATCACTCTGGGCAGTGCGGTGATCGGCAGCGGCATGTCGTTCGGTATTGCGCTTGGCTACTATCTGTCCAGTACCATGGTGGACAGCTTCCACACCTCGTGGAAAATGCCATTCTTAGCCATTTCCATTCCCATTTTTATCGTTGCCCTGCTGATGCTGTTCTTCATTCGTGAGAACGCAAATCCAAAAGATCCCAAGGCGGCTACCACAGCCAAAAGCGACTTCCGCTTTATGGATCTGTTCAAGAATCGCAACCTGATCATGGCCTATATCACCATTTTCTGTTCGATTTACGGCTTCTTCGTCATCATCACCTGGCTGCCCTACTACCTACAAAAAGAGCGCGGCATGGACATCGTTCACGCCTCCAATATCGCCTCTATCGTACCGTGGATTTCCATTATCGGTACGTTGCTGTGTAGCTATGTGTCCGACAAGCTGGGCCGCAGAAAACCGGTCGTGCTGTTTATGATGCCGCTGTCTCTGCTGGCTATCTTCGGTATCGTCTATTCCAGCTCTGAAGCTGTGCTGATCGCGGTGCTTATCCTGTACGGCTTTATCGGCAAAATCAGCCTTAACCCTGTACTGGTCGCCCTCGTTGCCGACAACGCACCGAGATCGGCACTGAGTACCGCCTTTGGCCTATATAACTTCTTCGGCATGGCGGCATCGATCTTCGCCCCAGTCATCACCGGCTTTATCGCCGACAGCACAGGTAGCCTGAACGCCGGCTTCTACTTTGCTGCGGTAGTGACCGTCGTCGGCATTATCGCCATGCTGTTTGTTAAAGAAGGGGAAAAGCAGGCCTAATAGGCTGTTAACCCTGTCTTGGAGTAGGTTCGAAAACATGATGTCCTTCGAATCTACTCCAGCGACAAACTCACGGGTCGTTCCTCAAGGTGATATAACAATGACCGCACTTTCCCTCTCCACGCTGGCCTATAGCTCCAACGCGCCTCATACCTCAGGAACCGCCACCTGTATTGGCATTTACAGCAAGGCAATAAACCTGCTGACCGAAAAAGGAGAGCTACTCACGCTTCATGAACATCCTCACGGCCTTAGCCCTGCCGGATGGCTGCTTCAGGAAGAGGTGTTTCACGCCGTCAGCCACCGCATTACACCCCAGTCTCGAGTCTGTCTGAGCAAGGGCGAGCTACGAATAGGCGGCTTATGCCTGAGGCGCGCCGGGCGCAGAGTCAGTCTGAATATGTGGAGCGGAAGTCACCCTCTAAGAGCTGAGAGCCTACGGCAGACGCTGTGCCATCAAATGAGGGAAACGGGACTTTACGGCTCGCTTCACCATCTTGCGACCACTCCCCTTTGCGATAAACTCGGCCTTATAGTAGATCGATTCACTCTGTCATTGATCGGTCAGAAAACGGACTGGACCGCCCATATCGGTATGGGGCCAGGGTTGACGCCAAGCAGTGACGATATGTTGGTAGGCATGCTGGCTGCAGCGTATGGCTACACGCCAACGGCAAAGAGGCTGCGCCAATCACCGTTCTTTATCTCAGCCACACCATTACAAGAGTTAACCACTCACGTCAGCAGTGCCTATTTGCATCACGCCTGCGAAGGGCGTTTTTCAACGCCTCTTAGTCGCGCCGCGCTATCGCTACGTCATCATCGCAGAGATAAGACAGCGGTAGTCAGGCTGCTGTCCCACGGGCACACGTCCGGTGCTGATACGCTGCTGGGCGTTTGGCTGGGAGCAATGGCCGTTGAGAGGCTGGAGCGTGTTTAACCGACCTCAATGGGATTATCGATTCTAGCCAGAAAGTCTTGAATTATCGGATCTCGCTCTTCAAACAGCCTGACAATCTGCTGTGTGGCTTTCCCCATGGTGGCGTTCTTCCACGCCAGACACAGCGGAGAAGGCTGTCGGTTATGGGACACTTCGCGCTGAATAAGCGTGCCGTCGTCCAGATAGGGCTGGCACAGCGTCTTGGGTAAAAATCCAACACCTAGCCCCCGCAGGTGACAGGCCAGTTTGGTGTGGAGATTAGGCACTTTGATATCCCGCTGCCCCGGCAACAGCCAGGCAACCCGCTTGGGAAGGTTTCGGGAAGTGTCTTCAATATTAATGGCGGGATAGGCGCGCAGTTGATCTTCCGTCAACGTACCTGTCGTGCTTGCTAACGGGTGCTGAGGCGCAATAACAAACACCCAGCGCACCGCTCCGAGCTGTAAAATATTAATAGAGTTATCTAAAGACTCCCAGCCCGTTGCGCCAATAGCAATCTGGTAGCCGCCGTTGAGCAGCGTGTCCCAAACCCCCATGTAAACCTGACGAGAAATCTGAAACTGGGTAAACGGAAAGCGCTGGTTAAGGTAGTTCAGCAGCTCTGCGGCAGCGGCAGGGTTGTACAGCAGGTTGTTGACGACGATATTGACCTGAGGTTCGACCCCGTCGTTAATCTGGCGCAGCTCCCCCGGCATCACTTCCAGCCAGGTATTCCAACGGTAGCACTGGGCCAGCAGATACTCTCCCGCCGAAGTCAACGATACCGAGCGCGTTGTGCGGTTAAATAGCGGTGTGCCGATCCGCTCTTCCAGCATTTTGATGCGATAGCCGATGGCCGCAGGTGTCTTATGCATCACCTCAGCGGCTTTAGAAAAACTGGCAGACTCCGCCACGTTAATAAATGAACGGATCGTTTCTTGATCAAGCATCGCAACCTCAACGCATGGACGGCTCCACCGCTTATAGCACTTGATTAGTTACAAATATCAAGGAAAGCGACGTAACCCATCATTAACAGAATCTGACATTGTATCCCTATATCAAAATGACGCGGTGATCCGCGTCATAGAATGAGATTAACCCCATGAATAATAATGGATTAAATGTCTTCCTTGAGGCCTGAACCGCAGAGAGACTACCGTTTAGTACCACTCTCCCCGCAGGTACCCTTTCAGTTCACCCTCTGGTGACTCATTTGCGCGATTCACTTCCAGCTCCGTATCCTCAGTCACAAAGGTAAATCCTTCTTTGGGCAGCGCATCTCGTAGAGCACTGGCCATCAGCCCCTGCCAGTACGTCAAGTCCCCAGCCTTATCGCAGTACCCGCCGGGGTAGGTATAGTCAGTAAACGGATCGCTGTCCTCAACCAAAAAATCCTCATAGTTGATACGCCCTGTATACATTGCCCGTTTTCCGTCCTCGCAGGGCTTATCACCATAACGAATGACCCACGGTTCTGTACCGCTAACGGCAAACACGACGTCCTTTTGCAACTGACGATAAATGTCTGCTCGCGACTCTTTCCAGTCAATGTTGCCGACGTTCTTCTCTACCCATTCGGCGGCACTCATCAATTCTGACGGCGCCAGCAGCCTGAACGCTTTTCCGCTTTCTTCACCTTCGATCGTCACCTGCCATGCCCGACCCTCATAGGCCAGCTCAAGGTAGTACGACGGCAGCTTTACGTCTAGGCGCTCCTGCGCTTTGGCAATCTCTTCCGGTGAAAAACGGGCGTCTGTTTCCTCAACGACCAGCCCCGCGTGATAAGGGTTGAGCTGTCTTACCGCCTCTTCCCAAGTGGGAAAGAAGGCTTCCATCGTTTTAGCCTTGGCCATCTCTTTTTTCAGGAAGTCATTGGGCAGTAGCACACCGTCACCCGACACAGTAAGTGAGGTATCCCCCTCCATCATCGCCTCACCGTAGATTCGATAAGGCACGATGCTCGTTACCGGCGGCAGTTCGACCGATCGCTCCGTTGCATCAGCATCAACGCTAAGGCTGTACTCATTACCGCCGATTTCAAGGACTAGAATTTCTTGTATCTGATCGCTACCCAGCCCGTTGGTCACATAAAGCCCGCTGCGATCTTCTTGAATGCTAGCTCGCTCACCCAGCGAATCCCAGTTCTGATATACGTTATACCAAATGTAGGCCATGCCGGAACCCACAAGCAGAAACAGCCCCAGCGCTGAGCCTATCAGGATATTTTTTTGCGTTTTGGTCATTTGATTAAGCTTATTTTCGTATGATTATTTTTAAACCGCTTTTCGCTACTGCTCAAGTGGGCGTATCGACTTCATCCCACTGCGCATCCTCAAAGCATACCAGCCAGTTCAGGGCATAGTGACGTTCGCTTACTACGCTAGCTGACAGGTTTGCGGGCACTTCCTCTCCGCGCTGCCCAGCTTCACGAACCACCCAGTGCAGGCGATAACATAAATCCAATGCGTCTAAAATCTCAGCCGCCGGGCGAAGTCGCGCTGAGTCGATAAAGCTTTGCGTATCTCCGGCTAGAATAAGATTGGTGACCTCATCAACATCACAAATATCAGTAGGCAAGGCGAGGTGCTCCGTTTTGCCTAAACTCCACAGCAGTCCTGCCAGCGCCTCATAGCGCCACACTGCGTTAATGATGTCTTGCTTATCTGGCGGTGAATCAGACATAAAGCGCGCCTCTTCCGCACTTAACAGAGATACCGCCTGCGGCAGGCGTGCATAAATCTGTTCAATATTATCGCGCTCCCCTTGAGAAAGAGCCAACGCCCGCGCCGCTACGCACAGCAGCGCTACACAGCGCTCAGCCACCTCTTTAGGCGAGCGTAACACCGCTTCACCTTCACCCAGCACCGGCGGTAAAGAATTGGCAACGTGAACGCCCAGCGTTCGACAATAGGCATCATGACTTGCTTTTCGCGCCAAAGCGTCCGCAGGATAAGGCACTGAGCCCGTTATCTCTTCATCCCCTGGTGTCGCTAACAGCTCCCCTTCGGGAGAAATAACCGCGCCATTCGTACAAAAGCAGATGCCGTTCACCTGCTTCATCCAGTCAAAAAATGCGTCTAGGCTGTCTTCCTCAATCTCTAAACTAAACTGGGTCTGCACGCGACTGATATGTTGCAGTAAGTGATATAAATGCGCCGTCATCTCGCCACCGCTTTTCTCATGCACATAGCCCATAAACCCGTTTAAATGCGGCTGAAGCTCAGGATCTGTACGATCGCGGCGATGAACAAGCTGATGAGAAAACGCTGGCGCTGGCGGCGTGCGCAGTGTGGAATAAACGTTGAATAAAATCGTCATGAAAATAAATCCTTTTAAGCCGAACGCCAAGATAAGTGGAAATGGTTATATTTAGTTATATATAGTTGCGCAACTTTATCAAAAAGCACCCTCTCCAACTTTGATGAAAAGGGTCTTCTCATTCACTTATTATTATTTGATTTAAGCGCGTCAAGCTCTTGTCGACAATCGACGGAACGACAAGGCGTGACTTCCAAAATGCCAACATCGGGGCCAACAAGCACAAAACCGCTTTGGCTAATATAGTCTGTTGATACAAAGGGCTGTGTATTGGGTTCTCCAATACACATTATCCAGTCGTTATTGCACTGCCAGCCCGGATTCAATTTGCTGGCTTCTTTACCGGTAATATCATAGGGATAAATGAGTGCTGACTCTCTGCCTTTCTTACCAATTTCAGTGAGCCGCCATCCAGGCATTACATCGCGTTCCTTATCGTCTTCACATTCCTTCACGTTCTCACGTTCGCACTGATAAGGAGCGACGCGTATAGCAACGGCGCCTTCCGGCTTTCCCGGCTCATAAATAGCCCAGTCGCCAACGAGGCGATCAGCTGTGCATCCGGCAAGCAGGCTGAGTAAAGCAATACCCAATAGATAGATCTTGTTCATCATATTCCCTTATAGGTGTTTCATGCTGGCGCCACGCCGAGATTATTTATTTTATTCCCCAAGCCACTTCTGCCAGCTTATTCTCACCTGTTCCCGCTCAGGGAGAAAAGCGTCCATCGTCACTTTCCCGGCCTTTTCCTGCAGCGCCATCCGGTGGATTTCATCACGCATGGAGACGTAGGCACGGGTCAGCGCCATGGCTTCTTCTTCATCCATAATCTGGTGGTTAGCCATCAGTTCAAAAATCCTGACGTTGTCCGGCCAGCGGGTCAGCTGCGGCTTGTCGTGAGCATAGCGCAGCACCAGATACTGGGCGATAAACTCAATGTCGGTAATGCCGCCTTCATCTGCCTTCAGGTCAAACAGCGTATCGGACTTGCCGCCCAAGTGACCGCGCATTTTCTCGCGCATCTCGCGCACTTCCCGCTTGAGTGTTTCTTCATCACGTTCAAGGCACAGCGTGTCATGGCGAACGCGATCGAACGCGGCCTGTAGCGGCGCATCGCCGTATACCAGCCGACTGCGCACCAGCGCCTGATGTTCCCAAGTCCAGGCCTCTTTGCGCTGATACTCATCAAAGGCCGCTAGCGTCGTGACCAACAGACCTGACTCGCCGGACGGTCGCAGCCGAGCGTCGACTTCATACAGAATGCCGGACGCCATGCGGGCGCTAAACAGGTGCATAATGCGCTGCGCCAGCCTCAGGTAAAACTGCCTACCGTCGATGCTGCGCGGGCCGTCTGTGGAGATATTATCCGGGCAGTCGTTCAGAAATACCAAGTCCAGATCCGAACCATAGCCCAGTTCAATGCCTCCCAGTTTGCCGTAGCCAATCACCGCGAAGCCCAGTCCGTCCCTGTCGTGCAGATGAGTCGGCTGACCATAGCGAGCGGTCATCTGGAACCATGCCTGCCTCACTACAGCGGCAATAATGGCCTCAGCTAAGTAGGTAAGGTGATCGCTGACCTTCATCACCGGCAGCGCGCCTGAGATATCTGCGGCAGCGGTGCGTAAAATATGGGTCTGCTTAAACTGACGCAGCGCTTCCAGCCGCTGCTCTTCGTCCTCTTCCGGCACCCGCAGCAAAAACTGGCGCAGCTCGTCGCGGTAGGCGCTGAGCGGAATAGCCTGATAAAGGGAGTTTACGTCCAGCAGCTCATCGAGCAGGATCGGGTAGTCCGCCAGCTGCTGTGCCACCATCGGTGACGCGGCGCACAGGCGAATCAGGTGGGTCATCGCTGACGGATATTCCACCAGCAGTTCTAAATAGGTCGTGCGCGTCACGATACAGGCAATCAGGTGGGTCAAGCGCGGCAGCAGACTGTCGGCATCATTCCGCTGGCAAACGTCTGCCAGTAGCCTTGGCATCAGGCGATCGAGAACATCGCGCCCGCGCTGCCCGACAGCGCGCTTGTCCAGATCGTGCCGAAAGGCGTCAAGGTGCTCGCCTACCGCCCGACGCACCCCCTCGTCCAGCTTTGGCATCAGCGCCGTCAGCTCTTCTTCGCTTAACTCGTCTTGCCACAATGTGGCGTATCCCTGACAGCCCCGATCCTCTTCCCCCTCTTGCGCATCTTCGCCAATCAGCGAGCTGAAGATTTCTCGAACCGCCTGAGTATGGATCTCTAGCTCAGCCATCATCGCAGACCAATCTACGCAACCCATACCGTAGGCCAAACGTTCGCGGTTTAGCGCATCTGTCGGCAGCGTTTGAGTCTGCTGATCGTCAATGGCCTGTAGCAGATTTTCCAGTCGCCTCAGGTAAAGGTAGCTTTCCCGCAGCGCGTCAGCCTGCTCCTTTGTCAGCAGCTCCAATTCAGCAATCGCCAACAGAGTCGGCAGCAGCGCGTTCCCCTGTAGCTGCGGCTCTCGACCTCCGCGAATCAGCTGGAAAACCTGAGCGATAAACTCAATCTCGCGAATACCCCCAGCGCCAAGCTTGATGTTATCCGCCAGCCCGCGGCGGCGAACCTCTCGGGAAATCATGCCTTTCATGCCGCGCAGCGACTGAATAACGCTAAAGTCGATATAGCGGCGAAACACAAACGGCCTCAGCATGCGCTTCAGCTCTTCGGCGTAAGGTTCTCCGGCATCCCCCATCACGCGGGCTTTCACCATCGCGTAGCGCTCCCAGTCGCGCCCCTGTTCCTGATAGTAGTCTTCCAGCGCGCTAAAGCTAAACACCAGCGGCCCGCCGTCGCCAAACGGTCGCAGGCGCATGTCAACGCGGTAGACAAAGCCTTCCATCGTGACCTGATCCAGCGCTTTAATCAGGCGCTGCCCAAGGCGAGTAAAGAACTGTGCGTTGTCGAGCTGGCGTCGCCCCCCTTGGGTTTCGCCGTTTTCGGGATAGGCAAAAATCAAATCAATATCAGACGAAAAATTCAGCTCGCCGCCACCCAGTTTCCCCATGCCTAAAATCAACAGCGGCTGCGCCTCGCCCTCACTGTTAACCGGTGTCCCCCACTCTCGACAGCACTGCTCGTACAGCCAGTCGCGCGCACTGACAATGAGCACCTCCGCCAGTTCGCTGAGCTGCGCCAGCGTCTGCTGTGTGGTGCACAGAGACAGGCTCTGCGCCCAAGAAATGCGCGTCAGCATTCGACGGCGAAACAGGCGCAGCGCTCTCATCAGTGAAACCTCATCCACCGCATCGGCCATGGCTTCCTCCAGCCACTCGCGATAGCGCTGGGCATCATCCCCCTGCGGAGGAACCTGATGCAGCTCCTTCAGCCAGTCAGGCTGAAGCGCCAGACTTTCACTGACGAAATCACTCAAGGCCAGCGCAACACCGTCCTCCAAAGAGAGGTTCACGGCGGAAGGTTCCTGAGCGGCAAGATCGCTCTGTCGCTTAAGGCGCTGGGTTTCAAGCAATGGAGAAAGCGGTAGCATGAAATATCCTTACTGAAAAAAGATCAGGCGGGCCGATCGCCGTTTAGCCAAAATGCGGGCTGAGTCAGCGCTTTCTGTCGCTGGGTGTCGCGATCGCACTGACCATCATAAAGCTGCTGCCAGGTATCGATATAGGCTTCCGCTGCTTCTGAATAAGCGCCTGACAGCAGCCAAAAGGCGATGATCAGTCGTTCAAGACGGGGCTTCTGGTCGCGATATTCATCCGACGACAGCGTAGAATGAAAGGCTTCTTTAAGCTCGGCTCGGCAGCGCGACAGAGCGACGTCCGCAAAGCGCTTAAACGAGCCACTGAGCTTTTTCTCATCCCGCTCGTCAATAAAACCGCGCCAGCGCTGGCCGTTTGTCCAATCCATGACCGCCAGCTTGAGAGCCAGATAGCCTTCGCCATAGCAAATATCCCTCGCTGCATGGCGAGTCGCCAGCTTCGCTTCCAGCGCTAGCAGCTGTTCCCGCAGCGCGCTCGACGCCTTGCGGGGAATAATGCTTCCCAGCAGCGCTATCGCCTGTCTGATAGCCACCAGCGCACGTCTAACCTCTTGTTGAGCGCCAGCGTGGCCTGCAAACCAGTCGGCCTCTCCGCGCTGCCAGCGAGCCAGCGACCACTCCAGCGCTGCGCTGAAGCCCTGTTCTACGCTCGCGCGAGCGGGAAGCATTAGCGGCGTAAACGGCAGCGTCGCTGGCTCTACGCTTTCGGTCAAAAGCCGATAGCCTCGCGCTGCCTTACTCTGACTCCCCAAGCGAATGCCCGATGTAGAAGACAGCCGCTTCGCCAGCGCCAGAACGTCTTCCAGACGCCCCTCTTTCAGCTCCATTTCCAGTTCGCTAATCGGTTCGCTACGCCCGTCGGCCTTAATTTCGCCCTGATCCAGCGCGACTTCAATTCGGCTCTCTCCTTCATTCACTAACCAGGCCTCACGGGTAAAGTCGGTGGTAAAGAGAGGGGCAAGCTTTCCATCAAGCAGGGAAACGTCAATCCCCTCTGGCCACGCCTCCTGCGGCAGCAGGCCAATGTTCAAACCGTCGCTTTCCAGCGGTACGTTATGCTCAGCGCGGTGCGATACGCCCCCCACCGTTTTGCCACCGGACTTCAGCGTCATTTCGTAACGCCCATTGTGCCCTCGAACGCGCAGCCCGATCCGGTGACGACGTAAAATGCCGTCCGCCGTGTCGTAATAAGCATTAGACAGGTGCAGCGTGCCGTGTTCCAGCACAGGCCAGTCAAGGATCTGCGCCTTCAGCGCCGCAGTGGCCTCTGGCTCAACGATAAACTTCAGTTCAACTTCAATACTCATAGACCTGTTCCTATCACCGTCATGACGCACTTGCATTTACATAATGGCGAGCAGTGTAACAATTTCTACCGTTTTTCAGGAAAATAACCGTTAAGGAAAGGCAATTATTCCCATTTAGCCGGGTTTTTACATTGCACCCTGCATCTGAAATCTCTACTATCCATAGACATGTTATTTCGCTACGGAAGATAAAAAAATACCGCCGATGCTTAAATTCAACCGATTCTCGACTCTTCTGCTGATCTCATTCAGCATCGCTGCTTTCAGCGCTAGCGCGGCAGAAGTCCGCTATATCTCAGATAATCTTATCACCTATCTGCGCGGCGGTCCGTCGGATAGCCACCGCATTACCGGAGCTATTAACGCCGGTGAAAAGGTTCAGCTTCTTAGCACCAGCAGCGACGGCAAGTATGCGCAAATTACAGATTCCAAGGGCCGCACCGCATGGATCCCTCAGGCTCAGCTAAGCACTGAGCCCAGCCTGAGTGAGAAAGTGCCCGCGCTGGAGCAGCAGGTTAAAGATCTGACTGACAGGCTGGCCAATATCGATAATAGCTGGAACCAGCGCACCTCTGAAATGCAGCAGAAGGTGTCCAGCAGCGATGGCATTATCAATGAATTAAAGCAGGAAAATCAGAAGCTGAAGGAAGAGCTGGTCGCCGCCCAAAAGAGAGTCAGCGACATTGGCCTACAGCTGGATGACAAACAGCGCACCATTATTCAGCAGTGGTTTATGTACGGCGGCGGCGTTGCTGGCATTGGCCTGCTGTTAGGCCTGGTTCTGCCGCACCTGATCCCGCGCCGTAAAAAAGACCGCTGGATGAACTGATCGCCCGCTGTTAAAAAACCGTAGCAACGCCGACGCCCTTTGGTCGGCGTTTTTATTCAAAACGTCTGGATACGCTTTTTGCGCGGAGGCGATGTGAAAACCTATCTCGTTGGCGGTGCTGTCCGCGATTCTCTGCTGGGGCTGCCCGTTCACGAACGCGACTGGGTGGTCGTCGGCGCTACGCCTGAGCAGATGCTCTCTCTTGGATACCAGCAGGTAGGGAAAGACTTTCCGGTTTTTCTCCATCCCAAAACTCGCGATGAGCATGCCCTAGCGCGGACAGAGCGCAAGACCGGCTCCGGCTATACTGGATTTACCTGCTACAGCGCGCCGGACGTGACGCTGGAGCAGGATCTGCTAAGGCGTGACCTGACCATTAACGCCATCGCACAGGATGCCGAAGGCGGCATTATCGACCCCTACTTTGGTGAGCGCGATCTGCAACAAAAAGTGCTGCGCCACGTCTCCCCGGCGTTTAGAGAAGATCCCGTGCGCGTGCTGCGCGTCGCCCGATTCGCCGCCCGCTTTGCGCCGCTGGGCTTTACCATTGCGCCAGAAACTCAGCGGCTGATGACAAACATCGTCAAGGACGGAGAAATCTCCTACCTGACGCCAGAGCGCGTTTGGAAAGAGACGGAGAAAGCGCTCAATACCGACGCGCCTCAGATTTTCTTTCAGGCGCTGCGCGACTGCGGCGCGCTGGCCGTTCTGTTCCCCGAGCTGGACGCGCTGTTTGGCGTCCCCGCACCGGAAAAATGGCACCCGGAAATCGATACTGGCGTGCACGTTCTGATGGTGCTGGAAATGGCTGCTCGTCTGAGCGATGACGTCGATGTGCGCTTTTCTGCGCTGTTTCACGATGTGGGTAAAGGACTCACTCCTCCTGAGCTTTGGCCTCACCATCGCGGTCACGGTCTGGCAGGCATTCAACTGGTGGAAGACGTCTGCCAGCGCTACCGCATCCCTAATGCCACACGCGAACTTGCCCGACTGGTGTCAGAGTTTCACGACAGGATCCACACCGCTTACGAGCTTCGTGCAGAAAGCCTCCTTGGGATGTTTGACGCTGTTGACGTCTGGCGCAAGCCGCAGCGTCTGGAGCAGCTTCTGACTGTGAGCGAAGCCGACTATCGCGGTCGAGCCGGGTGGCAGGAAAGGCTTTATCCACAGGCCGAGTACGTTCGGGAAGCCTACCGCGTTGCCAGCAGAGTCAGCGTAAAAGAGATCGTCAGCGCTGGGTTTACCGGTAGTGCGATTAAAGAAGAGCTCAAGAAGCGGCAGCTCGTCGCCCTCAACGCGTGGAAAAGCCAGCAGGCACAGCCGTAGACAGCCCAAATTGGCCCAACAAGCATAAACACAAACGCCCGGCTTTCACCGGGCGTTTGTGTTTTTAGCACCTGCTGTTCACGGGCTTATCGAATCAGAAAAATACCAGATAAATCACGCCCGCCACAAAGAAGCGGTAAATAGCAAACGGAATAAAAGAGAAGCGTTTAATGACGCTCAGGAAGGTTTTAATCGCCACCAGTGCCACGAGAAACGCGGTGACAAAGCCCACGGCGAACATCGGCAGATCGCTCCACGCCAAGTGCCCCAGGCTCTTGTACATCACCAGTATCGTCGCTCCCAGCATCATCGGTACTGCCAGAATGAACGAAAACTCTGATGCCGCATAGCGGCTTACGCCAAGCAGCATACCGCCAGAAATCGTCGCGCCAGAGCGGGAGAATCCGGGCCACAGAGCCAAACACTGGAAACAGCCAATAATAAAGGCCTGCCGATAGCTTACATCGTCCAGCCCCTCGGCTCTTGGCTGCTTAGGCTTGAGCAGTTCAGCGGCAATGAGCAGCAGGCCGCCCGCAATCAGCGCGTACATCACGGTCTTCGCGCCGAAGAGATTCTCTTTGATGGTATCGTGCAACGCAAAGCCGGCGATTACAGCAGGCAGCATGCCGAGAATAATATGGATCAGCGTTAAACGCCCTGTGCCTTTTCCTTCGCGAAGCGGCTCTTTTTGACCAAAGTGGATACCAATAAGTCCAAACAGGCGACGCCAGAACACTACCACTACCGCCAGAATCGACCCTAGCTGGATAACCACTTCAAACGTTGAGGCTGTATCGCCGGAAAAGCCTAAAAACTCGCCAACAATGATCATATGCCCGGTGGAAGACACCGGTAAAAACTCGGTAAGACCTTCAACAACGCCGAGAATAAACGCAACGACCAGCTCGTGTACCCCACCCATCAAAAAACACCTTATACAAGAAAAAAGACAAAAAAAGGGGCCTTCCTAGAAAGACCCGTAAACGTTTTATCCATATGCTCAGACAGGCCGCTGTGCAATTAGTTCAATGTGTTGTTAGACATTACGAAAACCACGCTCAATTACCACGCCAACGCTCTTCGCCCGTGCAACGGCGCCCGGTTTGTCCAGACGAATTTTAACCCAAGGAACGGAAAAGCGCTGCATTAAAAGAGTGGCCACTTCTTCCGCAACCCGTTCAATCAGCGCAAAACGGCCTTTTTCCACGAGCTCAACAATCGCGTCGCTGACCTCAGCATAGTTCAGGCAGTCCACAACGTCGTCGCTGGCTGCGGGCTTTCGGTTGTCCCAGCCCATTTCGATATCGAACACTAAACGCTGCGTGATAGTCTGTTCCCAATCATAAACGCCAATTGTTGCAAACGCTTCAAGGCGTTCTATAAAGACAGTATCCATGACTCGACTCTCTGTTTTTCAATTAAGACATACCACTTTTTACTGAATATGCGTATTATTCACACATATTATCCACATATAGTCAGGCCGTGTCCCGCGATTATCCGTCACAGGTAGCGGCCTTAGATCCACCCGATAACCGTAAAACGAGGAGCGAGTTTATGAGTGCTATCGCGCTTGGCATGATCATTATCGCTTATCTGTGCGGCTCCATTTCCAGTGCCGTGCTGGTGTGTCGAATCGCTAGGCTGCCGGATCCCCGAGAAAACGGCTCCGGTAACCCTGGCGCAACCAACGTGCTGCGCATTGGCGGCAAGGGTGCCGCTGCCGCTGTACTCATTTTTGACGTGCTCAAAGGGATGATCCCCGTCTGGATCGCCTACAAGCTTGACCTGCCGCCGTTCTTACTGGGTATGGTCGCTATCGCCGCCTGCCTTGGCCACATCTACCCCATTTTCTTTCACTTTCGCGGCGGTAAAGGTGTCGCAACCGCTTTCGGCGCTATCGCCCCCATCGGCTGGGATCTCACCGGCCTGATGACCGGCACTTGGCTGTTGACGGTGCTGCTAAGCGGCTATTCATCACTAGGCGCGATAATCAGCGCGCTGATTGCGCCATTTTATGCCTGGTGGTTTAAGCCCCAGTTTACCTTTCCCGTCGCCATGCTCTCCTGCCTAGTGCTGATCCGGCACCATGATAACATTCAGCGCCTGTGGCGCGGTCAGGAAAGCAAAATCTGGGATCGGTTTCGCAAAAAGAAAAACGGCGACGCGCCTGGTAAAGACGAATCGCCGGAATAATGACCGACTAGCCTGCGCTGACCTGAGGCAGCTCTTCCAGCGGCCAGCGGGGGCGAACAATCACCGGCAGATCGGCGTGTTCCCCCGCCTTCAGTCTGACCATTCCCGCATAGGCAATCATCGCGCCGTTATCAGTACAAAACTCGGGGCGCGCGTAAAACACTTCGCCACCACGAGCAGCCATCATTTCCGCCAGTTTTTTACGCAACGTTCGGTTGGCGCTGACGCCTCCCGCCATCACCAGTCGCGTAAAGCCGGTTTGATCCAGCGCCCGACGGCACTTGATTGCCAGCGTGTCTACAACGGCGTCTTCAAACGCTCGGGCGATGTCCGCTTTGGTTTGTTCATCGTCCCCAGACTGGCGAACCGTATTGGCCGCATAGGTTTTCAGGCCGGAAAAGCTGAAATCCAGCCCCGGTCGGTCAGTCATCGGTCGGGGGAAAGTAAAGCGATCTGCAGAGCCTGACTGCGCCATTTTTGACAGCATCGGCCCTCCGGGGTAGTCCAGCCCCAGCAGCTTGGCGGTTTTATCAAACGCCTCACCCGCCGCATCGTCAATCGACTCGCCCAACAGCTGATACTGCCCAATGCCGGTAACGCTGATAAGCTGGGTATGACCACCGGAAACCAGTAGCGCAACAAAGGGGAACGCAGGAGGATTATCCTCCAGCATCGGCGCCAGAAGGTGCCCTTCCATATGGTGAACGGCCACGGCAGGCACGTTCCACGCCATCGCCAGAGAGCGGCCAATGGTTGCCCCCACCAGTAAAGCGCCAATGAGCCCCGGACCGGCCGTATAGGCAACGCCGTCGATATCTTTCGGCGTCAGCCCTGCCTGCGCCATCGCCGCCTGAATCAGCGGCACTGTCTTACGCACGTGATCGCGCGAGGCAAGCTCCGGCACTACGCCGCCATAATCGGCATGCAGTTTGACCTGACTGTAGAGCCGATCGGCCAAAAGCCCCCGCTCGTCATCATAAATAGCCACGCCGGTTTCATCACACGACGTTTCAATACCTAGAATGCGCATATCTTGTTAATCCGCTGGAACCTTAGAAAACAGCGGCAATAATAGCATAAGGAAGCGATGACTTAACGACCGCCTTGCGTAAAAATGCTACTTGATAGCGACATCCGCCTACAGATTCCGTTAAACTACGCGACTAATAAAGCTCGCTGAAGAGTTCCTGTCGTAAAGAAAGCCCCATCGCTGTGTATATGCCACTGCACAGGTGTTGTGCTACGCTTTTCGGCGTCCGTTACATTTAAAACAACCACTTGATCGAGACTGAAATGACGAAAGCCTACAGAGTGAACCGCAAAATCGCCTCTCTGGCCCTATTGAGCACGCTGGTCATTGCCGGCTGTAGCTCGACGGATCCTAACGCCAATTTGCCTTCCGCAGCCAAAACCAGCGCCGGTGCAGAGCAGGAGTCAAAATATGGCATAACGACGACAGGCCCTGCACTGAGCATCGCCGCCGGGCAAAACAGTGGCAGTTACCTCAACGCACGCCGCTCGCTGATTAACGGCCGGATCCCTGACAAACAGTCAATTCAGTTAACCGAGTGGGTGAACTTCTTCCCTTATAACTATCCGCAGCCAAAAGGGCGTATCCCCTTCTCTGGCAACAGTGAAGTCGCAGCCACGCCGTGGAACCCTGCCACCAAGCTGCTGCGCGTCGCCATCAAGGCTGACGACCTACAGGCCGCTGAACGCCGCTCGGCAAACATTGTCGTGCTGGTCAACCCAGACAGCACTGACCTTTCTCTGATCAAGCTGAGCCTGACGAAGCTGGTTAATCAGCTTAATGCGCAGGACAGCCTGACCATTCTGACCTACGCGGGCGACAGCGCCGTTGTACTGGCGCCGACCGCCGGCAGCAGCAAAGACAAAATGCTGTCCGCTATTAGCAACATTAAAAGCGGTAAAGCCGGGAAAGACAGTGAGTCCCGCCTTTCTCAGGCCTATCAGCTGGCAAAAGAGCGCTATATCGCAGGCGGCGTTAACCGCGTGATTCTGGCGGGCAACAGCGCGTTCAACGCGGGCCTCAAGAATGCCGAGCAGGCGCAGAGCTTCTTCTCTAGCCCCCAGACTGCAAATATCTCGTTAACTGCGCTAGGCTTTGCCGTTAACAGCTTTACGCCTTCTGCATTAGCAGATCTGGCCACTATCGGCCACGGTGCTTACGGCTATATTGACAACGAGCGTGACGCGGAAAAAACCTGGTCTGAGCAGCTGCGCTCCACGCAGACCCCGGTTGCCAAAAACTTTCAGATGACCGTAGAGTTTAACCCTAGCTTCGTGAAGGCTTATCGCCTACTGGGCTATCAGCCAACCAGAGCGGCAGGTGGCGAACAGGGTGTCGTGGTCACGGGCCAAACCCTGACAGCGCTCTATGAAGTCGTTCCTGCGGGCGGCAACGGCGGTTGGGAAGGTGAAACCTTTACCCCTAACGCCAATACCTACCTGCGTCCGACTCAGGAAATGGCTATGGTACACCTGCGCTACCAGACCGCTGAAGCCCAAGGTGAACCAATGCGCATCGAACTCCCGGTTCCTAGCTCTCAGATGAGCACACCGCTGACGAAGAGCAGCAAAGACTTCCGCTTCTCCGCCGCAGTCGCCGCATTTGCTCAGCAGCTGCAGTACAACGGTGCAGCGACTGGTCAGTTCACTCTGGACGATACGCTGAAGCTGGCTAAATCCGGTGAAGATGACGATCGCTTTGAGCTGCGCGGCGAGTTTATCCAACTGGTGGAAAAAGCTCAGGACGCGCTGCCGAAAAGTTCGCCAATAAAGGGCAAAGGAAAATAAAAGTCGCGTAAAACGACGCGCCGAAACGGTGAGAGAATCCGCACCGGGGGTTTACAAACGCCCCCGGTTCGAAGTAGAATTCCGCACCATTTTGAATATCGCTGGCAATGATGCCAGCAGCAAACCGATTTCTTATTGAGGTGAAAGGTACATGCCGGTAATTAAAGTACGTGAAAACGAGCCATTCGACGTTGCGCTGCGTCGCTTCAAGCGTTCCTGTGAAAAAGCAGGCATTCTGGCAGAAGTTCGCAGCCGCGAATTCTACGAGAAGCCAACCACAGAGCGTAAGCGCGCTAAAGCGTCTGCCGTAAAGCGTCACGCCAAGAAACTGGCTCGCGAAAACGCACGCCGCACTCGCCTGTACTAATGCATTCCGGCCTTCTGCCGGACATGCATTAATAATGCGGTTGACCGTGCAGAAGGTACAGACGCAATAGCGAAAGCTAGCGGGCTGACTGCATATAAGCATGCCGTGCTTTCCAAAAGGAAGCGCGGCTTGTTCTCATTTATGGGCTTACAAATTGAGGCGGAATGGCAGGACGAATCCCACGCGTGTTTATTAATGACCTGCTGGCCAGGACCGACATCGTCGATTTAATCGACGCTCGGGTGAAGCTGAAAAAGCAGGGCAAGAACTATCACGCCTGCTGTCCGTTCCATAATGAGAAAACCCCCTCTTTTACCGTCAACGGTGAGAAGCAGTTTTATCACTGCTTTGGCTGTGGAGCCCACGGCAACGCCATTGACTTTTTGATGAACTTTGACCGCTTAGAGTTTGTCGAAAGCGTTGAAGAACTGGCCGCGATGAACGGCCTTGAAGTTCCCTATGAGGCCGGAAGCGGCGTCAGTCAGCTAGAGCGACACCAGCGGCAAAATCTTTATCAGCTGATGGCTCCTCTGGCAACGTTTTACCAGGAAGCTCTTAGCGCGCCTCAGTCCCAGACCGCGCGCGACTATCTGGCCCAGCGAGGCTTAAGCGATGAGGTTATCTCGCGTTTTGCTATCGGCTTTGCGCCATCGGGCTGGGACAACGTGCTAAAGCGCTTTGGTCGCGCTCAGGAAAGCCGAGAGCTGCTGAGCAATGCCGGTATGCTGGTGACCAACGACAACGGTCGCACCTATGACCGCTTTCGCGAACGCGTTATGTTCCCCATCCGCGACAAACGCGGGCGGGTGATTGCCTTCGGCGGGCGCATTTTGGGCAGCGGTACGCCCAAATACCTGAACTCGCCAGAAACAGAAATTTTCCATAAGGGTCGCCAGCTGTATGGCCTTTATGAAGCCCAGCTTAGCCACCCTCAGCTTGACAGGCTGCTCGTGGTAGAAGGCTATATGGACGTCGTTGCACTGGCTCAGTACGGCATCGACTACGCCGTGGCCTCTCTGGGAACGTCAACGACAGCGGAACACATTCAGCTGATGTTTCGCTATACCGACAGCGTAATTTGCTGCTACGACGGCGACAACGCCGGTAGAGAAGCAGCCTGGCGGGCGCTGGAAACGGCACTGCCCTATTTGAACGACGGTCGCCAGCTGCGCTTTATGTTTTTACCGGACGGTGAAGATCCGGATACGCTGGTTCGTAAAGAAGGTAAAGAGGCGTTTGAGCAACGCATGGAAGGAGCTCAGCCCCTGTCGACATTTCTCTTCGACACGCTGCTGCCACAGGTAGATCTCAGCTCCCCCGACGGTCGTGCTAAACTTAGTACACTGGCGCTGCCGCTTATCGGTAAAGTGCCCGGCGAAACGCTTCGCCTTTACCTGCGTCAAGAACTCGGTATGAAGCTGGGCATTCTAGACGACGCCCAGCTTGAAAAACTGCTGCCCAAGCAGCAAGAAACAGCGCAGCCTAACCAGGCGCCGCCGCTCAAGCGCACGACAATGCGCCTGCTTATTGGGCTTTTGGTTCAGCGCCCTCAGCTAGCGACGCTGGTGCCTTCAACAGAAGGCCTTGAGCAGTCTGAGCTTGCGGGCGTATCGCTGTTTATTGAACTGATAAAAACCTGTCTGTCTCAGCCAGGGCTAACAACCGGGCAGCTGCTTGAGCTGTATCGCGGTAATAAATTCAGTCAACAGCTTGAAATGTTGGCCATATGGAACCACATGATCGTTGAAGAGATGATCGAAGACACGTTTCTCGATTCTTTGGCTAAACTGTATGATTCCATCTTGGAGCAGCGTCTGGAGACGCTAATCGCCCGGGACCGAACCCACGGGCTAACTGCCGAAGAGCGTAAAGAACTTTGGTCGCTGAACGTCGCGCTGGCGAAAAAGAGCTAGACTCAGCGATCGGTAAGAAATTAACGGCTTAAGTGCCGCATAGAGCAGGAAGCGAATCCTGCATTGAAGCTGTTAGGCCGCAGCTGATAAAAATGGCCCAATCGCTTATGATGACCGGCTTAGCCGATAAAAATTTACTACTCTGAAGTGTGGATACCGTCTTATGGAGCAAAACCCGCAGTCACAGCTTAAGCTTCTTGTTACCCTTGGCAAGGAGCAGGGCTATCTAACCTATGCTCAGGTCAATGACCATTTGCCGGAAGATATCATCGACTCCGATCAGATCGAAGATATCATCCAGATGATCAACGACATGGGCATTCAGGTTATGGAAATCGCGCCTGATGCCGACGATCTCATGCTCGCTGAAAACACGGCGGACACCGACGAAGACGCTGCTGAAGCCGCCGCTCAGGTGCTTTCCAGCGTAGAATCCGAAATTGGGCGCACTACCGACCCGGTTCGCATGTACATGCGCGAAATGGGTACCGTTGAACTGCTTACCCGCGAAGGCGAAATCGACATCGCCAAGCGTATTGAAGAAGGTATCAACCAGGTTCAATGCTCCGTTGCTGAATACCCGGAAGCCATCACCTATCTGCTTGAACAGTACGATCGCGTAGAAACCGGTGAAGCTCGCCTGTCCGATTTGATTACTGCCTTTATCGACCCCAACGCCGACGAACTCGGCCCGGCCGCGACTCACGTAGGTTCTGAGCTGTCTAGCGAAGAACAGGACGATGACGACAGCGACGACGATGATGAAGACGGCGACGACAGCGATTCTGATTCCGATGAAGACATCGGTATCGATCCGGAAATGGCCCGCGAGAAGTTTAACGAACTGCGCGAGCAGTACGAAGCCACCCGCAAAGCCATTAAGGCTCACGGCCGCAGTAACGCCAAGGCGCAGGAAGAGATCGTTAAACTGTCCGACGTGTTCAAACAGTTCCGCCTGGTGCCTAAGCAGTTTGACTATCTGGTCAACAACATGCGCCAGATGATGGATCGCGTGCGTACGCAAGAGCGCCTGATCCTCAAGCTGTGCGTTGAACAGAGCAAGATGCCGAAGAAAAACTTCGTCACGCTGTTTTCCGGCAACGAAACCGATCTGGGCTGGTTCACTGGCGCAATCGCGCTGGGTAAGCCGTGGTCTGAAAAGCTGAAAGACGTTGCGGAAGAAATCGAACGCAGCACACAGAAGCTACAGCAGATTGAAGAAGAGACTGGTTTGACTATCGAGCAGGTCAAAGACATCAACCGTCGTATGTCTATCGGCGAAGCGAAAGCCCGTCGTGCGAAGAAAGAGATGGTTGAAGCTAACCTGCGTCTGGTTATCTCTATTGCCAAGAAGTACACCAACCGCGGTCTACAGTTCCTCGACCTGATTCAGGAAGGCAACATCGGCCTGATGAAAGCGGTAGACAAGTTTGAATACCGTCGCGGCTACAAGTTCTCGACTTACGCCACCTGGTGGATCCGTCAGGCGATTACGCGTTCAATTGCCGATCAGGCGCGCACCATCCGTATTCCGGTGCACATGATCGAAACCATCAACAAGCTTAACCGCATCTCCCGCCAAATGCTGCAGGAGATGGGTCGTGAGCCGCTGCCGGAAGAGCTGGCAGAACGCATGATGATGCCGGAAGACAAGATCCGTAAAGTGCTGAAGATTGCCAAAGAGCCTATCTCCATGGAGACGCCAATCGGCGACGACGAAGATTCGCATCTGGGCGACTTTATCGAGGACACCACCCTCGAGCTGCCGCTGGACTCTGCTACCTCTGAGAGCCTTCGTTCAGCCACTCACGAAGTGCTGGCTGGCCTGACCGCTCGCGAAGCGAAAGTGCTGCGCATGCGCTTCGGTATCGACATGAACACCGACCACACGCTGGAAGAGGTCGGCAAGCAGTTTGACGTTACCCGTGAGCGTATTCGTCAAATTGAAGCAAAAGCGCTGCGCAAGCTGCGTCATCCAAGCCGCTCAGAAGTTCTGCGCAGCTTCCTGGACGACTAAGCGACCGCGTTTCACGCTTTGCTAACAACAAAGGCCTCCAGCTCGCTGGGGGCTTTTTTATGAATTAGGGACACAACAAGGTTATGCAACAGGGAAACTACAGCCTCGACGCGCTACAGCAGGCCGTACGCGCAGGAAAACGCTTTAAGTACCTCTATTTCTGGGGTCATCGCCCTTCCGCCAGCGGCGCAGTAACCTCCTCCTGCTTTAGCCAGTGGTGGCCGTCACTATTTGTCGTAGACGGCGTCACCTACGCCAGCGCGGAACACTGGATGATGGCGGGCAAGGCCAGACTGTTTGGTGACGAAGCCACCCTGCCGCGTATTTTGAACGCAAACTCCCCCGCAGAAGCAAAAAAGCTCGGCAGACAGGTTGCTGGCTTTAATCAACAGATTTGGGAAGTCCACTGCTTTGAGCTGGTGTGCGAAGGCAACTATCACAAGTTTAGCCAGCATCCAGAGCTGGGTGCGTTTCTTATTGGCACCCACACTCGCGTTCTGGTGGAAGCTAGCCCTGTTGACCGCGTTTGGGGTATCGGCCTGGCACAGGATGACGAGCGCGCCGCCAACCCTCTGCGCTGGGACGGCACCAACCTGCTCGGCTTCGCGCTAATGGCGGTCAGGGACAGACTAACGGGAGCCTGCGGCGGCAGCTGAACAGAAAAGCCGCAGGCAGACTAGGCAAGTGTAGATTTTCTCCCGGCTTTTACCGTATAATCGCCGCCTACTGGCCCCTTAGCTCAGTGGTTAGAGCAGGCGACTCATAATCGCTTGGTCCCCCGTTCAAGCCGGGGAGGGGCCACCAAATTTTGACAGCATTTTTATAAATAAATCATATAATTAAGCCCGCTTTTTTAAGCGGGCTTAATTATATGGTTCATAGGCTGTCGCAAAAGTGTCGCACAAAGTTTTTATATCAAAACTAATAAGGTAATCCCCTTCAAACGCAGTAGGTAATACAACCTCTGGACTACAAATAGGATGTTATATATGGCTCTATTACTTAAATTACGGAACACTGCAACGCTATTGGCAATAGCTGTATCGCTGCCCGCCTTTATCGGCATCGCTACAGCTGCACCTATTGCTTACGAAATCATTCAGGATGAAAACACGCCTACAGGAAGCCAGCGGACTAGTGCAAACATAACTATTGTCGCACCGTCCGCACAGGATAAAGCCAGCCGAGCTGAGGCTGTAAAACAGGCCGTTAATGACAAGGTAGCAAAAGACAAGACGACCGTAGTTAACGTTTCATTAATTCCATCAAAACAGCTGCTCGGCACGGGCGCCCTACTCGCGCAGGCAGAGTTCTATGCAGACGGCTGCGGCTTTTCAGGCTCCCCCTGTAATGGCGTCAAGTGGAGCGTTATCGCATCTGATATCAAACTTTCAGATAAAGACCTTCTGATATGGAACCAGTGGGGAATAAGCTCTAAGGAGTTTGAGGCTAAAGGAATTTTTGATGATAATAAAGTTGCCGCGGACGTAGCAAAAAAACTCAAAATAAAGCTCTCAGAAGTTGAGATCCCTTATGTAGAACTAGAGGCCGTTAAATAAGCTACAGATTCATGACTCATTGAACTCTGTATTAATGGTGAAGGGCCAGCGAGGTGTAGCTGGCCCTACTTATATAGAGGCCAAAAGCGACACTACACGTTCAGCATCACATAAATGTCACTACAGGTCTCATCCAAAAAATAGCTTACCTAAAAAGCATTTTATTGCGCTAATGAACTACAATCTAAAATAGATCTTCAGACAAGAAGTTCTAAGTAATAAAGTAAATAAAAAAGAAATTAATTCATCAAAAATAAATCATCAATACAAAATCCTTATTGATATGAAAATTATATTCATAGAAAAATAAATAAACCCTCAATTATTATTAAATAAAAAACACTTATATTGATTAACGCTACATTTTAACATTAAATAAAAATGCCTAATGGTACATTTTATTAATTTTAACTCTATAAAAGGATATATAGTTATGCGTCAACTCGACCAGCATGAAATCGAAGCAGTAAACGGCGGCTGTTCTTTCATCACCGATGCCATCAAGTCCATCTTAAATAAAGAATCTGGCGGCTTCCTGAGCAATATCTTTGGTGGTGGCTTACTGGACAGCATCTCAAACATCTTCGGTGGACTCTTTAAGAAGAAATAATTTATCGACTTAATTAAAAAGAGGGGAAACAGCCCTCTTTTTAATGCAACACATTCTATATCTTAATAATTAAATAAAAGCACTCAAAAAAACAACTCAAATGCGCCTTACTCTATAAGAATGTATTCCATAAATATCCAATTCACACAATATCTTTTACTCAGTAAAGATTTCCTTATCTAAACCTCTCATCAAAATAGAAAAGGGAAGACAAAATGCCTTCCCTTGCTGATTTAAGTCACGTTAATACCTACAGGTATCAAAACCGGTAGTTAACGCCCACGACGCCACTGGTATCGTGATACCCATTTTTACCGACCTGCTGAGCCACGTGACTCCATACGCTGAAGCCTTTGCTTAACCGGCCTTCAATTCCCACCTTCGCCTCATAAACGTTTCGGCTTCCTTCGGAATAAGAGCGAGTATCTTTCATCTGAACACCGTACTGCTTTGAATTATGCACCCAGTTTGTTTCCACAAAGGGCTGAAACTCACGCACGGTATCTTTATCTACACGACTCTTGCCGTTGAGATACAAACGAACGCCTAGGCGAGTTTGGATATTGTCGTTACCTTCACCTTTCACCCGCGTACCATTTTTTTCAATATGGTCATCGGCCTTCACCCCAGCCCAGATAACCTGTGCCTGCGGTCGAATATAGACCTTATTCTCTATATTGCTGTCCGTGGCGTATGATCCTATGTGATAGGTATAGCCTGACTCTACTGATGAAGTAATACCCTTACTGTTGTAGCTCTCTTGGGCAAGTTCATTGCCTTTCACAGTATTATCAAACCAGTTATAGAGCACCCATGAGTCAACGTACAGCCCTGTCTTTTCTAGCGAGTTCTGATACCAGGTTCCGTACAGGCCGGCACTGTAGCCGCTCACTTCACCGCGAGAGCGATGACCCGACCAGCGGTTGTGGGTATTGCTGTTCTGCTTGCCATAGCCGCCCATTATGCCTAAGTGATAGCTATCAACGCCGTTAACGCTTCCCTGAGCCAGATCGCCCCCAAGCTGTATCACAAAACGGTTAGCCGACGTCTTATTTTGACCGTCAGACATCCGTCCTGCACTGTGTCCACCCGATACGCGCAGCCACATGCTGGTCTCGTAGCTTCCCCCAGTAACAGGATGGAAATAGCCAGCGCTGCCCTGGCGATCGTGTAGTCGAGTACTAAACAGCGAGTTGGCCGCCGCTAGGTTACTGGTATAGCTGCCCCCTTCGGGGCGATAAACGTGAACCGAGTCGTTCGAATTACCGGACTCATCGGGATTCGGCGAGTGAATTAGACTGGTCAGATACCAGCTATTCAGGTCTTCGCCGGAAGCCGTACCCTGTTTCACATAGTATTCATAGCTGCCCGCCACGATACGCCCGCGCTGCACAAAAGCATCCGACGTCGTACTGCCGGTTTCAACAATCTTAATCCCTTCATGCACCAGAGAGCCTGAACCGTTCTCATTGCTCACGGAGACATAGGTTGTGCCAGTCGCACTACCGGTAACCACCAGCTTATCGGTCAGGCTACTGTCTCCACCGAGAACGGTTCCCAGAGAAAGACTGCCGCCGTTGCCGACGTAGTCACCGTCGATGGTCAACGTGTTGCCAGCGCTAGTATCGCTATTATTCAGCACGATATTGCCGCTGTTAGTCACATCGCCTGTCAGCGTCACGCTAAGAGGAGAAGCGGGCGGAACGCCATAGTCATCAATCAGTAGAGTACCGCCGTTATCCAGCGTATTCACCGTCTGGCTGTTGCCGTTAAGATTCAGCGTGCCCCCTTCATCAATAGTCACTCCGGACGTATTGGCAAAGGCGTTCGACGCTGTCGTCTTTAAGGTTCCTTCATGGATATGGGTTGAACCGGTATAGGTATTTTCTACCGACAGAACCAGCGTGCCTTTTCCGGCCTTGGTCAAACTTTTACCGTCCCAGAGGGTATTGGTATGCACGGTATTGTCTGCCAAATCGACACCGAGACTAAAGGTGCGTCCTTCATCAAGGGTAAACGTCCCGTGAGCATCAGAGTCCAGACCGTTCCAGTACAGTGAGTACTTAATGGTTCTGTCTCCGGCGTTGATATAGGCAAAATCGGGCTGACTCATACCCGCCACAAGCGCGTTGTTAAAGGAGAACGCTCCACTGATGCCGTTAACCGTTTCCACCAGCATAATGTCGTGCTGATCCCAGTGGGTGATATTCGCATTGAGGGAGGCTCCCTCTTCGATAGACAGAGAGTCCGCTTTAAGGCTGACACCGGCACCAAGAGTTAACGCGGTTCCCTCGGCAAATGAAACCTGTCCGGAAAATTCAATTGGCTGTCCTGCAAGGGCAACGCTGGCCAGTCTGCCAACGGCCAAACCGCCGTTGATAGCGCGATTCTCTGCAACGCGCCCCACAATAAGCAGCGCTGTTGCGCCTTCAGCGGTGCTGTCCGCCAGCGTGATATTTCCGGTGATGACTGAGCCAGTGTCTAACGTCAGGGTATTGCTGCCGCCGGTGAGATCTATCGCAGAACCATTTTCACCCGAATTGGCACCCGTGCCACCGCTACCGCCAGTGATTTGGCCGCTGTTGACGATCGTCAAATCGCTGCCGGATATTCCCGCGCCGCCGTTGCCGCTGCCGATGTTACTACTGCCACCTCTGCCTCCAACAATAGAGCCACTGTTTTCAATCACTCGGTTACTGCCGGAGATCCCCGCACCGCCATTACCACCGTAGTAGTTATAGTATCTGGCATCATAACCTACTCCCCCGGTAATACTGCCAGTGTTAGTGATTTTACGGTTGTTACCGGATACGCCAGCACCACCTTCACCGCTAACGCCCATGATGTTACCTCGTTCACCGTTCCCTCCAGTGATAACACCCCTGTTGATAACCTCTATGTCACTACCTGTTACGCCTGCCCCACCGTTACCGCCGTTAAGAGCCTCACTACCCGGACCATTGTAGGAACCGTTACCACCCGTAATGCGGCCATCGTTAGTGATGGTCATATCGCTACCAGATATCCCTGAACCGCCGTGGCCACCGTTACCGCCAAGTGCGTTAGCAGTATAGCCACCGCCGTATTTACCGTTTCCACCCGTGATAGAGCCATTTGCCATATTGGTTATCGACATGTGACTACCAGATATTCCGTCACCGCCATCGCTACCATCAGGGCCTGATGAATCTCCACCGGCAAAACCGCCTTCCCCCCCAATAATAGAGCCGCTATTAGTGATGACCGCATTGCTGCCGAATATACCTGCCGCCCCTGCGGTAGGGTTTCCGGCCCCGCCATTGTCGTCGAGGCCGCCATAGCCGCCTTTTCCACCGGTGATGCGACCGCTATTAATGATGGTCATGCCGTTACCGGATATTCCCGCACCGGCCATGCCGGCATCATTACCATAGCCGAAGCCGCCCTCACCGCCGGTAATACTGCCGCCGTTAGTTATCCTTAGGTCATCGCCGGAGATTCCCGCACCGCCAGCGTTTCGTGAGTTCCCTTCTCCCCCGGTAATAGACCCACTCGCTATATTGTCTATTGTCAGCCGGTTGCCTGATATTCCATCCCCGGCAACACCGCCTAAGCCGCTACCGTTACCATAGCCATAGCTGCCTCTGGCTCCAATGATTCTACCGCCGTTGGTTATCGTCGAGTCATTCACGGATATGCCGGCAGCGCTATTACCACCGTAATGACCTTCCCCGCCAGTGATAGTGCCGCCGACTATATTGGTTATAGTCAGATGGTTACCGGATATCCCCGCTCCACCCAGACCATCCGTACTGCCAATATTGCTCTGACCATAGCTTCCGCTACCGCCCGTAATTTGACCGCGATTAATAATCGTCAGGCTATCGCCAGAGACACCGGCGCCACCGGAACCCGAGCGAGCGGATCCACCATAGCCGCCAGCCCCTCCAGTAATGCGGCCGTCATTTTCCAGCGTCAGATTGCTGCCAAGAATACCAACGCCTGCATCATTGTATCCATTACCGCCCGCGCCGCCGGTAATAATGACACCGCTAGCCACGGTTACGCGGTTATCTGATGCGACAGACTCCGGATCCGTTAAAAATATGTATCCCGCTTCGCCGCGAGTTCCCTGCGCGTCAGCCGTTTCGTTAATTCCGCGAGTACCGGTGTTAGACGCAGCAGAATAAGGGTATGGCCCCTCGATCTGAATAGTCGCGCCTATTGCCGATCCGAACGATGCAGCAATTGATAGGCTTAATAGGGCTATTTTGTGTGGTTTATTAAGAATATATGGGATTTTCATGTTCTTATAACTCTCCATGTTCTATTGCAGTCCTAAATCAGTATACATAGCAACGCATTTTAATGAAATATTAGATCGAGTTTTTATTCCATAAAGAAATAAATATCTAGATATTAACTAAAAAACGGCAGGTAAAAACATACGGGGTGAGTAAAACAGACCATTACGTATTATTAAATGGCTTGCAAGCCATTTAATCTGGATGTTCGCTCGGTAAAAACACTGGTTTGTAGTTGGTTTTTTTGTTATACACACGCGATGAATATTAATGGTTTATTAATTAATAATAGCATTTCATTAATAAACATCCGAAAGTATCCGTGATTCTTTTTATTACACTGAATTAATAAAATAAAAAATTTCAATACACTAAATACGCAATCTTGACGGAAAATATATTCACCGTTATTCCTGCACTGATGCATCAAAAAAGCCTCTAAAAATAAAAAGGATCGGTGATAAATCACAGGCCCTTGCAGCATTATCTCTACATCTACATCAAAAACTGTATTTAGCACCCAGCATTGCCTGCGTATCGCTGTAAGAATCGTTTCCTATCTGCTGCGATACGTTGCCCCACAGGTTAAGCCGTTTACTGACCTGCCCTTCGACGCCGATTTTGGCTTCACCTATATTTTTTGCCCCACTCTGGCTGCTTTTACGGTTATCCATCTCGACGGAATAGTCTTCAGTATTATGTATCCAGTTGGCTTCGATAAACGGCTGGAAGGTGCGATCTTTGCCGTCATCCACCGCACTGTGGCCGTTCATAAAGGCGCGCATGCCTACGCGAGTCATTAAGTTGCCGCTGGTATCGTATTTGATCCGACTGCCGTTATTCTCTCGGTGTGAATCGGCCGTAACCCCTAGCCAAACCAGCTGGGCTTTCGGCTGTAGCCAAAAGCTGGAACGTTCGCTATCTGCCAGCTTGATACTGTACCCGCCTTCCAACGAGGCCGTCACGCCGCTCGATTTGTACTTCTCTGCCGCCAGCCGCTCGCCGTTAACCTCGTTGTCAAACCAGCCGTACTGCACCCATGAATCCAGATAGCTACCGCTTTTATCCACGCTGTTGGCATACCAAGTGCCGTAAAGACCTACGCTATAGCCGTTCACCGAGCCTTTAGAGGTATAGCCGGTCACGTTAGAACGCGTTTTACTGTGGCTATTACCATAGCCCGCCATAGCGCCGACGTGCCAGCGATCCATGCCGTTGCGAGTCCACTGAGCCAAATCACCGCCAAGCTGCATCACATAGCGATTGCTGGTGGTTTTTAGCTGCCCGCTGCCGTCATGAAAGCGGTTATGCCCCCCGACGTTGCGCAGCCACATGTTGGTCACCTTCTGTTCGCCAGTTAGCGCATCGGTGTACTGCGTCTCCCCAAGACGGTCGTGCAGACGAGTGATAAACAGGGTATTTGCTGCGGATAGGTTAGCAACGTAGCTGCCCGCCTCCGGACGATAGACTGGCTTTGGCGTAGACACTTCCGGCGTCACGGGTGGAGTCACTGGCGGATTAACCGGTGGGTTCACTGGTGGATCGACAGGAGGATTCACCGGAGGAATAACTGGGCTATAGTCAGAAACCAGATACCAGCTGCTGTCGTTCGCCCCAGCGATGGTGCTGCCTGAGCGAACAAAGTAGTCAAACGCGCCGCCGACAATACGCTGGCTGTTGCCAAAAGTGCCCGCTGAGTTGCCCTCAACCTGAACCAGCTCAATCCCCTGAGTGGTTAACGCGCCGTTGCCGCCCGCATTGGTAATAGAAATATCCGTATGCCCTGACGTATCGCCTTTAATGACCAGCTTATCCGTTAGAGAACCGTCGCCCTCCAGCACCGTATTCATGGCGATAACGCCGTTATTGCTGTGATAATTGCCGTTTACCGTCAGGGTTTTGAACACGCCGTCCGTATAGTCATAGTGAATGCGAGTCTTATTCCCCAGACTCAGCGTTGTCACGTCAGAATCCTGATTCATATTCCAGCGACTGTTCTGGCCGCTGATATCAAGGGAGACAGTACCGGTTTCACTGTCCGTGGAAGCACCGCCGTTAAACTGAGTCCCGTCTGTCATGACTAGCGCTATTTGACCGCCTTCAGTTGCCAGCATATTGCCGGTAATCAGAAACTTACCGGACGTAGCCGTTGACGTACCGCTGCCGGCAATATAGTCATTAAGCTCGCTGACTGTTTCCAGCGCCGTTTTTTGAGAAACAATTCTGGAGCCAACGCCCTTTGCATACACCGCATAGGCCGTATCGTAACTAACAATCACCTCAGCACCGCCGGTCAGCTCAATAATGCCGCCCTTCTGGTTTTGCGTATCTGTTCCTACTGTGGCGTGCAGCGCATTTGCTCGGGTACCAGAGGTTTCAACGTATGCGCTATCTCCAAGCTGAATAACCCCGCCTTTATTGGCATACACCGCATGAGTCAACGCTGTTCCACTGTTGGTAGTAGAAATATGGCTACCGCGGTTGATAACCACAAATGCCGAACCGTTCTGTGTATCGCTATTACGGTTACGGTTGCCGGCAAAAACAGCATAGCCTTCGCCGCTCGTCTCGCTGGCACTCGTCGCCTCGCCGGTGATAGTCGCCCGTTCACCAATCTTCACGTGGTTGTACTCTCCCGCGTTCGGAGAGAGATTAGCCCGCACCGCCACGCCGACTCTTGAGCTAATATCAACGTCATTTCCCAGCGTTACCGAACCGGATCCTTGATACAGCGCCACGTTAATACCGTCGCCCGAGCTCCCCGTTGCCCTTATTCTCGCGCCGTCGCCAATAGTCAACGTCGTCGGGCTACCTGCACTGCCGGACGCCTTCAGGTTAATAGCATCAGCATTCAGTCCCGATACCGTGACTATCAACTTGCCGCTTAAGTCTATATTTCCAGCATACATATAGACACCGTGCGTACCGCCGGTGTTATCACCGCCGTTCCATGAGCCGTTGGTATTCACAATAGTAATATCCTGTGAACAGGCCATTGAAGTAGAGCCATTGACGGAATAGATAGTCTCATTGGAAAAGCTAGACTGCCCGCCGCTGCAGTCCGCTGCAAGAGCAGCAGAAGGCACAGCGCCCACAGTCAGCGCAATAAACACTGCGGCGGGAGTTGGTATCGCATTATTTTTTAACATGTTATTAGTCCATTAAATACATCAATAAACGTTGACCCGATTCTAGCTTCACTGATTTTTGTAAAAATAGGATGACGACAGTGAGCCGGTAGAAAATGAAAAATGAGTATATTGTTAGGCACTGCTTAACGAGAATGATAAGCGCTAAAAAGGCATGAGCCTTTGCAAATATTACAAAAATAGCCCGCAGCTAATCTGGTGTTATTAATAAATATTTTTTTGAAAACCTCCACCAGAATATTATTCCATACCTGTTGCTTAAAAAGAAATATAACACAATAAACGTGTTTTTATAAGTCATTCAATTCAATTGGCGCAGTTTGTAAAGAAAGTTTACTCCGCTGTGATTGGAGGTAAAAATAATTGATAAAGCAGGCAATATATTTTGCTGACATTTCAAATTAAAGAAATAATTTAAATTAAAATGGTGTCATTAATCATAATGACAATAGAAATTATATTAAGCATCTATTCATTGATATAATAGCGTTAATTTATAGTCCCCCCTAAATTTATACACAAATTAGTCAAATAATAATGAGCCAGTTAGCAGGCTTTATACTGATTTTTTATGTGAAAATAGACAAGCCGTGCCCGCCTCAAGATCTTTCGCTACTGTTCTACCCTTTCGCTGGCGTCTAGCTGTCTCTTTAGACTACGTGAACTGCTGCTCTTCAGCATCGTTACCATCTGCCTAAAAACCGTGATCCTCCCCCCACATCCAGCACAATCTGTTTGATCTTTACGCCGGCTCACTTATTGTATTTACATTGTATACAATATAAATACCAAAAAGGAGCGACGATGAAAATCACCAAAGCAGAAATCTTCATGGTAGACCTGAAGCCGAAGGTAAAGCGCGTAGACGCCATCCAGTCCTTCGTTTCACAAGAAACCCCTATCGTTAGGATAACAACAGAAAGCGGCCTGGTCGGTGAAGGCTACACCTATACCATCGGCACCGGCGGATCGTCAGTGGTGGCGCTGCTAAACGACCACCTGTTGCCCAAGCTCATCGGCCGTGATTCCTCCATGATCGAAGAAATATGGGAATCCCTGCTGTTCTCAACCCACGCCACCTCTGTTGGCGCCATCACCTCCCTGTCGCTGGCGGCGATCGACACCGCCCTGTGGGATCTGAAGTGCAAACGTCTGGGGCAGCCTCTGTACAAAGCGGCTGGTGGCGCAAAGTCTAAAATCAAGCTCTACACCACCGAAGGCGGCTGGCTGCACCTGAGCACTGAAGACTTGGTGAAAGATGCACTGGACGTGAAAGCAAAGGGCTTCTGCGGTTCAAAAATCAAGATTGGTTCAGAAAGCCCAGTACGCGATATCGAGCGGTTAGAAGCGGTGCGTAAAGCCGTCGGGGGTGAGTACGTGATTATGACCGACTGTAATCAGGCGTTTAAATTCTCTGAAGGCAAACAGCGCGCTGCGCTGCTGGAACACATTAACCTATCGTGGATTGAAGAGCCGTTCCTCGCTCACGACGTGGACTCCCATAAAAAGCTGTGTGAATCCACTACTATTCCCGTTGCGGTCGGCGAATCCATGTACTCCGTTCAGCATTTTAAAGAGTACCTGCAAAACAACGCCGCCGACATTATTCAGGTGGACGTTGCCCGCATCGGCGGTATTACGCCGTGGCTGAAAGTGGCGCACATGGCCGAATGCTTCAACAAGATCGTTTGCCCGCATTTCCTGATGGAGCTACACATCTCTCTGTGCTGCGCTATCACTAACAGCCGCTGGCTGGAGTACATTCCGCAGCTCGACGGCATCACGCTCAATCAGGTGAAGATCGAAAACGGCATCGCCTATCCACCGCAGGAGCCGGGCATCGGTATTCAGTGGGACTGGGAAAAAATCCGCAAAGAGACGCTGGTACACCACGTTATCGAGTAACCATGTCTGTTCTTTAGAAATAGAAAACGGGGTTGCAGCATATACTGCGACCCCGCTCTTTTTATGTCTGTTCTTTTAATATAAATAGAGCATAACAGCTACTTAAAAGCTGAGAAAAGGCGGTTATAGGAATTGCCAACGTGTTCGGCCACCGCCCCCCTCGCCTGTTCAAGATCCCTCGCGATCACTGCATCGCAGATGGTTAAGTGCTCGCGGGAAGACGCCAAAATAGACTCTCCTTCACCGTTGCCGGCGCGCAGCATCCGCAGCCGCTCGTAAATAAACGACAGCATTCGGGTGACGATTTCATTTTGGCAGTCCACTAGCAGCCGCTCGTGCAGTTCGCTATCTGCCTCCAGCAGCAGATCAAAACGCGTCTCCGCCAGTCCCTGTTCGATCTTCTGCCGAATATCGCGATAGCGCTGAACGTCCTGGTTTTCCCATGAAAGGTTAAGCACCATCAGCTCAATGTCTTTTCTGACCTGAAAAATACTGCGTATTTCGTTAAAGGTGATTGGCCTGATGGTCTTGGTTTTATTTTTTGAATGTTCGATCCAGCCTTCTGTCATAAGCCTGAAAATCGCCTCACGAAGAGGCGTACGGCTGACGTTTAGCTCTTGGCACAGTTCATTTTCAGACACCGCGCCGACCAGCTCGTTAGCAATAATTTTCGCCTTGAGCTGCTGATATGCTTTTTCACTGACGTTCATAAAAGATAGGGTAGCCGATAAAATGTATACCAATAAAATACCGACTAAGAGACGGCAAATCAATTAACGCCGCGGTTCAGGCAAAAAGACGCTCTCATAAAAAAGGGGCATCCCTGCCCCTTCTTTATGTCAGACAGATAGCATTACAAATCCAGCGAGCGCTTCCACAGCAGGAAGTCAAACTGTTCCAGCCTGTCGGCCTTCACCACGTAGTCCTTACTGGCTGTGTCGATAACTTTGTCAAACAGCCCGCGGCTCACTTCCGGCAGCGGCATGCCGTCGATTACCGGGCCGCAGTCAAAGTCGATCATGTCGCTTAGCCGCTCGGCGATGGCGCTGTTAGTGGAAATTTTCAGCACCGGCACAATGGGGTTACCCGTAGGCGTACCCAGTCCGGTAGAGAAAATCACCACGTTACAGCCCGCGGCCACTAGCCCGGTCACCGCATCCACATCGTTACCCGGCGTGCACACCAGCGACAGGCCGCTGTCCGGCATCGGTTCGGCGTAATCACACACGCCAGTAATCGGCGCGCGACCGCCCTTTTTCGCTGCGCCCGTGGACTTAATGGCGTCAGTGATCAGGCCGTCGGCAATGTTGCCAAAGCTTGGGTTGTCGGCAATTGTAGTGTTGAAGAAGTTGGCGGTTTTCTCATAGGCCTGCATCAGATCGAGGAACTTTTTCTTATCTTCAAAGCGAACGCAGCGCTTCACCATATCTCCTTCCGCGCCGCACAGCTCGGGGAACTCCGCCAGCCCGGATGCGCCCCCTAGCGTTGTCAGCCAGTCAGACACCAGCCCCATCGCTGGGTTACCGGAAATACCGGAGAAGCCGTCCGAGCCGCCGCACTTCACTCCTAGCTTCAGGTAGGAAAGAGGCACATCGACTCTCGCCGTTGGCTTCACCGCCTTCATGGCGTTAAAGGTTTCTTCCAGCGCGGTTTGCATCATGCGCTCTTCGCTGTCCCACTCCTGCTGGAGAAAATAGAGCGAGGGCTTATTGAAATGAGGGTTGCGCCTTGCCAGCGCGTCCTTAAACATCTTTTGCTGTGACTTTTCGCAGCCCAGGCTGAATACCGTCATGCCGATGACGTTCGGATGGTCGGCATAGGCCGCCAGCACGTCACACATGGTTTCGCAATCAGAAGTCGCGCCGCCACAGCCGCTGGTCACAGTAATGCAGCGAACGCCTTCAATATGTGGGAACATTTTTGGCGCTTCCGCAGGTGCAGCGCTGCCGGAGGTCAGGCTAAGGGCAAAGTTTTTCAACGAACTGTTGCTGTAGCCCAGCGCCTCATTGAGGGCATCGGTCAGCTTGGTGACGTTGCGGTTTTCGCAAAATACCAGCGGGAACACCAGCCAGTAGCTGGCGGTGCCGACCCGGCCGTCGTCGCGAACGTAGCCCTTAAAGGTGCGGGATTCCCATTCAGAAACGTCCGGCGCCTGCCAGCTGTACGGCTCAACGTTCTCTAAAGAAACTGGCGCGGCGTGATGACGAATATTGTCCACCGTAATCGCCTCGCCCTTGGCAATCGGGCGAGTTGCCTTACCTACCGGCGTGCCGTACATCGACACCACGCCGTCAACCGGCACGTTTTCCGTCGCAAACTTGTGCTTGGCCTTGACGTCGGTCACGAGGGTAAACCGCTCGCCGTTCCAGTCATAGGACTCACCGGCGCGCAGGTCTTTCAGGGCGACAATCAGGTTATCGCTGCTGTCGATACGCAATATTTTTTGCATGCTCACATCCTTCTCAAAGTGGCTCTGACCTAAAACGAACTATGCCTCATCAGACGGCTGGCTATTTTTTAGCAGGCCAATCAGCAGCGCACAGCCGACGGTAATAACGGACAGCGTAATCAGGCCGGCAATGCTGCTGTTCATCAGCTGATCCATCTCTACGCGGATGATGGGAGCAAGGAACGCGCAGAAGGCGCCCATGGTGGTACAAAAGCCGATGCCGGCGGCCAGCGCCGGGCCAGTCAGCAGCTGTGGCGGGAAAGTCCAGAAAATCGGCTGGACGGACAGAAAGCCAATCGCGCTCAGGCACAGCGCTGCAATGGCGAAGACCGGCCCGGCAAAGGCAGAAATCGCCAGCCCAATCGCCGCCGCCATCATGCACATCACGGAAATAGACACGCGCTTCTCTGGGTGACGGTCAGCAATGCGGGGAATATAGTAAACGCCAAACGCTGAACATGCCCAAGGGATAGCCGCCACCAGCGACTGCTTAAAGCCCAGACTTTGCCCCATCAGCGAGGCGACCTGTGAGGGCAGGAAGAACATCAGGCCGTATACGGAAATCTGGATGGTGCCGTAGATCAGCGCCAGATGCCACACCTTCAGGTTCTTCAGCGCCGACAGCACAGAGCTGGTCTCGGTTTTTGACTGTTCTGAGGCAAGCTGCGCGTTTAACGCCTCTTTCTCTTCCTGAGTCAGGAAGCGCGCCTTGGTCGGGTTATCGTCCAGATAGAAGTAGGCAAAAATCCCCAATACCAGCGCAGGTAGCCCTTCAATCACGAACATCCAGAACCAGCCGGGGTGCCCCATCCAGCCGTGCAGCTCCAGCAGCGCACCCGATATCGGTGAGCCCAGCGTCAGCGCCAGCGGTACGCCGAGCACGAAAATGCCGACCACCGAACCGCGCACTTTGTTAGGAAAATAGATCGACGCCAGCAGCAAAATGCCGGGATAGAAACCCGCTTCTCCCAAGCCGAGCAGGAAGCGCAGGATGATAAATTCCGTTTCGTTGGTCACAAACCCTGTCATCGCCGACAGCAGCCCCCAAACGGCAGTGGTAATACTCAGCCATTTTTGAGCGCCGATTTTATTCAAAATCAGGTTTGCCGGAATGCCAAACAGCGCATAGGCGGCGAAGAAGATCCCCGCCCCCAGCGCAAAGGCCGACTCGGACAGGCCAATATCCACCTTCATCGCGTCTTTGGCAAAGCCGACGTTGACTCGGTCAATAAAGGCGACAAAGTACATGATAAACATCAGGGGAACGAGGCGTTTCCACGATTTCTGTATCGCAGAATTTAGTAGGGGGTTATCGTACTGCGCTATTTTAGCCATTTATTTTTCCTTATATTCTGTAGATAAAATGTTCTATTTATTGATCTAATAAGGTTTATTTATAGGAATCGGCTGCGGTAAGAATGTCCTGTAGCTGCTGTGTTTGTACCGCGTTCAGGGTGTTGAAAGGCGACGAACAGCGGTCCGACTGAATCACGCCCTTAAGCTGTAACGCTTTCTTAAAGGTCGGTATAAAAGGCGCATTGACCCCGTAGACCGCCATTAGCCGATCTACCGCGCGCTGGTGCTGACCCACAGCGACCAAATCACTGTTGCTAAAGGCTCTCATCCAAGAGGCAAAAAACTCCGGCACGATGTTAGAAAGCCCGCCAATACAGCCATTCCCACCGGACAGTACCGTATGGGCAAAGTTGTTGTCATAGCCCGCGTACACTTCAAAGTGCGGGATTTGCCTTTTCACCGTATTGATCACCTGTGCGGTGTGCGCCGTGTCGGGAATGGTGTCCTTCATACCGATAATATTCGGGTACTTGTCTGCCAGGCGCAGGCACACCTCTGGCGATACCGAGTAGCCAGTTCTTTCCGGGAAGTTGTAGATAAAGATCTTGGCCGGAGTCTGAGAGGCAATGGTGCTGTAGAAGTCAAAAATCGCCTCGTCGCCGAGCGGAAAGTAATAGGGGCTGATAATCATCACCCCGTCCAACCCCTGCTCGTGCGCACAGTTCGCCAGCTCAACGGACTCGTTTACGTCCAGGCGACTTGCTCCGGCGTAAACCTTCATATCGCCTTTAGCAAACCCGCCGCAGGCTTTGATCAGCTGCCGAGAGCTTTCCATATTCAGAGAAAAAAACTCACCGGTGCTGCCCATCACGACAAATCCGGACACGTGCGGCTTAATAAAGTCGTACACCCGCAGGTTCTGTTCAACGTCGATTCGGCCTTTCTCGTCAAAAATGGTAACGGTGGGCGTAATGTAGCTACTTTTCATTTTTACCTCGTGGAGACTGTTTTTGTTGATTGTTCATATATACAAACTTCATTTATAAATACAAACTACCGCGAGTATACCTAAGCCGAAAAACGAGTCAAATGTAGCCAGATCGTTTCAATAAGCATTTATTTTATTGATTAGTAAAAGTTATTTATTTACAGGGCGAAAAGACGATCTTTTGCAACCAACGCTTTTTCGTTAATGTTTGATGCCAGTCACACAACGCGGCAAAAGGATAAGAAGCGGAACGGGCCTGCGAGTGGGAAAAGGGGCGGGGCGATTTACTTGGGTTATTTTTAAACCTAGAATGGTGGCCCTGTTTACCGGCAAGAGCATTTATCACTATGGAACACAAGCCCACCATGCGGGTTTTAGAAATACTGGAAGCGCTCGCGTCGGAGAATAAAGGCGTTTCATTAACCGCCCTCTCGGAAAAAACCGGTATTCTAAAAGGAACGATTTTCCCGATACTGAAAACGCTGGTGGAACAGCGCTACATCAGCTACGACGTCAACGCCCAACTCTACTATTTGGGCATTTCCTGTTCCATTCTGTCGCGATCGTTCCTCGACAAGTCCTACTGGCTAAACATGGTGTACAAAGAGATGAACGACATTGTTAAAGAGTGCAATGAAGTTTGTCAGATGGGCATTCTGGACGGTGCAGACGTGCTGTACATCAACAAAGTGCAGGCGGAGCAGACTGTTCAGCTAGTATCCCACATCGGCACTCGACTGCCGGCAATCTATTCCGCACTGGGCAAAGCCATTATCTGCGAGTACAGCGATCGACAGATTCTGGATCTCTATCCTGAAGGGTTTACCCCCCTCACTCCCTACAGCGTGACGTCCATCGAGCAGCTGCGTCAGCAGCTTGAAGGCGTGAAGCAGAACGGTTACGCGGTAGATAACCGGGAAATCAACGAAGAAACCACCTGCTATGCGGTCGCCTTAAGGCAGCGAAACCACACCATTGCCGCCATTAGCATTTCGATCCCCACCTTCAGGGCAACAAAAGAAAAAACGGCAGACGTTACCCGCACGCTGCTGGCCGCGCGCGGGCGTATTGAACAGGAGCTCAATACGCTACAGGATGTGAATTTTTATAAATAAGCGTCTGGCATAAAAAGGCCTCCTAAACAAGGAGGCCGATGTTTGAAACCGTATAAAACGCATCTAACATAGTAAAAGTATTCTGCAACCTACTGCCATCAGCGGTACTCGCGTGCGTAGAGCAGTCCAGAAGGCGCTATGGATACGTGATTTGAAACGTCCCCTTGGCTTCAAGCCTGCCGGAACCGATTGTGGCACTGCCGTCCTGTTTAAGCGTCGCAAAAAACTTCAGCGTTTGCAGGGCGTTGCCCACCGAACTTTGCTGATAGTCAGACTGATTGGCATAGGATGAAAAATGATAAATTGAATCAGCCTTGTTAGGCACCAGCGTCATCTTTGCGCTAAGCGGGTTAGCATCCCCTTCGATCATCACCCCAACGCCCTTGGCGGCATCCGCCCCCGTTTTAGTATTGGTTAACAGCGTTGTATCGCCAGTACCAACGCTACTAGATACAAGTTTCACCTGTACGTTTTTAACGTAAGAACAGCCCTCCAGATTTAACGAAAAGGGTACTGCGGCAAGTCCGTTTCTAATGTCGCTAGCCTTATGTTCCCCCAGAGCGACAGTGGTTCCGGTAACGCTACTGCCGGAAATGGACCTCGCGGTACAGGTCGGAAATGTCACAACCATAGGGTTACCGGTTATATTAAATTTAACCTGTTTTGAACCGTATAAATCGGCTCTCGGGTCTGTCATTTCAAAGAGAAAGTCGTAGTCTTGCTGCACCTTAGTAAAGTTCATCGACAGGGGGCTAGCGGTTGGGCGAAAGGAGGAGTCGGCATAAAAATGATACTCTGCCGTCAAGACGATCCCGCCCATGATCATAAATTTGTTTTCTACCCCACCACAGGCGCGAAGATTTTCGGGTGGTATAAACCCGCTAAAATCCAGGTTAATCGTATTACTATCAAGCCAAACGGGCCCGGTGATCCCTGTGCCAAAATTGAGCGTAGTGAACTTGACAGAAAAATAGAGTCCAGAAACGGACGTTTTCCACAGGGTGTGGCCATCGAATCGCTGACCCGAGCTCTGATAGCTGGTGCTCATTCTAATGTCGTGCATATCATGATGGCTATTACAGTATACCCCTCCACCCGTTCCGCCCGACTGAAATCCATCCCAGTAATAACTCGATGTGCCAACCTTTCGCATAGACGTCTCGCTGTGAACAGCAACGGTAGGCATGCCCGCATTAAACGTTGCAAGCCCGCTGCTTAATCCACCAAGATAAATGTTATCTCTTGAGGTCGGCGTTTCTTTTTCACCAAAATAAATACTCCACGCGTGGGACGGCATGGACGAAAGGGCAAAAAGCAAAGTACCAGCAAGTGCGGCAAAAAAACGACTCATGTAGCATCCTTTCTCTTTCTTGCTCAGTTATAGCTCACGTTAACCAGCACGTTCGACAGTACAGGCCCCGGCGTTACGCCGAGGCTGGCGTCGATTTTTTGCATCCGGGTGTAAAACGTCCAGGTTGAGTTTTCCAGCGTGCTTTTTGTCACTGGATAAACGGCCTGAGAGCTTCCATCGGTTTTCAACACGTTAAAGCGATTGGCGCCGTCCTGAGCAGAAAAAATCACCACCCCCACGTTTTGCGCCCCGCTAACCAACGCGTCGTTGGCAAAGATCTGTCGACTTGGTAGCGGAAAAAGGCCGCTCTGTGGGGTAAACTCAACCTGCATTTGCGACACACTGCTTATCGTCGAGAGCTGGACGCAGTTGGTAATACTTAGCGTAAACGTCTGCCCTCCCGGATAGTCAGTTGTCGCCGTCACACCCGCTGCAAAATAGTTCGGCGTTACGGTACCTAAAATGACCCTCCCACCGTTACTCACTGTCACTTTGCAGGAGTTAGCAATGACATTGGCGGTAAAATCCACATCTTTTGCCAGTACTGCCGAAGCGAAAAACAACGCCGCCATCGGCCACAACGTATACGCCAAACGGCGTTGATTTCGACACATCTGCTGTACCTAAAAGTTACTCGTAAACAATGTTAAACGTTCCCTGCGAGCTGAAGCTTCCTGCCGTTACAGCATCAGAAGAATTCGGCGCAGCAACGACTAAACGAGCGTTTAGCGGCCATTCGGTGTCCGCTGTCGGAGAGATCCGCACCGTTTTTTGCACTGGAGAACCGCAGTTTAGTGGTTCACCGCTTGCGTCTTTAGGGTCGCTTTTCGTCCGAATTGCTACTGCAACAGCACTCGCACTACCGGCTCCTGTTACAGTATTGGCAAAGGCATTTCCCGCCCCTGCCGCGTCGCAGCTTACGCCCGATTTTGGACGCAGAGTTATCTTTGCCTGACCAGAGTTAACCGACTCGCACTCAGAGAAAATCAAAGAAAAAGATTTAGATTTGCTCTCATTCACTACTTCAGAGGTATACACGTCGCCAAAAGCAACCGTGTTGTTCTCTACTTTATCAACCATCAGCTTTACCTTACAGGTACCCGCTGTGACAGTAGTAATAACATCCAGCTTTAAAGATTCCGTCCCTTCCGCTGCGCTGGCAATGTTCATATACAGAGAACTGGTAATAAGCAGGCCGCTAATAAGGCTACAGTAAACGGAGTTAATTTTTTTCATGACATTTCTCTCGCTCATTCGTAGGTAAATCCAAACGTGGCCGAAGCCTTAAAGCTTCCGGTTTGCCCGCCGCCATAATCGGTGCTGGTTTCACGCAAAACCAGCGTCATATCGAGCCCACTGCTTTTTTCACCACTGCTCCAGACGACAGAGTCTCCCGCTTCAGTACCCTGTTTGAGCTTAATAAAGCTGTCTCCTGACGTTGACTTGCGTTTAAAGCCCATCCCAACCCATTTCGCAGTACCGGCACCCGTCAGTTCGTTACTCGCTAAGTACAGGGGTGAATAAGTTGATACACGCCCCGGTGTGATAGTCATCGATATCTTACTGAGGTCAGCTGTGCAGTACTCGGCCTTCAGCTTAAAGTGAGCCTGCGCCTGATTGGCCGTCTTTTGCTTGATGTATCTCAGGGGCACTTCCGGCATCATCATCGTGTAACCGGACGTAGTGCTCCCCGACACATTGTCCCCCGACAGCGTAATCTGGCAGGTTGCCGCTTTGATATCCGCAGTAAAAGTGACTTCCACATCCTGGGCCAGCCCCAGCGGTGACGTTAACACTGTTAGAGGAACGGCTGTGGCAACCAGCATTTTTTTCATATTTACCATCGTTTCCCTTATTTCCATCATTGCGCGACGCGCGCTTTTTGTTTAAACGTTGCCCATCTCTATCGCTTAAGCGGGCTTACTGAACGCGGCAGACCGCGTTGTTAAATACCAGCGTTTGCCCCAGCTTTTCCTGTAAGTCAGTCACTTGGTAATCGATCATGCAGCTTTGAGCGCCGCTGCCAGCGCCCCATACCACTCGAAGCTGGCCGCTGTCCTCAATGCCGCGAACAAATGCCTGACCGCCCTGCCCCACGTGCCCAATAATGACGCCCTGCTCGTTATAAACATCAGCGGCGAAAGGGATAAACTCACCGTCGCTGCGCGAGAGTCTCATAACGGCGGAGCGCCCCATGTCGGTATCAAAATTGGCCACGACAACCGAGCCGGAGCGCGGTATGGTCGTTGCGCTGGTGCTCTTTAACTCAACGTCGTTTTCTACTGTTTCAATATCTAAAGAAACGCTGTTTTCACGATAGGGAGAGAGCGTATTGGCAACCCCGTATCCCCAGCGGTCAACGGTGTTGTTGCCGTAGTTAATGCGCGCGCCTTGAGCGCCGGGAGCTTTCACCAGCACCAGCGTATCGCTGTCGCCGAAGCTGTTATTGCTGAAGGTTAGCCCACCGCGATGCAGAACAAATCCGCCGTCAGTATTTGCCGAGTACTGCCTGCTGCCGTCATCGTTGGCTGATATTGATGCCCCGAGAGTGCCCCAGGGAGACTCATAGCTGCTGTAGCCGCCAATAGAAGCCAGATCCCGCCCGGTCTTCACCATGCTATAGCCGGTGTTAACGCTATAGCTCAGACGACCGTCTTCACTGCCGCCGTAGCTGCTCATGGTCAGACCATGGTTACCGTTAAAGTCAGTGTTCATCTGGCCGTCAACAGAGCGGAAGCCTGACGTGCGCCGTTCGCCGCCCAGAAGCTTTTCGAGAGGGATACTGACGTTAAAGTACATGCTGTCTTGACGATCGCCGTACTCATCCCAGGTTCTTTGCACGCTGATGCCGTAAGACCCCCAAGAAGCGCTGTTGCTGTATCCTAGCGAATAGTTGCTGCGACTTTGGTCCGTTGCCCAGTAGTCAATCCAGCTGCCCGTCAGGTAAAACGATCCAAAATCTTGCTCTTGAAGCCTCAGGGGTTGGTTAATGCTGATGCTGAACTGGTTTTTCATCCGCGTATAGTTGCCCATGCGGGCCTTGTCTTCTTCACTAATGTTTTCTGGCGGATGTTTAGCATCGTCAATCAGCCTAATTGCGTCATTCAACCCCAAATAGTTTTGCGTGGAATAGCGGTAAGCAGCGACGTTTAGCGAGGTGTTCGTCGCCTCAAACATTTTGTTCCAGGAAATGCGGTAGCTTTGCCCCGAGTAGCTCTTATCATCGGGAATATCGACCTTAGAGTGGGTCACATCGAATGAAATCGCACCAATGCCGGTGTTCACCCCGACCCCAAGCAGGCCAGACAGGTAGTCGTTATCGGTCGCCTGAATGCCGGTATAGCCAGTCAGCAGGTTGTTAATACCGTAGTAGAAGGTTCCCTGAACCAGATTGGGCTCATCTTCCAGATCGTCATTGATAATTCGACCACCGCTGATATCCCAGCGCCCAACGCCGGGGCTCATCATTTGCACTACTGACGAGAACGGCTGGCTAAAGGTACGTATAGAGCCATCGGCTTCTTCAATGGTGACGATCAAATCCGCCCCGTAGCCCGAAGGGCTCAGATCCTCGATAGCAAACGGACCAGGAGGGACGGTGGTTTCATAAATTTTATAGCCGCCCTGAGTAATCGTGATCTTGGCGTTGCTGTTCGCTACGCCCCGAACCGTAGGGGCATAGCTGGAAAGGTTAGAGGGCAGCATGCGGCTATCGCTGTAAATGCGCGCACCGCGGATGCTCACGGAGTCAAACGTTTCCCCGGTCGTATAGGATTCGCCCAGAACGATCTGCGATCTCAAGGCAGCCACATCGCGCTGAACGTAGCGGTTTTGAAAGTCAAAACTGTTACCCATTGAGTTCGACCAGCTGTAGTTCCCTCTCGCTCTGAGCCGCCAGGCGCCTAAATTTATCCCGCCGTTAAAATTGGTGTAAAAGCTGTTGTTATTACCGCCGTGATTCTCCGTTCTGTAAGCATTCGTATTGTAAGAAAGCAGCGCGGCATTGATCCCTTCTTCCCAAAGAGAGGGATCGACATAGTCCCTATAGCCGTGCACGATCCAGGCCTGAGGTAGCGAAATATTAAGACGCTGTTCATTGGTGTCATACTCAACGCGAGACTGAGCAATTGACTGCTCCAAATCCAGACAGTCACTCTTTTTCTCTTGCTCGCTTTTTAGCAGCCACTGAGTGTCCATCATGCCGGGCTGCTTAATGTGTAGCTGCGTCAGCAGGCTGGGCGTCAGGCAGGCAAGAACGCCGCGATCTTTGATATCAATAAACTCTACGCTGGCGATTGAAACTGGCCTGTCGTTAATAAACACGCTGACTTCATGAACACCGGCAAGCGCAGGGTTGCCGTCCGAATAGCGCGCCAGATCCAGAGACGTTGCCGCGCTGCCCATCAGAAAAGTGCTATCGTATTCCACTTTCTCAGCAGCACTGGCTGCGCTGCTGCAAAATAGCGCACAGGCCGCTGCTATACCTGACGTTTTACGGTGGAATTTTTTATTATTAGGTGTAGACAACTTGATTGGTATCCCTTCGGCGTCTCTAAGTTATAGAAAAAGAAAAAAGCGTACCTTATAGACCGGCGCTGCCTTCTACCGCTCCACCGAAGTCGTTAATGGCAGAGAAGCTAATCTTGGCCTGCCTTGGAATGCTCTTGATTCCTTTCACCGGATAGCGGGTTTCACCAAAGGGGACAACCATCTGGCTTTCTATTTCGTACTTTCGACCGCCAGCGTTCAGGTTTAGCGAGCTAAACGATACGTGGTAAGGGGTTGGGTTTTTAGCAATCACCACCGCTACGCCCTTTTCTACGCCGGTACTCCACACCAGCGCTTTCGGCGCTTCGGAAGGAATACCGTTCAGCCCTTCAGGGCGATAGAACAGTTTGATGCGTGTGCGAAACGCCAGCTGCAGCATGTTTTTACCGGCTGTTTCCCCGTCTGCTGGCTTTGGCGGCACTTCCAGCACGTTGAACCAGAAAACGCTTTCGCGGTCTTTAGGCAGCGCGCTTGCGGCGGTATACATCACCTTGACTGTTTGACCGCGCTTGGAATCAATGCGAGATACGGGAGGCGTTGAGTTGAAAGGAACGCTAATTTGACTAGGGTCAACGTTATCATTACCGGTATCCAGCCAGTTTTGCACCAGCAGCGGATTCTCTCCCCGGTTTTCCAGACGCACGTTGACGCTTTTCTGACTTTCTTTATAAACAATGCGGGTACCGGAAATCACGATATCCGCCTGCGCGGGCGCACTCAGAGCGGTGAGGCATACGGCGCATGAAATAACCGCCGCGGCTTGAGTAAAATAACGCATAAAACATCCATCCCTAAACGTTGTTCCCCACAGGGGATATCCTGACAGCCCTGCAGGCACAGCACTGTTACCAGATACCGCGCCGCAAAAAGTGCAACAATAAACTCACAGCCCGACGCCGTAGCGCTCGGGCTGCTCTCACCCATTACTGGTAAGTGAAGGTGTAGGCTGCGTTAGTCATAACGTGGCCTGATTTCACCTCAGTGGTGGAATTTTCTCTCACGTAAGAGGCCAGAAAATCAAACACTGCTACCTTATTGGTGAAAGACGCTTCCATGACTTGGCTTGGATCGTTCACTTTTACCTGATTCTGAATCGCGCCGTTTGGACCTTCTGTTAAGTGCAGCGCAATGTTGACGCCCTTAGCTGGATCGTTAATAGATTCGTTATTTTTCAGCGTGCCGGTGCTGTTGCTAAAAAATACAGAACTAAAAGTTACAGAAGCCTTATCCAAAGCATTACCGGACTTGTTGCAGTCAATGGTCAGGCTAAAGGCCTTTGGCTTGGCGCCAGCTGTTGTATTGGAAACCATACCCGCAGTCTTTACTTCATCAACTAGCGCAGTATCCAGAAGAACTAGGCCATCTTTTCCGCCACCGTTAACACGGGTATCACAGGTGTTATCGCTCACTAGGCCGCTGATGTTGATTTGGCCAGCCTCGCCAGCCATTGCAGACGCAGAAGCCAGTGCCAGAGCGGCAAAAAGAATACTTTTTTTCATGGTACATCCCTTGATATAAACAAAGTCCAATAGAGGTAATAATTCACGCTTGCAAAAAGCGTCCGAACGCCCTGCCAGTGGCAGCAGAATATTGACTCGCCTTTACGTGAATCATTAATTTTCATTACGTGGTTAGGTTTAATGGCAGATAAAACCTTCTGCAACAATAAACGTGCGGCATTATTCCACTCAATCATAAATATCGTCAACCGCATTTTAAAGATATCATCATAATATTAAATAACACCATGAAAAATAACATATTTATATTTTATTTGAATTGTTTTTAAAAATTTAAAAAATTATTTTAAAAAAATAAAAAGTGAATTTTTATATTAAAATCTAAGAATTAAAAACATAATTAAATATAAAATAAAAATGACACATAAAATAAATGAACCACGTTAAAAAAAATTATACAAAATAAAATTTACCGGCTAAAAAATAACTACCATCCATAACTCCTTTAAAAATGCGCCCGACAGGAAAGTAAATACGTCGTTACTTCAGAAAAAAAATAAACGCGGACTCTGACTCACACAATTAGCTATCAGGCCATTGAGTACCCTAAAAAGCCTAACTACACCACTACAACGCTTACGACTTAGGCACCAGCTTGCGAAAACATCCTTCCAAAGCAGCACGTTTTGTAAAAATGCGATAAAAAAAGCAGAAATCTACTTTCAGCCCGGTTCAGTGAATACAGGCTTACCGCCCATTAATAAAAATGATAATAATTATCAACAAAGGAAGGTGGGCTTTTTTATCAGCAGAAAATTGGTTTGTTTTTATCTCAATTGTGTCGTTTTCACGATCCCCTGCGCTTAAAAACAGACAAATCGATCGTACAGCCATAAGGCCTTTACTTTGCTGTGCGTCAGTGCGAATACCTTTGCGCAGTATTCACCTCGGCGAAAAAAAGCATAACACCATGAAAATAAAGAATTTATTAATTAATTTATTTAAAAAAATGGTCTATTAGAAATAATAGAAACGCATTAAAAGTAATAAAATCGCAGAAATAGCAGGATCGCGAAAAAAAATAACACATTGAAAAACAATAAAAAAAATAATAAAACCCTATAAAAAATAGTACCAAAACCCTATCTTTACCGGGTTTACCACCATTATCTGCCGCATATTAATGCATGCAAATGCCGAGCTGGTTCTTGCTGCTGTGACATCCCCCTGCAGACAGCATCGACTGACCGAGAAGGAGCCACATAAAGCAAAACCGGCGCAGTTAGCGCCGGTTTTTAAACGCTAAAGTAAGCCTTACGCGTAATGAAACAGCGCACTATCCGGCAGCGTCATGATTTGCTGCACCTTTTCAGCCTTATAGCGCAAATAGTCGCCATAGCCCTCGGTACTCTCGTCAACCGCCTGCCAGGTCGACACCTGCTGGCGAAACTCATCGTCAAGCACCGAGGCGTCCGGCCAAACGGTCAGCGTTTGGCTTCGATAGCGGATTTCAAACAAAAAGCTGCCCACCAGCGAAGCGGGCGCATTGGCCTGCGGGTGACTGAGCGTCGGATTTTGCAGGCAACGCCCGTCTCTCACCGCGTGAGAAATCATCTCTACACAGTCAAGAATGCCGGGCCGGGGAAGCCTACCTGCCAGTAAAGCTCGCGGCGATGCACCGATGCATTCGGCGACAGCTTTTCAAAGGCAAATCGGCACAGGCGGATCATCAATGCTGAAGCAATGACGTTCTCTTTAGAGGCGTACTTGAGCAGGTCTTCTCGCGTCAGCACAATATCACCGTCTCGGTCGTGAACGGTTACGCTACACTCTTTCATTGCTTAGCGCTCCATGGCCTGAGGAATAACAATCGCGTTGACGCCCGGCGCGTTACGCATCATGCCGTTGTCCAACATAAAGCGAACGTCGTCCTGCATGCTGTCAATGTCTCTCTGATTCATACGCTGGGTAAAGTGCGAACCGTTAAACAGCGTTTGCGCCTCTTCTACGCTGATGCCCTGAACCTTCGCCCCAAGCGCGATAGCCTCTGATTTATGTTCTTCGATCCACTGGCCCGCTTCGTCGTGAGCCGCTATCGCTGCCTTAATCCACTCTGGGTGATTTTTCACTACCGCTTCGCTAGAGGCCATCACCAGCTTAGGCACCACCAGCCCGTCAGCCGTAGTGAGCACTTTAGCGCCTTCCTGCTCGGCTTTAATCACAGCGGTAGCCGCCAGCAGCGCGGCGTCAACCTGCCCGCTTTGCAGAGCAGCAAAGGCCTGCGGGATATCCATTTGTACAAACTGTACGTCTTTCATCGTCAGGCCGCTTTTCACCAGCGCGGCAACCAGCGTCTGATGCAGCACAGTGCCCTTTGGCCCAGCGACCTTTTTCCCTTTCAGATCGGAAATAGATGCAGCGCCGTCCTTTTTTGCCACAATGGCAAAAGTGCCCGTTGGGCGAGAAACCCCTGCGATAATCTTGACCGCGTTGCCTTCGCCGTTCGCCATCAGCACAGAAGACGTGTTCATCACCCCAGCCACGTCCAGATCGCCACTGGCCAGCGCCTGAGCCTGCTTGGCGCCGGAAGTGATTTCATGCCACCTGACCGCCATGCCAAGTTTTTCCGCCTGTTTTTCCAAGAGCCCCTGCTCTTTCATCACAATCATTTGCAGGTTAAACGGCGCTTTGACGTAGCTGATATCAATGGTTTTATCATCCGCGTGAGCCTGACCAATGCCCAGCAGTAGCGCGAGCGCGCCAGTTAATAGCGTCTTTTTCATTGAGGGTTCCTAGTTTCAAGAGGTTGTAAAGAGTTAAGAACGAGCTGTTTTAGATCGAGCGGGTAGCCGCCCTCTCTGCGGACAAATTCAGCGGCAATTCGCCCCTGATTCATCACTAGAATGCGGTCACCGATAGTTATTGCTTCATGAATATCGTGGGTCACAAACAGACAGCTGGCGCGCTGGCCGCTAATCAGACCGCGCAGCATCTGCTGCTGCTCAGTACGGGTGATAGCATCCAGAGCGGCAAAGGGTTCATCCATCAGCAGCGCGCTTGGGTTCTGTAGCAAAGCCCGGGCAATGCCGACCCGCTGGGCCATTCCGCCGGACAGGGAAGCAGGCATCATCTCCCGCGTACCGCCTAGTTGAACTTTTACCAGTGCGCTATCTATAGCCTGCCGTTTATTTGTGCGCCAAAAGGGTAGCGCCAGCGCCAGATTTTCCGCTACCGTCAACCACGGCAGCAGCCGAGGCTCCTGAAAGACCATGGCACAGTCGGCTGGCTGTACGTTAACCGAACCGCCGTCGGCGGGGATCAGTCCACCCAAAATGCGCAGCAGCGTTGACTTACCGCAGCCGGAAGGCCCCAGCAGACAGGTGATTTCGCCCTCAGGCAGAGAGAGGGAAACGTTATCCAGCACCGTTCGCCCACCGTAGCGCTTGTCGATCCCCGTTAATCCCTTCATCATCGAATGACCTCCGGAAAGCGCCGCGATAGCCCTTTAGCCATCGCCTGATAGAACAGAGCGTCCAGCAGCCAGCCGATAAGGCCAATGGTCAGGATCCCCACCATCACCGCGTCGGTGCGCATCATTTCCTGAGAGTCGACGATCAGATAGCCCAACCCGCTGGCGGCGGCGATAAGCTCTGCGCCAATCAGCGCCCGCCAACTGTAGCCAAAGGCTAGGCGAACGCCGGTCACGGTAGAGGGCACTGCGCTGGGAATAACGATAAAAAACAGATAGCGCAGCGGTGACAGGTTCAGCGCCACCGCCAGCTCGCTGTGCTCCGGCGAAACCCGGCGCAAGCCGTCACGTGCGTTAAGAAAAATCGGAAAAATGGACGCCAGAACGATGATCGACAGCTGAGTGGCTTCGCCAATGCCCAGCCACAGGATCAGCAGCGGTGTCATTGCCAGCGGAGGGATCATGCGAAACAGCGCCAGCGGTGCGGAAAGCAGCTGCTCTAGCCAGGAAAAACGCGCTACCAGCCCTGCCAGCAGCATCCCCAGTGAACAGCTGATAAAGAAGCCTTCAAACACTCGGGCAAGAGAGGTCGCAATATGCTGAGGCAGCTCTCCCGAGCGCCACATGTCGACCGCCGAGTGCAGCACTGTCAGCGGCGGCGGCAGCAGGTAGGCAGAGATCACGCCAGAGCTGGCTAAAAGCTGCCAGTACACCACCACCAGCACCGGCGTCAGAAGCGGTCTGAAGTAGCGCATCACAGTTGCCGAACGGCGCTCTCAGCGTCAATAGTCAGAAGTGTATTGGCTAGGCTGTATTTGGCCTCTGTCCACTGTCGCTGAATTTCTTCAGTGGCACTCGCCTGCTTGCTGGCTCGCCCCATGGCTAAAAATGATTCCGGCGGCTGGCCGACAGCCGGCGCCAGCTCGACGCTTTTCCCCCGATAGCCGAATTTAAAATAGAAGCTACCGGCGATTCCCTTTTGCGCATCGGGGTGAAGGTAGTCAACGTCCAGCGTAAAGCGCCCTTCGCTCACCATGCGGCTTACCAGCTCAAAGCCGTCCCTTGCACCCATGCCGGGAAAGGCGGTAAACAGAGTCAGTTCGCGCCTCTCCAGCAGCTCCCCTTCGTCGGTCAGCAACACAATGGCGCGCTGTAGTAAGCGAAAACCCAATACCACACCACCGACCGCATCGTAGCCGTGGTAGTTAAAGGCATCCTGAAGAGTAAAAGCAATAGGCTGGCCGCAGTCTGCGACGGTTAGCGAAGGGGAAACCCACTCAGTACTGGGAATAAGACGAGGGTTAGCAATCACGGGGGCTCCTTTGAACCTGCTGTTAACGATGCCTTTATAACCCGTGATTGTAGGCATAAACACAAATGATATCAATTCTCATTTGTGTTTCATAAATGTAATCAAAGCGTTTTAAATGTGTTGATTATCGGGAGGATTAAAGCAGATCAGATAATGGTCATTTCCAGCGCGTTCACCGGGCAGGCAAAGGCACACTCGCCGCAGCCGTCACACTTGTCGGCCTCAACGATCGGAGCTAGGGCTTTTTGCCAGACGATAGCGTCTTTCTGGCAGCGCTTTTTGCAGGTATTGCAGAACATGTAGCGGTTTTGGCAGGTGTTCTCAACTTTGGGCAAAGCGTTAATAGAAAATCGCCCAGCGCTCAGCGCCAGCTGCCCGCAGGCTTTTGCACACTCACCGCAGCGAGAACAGTAGTTAGAGATAAAATCCAGCGCCGGATAGCCGTTATTCATCACAATGATGGACTCAGGACAGGCAGTAACACAGTCACCGCAGCTGTTGCACTGCTGACGAAACAGTCCTTCGTCCAGCGCACCCGGCGGACGGATCGCATCAGCCTTAGTGATTCGCCGCTCAGTTTCCTTTTCAACCGCGTCCTGCGCGCCCTTAAACAGCCCGCGAAGCAGGCCGCGTCGGCTCACCGTACGGTGTTCCATATAGGCGCGATAAAAACGTTCGTCCTTAGACAACGGTAAACTCCAAAAGGATAAATGAGACTCTGCTCTAGTATACGCCAGCTTGCGGCATCACTAAAGGCGCATCGTCGAGGGGAGAAGCGGCCGAGGAACCCCAGCCGCTAAGTCTTTCTTACAGTGTCGCTTACAGCGCAACCGCCCACAGGTTATAAAACGCGATGCGGGACAGCAGCTCACCTACGATCACACCGCAAGCGCACAGCGCCAGTGTCGCTTTCGCGCTCTCGCTTTTGACAATCGCCACAGCCGCAGCGGCAACGCCCAGCGCTAGGCAGAGCGCCTGAACCGCCCACAGCGTTGATTGCATACCGGCAAGGGACGGATCGGTCTCGGTGACAAAGCGCAGGTAGTCAGGCTTCACCAGCAGGCTCAGAAGAGCGCCAACCAGCAGCGCAATGCCGCCCAGCTTACGCACTCCGGCCAACAGCGCACAGGCACCGCCGCCCACCAGCACGGTTGCCCACATCTGCCATGCGGTATGCGAGGTATTCCAGCTGGCAACGGTCGCCAGCTGATAAACCTGCGTCATTGCCCAGACAAACACCAGACCAACGGCGATAGTCAGCACGTTAAACAGCGTCGCCAGCGCGGCACTCTTTTTCACATAGAAGAAGAACAGCGTGCAGAACGCCAGACCGATAAAGGCACCGCCGAGAACAATCTCGTTGCTCATCGGAGAACGACCAACCCCTTCCAGCATGTTAAACATGCGGAACAGCTGCCCCAAGTGGAACATACTGCACAGCAGGCCAATGGCCATCAGGATAAACGCCAGCAGGTTTGCGCGCTTTAGCTGATCCCAGTCAGACAGCTTTAAGCGGTGGCTAATAAAGGCCAGCAGGAACAGGCCCACCGCACTTTGCCCCAGTACGGTAAAAAAGACTAACGGTAGCTCATGCATGTTACACCTCCGCCGGGTTCTGAATGCGGCCAGACTTATCGCCGCAGGGCTTTGCATCGCGATGCGCGATAATCACCAGGTTCGGCCCGGTCAGGCTCGAATCCGGCAGCGGCGCAATGGCGTTCTCATTACCATACTTCTCACGCAGCACGCTAATTTCATCAAAGTCCAACGCCCGCTGCGGACAGGACTCAACGCAAACCGGCTTTTTACCTTCCGCCACGCGCTGATAACAGCCGTCACACTTAGACATCACCTTCTTCTCGGCGTCAAACTGCGGTGCGCCATACGGGCAGCGCATTTCGCAGTAGCGACAGCCAACGCAGACGTCCTGATTAACGACGACCAAACCGTCCTCTTTGCGCTTGTGCATTGCCCCAGTCGGGCAGCCTTCAACACAGGTAGGATGCTCGCAGTGGTTACAGGCGATAGAGAGGTAGTAGTTGAACACGTTTTGCGTCCACAGGTTGCCCTGCTTTGCCCAGCTGCCGCCACCGAACTCATACACGCGGCGGAATTTGGGCCCTAACGGCAGATCTTTCTCATCTTTGCAGCTCACCTGACAGGTTTTGCAGCCGGTGCATTTGGAGCTGTCTACTAAAAAGCCATACTGTTTCATCACAATCTCCTTACGCCAGCTTTATCTCAACCAGGTTGGTGTGCTGCGGGTTGCCTTTGGCAAACGGCGACGGCCGCTGCGTCGTCAGGGTGTTGATACAGCCCCCGACGTCTAGCCCCTGCTCATTTACGTCACGCCACGCTCCCTGAGGAACGGCGAGGACGCCCGGTAAAACGCGCTGTGTAACTTTGGCCAAAATGCGAATTCGGCCGCGATCGTTGAAGATCTCTACCATATCGCCGTGCTTCAGCCCGCGAGCCTCAGCGTCGATCGGGTTGATCCAGACCTGATGCGGCACCGCTTCGCGCAGCATCGCCACCGAGTAGTAGGTGGAGTGGGCGTGGCCCTTGTCGTGGAAACCAATCATCTGGAGCGGATAGGTCTTCTGCTTTTCAAGATCGTTAACGCCTTCATAGGTTTCGCAATACTCTGGCACCGCAGGGATACGGTCACCTTCCGGCAGTTCCCAAGTGGCTGCGATCTCCGCCAGACGATCGGAATAGATTTCGATTTTTCCCGACGGCGTTTTTAGCGGATTAGCCTGCGGATCGTCGCGGAAGTCCTTCAGCGCAATGTACTTGCTGCTGTCGGCCAGCGCCCGGTCGATAACGCCTTTGTCATTGGTGTCGGCAAAGGTAGGCAGCGCTGGGTTCTTCTCGCGCATTTTGTTGTAGCAAAGCTCGATCCACTGCTCCTGCGTGCGGCCTTCAGTGAATTTGTCGCGAATGCCCAGCTTTTCTGCCACTTCGGCCAGCACGTCGTAAGACGGGCGGCACTCCCACAGCGGCTCGATAGTGTTCTGCATGCGAACAAAGTAGTGATAGGCGCCGCTGGCGTAGGAGTTATCGATCAGGTCGTTAGACTCGACGTAGGTGACGTCCGGCAGCAACAGATCGGCGTATTTCGCCGTCGCCGTCATGTGGTTTTCCCATACCAGCACAAACTCACACAGGGATTCGTCCTGAAGAATGGTGTGTGTTTTGTTCAGGTCTGAGTGCTGGTTCATCAGCACGTTGCCCGCATAGTTCCACAGGAACTTGATGCCGACTTCCAGACGATCCTTATTCTTAAGGTGAGCATTTTTCGCCGTCATCTCGGTTGGGCGAGCAATGGCGTCAGTCCACATAAAGCAGGGGATAGTGGTTTTTATCGGGTTAGGAATGCTAAAGCCCGGCACGTTGTACTTCACGTTACCGCCCCAGCCGCCGGTGTTAGTACCCGGACGCCCGATTTGCCCGGTCATGACCGGAACCATCATCACCGCACGGGCAGCCTGCTCGCCGTTCGCCGTGCGCTGTAGCCCCCAGCCCTGAGAAATCCAGGCTGCTCTGGCAGTGGCAATTTGGCGCGCCAGCTGCTTAATACGCACAGGGGAGATACCGGTAATAGCGCTAGCCCACTCTGCGGTTTTAGCGATACCGTCCGGGCCGTTGCCCAGCAGGTAGTCTTTATAAGAGGCGTTTCTCGGCGCAGACTCTGGCAGCGTGGTTTCATCCCAGCCGACACAGTAGGTTTTCAAAAACGCTTCGTCGGTCAACCCTTCCTGAATCAGGGTATGGCCGATACCCGCCACCAGCGCACCGTCGGTACCCGGATAGATGGGGATCCACTCCGCGCCCAGAGTCGTTACGCTGTCGTTCATGCGCGGGTCGATAATAATGACGCGAGCGTTACTCTGCTTTAACGCGTTCAGCGTTTCATAGAACTGACCGCCGCCAGACATGCGGGTTTCCCCGATGTTGTGACCAAACATCACCACCAGATCGGAATTTTTAATCTCTGCCAGCAGGCTTTCGAGAGTGCCGCCGTAGACATAAGGGAAGATGTGGTTAATCTGCGCCGTAGAATAGGTACCGTGCTGCTCAAGGTAGCCGCCGTACAGGTTCAGCAGGCGCTTACAGGCGTTACGACCCTGTAGGTTAGCGCCGGTAGAGCCCGAACCATACTGGTAGTAAATCGCTTCGTTACCGTATTTTTCGACAGTGTACTTCAGCTTTTCCGCCAGCAGCGTGGTGGCTTCGTCCCAGCTGATGCGCTTGAACTTGCCTTCTCCGCGCTTGCCGGTGCGCAGCATCGGGTACTTGATGCGGTCAGGATTGTAGGTTTTCCAGCGGATCGAGCGCCCACGCAGGCAGGGGCGAATATGGTGTTCACCGAATTTGGCGTCGTCAAAAATCGTTTCAGACGCAACTTTGGTAATCACACCGTCCTTAACGTGAACCTTCAGCGGACAGCGGCTGCCGCAGTTCACTAAACAGGCGCTGTATTTGATTTTTTCTTCCGACGCGGCGTCAGAGGCTGGCTGTGCATTGACTGTAAACGGCAGCGAGATCGATCCCGCTACTGCGGCAGCGCCACCTGCCGCCGCCGAGGCCTTGATAAAGCCCCGCCGCGTCACCTCACCGTGGTGAACAGATCTGTTTTTGCTCATCGACATTACCCTCGTGGTAATAACATTAAGATATATAAAGGTTTTTAGTATTATTATTACTTTATATCATACCGTCGTTGCGCAAACGTCCATACTGATCTATGTCAACCAAAAGTGGAGGAATATATCGAACTTTTCCAACGGACTGCTGTTGTCTAACAAAAAGCCAAATAACATATTGTTATTATTTGGCTTTAAATGGCAAGAAAGTTGAATACTTAACGATTCTGAAACAAATATTGTTCCAATAAGTTGAATTTTCACCTCAGGATTTCATTTTTTCCTGTAGAAGCCCTTAATAAACAACTCTCATTACTTTTTGGCATAAAAAAGCTCCAGACGCCGTCAAAACGACGCTGGAGCCATTTATCATTATCTATCAATACGCTAGATCAGTATTAGAAACTCACTTTGATACCAAAGCTGCCGCCGTAGCCGTCAGCGCTGGACGACGTGTCCTTCTGGTATTTCAAGTCACCGTAAACAGAAACGCTGTCAGACAGGTTAGCGCTGACGCCCGCTCCGGCTCTCCACCATGTGTCAGTGAAATCGCTCTTCACGGTGGTATCCGCTACGCGAACGTCCGGCGAGTCGCCCAACTGGTGAATCACGTCCATCGTGATATAGGGCTTTACGCTGTCCATCTGCTTCTCAATGCGCAAACCGCCGCGAGCGCGACCGCTGCTTTCAGAAACCCCATCAACGCGACTTACGCCGTCGTTAAAGTCGCTCAAATGTAGATATTGATACATCAGCTGTGCCTGAGGCTGCACGCTCCAGCCCGAACCGAGCGCAAACCCGTGGCCGGCTTCGATAGAGGTGACGGCACCGTAGCCGTTCTGCTTGGCGTTATGGTCACTGCTGTAGTCATTGCGGTAGTAAGTGCCCTGCCCGACCACATCAATATAGGCACCGTTTGCCATCGACACGGAGTAGTAGGCGCCCAGACCGTAACCGTCACTGTCCACTTTTCCGGTTTTAGCTGAAAGCAAAGGAGACAGGCGACGAACGCTGTCGCGAGCGTCGGTATTCTGGCGCCCCAGCGTCATCATCAGGCCGCCAACGGCACGAGTGCCGGAGTCACTGATGCTGTCATAAATGTCTGAACCCAGTTGAACAAACCAGGTGTCAGTTTTGTAGTTAAAGCGTCCGGACTCATTGTCTATACGCTGGCCGCTGATTCGCCCCCAGGCGCTGTCTTTACGGGTGACAGTGCTGTCGCCTTTACGCTCTTGGAATGACCCTATGGTGTCAAACCCATACTGCTGGTTCAAATAGGGAGCCGCCACATAGCCCGCCACTTCAGGCCGATACAGAATCTGTGGCTTTGGCTTCGGTGCTGGAGGCGTTACGCCCGGCTCAGGGTTCGGATTTGGATTTGGATCCGGATCGGGTTCTGGCGCAGGAGGCGTTGGCGTCAGGTAAGAACGAAGATACCAGTCGTTAGCATCGGATTCTCCTCCCTGATAAAGCATATACTGATAGGCACCGGCGCTGACCGTATTACCAAGAGTGAATCCTCCGGTCGCGCTGCCGTCAATTTGCACTACCTGAATGCCATCTCCTACGGTCAAGGCGCCTAAACCACCAGCGTTGTGGATGACCAAGCTGTGATTGCCGTCAGCGTCACCGGTAATGTGTACTCGGTCGCTTTCCGTCGCGCTGCCGCCTTCATTAAGCACGGTATTTAGCTCAAAGGTCGCGTTTTGCCCCGCCAGAGAACCCAGCGAAAGTGTTTTAAAGATTCCTGCTGCCGGCGCGCTAAGCGCGATAGTCGCACCGTTTGCCGTCAGGCTGCCGACGTAAGAGTCCTGTTTCACATTCCAAAGGCTGTCGCTCATCGTCAGCTTGTCTACGCGCTCGGCAGCACCGTTCCACTGCGTGCCGTTTGTCAGCGCCATGTCAATACTGCTGCCGGCATCAAGCTTAACGTTACCGTTCAGGGTAGAAGAGTCTGCCCGCAAGTGGGCTTCAGATCCGTTGCCCATAACGTAAATCAGTTCATCACTGCCAGAGCTGACCTCACTGTTAGTCAGTGAAATCAGACCTCCGGTTGCGTTTGCTACTGTGAACGCAGCAAACTGCTCGCTCACTAACGAGCTATCTTTAAAGCTGAACTCACCGCTGACGCCGCTATCCACCATCATCATAAACGCTGAGCTTTCTTGACCCTTAACGTGAATATTTACCCGCTCGGCCTTGACGATATTGTCAGAACCGTAGGAAATAATGCCGTGCGCACCGTTTCCTTCAGTCTCAATAGCAACATCCTGCAGTTCAAGATGCGCAATGTTAGGCGTGTTGTAGCTAGTCAGGAAGAAACCGTAACCGTTATCATTTTTTGTTGAGAGCGTACTTTGCTTCATAACCATACGCGGCCCTTCAACGGATTGGTGATCCGCTGTGGGTAGCGCCTGTATAGTCACACCAAGGGCGTTTTGCCCATCAATATCAATGCGGCTGCCGCTAATCTCAACCCGAGAGCCGTCGCTGACCTGTATGCCGTAGCTGTTTTTACCGGTCATGGTGATATGGGTATTGTTAGCCTCAATCAGGCTACCGGGTGCAAACGTGGTATCAGAAGCTTTAGAAACGGCAAGCAGACCAACTCCGTTATCGCCGGAATTCGTTATTGTGGCACCGTCAAGGATGAGTGTACTGCCGCCCGCTACTGCGGCACCCACGGAGTATTTACCCTGCAGAGAAATGTCAACGCCGCTGGCCTGAACCCAAGACTGTGCGCCTTCCGCCCTGATCCCCGTCTGGTTGCTTAAACTGCCCTCGATAGTGCCGCCGGTAGCCGTCAGCTTGCCGCCGTCTGCTGCCCATAGTCCCTCTCCGGCAGCCCCGCCGATGATCAGGTGGCTGTCTTTGATGCTGCCTATCGTGCCCAGATCTTTGACAAATACGCCAACGTTGCCGCTGTTGCTGTTGTTGGTTATCGTCACGCCGTCCAGCGTCACGCTAGCGCCGCTAGAAGCGCGAACGCCGTAGGACTTCTGTCCACCGACCTGAATAGTCGTGCCAATAAGTGAAACCGACGCGCCGGACGTTGCGGTCACGCCGTCAGAGCTCTCGTTAGAAACGGTAATATGTCCGCCGGTCATCTCGGTTTGGCCTGCGCTCAGCCACATACCGCTGGCGTTTTTACCGGTTGTTAAAATGTCTGAATTCGTCAGCGTTAAGCCATTTCCTTCCATCACAACGCCGTGCGCATTATCGCTCTGCGTTTGGATTTGGCTTTCCGTAACTTCTATCAGTTCTCCGGCATTCACAGTCAACCCGTTAGGGTAATCGACTGCATACGCAGAGGAAATGGCACTAAGTCCAATAATGGCGCTGGCAAGCGCGCGACCGCGGCGAGAGGGAGAAGATTTCTTTTTGCTGCGGCCGAATTCAGAAACGACTTTCCAGCCAGTGAGGTGGTCCCATACGAGACGATAGATATGATTCAAAATAGCATTCCATTACAAAAGATTAGCAATATCTTGAATTATGGAATGGCTAATGCCCCCCCTGTCCATAGGGTCAAAAAAGTCATCCATAACTCTGTAAAAGGCAGATATATTTAAGTGAGGAGATGATAAACAACTTTTTCGATAAAAAGAATACTTGTGAAACTATCTTTTGACGATAAAATAAATTACCAATAAATTCAATTAATTAAAATAAATGCAACTCTTTAATTATGAATAAATAATTCATTAAAGAATGAAATTAATATAATTACATAATCAAATAAATCAATTTTTAATAAACCAGTACAGAAAAAGAAAGATTGAAAAAACAGCTCCATCGGGCGCTTGCCTGTTGTCAGTCGGGATTTCTTAGCCTAAAAATAAAGGTATCCATCCAAAAGTTTTGTCGGAGGAGCCATGTTTACGTTTGAGCAGCTCATTGACGGTGTAAAGCGCAAAAAGGAGGACATCTTTCTACAATATGGTCGCCTATCCAGCGACAGAATGCTTATCGTCATGAGAAAGGATGATATGCACGAGCTGTTTAAGCTGCACTATCAAAACCGCCACACTCCACATCTGACGCTGACTCCCGGCTACATGCTGAAAATTATGGATATTAAAGTCATCACCGCGCCGGAAGCGCTGCTAAAAGAACGGCTTTTTATGTTAACCGTGGTGGTATGAGATGGCAGTGTGAAAAGCACACTTTAAAAAGAAAGTATTGAAAATATGGAACTGCATTGTAAGAACAGTGTCTCTTATTCTGAAACGCTTACGCTAAGGCAACCCGTTATTAATAACAGCTATACGCCGCCGCGTATTCGTGCGATGCTAGATCGTGCTCAAGGAGAGCGTGTTGAAGTCTTTTTTTTACCAGACATTTCATCAAACAAAGGGAACCTGATATGGTCACTATTCTACAGCTACTTGCTGATATCATTAGTATTATCAGCATTTTTATTATCGCCTACGGCGCGATTGTCTCCATTATTACCTTCGTTCGTAACGAGCTTAAGCCTCGCTATGGCGCATTAAACGATCTCAGACCCGTTCGAGCGACTCTGAGCTCCTATCTTCTGCTCGGTATTGAAGTGCTAATCGCCTCGCTGATTCTCAAGACGATTTTAGAACCCAACTACAGCGCGCTGATTGTCCTAGGTGCTATCGTTGCAGTTCGCCTGCTGATGTCACTGTTCCTCAATCGAGAAATTGTCGATCTGGCTGCATTGCAGCAAAAAGAAGCGCTTCAGCCGACGTCTGCTGAAAAAGCAGCAGTTGAAGCAGAAGAGAAGATTATCGTTAGCAGCGAAGAAACTAAACACGCCCACTAGGCTGTTTTTTGGCTAAAACCAAAAGCGCAATGGCGATATTAAAAAGGCCACATCCCTAGGACGTGGCCTTTTATCATCAACGCCAAGCGTCAAACCGCTAGTCGCTGCGTTTACCCATCGCCTCTCGGGCAAGCTTTAGCGTAATCAGCCCTAGCCCGGCAACACCGGCAATCAGTAGTCCCCACAGGAGCCAGGTTTGCCAGCGCGCAGAGGCTTCCGCAGCCGATTCTGCCGTCAGGCGGGACTCGCCGCCCAGCGTCATTGTCGGACCTGCCTCAGCCGTATCCAGCCCTTCAACACCCGATGGCGGCATGGCCGCCGCAGGGATCATGCTGCCAAGCTCTATTGACGCATTATAGGCAATATTTGATCCCCAGGTTAAAAGATAGGGAGGATTTCCCTGCGCGTTAAAAATAACGTCAACACGCTCGCGTTCACCTTTTACCACTGGAGGCTCTTCGCCCCAGCTGCCGTTCACCGCCTTCACGCGAACGCTCTGCACCAGTGATTTATTCAGAGCAAAGGGATCGGAAATTCGGTAACCGTCAGCGCTTTCAAGACGATAAATCACCGCGTTCGTCAAAGATCGCCACTCCCCGCCGGCCTTAGTGCGATACTCAACGTTGACGGGTAAAACGGTGTTGCTCTGCGCCGGCACAACGGACAGCGTCGAAAGCGGCTGAGGGCGCTTAAGCTGATACACGGCCTCACTTGCAGTGATCGATTCAACAGCAAACGGCACTTCCAGCGTGGCAACGCTCGAGTGTTCGACAATTGATATGGCCTTCGCTCCACTAATTGCAGGCGCTTTACCCTGACCGTCAGCGTTGACCACCAGCAGCCAGTAGAGGTCATTGCGGCTACTGTAGTCGTTATCAATATCGACATGGTTAAGCGTCAGGCGATCGTTTCCTGACAGCAAGTCCATCAGCGGCGCATTGCTGGCTCTCGGCCGCCAGTTTTTCAAATCCCGGCTACCGTAGACGGAAACCTTGGCCTGCCAGTTGGCGGGAGCCTGCTGCCAGTCAAGCACCAGCTGATTAAAGCCGTCTCCTTCTCTGGCGTGCTGGCTATCGTCGGCCTTTAACAGGTAGGTAGTTCCCATTTCCCGCCGATCGTCGCCGGGGTAGAGACTCACCTCCACGCCGTCAGCAGACTTCATCACCACCTTGCCCTCTTCACCGCGGTCTTTAGCGCCGGTAGACGTCACGCTTAGGGGAAAGACCTTCAGCGACTGCTCGTAGCGCTCGGTCTTTGCCGAGGAAACGGGAGAAAGCGCAAACGTCACTGCCTGCCCCGTATGGTTAAACACTCTAACGTCACGCAAATCGCTCCGAGCGGTTTCAAAATAGACGCGATCCGGCAAAGGCAATCGGTAGAACGGCGCCGCAGAGTCGGTAGAAAGCTGAGCGCCCTGATAGAAATCCTGTGGCGTTAGCGCCGCCTCTTCTGCGGCTGCCGGAAAAATTGTCAGCAGCCCCACGGCGGTAAGGGCTGTCCATAGTCCGTATTTAGCTGTTTTCATTTTGTGCCACACCTTCACGTTTCTGTTCCCGATTTGCCCCCTGACGAGGCGGCAGCGGTGAAAAATACCCAACAACCAGCAGCAGCCCGGCAACGCCGAGGAACGCAACGGCACGAGCCAGCCCGCCGCCCTGTGCGCTATCTACCAGGAAGAGCTTGATGATAACCACGCCCAGCACGCTTGCACCAGTAAACCAGAGCGCCCGACTGGCGATACGCACCGCGTAGACCATGCCGAGTAGCGCCACCAGCGTCCAAACGATGGCAAAGGTTGCCTGAATCAGGCGCGAAGCCCACAGGGTTTCCGGCCACCAGGCTACCTGCGCGTAATATGACAGTGCCCTTAACAGCATGCCGTTTATCCACCATGCGCCCAGACCGACGACAGTCCACACTGCAATTTGGTTTATCTGCCCAGCGCGATCGTCCAGCGTCCCCTTCACGACCATACCCGGAAGGCGGGACACAGCGGCCTTCATCCAGACATACACTGCGACAATGCCCAACCAGGCAGCCTCTTCCAGAGGGTTAACCAGCGGCAGGTAGCGCCAGAACGGGATTTGCCCGTCCATCAGGTTTCCGTATACCAGCAGCGCCAGTACGCTTAGCGCCAGAGGGGATGCGCCGAGCCAGTAAACGTTGCCAAACGAACTCATTGGCCACAGCCCTCGGCGGGCGAGTCCCCAAAGCGCCAGCAGCGGCAGAGATAGCACAACAACGCGCAAACTAAAGCGCCACTCGTCCATGCCCCAGGCCAGTCCGTCGATTTGCCAGAATGCTTCACTGCCAATCAGTGCCAGCGCGATCCAAAACAGTGACAGGTGACCGCCCTTCACCAGCATTGAAGGAAGCAGGAGTACGGCCTCTCGCCGCAGTAGCCAGCCCATTGCCCCTATTGCGACCACCCAGCAGAGGTTCCATATTCCCGCTGCCAGTGGATGAGGCTCATAAGACAGCTGTATCAACAGCGCAATTCCTGCCATCGGCCACAGCAGCCAAGCGGCCTGCCGCAGCTCCGACCAGCCTAGCCTGCGACCACCTCGGTTCCAAACCAGTGCCGACAGAACAAAGCCCAGCAGATAAACCAGCGGTCGCCGTGAAGTAAAGCCATCTCCGTCGGCCAGAGCTGACAGTTCAATCAGCCACCAGCACCAAACGAGGATACCGCCAGTCAGTAAACCGAGGCTCATCACCTTCCACGGCAGGTTCTGAGGCCGGTAGCGGCGCCACAGCTCCGCAGAAACCAGCAGGCTTAAAGAAACCACTGCCAATCCCAGCAGCGGCATAGAGACTCCAAACGGATCGTACATATAGGCCACGCACTGGGAACCCAGACCAAAGGCCACTAGCCCACTGCCGCTGAGAGATAGACCCCGCTGCTTTTGCAGCAGTCCGAACCACAGGATCGCCACGCCCTCCAGCGACCAGGCCAGCGCCGTCCACTGTGCTGACAGCGCCAGCGGGATAGCCAGCGTAACAAAGCCACCTCCCAGTGCCAGAAAGCCAATAGCCATACGCTTGCCCATCTCAGGGAAGCGCCGCAGCGTCCACCAGGCCATTGTCAAATAGAGCAGACCAAAGCCGAGAGCTGAGAACGCCGCACCAAACGCCCAGTGTTCCGTAATGGCGTACTGCATGGCGAATCCAACCAGCGGCGGGCCAAAGACCAGCGGCGCGTCGATCGCCATATGCTGTTTCATTCGGTGCTTTACGGCAAACAGCTCCGCCAGCAGGCCGAACAGGATCAGGTTCGCCAGCAAAAACAGCTGGCAGGAGAGGTAGTGCTCAGGGCGATAGTATTCTGCGCCCCACATAGCCGCCACGCCAAAGGTAAAGGCAAAGCCGACCAGATTCAGCGCTCGCCACGACTGCCAGATGCTGACGGCCACAATGCCGCAGGAAATCAGCAGGTAGTAGGAAAACAGCGCAACGTGGTTGCCAGAGCCAGTGGAAAGCAGTATTGGCGACAGGTAGCCGCCGATGCTGGCAAGCATGGCTAAACTCAGTGCCCGCTGCATAACGGCCAGCGCGACGCTGGCGGCACAGATAACCAGCATCAGCCCGAAGGCAAAGGCGTGCGGCACCAGCGCATACAGCCGGAAAGCGGCAAAGGTCGTAATATAGAGCGCCCCGATGGCGCCACCCTGCAAAATTAGCGCATAGAGAGCCTGCTTATGGCGCAGACGCCAGCCTAGCCCCAGCAGAACAATGCTCACCAGCGCGGCGCTGGCCAGTCGGAGCTCGATGGGGAACATGTCCCGCTCAATAGTATATTTCAGCAGATAGGCGATGCCGAAAAACAGCAGCAGGATGCCCAGCTTAGCCACGGGATTCTCTTTAAACATCCAGTGAATAATGGAGCTGAAGGGATCCGGTGCATTCGCCTTATCGACTTCTTGTCGCCTAGCGGCGGGCGTCGAAGCCGTTACCGGCGTTGAAGGAGGTTCAACATTGGCTTTCTTTGCTACCAGTGCCGACTCGTCAGGCGCAGAAGCCACTGTTTCTGGCGTTTTCTGAGCAATGCCGGGCGGAGCCAGAGGCGCCACTGGCTCTGCCGTTACGATTGTCGGCGTGGCGGTAGCAGAAGCTGTCGGTGTGGTAAGGGCACTTTGCCGCTGCGGTTCACTCGGTTTTTCCGCGCTCAGCTTTTCAACATTCCCTGCCGTAAAGGACGCCAGCGTCTTGTTGAGCGCGTCTATCTGCGCCTTAAGTCGATTAACTTCATCTCGAGCCTGAGCGCTGCGGCTAAGCGCGACCAGCGCCATTATCGGCGCAGCGAGCACCGCCAGAATGATAAGTAAACCAAGAAGAACTAATCCATCCATAGGACGTCATCCTGAATATAAGAGAAGCCCAGTGTTGCAGGAAACCACGCGTTGCGCTACCTCTGCTGGCGTAAATATAGCTCTGCAAATATTTACCAATTGTAAGTTTTTATCAAATAGCGTCGCAAAATCCTAATGTGTAGCTGCCCAGCATACAGCCCAATAGCCCCTCTACTCTTCGTTCGTATGGCTAAAGCTTCCTTCGGCGACGCCCTCTCTCCAGTAGTTCACTAAATAGATACGATCGCGAGGAATATCGCCTCGATCTATCAAACGACGCCTTAGGGCTTTTGCCAATCCGCACTCCATGCCGCCCCACACCAGTGGCTCTTCATCGGGTAAAAATACCGTCGATACCGCAGCATTCACCAGCTGGCTCTTCTCCCCTGCACGTCGGATAAGCCATACCACTTCAACACCTTCAGGGGCGATTAGATCGGTGATTTCTTCTTCATCCGCGACTTCAATTATCGCTCTGCCCTTCGCGCGCTCCGGCAGAACGTTCTCCAGCGTATAGGCAATTGCCGGCAGCGCTGAGCGATCGCCGACGAACAGCGTCCACTGGCCGCTATAGGTGACACGACCGCCCGGCCCCCAGATACCGATCCTGTCACCCGCTTTCGCATTTTTCGCCCATGAAGACGCTACGCCGCCCTCGTGACGTACAAAGTCTATCGTCAGCCGCTGGTGCTGTTCATCGTAGTGACGCAGACTGTATGTGCGAAGCGTCGGGCGTTCTCCTTCCGGCCAGACGAGTCGCCCAAGTTCGGCGTCAAATGCAGGCCATAGCAGGCAGTCTACTCCCTTAGGCGGGAACATCAGCTTTAGGTGAGGGCCAAGAATAGAGCGGTCGATCTCCAGCGACGCAAGCTCCGCGCCGCCGAGAACGACTCTGTAAAAGCCGCCGTTAAGCGGATAAGCCTCAACAACGCAAAGTTCACGCTGGTTGTCGGCGCGTTTAGGAGGGCAAGATGACATAGGGAAGCCTCAGTCGCGATCGGTAAGAGCAATATGATAATTGATAATAATTATCGTTTGCAAACTGAGTGCACGTTTGGACTATTCCCTATGTTGTGGAGACCTCGCGCTTTCTGGGAGGCAGGCTGACGACAATCAGTGCCAGGATCACACAGAGAATACCGGCTGCCTCATACGAGTTTGGCCGCTCGCCCAGCAGCCACCATGACAGCAGCGCGCCGCAGATCGGCACGGCCAGCGCCCCCATTCCCGCCACAGCAGCGGGCAAATTTTTCAGAATAAACATCCACAGTACCCAGGCCACCGCGGTGCCCAGCACAGCGTTAAACAGCAGACCACCCCACATGTAAGGATGCCATTCGATAGGGCGACTGTGTGTCACAAACGCAATAACCACCAGCACCAGCGCTCCCCACACCATCTGCCAAGTGGTCAGCGACAGCAGGTCGGTTTGATAGCGAATGTACAGGCGCTTGGCGTAAATGGCGCTTGCCCCCCAGAAAAAACCTGAACACAAAGCCAGCAGAGAGCCGATAATTCCACTGTTTATCTTCCACGGCTGAAGGATCAGAACCATGCCGCAAACGGCAATCCCGGTCGCCAGATACTGCACTTTTCTCAGGCGCTCTTTCAGAAACAGAGCGGCCATCAGGATCACCCAGAAAGGCATGGTGTAGGTCAAAATAGCGACTTTACCCGCGCCGCCGTTTACCAGCGCCCACTGGGAAAAGCCGACCATGCCTGCTGTCTGCAATAGCCCAATAATAAAAGTCGGCAGCAGTGGCGGCGGCTTCATACCGCGGTTGCGCACTTTAAGCACCAGCAAAAGCAGAACCGCCCCCAGTGAACAGCGCATGGCGGCGAAATCAAAGGCGCCCACGTAGGGCAGCACAGACTTCATGACGATCCAGCCGTATCCCCAAATACCGGTCAGGCAGACGAGCGCAAGCAGCGCAGAAACGTTAAGCTTCAAAGGTAAAAACATCCATTCAACAAGAAATACACACTAGCGCGGCGCGCTTTCTTCTTCGCGTTTAGCCAGCGCGATAAGGCCTTCAATAGCGCCTCGCGCCTGCGGGCTGTTGTGCCAGCAGGTGGAGCCCATCATATCGGCGATTTGTTTGGTAACCTGTGAGGTCTCGGCCATTGCCAGCTGAGACAGTGAAGAAAAGCCAATTTGCTCCAGGCGAGATATCACCGTAGCGCCCACGCCCTTCACTGCCAGCATGAGGGATTTCTCCCGTTCGGAAAACATCGCCACTCCTATTAATTAGTTACGGCTGTGTCATAAAAGGGGACAAAACGTCAGCCTGAAAGCTTAAGTCATCCCATTAATAAATCAAGGAGAGAACGCGGCAATCGCACTTAATGTGTGTGATAAAACAGGCAGCGTTTTTTTACGCTTTTCGTGAGGTAGGTCAAAGGTTTTACTCGATAATCAATTGTTCATTGATGTATCATATGAACAATTTTACAAATAAAGACAAGCAGTACTAACGCCTCAACCCCAATGCCTCAATACTCATGCCCAGAGGACTATGATGAAAAAGACGCTTATCGGCACCAGTTGGAAAATGAACAAAACGCTGGCTGAAGCCATGGCGTTTTGCCAGACGCTGGAAACCTTTATTCCCACCCTGTCAGAACGCATTCAGCCTTTTATTATTCCCTCCTTCACCTGTGTGCGCGACGTCTCGACCTATGTGGCCAAGAATAACGTTCGCTGCCTGACCGGTGTGCAGAACATGCACTACGAAGATCAGGGTGCCTTTACTGGGGAAGTCTCTCCGCTGATGGTCAAAGACGCAGGGGCTCTCTTGGTCGAAATGGGTCACTCCGAACGGCGGGAGTTCTTCGGCGAAACAGACTTAACGGTACAGAAAAAAGCCAATGCGGCACTTAAGCACGGCCTGCGCCCGCTTATCTGTATCGGCGACAGCGCGCAGGACATGGCTTGGGGTACTTCGGCAGAAACTGTCGTTAAGCAGATGAAGGCCGCCCTGTTTGGCATTACGCCAATGCAGGCCGAGCAGGTGATTATTGCCTATGAGCCTATTTGGGCCATTGGCGAAGGCGGCACCCCCGCAACGCCCGAACAGGCACAGGCAGTTCACGAACGCCTGCGAGCCGCGCTAGTGGAACTCTACGGAGCAGATACCGCCGAGCGCATTCCACTGCTTTACGGCGGCAGCGTTAATCCGGGCAACGCGGTTTCCTTACTCGCTCGTCAGGATATCGACGGTCTGTTCATCGGTCGCTCAGCCTGGCAGGCGGAAGGCTTCTGCAATATTTTACGCCTTGCTGAAGGCTATCTGACGGCCTGATACCTCAAAAAGAAAGCGCGCCGTAGAGTCTTCCCTCGGCGCGCTTTTTTACGTCTTTACGCTAGATTAACTGCACAATCTCAAAAGCATGACTTCAACGGCGCTATCCCAGAAGCCGCTGAATGCCAGCCAGCGAACGGGTCAGCACGGTGCGGCTATCCTCCAGCGGCGCAGGCTCGGCGCTTCGAATAGGCCAGCTGTCTGCCTGACGGTGCATGCGCAGCGGGATCTCTAGGCTGCACGGAATACCGCGTTCAGCGAGCGCCGGTAAAATCGTCGCGTAGTCAATCACACCCTCGCCAATAGGCGGGAACCAGAACTCACCGTTGCGCATTTCAACGTCTTTCACGTGAAAATGCTCAGCGTAAGGCAGCATTGCCAGCGTCTGTTCAACGGGATCGAGCTCCGGCGCCAGTGAAAGCATATTGCCCGGATCGATGTTTAACGCAACGGCAGAGTGCCCCACCTCTTCCAGCAGGCGAATACCGTCCTCAGCGGTAGTGAACGCATCGTAGTTAGGATCGCCGCCGTTTTCCAGACAGATCACACAGCCGCTGTCTGCCGCTTCAGGCGCTATCGCCTTCAGGTTTTTAATCATCTGTTCGCGCTCTGCCATCTGCGTAGTGCAGGCATTCAGACAGCGAACTCCCAGCATGTGGGCAAAGCGGATGCGCATACGGAATTTTTCCACCATATCGGCACCCGCTAGGTTCATAGTACAGCCGAGCGCTACCGTCGACAGACCGTGCTCCTGCATCAGCTCCTTAACTCTGCCGGCGCTGGCCGTTGAAAACAGCGTCGGATTGAGGTTACCGACATAGCCTTCGTTGTAAGCCAGCTCCAGATAGCGGTACCCAGTCTCAGCAATAATCGAAAAGGCGTGAGCCAAATCGTGACCGTCAAACATGGCGGTGTTTACTGCCAGTTGGGTAATGGTTTTACTCATAGGGTCTCCTTACTGTGTGTTCGATAGTAGCGGCGAGCGTTGGTACAAAACAGCTGCTGCTGCTCTTCATAAGGCCTATCGGCCACGGCCTGCTTAAAGCCGGAAAAAATAGTGTCAAAGCTGCCGCACAGGCTGTCTACCGGGAAGTTGCTGGCGAACATGGCGCGATCGGCGCCAAAAATGGCAACGGCTTCGCGAATAATCCAGCGGTTGTCTTCAATATTCCACGGAATGTCCTTCAGGCCAATACCCGATACTTTTACAACCGCATTGGACACCTCAGCAAAGTCAGCCATCGCTTTATGCCAGGCGGCTAGCCCTTCCGGGGAGCGATCTGAAGGCAGGCCGGTGTGGTTAAGAATAATCAGCGTATTGGGAAAGTCCTTCGCCAGCCTCTTGGCCTCGTGCAGGTTCCACCACGGCGTTTGCAAATCAAAGCTCAGACCGTTTTTTTCCAACTCGGCGTATCCCCGCAGCCAGCGCTCATCGCTCATCAGCGTACGCTGACCGGCTTTAGCCTCCTCAGGCGTTGCCGCGCCGCCGGGCTTGTGACGCACGCTGCGAACTAGTCTGTAAGCCGCCTGAGCCTTAAGCACTTCTGGCGCATCGTCCGCGTTGAGCCAAGCCTGCGCCACCACGGCGTTAGGTACACCAAAGCGCTCTGCGACAGTGTGGATATAGTCGGTTTCGCCCATCGGGTCTCGCGGATCCCACTCGGCATCAATATAAACCGTTTCTACGACGTGGTGCTTTTCCGCATCTTTAAAGTAGTCCGGCGGCAGATACTCACGCTTGATGGACGTATAGTCACCGTAGCGGAAAGGAATCATCACGCCTTCCGCTAGCCAAGGATGTGGGTTAACCGCTGGCTGCCAGAAGTGGTGGTGAGCATCCACTATCGGGCCATCATAGTACTCATGGTGTTCTTTGTTCATACTGATTCTCCTCCCCGCATCAGGTATTTTTTATCGACTTTGCGCCGATCAGGCAGGTGCCCAGCACATAGAATCCTGCGCATCCTGCGAAGAAGGCCAATACGCCGTTATAGCCACCGGTGGTTTCAACAATAAGCCCTACGAGGATCGGCACCAGAATTCCGCCTGTGCTGCCCGCCATGTTCATGGTGCCGCCCACTACGCCTACGCGGCTCTTTGGCGCCAACAGCGCCGGGAAGCTCCAGTAGATACTTCCCCACAGCAGGAAGAAGGAGGCTACGGACAGAACGGCAACCGCCATCACCGGATCGCTCAGGTAAGGCAGAGAAACGAACGATACCAGCGTTACTAAACCAGAGAACGACAGCAGTGACTTTAACGCCACAATGTGTCGAACGCCGCGCTTCACCAGCAGGTCAAACAGGAAGCCGCCGCACAGCGAGCCTAACGCCCCAGACATAAAGATAATAAAGGTCGCGTTGCCGATAGTATGCAGATCAAAGTTTCTAGCGTGTGACAGGTAGCTAGGGCCCCAAGTCAACAGGCCGAACCAGGCCATGGCCCAAGCAGCACGACCAAGCAAAATACCTGTCAGCGAGTTCAGCGGAATACCAAGGCCTTTAGGCGCAGGCTCACTGCTCTCCAGCTTATCCGCCGCACGGGTCTTTTCATCAAAGATCTGATCCAGCTCTCCCTGATTCACCTTAGGGTGCTCAAGAGGATTGTCGCGCAGGTAGTACCAAGCCAGCGCCCCTAACAGGACGGTCACGATACCGGCAATGGCAAACACCATACGCCATGAGTCGAGTGACACGATCATATAGGCGATGATAATACCCCCCAGCGCTGCACCCAGTGGCCCGCCGCAGTCCATTAGCACCGCACCGCGTCCACGCTCCTGAGATGAGAGCCAGGAAGAAATCATCTTTCCGCCCGCCGGGAATAGCGGCGCTTCTGCCGCACCCAGCGCCATGCGGGTAAACAGCAGAGACATGCCGCCGGTAGAAAACGCCGCCAGCGTCTGGAACACGCCCCAAAATACGGTGGAGCCGGTAATGATCTTACGTGCACCAAATTTATCGATCAGCCAACCGCCCGGAATTTGCAGCAGCGCATAGGCCCAAAAGAAGCTACTGAGGATCAATCCCTGCATGGTGGGTGACAAATTGAACTCTTTTGCGATGGTCGGCATACCGATAGACAAGGAAACCCGGTCGATAAGGTTAATCACTACCAGGATGAAAATGATGCCAAAAATAGTCCAGCGCACGCGTGTAGGTTTGGTATTAGATGATCCCTGAGGTGTAGGGATCCCCTGAGCTGTCGGTTGCCCAGTAGAAGTCGATTGAACTGTCATGTTGTCCCCTATCATCGCCGGTGCGTCTTAAATCGTACCGTGCGGATATCAATTATTAGTTTCGTTGTGTTGATAAGCGCCCGCTGACCGCTGCCATCGAGCACTTCGGGTTACTATGGTTACTGGCTATGAATTACTAGGTACTACTAGGTCGTAATAGGATTAAAAACAGGCGGGCGAACCAAGTTCGCCCGCAGGCCCATGCTTAAAGGCCTTCTGCCATATAGGTCAGAATCAGTGACATAGATACCGCACCGGGGTCGACATGTCCGAGTGAGCGCTCACCCAGAGTCTTCGCCCGGCCAAACACAGCAACCTGATCCTTAGTGGACTCAGCGCCTTCTCTCGATGCCTGAGCAATTTGCGGCAGCGCCTCGCTCAGCGGCATATTGCCCAGCGCGTTGGCTTTTTCCACCGCAGCTATCAGCGCATCAACCATGGTCTTATCGCCCTTTTTCGCCGCGCCGCGCTGGAATACTGCGCTGTGCCCTTCGGTTAAAAACTTCGCCAGAACCGGCGTGGTCAGCTCAGGCTCACCGGCCACAGCCTTGCCGCCCGCGCGGAACATGGTGCCAAAAATTGCGCCGGACGCGCCGCCCATGCTGGACATCAGTCGCGTACCGATTTGCAGCAGCAGCGCGCCAACGTCATCAGGGTTACACCCGTCGCCGTCCAGCATGGTTATCACGGCGGCGAAGCCGCGCTTCATACCCAGTCCGTGGTCACCGTCGCCGATAACCTGATCAAGACGGGTAAGTTCAGGCTCTGCTGCAACCATTTTTTCTGCCGTTGCGCGCATCAGACTGCGGGTTGAAGTTAAATCCATCATGTTATTTTCTCCAGGCAAAGCTGTGGCAAGGGGCGTCATAAAGCGCTTGAAGTTCGTCATCAAGCTTAAACAGGGTGATTGAATAACCGGACATCTCCTGAGAGGTACAGTAGCTGCCGATCAGCGTGTCGTGGATGGCGATGCCCTTTTCGGTGAGCATCTCGTTCGCCTTACGGTTAGCGATCAGCAGTTCAGTCACCGTAGAACCGCCGAGGTTGTTAATCAGCAGCACTACGCGATCGCCGGAGGTAAACGGCATATCTACACAGAGGCGCTCGATAATTTCCGCCACGATGTCGTCGGCAGGCGCCATTTTCTGGCGACGAACGCCCTGCTCACCGTGGATCCCCATGCCAAGCTCTAACTCGTCATCTGCCAGTTCAAAGTTAAAGCCGTCGTTTAGCGGCAGAGAGCAGGCAGACAGCGCCACACCCATCGAGCGAGTATGCTCGTTAGCCTTCACTGCCAGACGATGAACTTCCTCTAGGTCCTTCATCTGTTCGGCAGCAGCACCAGCGATCTTCAGCACGATCATGTCGCCCGCGACGCCGCGACGGTCGCTCTTCTTGGCAATAGCAATATCATCGCTGACGCGAATAGTACGCGACGGGATCCCTTCCTCTTCCAGCAGCTCTGCCGCGATGTCGAAGTTCATGTTGTCGCCAGCGTAGTTACCGTAGACAAACAGCACGCCTTTCCCGCGCTGCGCAGCCTGCGCACCGGCCATAATGATATCCGGCGAAGGTGAGGTAAAAATCTCCCCCAGAGAAGACGCGTCGGCAAGCCCTTTGCCCACATAGCCTGCAAACATAGGTTCATGGCCGCTGCCGCCACCGATAAGCACGGCGACTTTACCGTCGGGAATATCACTACGAACCACGGCGCTAAAACCGTCGACCCGCTTCATTGTCCCGTGACAGGCGGCAATGAGCCCTTCTAGCTGTTCTTCAGGCACGTTTTGGGGATCGTTTAAGAGTTTTTTAGGTTTTCTTGTACTCATGGAAATAGTCATCCTCTACGTATGCCCTACTCAGCGGGCGTTTTTTGCCATATTGACGGTAAGTTCTAGCGCATTATGGAATGCTGACGGCGACGCCAGATTCTGGCCGTAAATGTTGTAGGCCGTGCCGTGGTTTGCCGTGGCGATAGCAATAGGTACGCCGCCCTGAACCGTCACGCCGCGCTCAAAGCCCAGCATTTTGATCGCAGAGGCGAACTGGTCGTGGTACATGGACACAACGCCGTTCAGCTTCTGATCCTGTACCGCTTTCAGCGTGGTATCGGCAGGGAATGGGCCATAGACGTCAATCCCCTTCTCGCGCGCCTTTTCCATCGCAGGCTTGATGATCGTAATTTCTTCATCACCAAACAGGCCACCTTCGCCGCCGTGCGGATTCAGCGCCTGTACGGCAATCTTCGGATTAGCGATACCCGCCTGCTTCAGCGTACGGTTCAGCAGCTCAATACAGTCCAGAACGGTTTCAACGCTCAGGTTGGCAACGATGTCCTTAAACGGAATGTGGGACGTCACGCGGCTGGCCCAGATACCGTCAACGACGTTCAGCTCGCAGGCAAAGTCTTTAAAGTTGGTCAGGTCGGCAAACCAGTGAAGCTCATCGCGGTACTTTAATCCGCCTTTGTGCATCGCCTGTTTGTTCAACGGGGCAAAACAGATCCCTGAGGTGTAGCCCGCAAGGGTCATATCGACGGCTTTTTTCAGCGTTTCCAGCATGTAAACGCCGCTCTGTTCAGTCGCCACACCGTACTCAAACGGTGCGGGGTGACTGCCCTTATGGTGCAACAGCACCGGCACGCCGGGTTTGAAGGCTACCTTGGCGATATCGTCAGCCTCTTCATAGGGGAAGCGAAGACCGGCAATCTTCATGCCTTTCTCCAGCTCGTCCCGATCGGCAATAATGGCGATGTTGGCTTTTTCGCGGTTCTCTTCTTGAGACAGCACTTTTGCCACCAGCTCAGGGCCTACGCCCGCTGGATCGCCAAGGACTAATGCAATGGATGGAATCGTCATAGTTGCTACCTACCTTTTGGTTAAAATCAAATCAAGTCGAATTATTGTTCCGGCACCTGCAGCGGTTTGTCCGGGCGCATAAAGAAAGTCAGGAAGATCCCCACTACCAGCAGCACGACAGAGCCGTAGAACGGCAGGCTCCAGTTGCCTGTTTTATCAATGATGATGCCGAAGACGATGGGCGAAATAATGCCCGCCACAGCAGAACCGGCGTTCATCAGTCCGCTGGCTATTCCGACGTACTTTGGCGTGATGTCCATTGGTACTGCCCAGATAGGCCCAATAGTGAGCTCAAGGCAGAAAAAGGCCACGCTCAGACATATGGTCATCACCAGCAGAGAGTTGGTGTTAATGACCGGAATAAGCAGAAGCAGCACAGTGATAAAGCTGAAAATGATGATATTGCGACGAGCCGTCACCAGATTGCCGGTCATCTTGAGCACGCGGTCGCTGATTATGCCGCCGACCGTATTGCCCACCACGCCGGAAAGGAACACGCCAGCGGTAAACAGCGCCGATGACTTCAGATCCATATCGCGACCGTGCATAAAGAAGGTTGGCAGCCAGGTAAAGAATAGCCAGCTGGTCCAGCCGTAGCAGAAGTAGACACCCATTGTCGGCCCCATACGCTTTAACAGCGGGCCCCACGGGGTTGGTTCAGCTTTAGCTTTGAGATCTTTCTTCTCGTAGACCGGTACGCCTTCCAGCTCTTCTTCCGTCATGCCGCTGTGGTCACGCGGATCGTCTTTAAACGAGATAATCCAGGACACCAGCCAGACGAAGGTAATAATACCCAGACTGATAAACGCGCCACGCCATGACCAAAAGGCCACCAGCACAACAATGATGGGTGGCGTGATCGCGTTGCCCAGACGGGAGAACGAGTGAGTAATACCCTGCACAAAGCCGCGCTGCTGCGGTTTAAACCAGTAAGTAATGGCTCGCGCTTGAGAAGGCAGCGCTGCACCTTCGCCGACGCCTAGCAGCAGTCTGGCCATGAAAAGAGAGATAAAGCCGCCGACGAAGCCGGTCAACATGGTGGCAATAACCCAGATAACGCCGCAAAAGATGATCATGCGGCGAGCGCCGAGACGGTCAACAAACCAGCCGCCGATAATTTGGAAAATGGCATAGGTATAGGCAAACGCCGAAAAGATAACGCCGAGTTCAGTGTTGCTAAGCCCCAGCTCGTCCTTAATCAATCCGGCAGTGGCCGCCAGGTTAACGCGATCCACGTACATCAGGAAAGACATTGCGCAAAACAGCGCAAGTATCTTGGTTCTGGCTTTAATTTGTAACATTGTTGTCCCCTGTGCCAGCGCTCTACGCCAGCAAGAATGTCAATCAGTCACACATGTCCACAGCAGTTAATATTTCCCTTTACGCTCGTTCATCCCGTTCATGCAAGAGCACTAAAACCCTTACGCTCTTAGCGAACCGTTGAGGAATGCCTTTGTTTTTTTAACGTTCCGTTACTTTTGCGTATTATCCTTAGCCGTGATAATACAAAAGAACAAATGACAAACTTTTGTTCAGCTATATCAGCAAAAATCCAGAAATAAAAAAAGATAACAGATCTCATTAATCGTCTTTTCAGCGTGGAGAATTCAAATTTCGTGAACTGAATCGCTTCTTCACTCCTTATAAAAAGAACAGCTGAAGAACAAATGAAGAATCACCCTTCACCAAGTGGAACAAATGTTCTAATATGACCTTTGCAGGTGAACATATCTGCCAGCGTTTAGAGACAACAAATAATAACAACGCTTTTAATCTCTACTTTTGACCTAGAAGGCATCACTCAATGGAAAAACAACGAGTTCCACAAGACAATGAGCTGCTGACCGAAATCGCCGTAGCCTACTATCAGGACGAAATGACGCAGGAAGAGATCGCCCAAAAGTTTGGCATCTCGAGAATTAAGGTTGGCCGCCTACTCAAGCGCGCCAAGACAGAAGGCATTGTCGAAATTACCGTGCGCTACCATCCGGTATACAGCACTCGGCTTGAGCAGCAGTTGATTGAACACTTTGGCCTCAAGCGCGCGCTCATCGCCCTTGACTACCAGGATGAAGATGAACAGCGACGCCAGATCGCCTCGCTGGTTTCCAACTATCTGGCGACTAACCTGAAAGACAACACAGTGCTGGCTGTTGGTCAGGGCCGTAATATCGCCGCTGTAGCGGATCACGTCAGTATCGTTCCAGAAAGAAGCTGCCGGTTTGTTTGCGGGATTGGCGGCACTCATCGCCCCGGTGACGCCATTAACGCTGACCACATCAGCCGCCGCATGGCGAAAAAGTTCGGCGGCACCAGTGAAACCCTATACGCCCCAGCCTACGTTGAAAACCGCGCGCTGAAAGAAGCGTTTATGCAAAACGGCACTATCAAAGAGACGCTAGACCGCGCTCGCAAAGCCGATATTGCTCTGGTCGGTATCGGTGACATGAACGAAAACAGCTACATGGTAAAGCTCGGCTGGTTTACGCCGCAGGAAATCGTCGACGCCAGTCTGCATCAGGGAGTCACGGGTGAAATCGGCGGCTATGACTTCTTCAATGCGCAAGGACAGCCCGCCAATACGGTGATGAATAACCGCGTTATTGGCCTAAGTACAGAAGAGCTGCGTCAGATACCCTGCGTGATTGCCATCGCGTCTGAAAGTACAAAAGCGTTAGCTATCCTTGGCGCGCTACGCACCGGCGCCATTGACATTATCGCCACCAGTGCGGCCAACGCCCGCACTATCCTGAACATGCTACAGCAGCCCTAAACGCTGTAACCTATATCCGGGGCGGCTTGCAGTAGCGCCCCGCTTTCTCAACCTTTCCAGCCCTTACAATTTCTCCCTCTCATCTCTTTTGCTAAACCTCTCCTACTACAACGCATCTATTGTTCAACACCATCTCATTTATTCAATTTTTGCCTTATAAATCGCTAACCTATCCGCTAACACGCGTTCTTTTCGGAGATCCACTTCGTTATCCACCCCTCATTTTGAGTAAAAATCACACCAAAACGAACAAAAGTTTATTGACTTAACATATGAAAAAAACGAACATGCAACAAAAGAACACAGTGCGAACTTTTGAAAAGCGCATGCACTGAACCGCCTTACAGAGAAATAAGACGCCTTCATCCGACATTAGCCAGTCGCTGTCGACGCCAGAGCGGTTCCAGTGCGATCTACAGAATTTCCGTTAAAATTTGTCAATGAGGTGAAATATGCTTCCTATAGCCATCGGCTGCGACGATGCGGCAATTGAAATGAAAAACCACATCGTCGCGTTTCTTAAACAAAAGGGAATCGAAGTCGTAGACTATAGCTGCGATCAGCGCAGCGAACCGACCATTTATCCAGACATCGCCGTTGAAGTGGCGCAGGCCGTAAAGGCCGGCAAGCACCAGCGCGGCATTCTTGTCTGTGGAACCGGCATCGGTATGAGTATTTCTGCAAACAAAGTGCCCGGCATTCGTGCGGCACAGTGCCACGATACCTACTCTGCTGAGCGGGCACGTAAGAGCAACAACGCCCAGATTATCTCTCTCGGCGCTCGCGTGATCGGCGTAGAGCTGGCAAAAACTATCGTCAACACCTGGCTGGAGTCTGAGTTTGACGGCGGTAACTCAGCGCCGAAAGTAGACAGAATTAGCTACTACGAACAGAAGCTACAGCAAAAATAGCCCAATACATCCCCGGTTTCTCCGACTTCCGGGGAACCGGTCCAGGCCTTCTGCTTTAGGAACTGGCGCAGCAGCATTGCTGCGCCAGATGCCTACGGCTACCCGCTCAGCGTCAGGCCGGCGCGTATTGCGCTTTGTTTCCTGTACGATGAGGGGATAAATAAAACAAAAAAGGACCCCCTTATATGAACCAGCTCGAGTCATTAAAACAGTTAACGACCGTAGTGGCTGACAGCGGCGATCTTGAATCCATCCGTCAGTTTTCACCTCAGGATGCCACTACCAACCCTTCCCTGATCCTCAAAGCAGCAGAGCTGCCCCAATACCAATACTTGATTGACGCCGCCATCAGCGACGCCAAAGCGCAGGGCGGCGATAAAGAGACCCAGCTTATCAACGCCAGCGACCGTCTGGCGGTGTATATCGGCGCCGAGATCGTCAAAACGATCCCAGGCCGCATTTCTACTGAAGTTGACGCGCGCCTCTCCTTCGACCGTGGAATGTGTGTAGCAAAAGCCCGCAAGCTGATTTCCCTGTACGAAAAAGCGGGCATCGACAAATCGCGCATTCTAATCAAACTGGCAGCCACATGGGCCGGCATCCGCGCAGCCGAAGAGCTGGAGCGGGAAGGCATCAACTGTAATCTGACGCTGCTGTTCTCATTCGCTCAGGCTCGCGCCTGTGCTGAAGCGGGCGTATACCTGATTTCCCCGTTTGTCGGCCGTATCTACGACTGGTACCAGAACCGCCAGCCGGTAGCTGACTACCAGGCCGACAGCGATCCAGGCGTAGTGTCCGTGCGCGATATCTATAACTATTACAAGCAGCACCGCTATGATACCGTTATTATGGGCGCCAGCTTCCGCCGTACCGAACAGATCCTCGCACTGGCTGGCTGTGACCGTCTGACCATTTCCCCCGCGCTGCTAAAACAGCTTCAAGAGGCTGACGGCCCTGTCGAGCGCAAGCTTGCACCTACTAACGATGTAAAAAATCGGCCGAACATGATGACGGAAGCCGAGTTCAACTGGCAGCACAATCAGGATGCGATGGCGGTAGAAAAACTGGCAGAAGGTATCCGATTATTCGCCGTCGATCAGGAAAAACTGGAAAAAATGCTGCTTGCTCGCCTGTAAATCACCGACTGGCACTAACAGCGAGGGCAAGGCTATCCTTGCCCTCACGCTGCCAGGCTAACAGACTGATTGACATAAAGAATGTGAACGCCGAATTTAAACGGAGCAAATAATGCCTTCTCAAAAAGAACTCGCCAATGCTATCCGCGTCTTAAGTATGGACGCCGTGCAGAAAGCCAAATCCGGTCACCCAGGCGCCCCCATGGGGATGGCCGACATCGCCGAAGTCCTCTGGCGCGGCTTCCTGAGCCATAATCCGACCAACCCCAACTGGGTTAACCGCGACCGCTTTGTCCTGTCCAACGGTCACGGCTCCATGCTGATTTACAGCCTGCTGCACCTCTCCGGCTACGACCTGTCTATTGAAGACCTCAAGCAGTTCCGCCAGCTCCATTCCCGCACTCCGGGTCACCCAGAGTACGGCTACGCGCCGGGCGTGGAAACCACCACTGGCCCGCTGGGTCAGGGTATCTGTAACGCGGTAGGGATGGCAATTGCCGAGAAAACTCTGGCGGCACAGTTCAACCGCCCGGGTCACGACGTGGTTGACCACTACACCTATACCTTCATGGGTGACGGCTGCATGATGGAGGGCGTGTCTCACGAGGCCTGCTCTCTGGCGGGCACGCTGAAGCTGGGCAAGCTGATTGCCTTCTACGATGACAACGGCATTTCTATTGACGGCCACGTTGAGGGCTGGTTTACGGACGACACCGCCATGCGTTTTGAAGCCTACGGCTGGCACGTGGTGCGCGGCGTAGACGGCCACGACCCGCAGGCGCTGCGTCAGGCGGTGGAAGCGGCACAGAAAGAGACCGGCAAGCCGTCTCTGCTGATGTGTAAAACCGTGATTGGCTTTGGCTCGCCGAACAAGGCCGGTACCCACGACTGCCACGGCGCCCCGCTGGGCGACGCGGAAGTGGCGGCCACTCGCGAAGCGCTGGGCTGGACGCACGCCCCGTTTGATATTCCGGCTGACGTTTACGCGGCCTGGGATGCCAAAGAAGCCGGTAAAGCCCGCGAACAGGCGTGGAATGAGAAGCTGGCAGCCTATGCCAAGGCGCATCCTGAGCTGGCGGCCGAGTTCCGCCGTCGCACCTCCGGCGAGCTGCCGGCCAACTGGCAAAGCGAGTCAACGGCGTTTATCGAAAAGCTGCAGGCCAACCCGGCCTCTATCGCCAGCCGTAAAGCCTCTCAGAACGCGCTGGAAGCGTTCGGCAAGGTGCTGCCGGAGTTCCTGGGCGGTTCCGCTGACCTGGCGCCGAGCAACCTAACCATGTGGTCGGGCTCGAAGTCCATCGTGGAAGACGCGGCGGGCAACTACATTCACTACGGCGTGCGCGAGTTCGGCATGTCGGCCATCATGAACGGTATCGCCCTGCACGGCGGGTTTATTCCTTACGGCGCGACCTTCCTGATGTTTATGGAGTACGCCCGTAACGCCGTTCGCATGGCGGCGCTGATGAAAATCCGCAGCCTGTTTGTTTACACTCACGACTCTATTGGTCTGGGTGAAGACGGCCCGACTCACCAGCCGGTAGAGCAGATGGCCAGCCTGCGCTTAACGCCGAACATGCGCACCTGGCGCCCCTGTGACCAGGTGGAATCGGCGATTGCGTGGAAGTCAGCGCTGGAGCGTCAGGACGGCCCAAGCGCGCTTATCTTCTCCCGCCAGAATCTGGTACAGCAGCCTCGTACGGCGAAGCAGCTGGCAGACGCGGCGCGCGGTGGCTACGTGCTGAAGGGCTGTGAAGGCACGCCGGAGCTGCTGCTGATTGCCACCGGTTCAGAAGTGAGCCTGGCGGTGGACGCGGCCGAGAAACTGGCCGCAGAAGGGCGTCGCGTACAGGTTGTTTCCATGCCCTGTACGGAAGCGTTTGACGCGCAGGATGAGGCCTACCGTGAATCCGTGCTGCCTTCAGCGGTCACAGCGCGCGTTGCCGTGGAAGCGGGCATTGCTGACTTCTGGTACAAGTACGTTGGCCTGAACGGCCGCATCGTTGGCATGCGCTCGTTCGGTGAATCTGCACCAGCAGAGCAGCTGTTTGCCGAGTTTGGCTTCACGGTCGACAACGTGCTGACGCAGGCTCGTGAGCTGTTGAAGTAACGCTTAGGCATACAGAGCCTCTAGAGGCTTTCTTAAAAATAAGCGACAAACGCCGCCCGCCGTTTTTTCTCACCGGCGGGCGGCGCAATCTCATCTTCCGCTATTCCCACACGTCCTTCACAGGTAAGATAGGCCACAGACACCGCACGCCCGTCGAGCCGATTTGGCGAACGACGTCCTCCGGCGACATCACGTATCACTGACATATCAGAGGTTTCTCACATGGGCTATTCCGTCACGCTAGCTATCGTGGCCTTTGGCGGCGCTGTTGGCGCCATCAGCCGTTTTCAGATAACAAACTGGTTCTCCCAGTGGTTTGGTAACAGCTTCCCCTACGCTACGCTGGCAGTAAACGTTGGCGGCTCTCTTATTATGGGGCTGCTGATGGCCGCGCTGACCCAAGGATCTCTGATCTCTCCCCACTGGCGACCTCTTATCGGCGTTGGATTTCTCGGCGCGCTAACGACGTTCTCTACCTTCTCTTTCGATACTCTGGCGCTGTTCACTCAGGGCGAATGGCTCAAGGCAGGTATCAACATCGTCGCTAACGTTGTGCTGTGCCTGCTAGCGGTCTATATCGGCTACCAGTGCCTTAACAAGGCTGTATAAAAGTTATCCACAGGCCGTCGACAGAACGTCGGCGGATCCCATCATTTTTTTGGTATTTATCAAAAACCGTGCCCGGTAACAGTGCTATGCTGCGCCGTCGCCTCTGTAAAGATATTAAAAGATAATTAATAAACGTACTAAACCGGTCTTTTTATCTGTCGTGACAAAATGAACTTTGATACAGTGCCTGCACCGTTTTTCGCGCCTTTGCCCGTTTGGCAAAAGAAGAAGAGCCTTGGCGCAGCCCAATATCAGCATAGGGTTAGGCTACACTGATAGAATATATGGCAGTATCGCAACACAATTATCCACAGATGTGTTTTGAAGGCGAATCTAAGAGTCTGGCGACACTCCTGTCCGATGTGATAAATGGTGATATGTGCGGTAAACCGTTTTATCCAGATAGGCACTCCGGCAACACCGATGTTTAGGAATACGAAATGGATGTAATACATACCCTCTGGCAGGCCCTCTGGCACCACGACGTCGCCATGCTGACGAACCCTTCTCTGGTTTGGACACTATACGCCATTCTGTTCACTATCCTTCTGTTAGAAAACGGCGTTCTACCGGCAGCGTTCTTACCCGGTGACAGCCTGCTGCTGCTAGTCGGTGTGCTGGTCGCCAAGGACGCCATTAACTATCCTATTGCTCTGGTCGTTTTAACAACCGGCGCCAGTATCGGCAGCTGGATAGGCTTCCTTCAGGGTCGCTGGCTCGGCAATACTAAAATCGTGCAAAACTGGCTTTCCCATATTCCTCCCCACTATCATCAGCGCGCTCATCACCTGTTTCATCGTCACGGCTTGGCTGCCCTGTTTATTGGCCGTTTTCTGGCGTTTGTCCGTACCCTACTGCCAACGCTGGCGGGTATCTCGGGCCTAAACGGCAGCCGCTTTCAGTTCTTTAACTGGATGAGTTCTTTCCTGTGGGTGTTCATTCTTACCGCTCTCGGTTACGGGCTGGGCAGTTCTAAGCTCTTTGGTCAGTATGAAAGCCAGCTAATGAAGTGTCTGGTGCTGTTGCCAATCGTGCTGCTGGTTGTCGGGCTAGTTGGCTCCATTATTGTTATCTGGCGCAAAAAGCGAAGCCAAGCGGTTAGCAGCAAATAGCCAAAGATAGACTGAGTTAGCGGCGCTTTATAGCGCCGCTTTTCGTTTTAAAGCGCATAAAACTCCCCTCAATGTGGGGAATAAATCGGCAGCATCGTCTTTAACAACAGTTCATAATGAACTATGTTTAAATGAGTATTTCACTTAACGAAAGGACGAATCCTATGACCAAGAAAACAGAAAGCGTTTCAGAGCCGCTCCATGAAGAGCTGCAAACTCTGGTAGACACACTGGAGGAAACCCTTCAGTCCACCACCGAGCAATCTGGCGCCGAAATAGAGAAACTCTATACCAAAGCGGAAGGTCTGCTCAAAGAGGCACGCGCTCGCCTGAGCGAAACCGGCGGTAAAATCGTCGATCAGACAAAAGAAGTGGCGGACAAAGCGGACAGCTATGTTCATGAAAAACCTTGGGCCAGCGTCGGTATTGGCGCTGCCGTAGGTTTGGTGCTCGGCGTACTGCTGTCCCGTCGCTAAGGCGTTTTCATGCCAAACACAACAGCCTCTCAGGGCCCCGGTCGCGGTGCCCTGAGCGTTGTACAGCGCATATTTACTCTGCTGCTAAGCATTGCACAAACCCGTCTGGAGCTGGCGGCCGTTGAGCTGGAAGAGGAAAAGTCTCATCTAGTACAGCTGCTTATCATGGCGGGGTTAACCCTGCTGTTTGCCGGCTTTTGCCTGATGGGGCTGTTTATTCTGGTCTGCCTGGCAATAGACCCCGCTTATCGGGTTGTAACGCTTATTGCCATTACCGGCACGCTGTTCTGCCTAGCCATAGGCGTTGGCTTTTGGACGCTGTCTAAAGCCCGTCGCTCCACGTTTCTTAAAGAAACGCGAGCGCAGTTAAAGAACGATCGCCATCGTCTGGAAAAAGACCGATGAACGAGCGCGCTTTGCAACGGCACCTAAAGAAAGCGCAGCTGCTTCAGCGCATTGAACAGCAGCGTGTTCAGCTTTCCAACGAGTGCCAAAACTGGCTGGACAGCACGCAAACCTTAGATAACAGTTGGCAGAGAGCACGTCGTCACCCTCTCCTTGTCAGTGCCGGCGTTGCGCTGGTAGCTGTTTATGCTCTGCGTCATCCCCGCAGGCTGCTGCGCAAAGGGCAGTGGGCGCTATTTGCCTGGCGCGGAATAGACTACGCCAGTCAAATCCTGAAAAAATCATCGTTCTAACAGGCCACCTCTCAGCCAACTCAACACAACCAACAGTAATTCTGATTGCCAAAATCAAAATTCATGTGATAGTTGCTCCCGTTATTTCATATACCCCCATTTTTCCTTGCATATAGAGCCTTTTTATTTGGTCATATTTTTTGAATAACTCGTGCAATTCTTCTTACTAACAACCCAGACGATCCTGAACTACGATTATCCCTGTCAACAACAACGCGTTTATTCACACTGTGATGAATAAACCAAAGCGATATATTTTATTCAGGAGTCGTAAGTACCATGAAAAACCTAACCCATCTGGCACTGCTGGTCGCGCGTATTTTAATGCCGGTTCTGTTTATCGTTGCTGGCTATGGCAAATTGGGAGACGCCTATGCGGGAACGCAGCAGTACATGACAGCGATGGGCGTACCCGGCTTTATGCTGCCGCTGGTCATTTTACTGGAGCTTGGCGGCGGTCTGGCCATTCTGTTTGGCTTCCTTACCCGCACCACTGCACTGTTCACAGCATTCTTCACGCTGATGACTGCACTGATTTTCCACCACGACTTCGCTCAGGGAGTTAACTCTTTGATGTTCATGAAAAACATGACCATCGCCGGCGGCTATATTCTTCTGGCCGTAACCGGCCCGGGCGCCTGGAGCATTGACGGGCTGCTGAAGAAAAAGTGGTAAGCCTGACGTAACGTTTAACGCGCGCCGCCTCAAAGGCGGCGCGTCTACATCTGGAGGTAGTAAAATGGGACAGCTTGTTAACGGCGTCTGGCAAGACGTTTGGTACGATACCGCATCAACCAAAGGGCGCTTTGAGCGCATGCCTTCCCGGTTTCGCAACTGGATCACCGCCGACGGGCGCCCTGGCCCCACCGGAGAAGGAGGATTCAAGGCTGAACCCGGCCGCTATCATCTGTATGTTTCCCTCGCCTGCCCCTGGGCTCACCGAACGCTAATGGTGCGCAAACTCAAAGGGCTAGAGAGCTTTATCGACGTAAGCGTGGTACACCCGCTGATGTTGGAACACGGCTGGACGTTCGATACCGACTTCCCTGCTGCCACTGGCGATGCCCTGTTTGGCCTATCGTATCTTTATCAACTGTATGTCAAAGCTGCCCCAACTATACCGGACGCGTTACTGTGCCAGTGCTGTGGGACAAGCAGACAAACACCATCGTTAACAATGAGTCTTCGGACATCATTCGCATGTTCAACGACGCGTTCAACGGCATCGGCGCGCAGGAAGGGGATTATTACACAACTGAGCTGCGTGAACAGATCGACGATCTTAACGCGTGGATCTACCCCACTGTTAACAATGGTGTTTATAGAGCCGGATTTGCCACTCAGCAAGATGCCTATCTTGAAGCGGTTGAGTCACTGTTTCAGTCACTGGATACGCTGGAAGAAAGGCTTAGCCGCAGTCGCTTTTTAACCGGCAGTCGGCTGACAGAGGCCGATATTCGGCTGTGGACTACACTGCTGCGCTTTGATCCGGTGTATGTCACCCACTTTAAGTGCGACAAAAAGCGTATCAGCGACTACCCCAATCTCTATGGCTTTTTACGAGACATCTATCAGATACCGGGTATCGCGGAGACAGTGAGCATTGACCACATTCGTCACCACTATTACCGCAGCCATAAAACCATTAACCCGACGGGAATTATCTCTATCGGGCCGCAACAAAACCTCAACGAGCCGACGCTTCGCGCTACGCTCGGCGAAAGCCGATAAGGAGTCAGCAATGAGTACTGTATTTCGCCGTATTGCCACTGTCCTCCCTGCCATTGCCACACAGGACGGCGCGGGCGTCAGCCTGAAGCGAGCGCTGGGGCAAAGCGATCGACAGAGAATGGATCCCTATCTGATGATGGATGTCTTTTTCTCTCAGGATCCAAAAGACTATTTGGCCGGCTTTCCCAGCCATCCGCACCGCGGCTTTGAAACCATTACCTACATGCTCGAAGGCAATATGCTGCATGAAGACCACGTTGGCCATCGCGGCGAATTGAAAACCGGCGGCATCCAGTGGATGACTGCGGGTCGGGGCATCATTCATTCAGAGATGCCGCAGCAGGTAGACGGCGCTATGCGCGGCTTTCAAATTTGGCTCAACCTGCCGCGCGATGAAAAGATGAAAGCACCTGCCTACCAAAATATCGAGGCCGACGGCCTGCCTAAGATCGCGCTGTCGAAAGGCGGTGAAATCACGCTGATTGCAGGAACCCTCGAGCTAAATGAAAAGCGCTACCAAAGCCCAGTGCAGGCATCGGTCACACAGCCGCTGATTGCCGATGTTCACCTTGCACCTGATGAGGAAGTTGAACTGCCGATCCCTGAGGAGCTTAACGCTCTGCTGTTTCTGTTTGAAGGGAACGTTGAAGTGGAAGGCCAGAGCCTGCACTCTGACCAGAGCGCCCTGCTCACTTCTGGTAGCACTCTGCGCCTGAAAGCAGGGAAAATCGGCGGGCGCGCTATGCTGTTGGCGGGTAAACCGCTCAACGAGCCGGTTGTTCAGTACGGCCCGTTTGTCATGAACAGCGTGGAGGAAATTCAGCAGGCGATAGACGACTACAACAGCGGTCGCTTCGCCTATTAAACGTATAGCAGGCGGCTTTCAGCATCAGGCCGCCCGTGTTTATCCCTTTTGGCGGCTCGACCAGGCAACGGCCAGAATAATCAGCGCGCCGCCAATAATCGTTCGCAGCGTCGGCTGCTCGTGAAACAGCGGCCAGGCCACGGCAATGGCATACACGGGTTCCAACGCAATAATCATCGCCGACGTTCGGGCATTAATCACCCTAAGCGCGTTGATAAACAGACTATAGGACAACCCAGTGCACAGCAGCCCCAGACAGGCAATCCACACCCAGTCCAGAATAGGTACCGAAGACACATCCCCGACGGCAAACGGCAGTAAGCACAGCATTACAGACAGACTTTCCCACCAGTTGACCTGTACCCCCGACAGCGTCGCCGCCACCTTACGATTACCAAGGGTTAACATAGCGTAGGTTAGGCCTGAAACAATCCCCCAGAGCAGCCCCTGAGTAGCGCTCGCCGTAAAGTCGACCTCTGGCGTCACTAAAATCAGCCCCAAAGACACCAGCGCGATCAGCACGTACTCTGTACCCATCAGCCGTTCACGAAACATCAGGCTTTCAAACAGCGCGACAAAGGCGGGAAACGCAGCAAAGCCGAGCGTAGCCACCGCCACTCCGCCCACTTTAATGCCGATAAAAAAGGTAACCCAGTGCGCTACCAGCAAAGTGCCCAGCGCCAGCAGGCAGGCAATCTGCTTCACGCTTAAGCCTTTCCAGGGAGCTCGGCTGTCCTTCAGCAGCATGGCAGACAGTGCCATCAGGCCGAATGCCGCCCGACCAAACACCAGTACGGCTACTCCGCTAATAATCAGCTTGCCAAAAATGCCCGACAGGCCAAACAGCACTGCCGCAATGTGCATTTGCAGCAGCGCGCTACGACGCGTCATGCGTTATTTTCCTTAACATACAGAAGAGGTTAGTCAGCTTTAGGCTTCGGCTCAACCAGCAGCTTAGGGATCTCCCGCAGCAGCCAGGCTTTCGCTTTACCGATCTGATCCCGTCGCCAGGCCATCACGATGTCAACGCGGCTACCGGGATCGTCACCAATCACCTTCAGCCTTCCGGCATCCAGATCGGGCTGAGCGATGTCTATCGGCAGGGTCGCAATCCCCAGTCCGGCCAGCAGAGCGCAGTGTTTATCTTCCATAGAGCTGACCGTCAGCCGGTGCTGTTTTTCCAGCAGCTTAACGGTAACCAGAGGGCGTTCTTTAGCCGTATCGGCGATGGCAATCCCGCGATACTTCAGGCGAGTGGCTTCATCCAGCGGTGAGGCCTCTTGGTGAATGGGGTGATCCGGCGCCGCCACGTAGTAGCTCATCAGTGAATACAGCGGTGACGTATTGATTTCTGACGATGGGCGCATGTGGTCTGAGGGACCGATAACGATATCGGCTCTACCCTGTTCCAGTCGCTCCCAGGCCCCCGCCAGCACTTCCGTCATGATGCTTATCTGGGTATCGGACTTTTCCGCCAGCCGATCAACCAGAGGAAACAGCCGCTTGGCCGGCACCAGGGTTTCTGCAACTATGTTGATGTGAGTTTCCCAACCGCGAGACAGCGCCATGGCGTCTGTTGTCAGCTTGTCCGCCGCCTCAAGAAGAATCCGCCCTCTATCCAGCAGCAAACGGCCAACGGGAGTGAACTTGGTGCGATGCCCTGAGCGATCGAACAGCAGCACGTCCATCTCTTCTTCCAGCTTCTGCATGGTATAGCTCAGCGCCGAGGGCACTCTTCCCAGCTCTTCTGCCGCGGCAGCAAAGCTCCGGCGGCGCTCGATGGCGTCCATCACTCTTAACGCTTCAAGCGTCAGCGCTTTGTCTTTATTCATCGCATTTCGTCAAACGGTTGGTTAATAAGAAAACATCAGACTAACGTGTAGGTCGTCGGGCGTCCAGTCGCATCAAATAAAATATGGCGTTAAAGGCGTCTTAATCCCGCTATTTTTTATCGTTCAAGAAATATTATTCTTTCACCTAAAAAGCCGTTTGACACATTGCCCGCTCTTCGATAATTTTCCGAGCGGCTAACGCAGTAGGTTTAGGTTTAACAATAAAAAACAGGGATGACATATGATTATTTGGGGCAGTAAGTCTAGGGAAAAAGTTGAGTCACAGGGAGAGTTCCACTGTCCAAACTGTGACGGAGAAAAAAGAAACTACAGTCAAATCAAAGTATCCAGCTACTTCACGCTCTACTTCATTCCTCTTTTTCCAACGGAAACGCTGGGCAGGTACATTAAGTGCCAGACATGCGATTCTAACTATAACGAAGACGTTCTGGAGTACGTTCCGCCAACCGCGCGGGAAAAGCTGCAGTATGAAATCTATCAGGATCTGATTTCAGGCATGCCGACCCAGATGATTATACGCAAGCTTCGCAATCAAGACTGGACAGAGCAGGAAGCGGAAGAGATTGTCTATTCCGTAACCGACATGAATCACAGGGTTTGCCCAAACTGCAACTTTAACTTCCACGAGCAGGTAGACAGCTGCTCCAGCTGCGGCGTTGACTTACCTGAAGCACAGGTTGAGCACCCTAGAGAAGTCATTCTCTGATTAAAGCAGTCTCACGCTTTCTCCTTTATTCAGGGAGAAAGCGCCATACTGATAAGCAGCAAAAAACCTTATTCAATAAAACGCGTTAGCTACCATAAGGGTAAATTTACACGCTGCACGACGACAGCCATTGGCCTAGTCGGTACTTATTTCATGCTAAAAAATATAGCACGTTATGTTAACGGGTAATTATGAACCGCGTGGAGATTCAGGTAAGATCGTTTACGCCGCGCACAGCAGGAATCACGTATCCACCCCGTTAGTGAAAGCGTCAGCTTCTCTCCGCGTTACACAATACGTTTTTGGGCAATCTGTCTATTGGCCTAACTTCAGGCTAATATTCTGTTATGCAGTGGAACACATTTACTTCCTCGTTTAGCCGGTATTTATCCGGCTTGAACGGATCGCGGCGCTGCCGCTGACAACGCAAATCGCGTCGACTAAAACATAGCAATATTTGAAATATGAAGAAGCAATCCATCATCACGCTGCTGTTTATTATTACCGTCGTTGCGCTGGCCATTTTGTTCCGCGCGCATAACCAGTATGTGCTTTTACAGGGTGAGGTCGATGCGCCGGAAGTTCTGGTGACTTCAAAAGCCAAGGGGCGCGTTATTGAGCGCTACTTTGAACGCGGTGACGACGTGAAGGCAGGCCAACTGCTCATGAAGCTGGACAGCCCCGAACTGGACGCACAGGTTAAATCACTGGAAGCCGCACGCGATCAGGCTAAGGCACGGCTGGACGAGTCCCTGCACGGCACTCGAGAAGAGAGTATTCGCAATCTAGAGGCTTCACTGGCACAGGCTCAGGCAGTCTATAAAAATGCCGAAAAAGACTATTTGAGAAACCGCAGCATCGCCGCTCAGGGCTACGTATCCGCGACAATGCTGGATGCCTCATTGAAGGCTCGCGATACGGCACAGCATCAGGTCAACGCAGCAAAAGCCCTGCTGGATCAGGCCGTACACGGCGATCGCTCTGAACAGAAAGACGCCTTTGTCGCCGCGCTGCATCAGGCGGAAGAAAATCTGACACAGATAAAAATTCAACAGGAAGACCTGCTGGTTAAAGCCCCTGTTGACGGTGAAATCGGCACCATTCCCGCCGAACTGGGAGAGCTGCTCAACGCCGCTAGCCCTCTAACAACAATTATCCGCCTGCCGGACGCCTACTTTGTCTATAACCTTCGCGAAGACGTGCTGGCTCACGTACGCAAAGGGGATAAAGTCATGCTACAGGTACCGGCACTCAACAACCTTCAGGTTGAAGCAGAAGTTCGGTTTATTTCCCCCATGGGCGACTTTGCTACCAAGAGAGCGACACGGGCAACCGGCGACTTCGACCTGAAAACCTTTGAAGTGCGTCTCTACCCTTCTAAATCCATCGACGGGCTGCGTCCCGGTATGAGCGCTCTATGGAAATGGGAAGACTAAAAGCAGGCTGGCGCTGCTTTAACCGCTCGTTTAACGTGGAGGCGCTAGCCGCCTCCCGCAGCATTGTTGTGCACTGGCTAACGTGGATTTTCCCGCTGCTGCTGTTCACCATTATCTGCGCCAACTTTTCAGCGGGTACCATGCTAGAGCTGCCGGTTGCTGCGGTAGATAACGACCACTCGACACTGTCGCGTAAAATTATCCGCGGGCTGGATGCAGGCTCTCACGCTCAGGTCTATCAGTACGACGATGGACTGGAACCCGCCCTAGTCGCTCTGCGCTCGGCGGAAGTCTACGCCCTGCTCTACATTCCCCACAATTTCGAAGCCGACGTGCTGGCCGGGCGGCAGCCTAGCCCGGTGCTTTACTATAACGGCCTGTTTTACGGCGCAGGGCTCTATTCCACGCAGGACTTTCCCGGCCTGACTTCAGAATTAAACCAGCTTTATTCGACTATCGTAGCGACGGCTATCGGCCATCCGCTTCCTCCTCTGGCGCAGGTGAGCCTGTCTTATGAAAGTCTGTTTAACGCCAGCGGCAACTTTATCTACTATCAGCTGTTTGCCGCCACTGTGCACATTCTCCAGCTGTTTGTCGTCACCTGTACTATCTACGTGCTTAGTCGTCGTAAAATTCTGCTCAACGCTCGGCCATTTGGTCTGGCTCTGCTTGGCAAGCTGGCGCCATACACTATTGGCTATACGATCCTGCTGCTGGTAGAAATTGCCATTATGGTGTTCTACTCCGGCGCGCGTATTAACGGCAACCCGCTGTTTATGCTGGCAATTGGCTTTTTCTACATTATGGCCGCCCAGAGCATTGGCCTACTGCTGTTCACCTTTACCAAAGATATTATTAGCGCCTATACCCTGATTGGCCTTTTGGTAGGGATAGCCATGACTTACTCAGGCACCGCCGTTCCCGAGCTTTCCATGCCGCTGATTGCCCAGATTATCGCCAATATTGAACCGCTGACCCACGCGCTCTACGCGCTGTTTGACGTGTTCCTACGTGGGTTTCCGGCGTCGTCGCTGTTTTACGTCTGCGGCCTGCTGTTCATTTACCCGCTGATTACCGCCCTTCTGGTGCGTAAACGCTTGCCAAAGCGCCTGTTGGGGAGTGACATTCGCTGATGATAAAAGCCTACTTTCGCGGTTTCATGATGATCCTGACGCGTCTGCTGGAAAAGCCAATGTGGCTTATCCTGATCTGTTCGCTGTGCGTCATGAGTCTCGCCTACGCCAATAAAACCGTCTGGGATCTGCCCGTAGCCGTCGTGGATTTAGACCACAGCTCCGCCAGCAGGATGGTCACCCGCAGCCTTGACGCCAGCGCTAAAATCGCCGTGATAGGCTATAGCGATATTGAAAGCGCCAAGCTGGATCTAATAAACCGCAGGCTGTTTGCCGTTATCGTACTGCCGCACAATATGGAAAAGCGCATTCTGCACGGTGAGAATGTCACCATTCCCGCCTATGGTGATGCCACCAGCAGGCTGGCAAATGGTCAGATAGAGCGCGACGTAGTGGCGGCCTACCGCACGATGACAACCGCCTACAATCAGGAAATCCTGATGAATAACGGCTTTACGCCGCTGCAAATAGACCGCATCCTTTCGCCGATTAAAGCGCAAACTATCGACCTGTTTAACCCCGGCGTCAGTTTTGCCGCCATTACTTTCCCCGGCCTGATGGTGATGCTGCTACAGCACTCCCTGCTGATTGCCGGCACCCGCACCAGCATCGTGCTGCACACGCTACCGCAGGGTAAGCCGCCGCTACCGGTCTACCTTGGATGCCTGTCAGCACTGATCCCGATTTGGATGTTTTTATCCATCGTGCTGTTTGTCGTCTGGCCGATGATTCTGGGGTATCGACAGACGGCTCCCATTCCAGAACTATTGCTGCTGACGTTCCCCTTCCTGCTTGCCACGCTCGGCTTAGCCAAGCTGATTACCGAATGCCTGCGCAACGTCGAGCTGGTTTACCTAACTCTGGCTCTGGTCACAACGCCAGTGTTTTATATTTCAGGCACTATCTGGCCGCTGCAGTCGATGCCAAAATGGGTGTGGTTTATTACCCATCTGCTTCCCTCCACTTGGGCAACCAAGATGATCGCCAGCGTCAACCAGATGGGGCTTTCTATGAGTGAAGTAGGCTTTGAGGTCGTTATGCTGCTAGTGCTCGGCGTGGTCTACGCTACGCTAGGGTGGTTTGTCGGTGCCTTAAGAGACGGGCGCTTGAGAATGAGCCTAAGAAGGCGCGGCAGAGTCCACCGCACCTGAGAAAGTAAAGCACACAGCGCCTGCCACCAGAAATACAGCGGCACAGCACAAGGGCTACGGTTTCGGTGAATACGCTTCTGCGGCCTTCTTCAACAGCGGTATTGAAGCCTTTAGGATCGGCGCACTGTTTCCTTCCAGCGTATACACTTCCGCACTGCCTGAGTCAGGCGTGCGGAAGTCCACTTTTATCACCGACGTTTCTTTCAGCTGACCGACAAAGTCCGCAGCGAGTTCGCCGTCGATATAGGGCTGTTCATTCACCGAAGCCAAATTTTTACCGTCAATCACAACTCGGGTTATCCTGTCTGTGGCCTTTTTCCCCATGCTGATCAGGTAGCCCGCAGGAACGTTTTCTGGCAATTGCCCAGCCAGATACTGCAAATAGAACCGATCCCCTTTGACGTAGCACGCCTGACCCACATCCCTTGACTCGCAGGAGAAATCCCAGCCCAGCTCACCGCCCACAAAGCCGACAACCGCGCCGCCAGTGTGATTCACTCGGTACTCCACGCCATCGATCGTCCCTTCTTCCCACGCCACGACGTTTGCTACGCCCTCATTGTGGTAGTCAGGATACAGGTTGCACTTTATTTTCCCCCCAGGAAGCAGCGGGCGTTGCGAGAAGGGTAGCGAATTAAACTGAATTTTGTACTGCTTAATGTCTCCGATCCCTTTATGTAGCATAAAGTCGTTGCAGCCCAGCGCCTTGATGCTGTCCTGAGTAAACAGCCACGCAGTCTCTGCTGGAGGCAGATCTCGGGACTTAGCGGGAGCAAACTGTTCATAGGCCATTGCGCCAGAAGAAAGACAGAGCGACAGCAGCGCCGCCGCCGAAAAAAGCATGTTTGTGCCAGAGCCATTCATTTTCTATTTATTCCATGTGGCCAGAGGGATGAACATTATAGCCGCCGCCAGATGTCAGAAACATGATGTAACAATCACCTATGAACAAAAATGGCATAAAAAACGGGCGCCAAAGGCGCCCGATGTAACTTCAAGAATAGCCCCTACAGGCTGGGTAAAAACGTCGTGAAAATGGGGAAGAAGGTAATCAGCAGCAGCACAACAAGCAGCGCAATAAACATCGGCCATACTTCCCGTATAAATTCCGAAATCTTCACGCCGGTAATCGACGTCGCCACAAACATTACTGTTCCCATCGGCGGCGTCAAACAGCCGATAGCCAGATTCAGGATCATCACCAAACCAAAGTGAATGGGGTCTATATCCATCAGCTTCACGGTAGGCATCAGCAGCGGAACCAGTACGATGATCGCCGCGTTCCCTTCAATGAACATCCCCAGCACCAACAGTACAAGATTGACGATCATCAAGAACACGTAAGGGTTGTCGGAAATGTTGGTCATGGTTTCCGCTACGTCTTGAGCTATCTGTTCATTGGTCAGTACCCAAGCCAGCGCGGAACAGGTCATGATAATCAGCATCACGCCCGCAGTAGAGCGCGCCGTTTCAAGCACTGAGGCCAGAATGTCCTTTAGCTTCATTTCCCGATAGAACAGCGTGCCGACCACAATGACGTAAATAACCGCTACTGCACCAGCCTCCGTTGGCGTAAAAATACCCAAACGAATACCGCCGATAATCACTAATATCAGAAGCAGTGCAGAAATAGCGCCTTTGCCGGTTTCCCACAGCTCGGCAAAGGTCGGCCCACGGGTGCGAGCGGGCTTGTAGCCGCGCTTTTTAGCAATAAGGTACACCGTCGTCATCAGCGCGACGCAGCACATCAGGCCAGGAATAATCGCCGCCATAAACATTTTGCCAACCGAGACGTCCGCCACAAAGGCGTAAATAATCAGCGCAATGCCGGGGGGAATAATCGGCGTAATCAGCGAGCCCGCCGCGGTGATAGCCGCCGAGAAGCCCCGGTTATAGCCCAGCTTGGTCATTTCCGGCACCAGCATCTTGCACAGCATGGCGCAGTCAGCCAGGTTGGAGGCGGAGATCCCGCCCATCATGGTGCTTAAAAGAACGTTAGACTGTGCCAGACCTCCGGGATAGTGACCAGAAAGCACCTCAGTAAACTTCAGCATTCGGCGAGTAATGCCGGTGTAGTTCAGCAGGTTGCCCAGCAGAATAAAGAACGGGATCGCCAGCAGCGTGACGTTCTCTCCTGAGCCGATAATCCGCTGAACCGCAATAAGCGGCGACACGTCCCCTGCCATAAAGAAGTAAGTCAGCAGCGCCACCAGCACGCTGGTAAAAACAGGGACGTTAATGAAAAAACAGAAAATTAAGACAATACACGCAGCGGCTACTGACATTTCGCCTCCCCACCGATCAGTTTCTTCATATCCTGATAAAGATGCTGAAGACAAAACAGCACCATCACAAACGCGCCAATCGGCACAGCGATATCAATATAAAAATAGGAAATGGACAAAATAGACGTCAGCTTGTCTTCAGCAATTTCCGCCAGTTCGTAGCCCAGATAGCCGAAAATCGACAGTGCCACGATAGAAATCAGGTCGGTAATAACGGCAAACAGCACCTGCCCTCTCGGCGGCAGCATAGACGTGAAGGCGTCAATGCTGACGTGCATGCGCTTTCTCATTGCCGACGCCGCCCCCAGCATGATCATCCAGATATAGCAGACGATCAGCACTTCCTCGCCCCACACTAGCGGGTCATTGAGCAGCCAGCGCATAAATACCGCCACCACGGTAATGCCAACAATACCGATCACGGCCAGCGATGCGAGCGCGTCGGTGACTTTTCCTAACATCCTGAACATAGGATACCCCTCATAACTCCAAGCGAACCGGCTGCGTTATGATGTGTTGAATAAGTGATAAAGAGGCCTCGATCCGCCGTCCTGACTGCACGAGGCCCTGTGACAGGCTTATTGCTTATTGATGATTTCCTGCGTTTTTTCGTACAAACCCGGTGTCCACTCAGGGAACTTACCGTAGAAAGGCTGCACCGCGTTTTTAAACAGGCTGCGGTCTACCTCAACCACCGTCACGCCCTCTTTCTTCATTTTCTCAATCGTTTCCTGCTCTTGCTTCAGCACTAGATTAGTCAGGAACTGTCCTGCTTCGTCGCCAGATGCCACGAGTGCGCTTTGAATGTCATCCGGCAGCTTTTTGAACGTTTTGTTACCCATGACCAAGTTGGTCACGTTCTCCACGTGACCAGTCAGGATCAGGTACTTCGCCACTTCGTAGTGCTTCTGGCCGTACAGCACCGGGATTGGGTTTTCCGCACCGTCGATCACTTTCAGGTTCAGAGCGGTGTACACTTCTGCCAGCGGCAGAGGTGTCGGAGTGGCTCCCATAGCTTTGACGCCTTCAATTTGAATGCGGTTATTTGGCACGCGGATTTTCATCCCCTTCAGATCTTCAGGCGTTTTCACCATCTTGTTAGTCAACATATGGCGGGTGCCGTACAGCCAGTCCTTGGTAATGATGTGCAATCCCTTGGCGTCTAGCTTGTTCTCCAGATCCTTATACCAGTCAGAGGCGTTCAGCTTATAAATGTCCTGATAACTGTTGCCCAGATAGGGGCCAAACATGATGCCGAAGTCCGGCACGTAGTCAGAGAAAAACGCGCCGTCCGCCAGCGTAATCACGGGACTGCCGAGCTTCATCTGTTCAATAACGTCTTTTTTCGAACCCAGCTGAGAGCTGGGATATGGCACTAGCTCCCCCTGACCGTTGGTTTTTTCATTAAACAGACGCGCCCATTCGCGGATCGCCAAGTCAAACGGCTCTCCCGGGTTGTTTTCATAGGCCACTTTCAGAGTGTATTTAGCGGCAGCAAGCGCAGAACCGCTAAAGCTGGCAATGGCGAGCGTTGCGCCAAGCGCCATGGCTAACAGCTTTTTGCCCTTGTTGTTATCTTTAATGCTAAACATTTTCATTATTATTGTTCTCCAGATCTGAAAGCCGGAATGCAGCCGGCCTCTGTGCATGGGTCACCGTCTCAACAACGGCGGATTTAGGGTAGTACAGAGACGCCCTTTTATCGGGCGTCGATAAAACACGGTCGATGTCTATTTCAGACGCTCAATCACACTCTTGATACCCTGAGCATTGAACTGCTTCATCGTCTGATAAACGGCTTCTGTCAGCCCGGGAAGCTGATTGAGGTCACTTTCCCACAGGTCGGTCATGCCCAGCGCGTTCTTCACCAGCTGTTGGAGATCGGTATCATACAGCGGCTTCCAGGCCTCAAAGCGCTCAAGCAGGTGACGATCGTCCGACAGCGGAATGGTTTCCCCTTGAAACTCTCCGCGATAAAAGAGCAGCAGCGCCGCCAGTGCGGCTGCAATGTGCGCCGGTGGCTTGCCGAAGCGGCGACTGTAGGTCAGCAGCTGGGGCAGCAGTCTCGTTTTAAACTTGGTGAGCGAGTTAAGCGAAATGGCCTGTAGCTCGTGGCGAATATAGGGGTTACTAAATCGGGCAGTGACGTCCTTCGCGAACTGCTCCAGCTCTGAGGCCGGTAGAGACAGAGTTGGGATCACCTCTTGATTCAGCAGGCGGTGAATAAAAGCCGAAATGACAGGATCCGCCATCGACTCACCAACAGTGCGCAGCCCCGCGAGGTAAGCCACTGGCACCATCGCCGTATGCGCGCCGTTCAGGATGCTGACCTTACGCTCTTTATAGGGGCGAATGTCGTCCACAATGTGAATATTTAGCGCAGTGCGATCGAGCTTCAGCTTATCCCGCAGCCACTGCGGCCCCTGAATGACGAACAGGTAAAAGTATTCTGCCGTCACCATAAAGCGGTCGCGATAGCCGAACTCCTGTTCCAGCTTGTCGATTTCTGCGTGGGGATAGCCGGTAACGATGCGGTCAACCAGCGTCGAGCAAAAGGTGTTGTCCTGACCGACCCAGTCAACAAAAGCCTCCTCCAGCTGCCAGAGGCGGGCGTAGGCCAGCACATATTCCTTCAGCTTCTCGCCGTTGTAGTCAATCAGCTCACAGGGCACGATAATTAAGCCCTTGTCGCTCGCACCGTTAAAATGGCTAAAGCGATGGTGTAAAAAGCGCGTCAGCTTGGCGGGAAACGTCGCCGGAGGGCGGTCGTCATAGCGGTCGCTGTCGCTATAGCTGATACCGGCTTCGGTAGTGTTAGAGAAAATCCACTCAAGCTCAGGATTTTCCGCGCAGGCTAAGTAGTCCTCAAACTCTTTGTAAACAGCGATCTCTCGGTTAACCGAGCCAATCAAACGCGGTTCAGCGACGGGCTGCCCCTGCTGGTTCAGGCCGCGGATCACGGCAGTATAAAGTCCGTCCTGTTCGTCAAGCTTAGGCTGAGGCGTGTCGATTGGGCGAATGATAGTAATACCGCTGTTAAAGTCGGTTTTTTCATTCAGGATATCAACCATCCAGTCGATAAACGCGCGTAGAAAATTGCCTTCGCCAAACTGAACGATTTTTTCCGGATAGCGCGCCTTGGGAAAATCCTGTCGGTTTATCTGCCGAGGTGAGTTGCACTGCATATCACAATCCTTCCTTCTTCTTTTATATTGAATCAAGTTTGTTTTATTTGCTGTTGGGCAAGGACACCTGATGAGGGAAGAGTAGAGAAAGCGATTCAAGTTTGAGATTTTCTTATATCAAGATCGTGCGATAGATTCTGTTTTGCTGTTTTTAATCCGATTTTATTCATTAAAAAACAGATTTAAGCCGGTGAAACAATTAGAACATGAATCAATAATCACCGTAAATAAAAGAAAGAATTGACCTGTCAGATCTGGCGCTGAAACGTTACAACCAAATGAAAATAAAACGATTAAAAAGCCATTTATTGTTCATTACACCGCATTAATCAGATTGATTTTAGGCTAAGAGGCTGCATAGTTCCTCTGCATTTTTTAGGGATTCTTGCCATTAGAAAAAGCAAATATCATGTTTTTAAATTGATAAAATCCAAAAAGACAGGCTAGAATATTTCCGTTGGGCAGGGAAGTAATGTCTATTTCCTTGTTGAGGTTTTCATGAAAACGCACATTCTTATTCACCCCGCCGATTCCGTTGTCGTCGCCTTACAGCCTCTCGGTAAGGGAACTGCACTAACGATTGGCGGGCGAACGCTGACGCTAAAAGAGGATATCGACAAAGGCGGTAAGATCGCCCTGTTTCCCCTTCGCGTCGGCGACCCTATTGTTAAATACGGCAGCCCTATCGGCGAGGCTATCGCCCCCGTTGACGTCGGCGAGCTGGTGCACACCCACAATCTAAAAACCCTGTTAAAAGACGGACTCAGCTATGAGTACTGCCCTGAATTTCCTCAGGTACAGATTTCACTGCCGGAGGCCAGCATTCAGGCCTACCAGAGAAACGATGGCGATATCGGTATCCGCAACGAGCTGTGGGTTATCCCTACTGTCGGCTGTGTTAACGCCGTTGCCAGGCAGATGATTGAGAAGTTTAAGGCAGAAGTTGGAACTGCGGGCATTGACGGTATTTATCTGTTTACCCACCCCTACGGCTGTTCCCAGTTGGGTGACGACCATGAAAACACTCGGCGCATTTTGGCAAATATGGTGCACCACCCGAACGCGGGCGGCGTGCTGGTGATAGGACTAGGTTGTGAAAACAATCAGGTCGACGCCTTTCGAGAGCTTGTTGGTGACGTCGATCCGAAGCGGGTTCGTTACATGATAGCCCAGCAGGAAAACGATGAAGTAGCCGCTGGGCTTAATCATCTCAAAGATATCTATCAAACAATGAAAGAAGACCGGAGAGAAACGGTTTCTATCGGCAGGCTGCGCGTCGGCCTCGAGTGCGGAGGTTCGGACGGCCTGTCCGGCATTACCGCTAATCCGCTGCTGGGAAAATTTTCCGACTATCTGATTGCGTTCGGAGGCAGCAGCGTGCTGACCGAGGTGCCGGAAATGTTCGGCGCGGAGCACATTCTGTTCTCCCGCTGCCGGGATCGGGGCACCTTTGAACGGGCGGTGGACATGGTCAACGACTTTAAACGCTACTTTATCGATCACCGTCAGCCCATTTACGAAAACCCCTCTCCCGGCAATAAAAAGGGCGGTATTTCCACACTGGAGGATAAGTCTCTCGGCTGTACGCAAAAGGCAGGGGACTCACAGGTCGTCGATATCCTGAACTACGGCGATCGGCTAAAAGTGCCGGGGCTAAGCCTGCTCAGCGCCCCCGGTAACGACGCCGTCGCCACTTCTGCACTGGCGGCGGCTGGCTGCCACATGGTGCTGTTTAGCACCGGGCGCGGAACCCCCTACGGCGGCTTTGTACCAACGGTAAAAATCGCCACCAACAGCGATCTGGCTCAGCGCAAGCCGCACTGGATTGACTTTGATGCCGGTCAGCTGGTTTATGACACTACCATGGAGCAGGCGCTAGAGGCGTTTGTCGATCTGATCCGCCAAATCGCCAGCGGCGAGCAGCTTGCCCGCAACGAACAGAACGACTTCAGGGAACTGGCTATCTTTAAAAGCGGCGTAACTCTTTAGCCGCTAGTCTGGTTAATCCAGCGGGGCGCTAAAGCCCCGCTGGACTTAATAGGCAGGGATCAGGCGACGGCGCTGGCGTGAACGCCGCCCTTGTTTTCCACACCTTCCGCCGTCTTTTCATCCTGCTGTTCAAAACGAACGGCGGCAGGTACAGAAATTTTGATAGCGATAAGCACCGCCAGCAGGCCACCGGTCAGCTTACCCAGCAGAATGGGCACCACCAGCGTCGGCTGGAAGTTGGCGGTAAAGGCCAAGTGATCGCCAATCGTCGCCTGAGCGCATACGCCAAACGCGACGCACAACACCTTGTCGCGAGCACGCATGTTAGTAAATAAGTGATAAGTAGCGATAATGTTTGCCAGCACCATAATAAAGGCCAGCGAACCGGTATCCGTCAGCTTCAGCAGCTTGCTTAGAGCCCCCACCAAACGCTTACAGTACCGCTGGAACAGGTAACAAATGGGGAAAGTGCCCGCCAGCATAATGCCGATATAGCCTGCGATCTCAATAGCCCGAAATAGCTCTTTCTGGTCGGCAAACAGCGGATCGAATCCCCAGACACCAAAGACTTTAGTAAACACGCCGGTAAAGTGCTCGATGATAGAGCAAGCCAGCACCAGCTTGATAAAGGCATCCATCACTTTACCGAATACCAGAAACCCTACTACCATCAGGTTTGGCCGATACTTCAGCCCCGCCGCCAACAGAAAGCAGAAGATAAACAGCGGTGCCAAGTACTGCAACATAGTGAGAAAATCCAGCGACAGATGATGCACCACTGGTGAACTGGTAGAGATAATGTCCCGCACTGGAATATTGTTAAAGGTGATCAGCAGTAAAGAAGCCAACACGCCGAACGGAATGCTGATAAGCCCGGCCATTGCCCCTAGCGCCAGATATTTGTGATCCTGACGGTTAAGCATGGTCAATCCTACCGGGATCAGATACACGATGGTCGCTCCAGAGGTGTAGCCAATCAGCATGGCGGTGATCCACATATCGCGGTTGGTGGTCAACGCATCAGCCAGCTGATAGCCCCCCATATCGACAGCGATAATTGACAGCGCAGCGATAGAAACGTCAGAGCCAACGGCGCTAAACACGGGGCCTAACAGGTGAGAGATCGCCTGTGACAGTAGGGGTACGGCGGCCATAATGCCCGCCTGAGCCAGAAACACCGGGCCAATGGAGTGAATACCGTTAACAAATTCCTTTCCAAGCCCGCTATCGGGCTTGACGATAGAAGCCAGCGCGCCGACCAGCGTTCCTACCATAATGAGATAAATAACGTAGTTGCCAAACTCAGCCATGGGAAATCCTCGTAATTTATTATTGTGTTAGGGGAGCCCGCCCTAACCCGAGAGCGTCGCCGGCGAATATGTCTTCGCATAGCGAGGCTCGAAGGGTGACGGGGTCGCCCTAATTGCGCAGGTTGCGCGAACGGCTAATGATTTCCTGATACTTTTCCATCACGCCCGCCATTGGGCGGTCGCTGGGTTTTGTGATAAGCGCGTCCTGATTGAGGTGAATGGGCCGGTCTATGCCCAGCCCTTTTCTGGCCAGCATGGCGGCACCCTGCGCCGTGACCTCACGGTTAGCCGGTGCGACAATGTCTTTTTGAATCAGGTCGGCAAGAAACTGTTTGAAATAGGCGTTAGAGGAGAGCCCGCCGTCGACAGAAATGCTGTCGCCAAGGGGAGAAAGTCGGTCCATAGCAACGATGACCTCCGCCGAGCGAACCGCAATGCCTTCTAACACTGATTGGAGAAGATCTTTTCTTTCTACGTCCAGAGAAAGCCCGGCCCACAGGCCAGCCGCAGAGCGATCCCAGTATGGGCAGCCCAGTCCGGAAAGCGCAGGTACAAAGGCCAAGCCCCGAGATATCGCCGACTCTTTTCGAAAGTCGCTCAGCTCTTCAAAGTCGCTGAACAGGCCAATTTTACGCGCCCAGTTAACCGCAGAGGCAGCGTTATAAATGCCGCCATCTAGGCCAAACACCGGTTTCTCATTAGGAAACTTCCAGCACAGCGTCGGCAAAAGCCCTGAATCCCGGGTATCGGCAATATCGTTACCCGTCAGCGACTGAAGAAACGCGCCGGTACCAAACGTCACCTTCGCGTCCCCCTGCTGGCGACAGCCGTGACCGTAGGTGCCCGCAAACTGATCGACAATCACCGCGGTTACCGGCGTGATGTGACCATCCAGATTAACGCTGCCAAAGTCGCCGATGGTGTCTCTGATTTCCGGCAGGCAGTGAATGGGCACGCCAAAGATGCGGCACAGCTCCTCATCCCACTCGAGCGTGTGAATATTAAACAGCGAAGTTCGCGAGGCGGCGTTGTAGTCGGTGCAGTAAACCCCACACAGTCGGTCAAGAAAAAAGGCATCCATCGTCCCTAGCCGAAGCCGCCCCTTATCCGCAAGCTGCTTGGCGCCAACGATGTTTTCAATAATCCAGTTCATCTTACTGGCGGAGAAATAGGGATCCAACGGTAGCCCTGACTTGCTTTGGATCAGCGGCTCCAGTCCCTCGTCTTTCATACGCTGAATGCGCTTTTCGGTACGCATGTCCTGCCAGATGATGGCGTTATACAGCGGCTTCTTTGAGTCTGCGTCCCACGCTACGATGCTCTCCCCCTGATGACAGATGCCGAGCGCATCCACAACGTCACAGCTGGACAGGCACTTCATGATGTTGGCAAGGATCTCTTCTGGGTCGTGTTCAACCCAGCCACTGTTTAGTGCGATCTGCTTGTGGGGAATGCTCATCGGTGAATGAGAGCGACCATTTTCATCAAAAACGACGACTCGGGTCCCCGTCGTCCCTTGGTCGATCGCTGCGTAGCGTTGGTTAAGCATAGGTTACATAATCCAAATTATTATTGTTGTAAATGTGAGGCTTTTTATGATTATCACGATCAATCGGAAATAAAATCCACATAAATATCACATAATGTTTATGATGTGTGACAAATGTCACAACAATCTAACATTGTGGTATTACAAATCATAATGTGACTATTTATGTTGTTTTATGGATTGATATTGTGGTTATCATGTGGTTTTATGTGCTTAGGAAAAAAATTCATCGGGATTGCCTGAACTATGAAAAATCAAAACGAGCCCATATGGGATGCGATCGTTATCGGCGGCGGCGTTGTTGGTTGTGCCGTCCACCGCAAATTTGCCCTGATGGGGGCAAAGACGCTGCTGTTAGAAAGAGGGGGAGACATTCTCTCCGGCGCCAGCAAAGCCAACAGCGCCCTGTTGCATACCGGATTTGACGCTCCGCCAGACAGCCTAGAGCTGACCTGCATCCAAAACGGCTACCGAGAGTTCATGGAAATCAAAGACAGGATGAACCTGCCCCTGCTGCAAACTGGTGCACTGGTGATGGCCTGGAACGAAGAACAGCTTTCCAAGCTGCCGGACATTGTCGCCAAGGCGCATAAGAACGGCGTCATGGACGTTGAACAAATTGATAAAGAAGAAATTTATCGCCGCGAGCCCGGTCTGGCAGAAGGCGCACTCGGCGCCGTCAGCGTACCCGGTGAAGCGGTCATGGATCCGTGGAGCTCACCTCTGGCCTACCTGACGCAGGCAGTCAAACACGGGGCGGAATACCGCTTCCACTGTGAGGTAGAAAGCGGCGAATTTAGTGACGGAATGTGGACACTTCAGACAAAAAAAGGTCCGTTTCGTGCCCGTTTGGTTATCAACTGTGCGGGAATCAACGGCGACGTGGTAGAAAGTATCTGCCACCCCTCTCCTTTCCAGATCAAACCGCGCAAAGGCCAGTTCCTGATTTATGACAAGGCCGCTGCGGCTGACATCAACGCTATTATCCTACCGGTGCCTACAGCGGTGACCAAAGGCGTTCTCTTAACCAAAACTATCTTTGGCAATCTGCTGCTTGGCCCAACGGCTGAAGAGCAGGATGACCGCTGGAAAGCCGAAGTGGACGAGGAAGTCTTGAAAGATCTGATTCGCCAAGGCTCAAAAATGCTGCCGACCCTTGCCAACTATACGGTAACGGCCACTTACGCCGGGCTGCGTCCGGCAACGGAAGAGAAGCACTACCGTATCGCTGACTACCCGGAAAAGCAGTGGATCTGTGTAGGAGGCATTCGCTCAACGGGCCTGACGTCAGCCCTTGGCGTTGCTCAACACATCGCTCAGCTGTATACGGAAAACTTCTCGCCGCTGTTTGAGCTTAATCCGCCTCAGGACATCATCTGGCCAAAAATGCCCGTTCTGTCCGACTACCACGAGCGCGACTATCAGCACGAACATAACGGCGGCATCGTCTGCCACTGTGAGCTAGTGACCCGTAGGGAAATTGAAGCCGTTTTTGATTCAGACATTCCCCCTGAGTGTTTAGGAGGACTGCGCAGAAGAACCCGCGCCATGATGGGGCGCTGCAACGGCTTCTTCTGCAGTAATAAAGTCGCTGAAATCATTAATAACCGCTTTGAAAATACGCTGGCCGTGGAGGAACTGAAATGAAACTAGACTACGACGTTATCATTATCGGTTCAGGACCTACCGGCATTGCCGCAGCAACGACGCTGAAACAGCAGGGTGTCCGAGACATCGTCATTCTAGAGCGCGAAGCACAGCCCGGCGGAGTGCCGCGCCACTGTCTGCATCCTACTTTTGGCCTGCTGACCTTCAAACGCCCGATGAAAGGCTCGTCTTTTATTGAAAAGATTCTGGCTCCGGTTTCTGATGTGCCGATTTTAACCGGTACCACAGTGGTGGAAATTCATCCAGAAGGCAAACTGAGCGTCTCCTGCGATAAAGGCCTGGTTGAAATGCGCGCCAGACGCGTACTGATTGCTACCGGCGCTCGGGAAACGCCCCGTCACCCTAGACTGGTTTCAGGGCTTCGCCCTCAGGGGGTGCTAACTACTGGCGCCCTACAGCAGTTCATCTATCTTAATCGACAAAAGCCCTGCCGAAGACCAGTCGTTATCGGCAGTGAAATCGTCAGCTTCTCCGCTCTATGGACCTTACGCAACGCAGGCGCTAAGGCGCAGGCCATGATCGAATCACGAGACCGGATTGTCGCCAATCGACCGTTCCAATTTGTCGCAGGGGCAATGGGCGTACCTCTGTATTTAAATACTAAGCTGCTGGAAATTGGCGGGCTGGATCGGGTTGAGTACGTGCGAATTGAGCGCAACGGCCAAACTGAGCGCATTGACTGCGACGCGGTGATCTTCACCGGGGAATTTACCGGAGAGTACACTCTGCTTAGAAGAAGTCATCTCGACACTATCGTTAGTACCGGTAACCCGGTTACTGACGCCAGAGGGCAGTGCTCAGATCCAACCTACTACGCCTGCGGCAACCTGCTGCATCCGGCCGATATGGGCGATCAGTGCTATCAGGAGGGGAAAGCCGTTGGTTTGGCAATTGCCGAAAGCCTGAAGCAGGGAATCACCTCAAACCGACGCCGCATTGCCGTGCGCCACGATGAGAACATTCAGTTTACCGTGCCCGCCTGCCTAGACGGCGAATCAGATAAAGGGCCTGTGGACATAAATATTCGCGTCAACCGCGCCGTCAGCGGTCAGGTTACGGTCAAAGCCGACGGCGTGGTTATCTATCAGGGAAACCACCGCTGCCTGCCCGGACGTCGGATTATGCTTAAGAAAGTGAATGCACAATTGATCCCTCTAAACGCTACAGAAATCAGCGTGAGTATCGTATAGTGAATCAACGTTAATCACTGAATACTAAGGTTCAATATTTATGGCAGAGGGGCGTTCATCGAATTCTCGGCATCAGGTAATTCTGGAACTGCTTTCTTCAAAAGGTCAGGTCTTTGTCCATGATTTAGCCGAGCATTTTAACGTGGCTCAGGAAACAATACGGCGAGATCTGACCAAACTGGAATCCCAGAAGCTGCTAAAAAAGGTGCACGGCGGTGCCGTTAACGTTCAGTCAAAGTTTGAACGCAACTTTTCCGAACGGGCAAAAGCCGCCATTGATGAAAAAAAGGCGATTGCCATTAAGGCCGCTGACGTCATCAAGCCGGGTGACACGCTCTTTATTGATTTTGGCTCGACAACCGTAGAGTTCAGCCAGCGCGTCAAGCTGATTAACAACCTGACAGTGCTCACTAACTCGCCGCTGATAGCCAGCATCATGCAGGAGAACCCGACCATCGATACCATTCTTATCGGCGGTCAGTTTATCGGTTCTCAATACGCCTGCTTGGGCGCCATCGCGCTGAAAAACATCGGAGAACTGTTTGCCGACTATGCAGTTATCGGCGTTGGCGCGATTGACGGTCAGCGGGGAATTATGGACCAAAACGTGGATGAAGCCGCCGTTGCCAGAAAAATGTTGGAAAACAGCGATAAGCTTATCGTTTTGGCTGATTCGTCAAAGGCTCACAAGCACGCGATTAATCTGGTTACCGGCTGGGAAAACGTCGATATTCTGGTCACCACCAGTAAAGAAATAAAGATTACGGATAAAAATAAGGCCATCAAAACCAAAATTATGGTGGTCAACGTTGAAGACGCGCCGCAATAGCTTATTAAGTACGACGCGCCGATAAACTCTCAGGCTGGCTGAACCACGGCCAGCCTGCTGTTTGAAATAAATAACCTGTAACTCTGGCCGAAAGCGCTTTCGTGCCCGCTTGCTGTAGATATATTTTTTGCCTCGCCGACTTTTATAACCAATAAGCCGGGCGGCACCCTTTTGCCTCTAACCTGCTAAAACAGAAAAATAAGGAATCTCTATGAAACTCTATTTTATTGCCTGCCCCTATTCCGATGCAGACCCAGAAGTCGTCATACGCCGCTTCAATGAGTGTACGGAAGCCGCTGCAGCCCTCTCTTTAGCCGGCCACGCCGTCTACAGTCAGATAACCATGACGCATCCCATTAATGAGGCTGTGGCAAGAGCGGGTAAAAAGATTGTCTGGAGCCCTATTGACGAAGCCTATATGGCGCGCTGTGATGAAATTATTGTGCTAACCCTGCCGGGCTGGGAAAAGAGCGGCGGCGTCGCGGCGGAAATTGACTATTTCAAGTCGAGAGGGAAAAAGGTTTGGACCTACGAGGAGTTCACAAAGGCTCACGGCGTCCCCTCTCTCTAACATTGATGAACCGGCAAAGCGCCCCCTGCGGGCGCTATTCATACTTACGCCTCTGCGATGTATGCAACACGCGCAGAATATATATTGCTCCCGGCGCCGTTGCGTAAACAATAATAAACGGTAGCCGAGCTAGCGCCAGCCTGCGCCTGTTGACACTACCGTACAGAGAGCCCGCCTGCGGATGCGTTTTCAGCAGCTCAGCCGCCTGAGTAAAACGTTCATCCGTCGCATTCGCCACCTTCAAACCCACCTCTTCACGCAGGTAGTGCCACACCTGCTCTCGGTCTTTCTGCGCTCGCGCTTCCCAAAAGACGGCGTTTGTCACTTCTCGCCCCGCTCCGCCTGTGACTTCAGCGCCGCCATTCTGTTGTTCATGGCGCCATCGTCAATAAACTCGCCCTTGCCCACCTCGTAGCGCGCAAAGGCCTCCTGAACCTGATTCTCAAGCCAAACGTCATGGGCGCTGTTTTGATACTGCCGCTCTTCTTCTGCCAGCTCTTCTGCCCTGCGGCGCATTAAGTCCGTCAGGCTGGTCTGCTGCCGCTCAGCTGCCTTCATGGCAAGGCGCTTGGTCTCTTCATCAATGCGAAAATGAATCGTGCTGTTCATTCCGACATCCTCTCTTTTTAATGCTAAACGTGGTGTCAATTGTGGTGTCAAATAGATACCCATAGTCTAACCTCTCTTTCTGATAATTTCAGCACGAAATTAAAAATGAAAAATTAACCTGCCGAGAAACGCTACATCACCAGAAAACCGCTCGTCTCTCTGACTTTTTCGACATGTAATGAAAATGCGAGATATTTCCCAGTTAAAAAGTAACAGGTGGGTTTGTAGCGAGAGAAAGACGAAGGTAGACCGAAAAATGATATGGAGCGTGAGGTGCTGGCACCCCACGCTAGTATGAAGAAACAGGAAGCGTTAGCCGTTCTGCTGACGAATAGACCGAATCATCGAGTGCTTGGCAGTATCCAAGTGCCTTCTGAGCTCGTTCATCGCGCTGAGATCGTTCCGACTTATCATGGCGCTGAGTATCGCCATATGCTCTTCAATGCCGAGAATGTTGCGCTCTTTCAGATCCCGCTCATCCCACTGATAGTGGAAGTGGAAAATCACTGTAATCACTTCGATTGACTGGTTAAAAAACGGATTTTCGGCAGCGGAAAGGATCAGACCGTGCAGCTCGTGATCCAGCTGTGAGAACTCACGATAGTCAAACATCACCGTTTCTCTCAGCTGGCGATGGCGATAAAGCAGATCTTTGGCTAACACCCATCGGGTGTCGTTTTCAGGAAGGTTCATAAAGCGGTTCAGCGCGTGAGTTTCCAGCAGTTCACGCAGTTCAAACAGCTTTTCAGCGTAGTTCTGGTCGAACTTCATCATGCTCCACTGACCGCGGCGCTGGTTTTCCATCAGGTTAAAGCGAGAAAAGCGCAGCAAAAACTCGCGCACAATCGTCGGGCTGACGTTAGTCTGTTTGGCTAACTGCTGTTCGGTGAAGGTGCTGCCGGGCTTAAGCTCGCGCTGCTGAATCATCCGGTAGAACGCACGCTCGAAAATAACCAACTGCTCTTTAGGCAGCTCTATTAGCGTATCAAAACCGTCCTCACTCTCCGGCTGACGCACAATAACGTAGTCGCTGCCGACCTTCTCCAAAATGCCCCGCGATGCGAGATAGTCGAGAGTGTGGCGAACCGTTGTCCGGCTGATGCTGTACATATCCGCCAGCGTGGACTGTGACGGTAGCGGTGAACTGATGTGCCCATTGCCGATCGCATCGATGAACTGATTGATCACGTTTTGTCGCAGGTTTTGCGTACGCGCCATGCTTCGTCCCTTTTCTGTTTTCTCTGCTTTTTCTGCTTTTTCTGCTTTAAAAACCAATTTAATACCGGATAAGTAATATTAGCTCACAAAAAGAGAGAAATTAAAACCTGACATCCGATTTTTTAACTAAAAAGACAGAATAAAACCTAAGGATACTATCAATATGAAAATACTCATCTGTCAGGAACCTACTCAGCTTGTTTATCAGCAGCGCGACGTCCCTACTCCTGCGGCAAACGAAGCGGTGATAAAAATCAGCGCCGTTGGCATTTGCGGCACAGACATTCACGCCTGGTCCGGAAAACAGCCGTTCTTCAGCTACCCACGCGTGCTGGGGCATGAAATCTGTGGTGAAGTGTCCCAGCTCGGCAGCGGCGTGAGCCAGTTCAAAGTGGGTCAACGGGTAGCCGTCATGCCTTACCTCTCTTGCGGCAAGTGCGGTGCCTGTCAAAGCGGCAGGACTAACTGCTGTGAAAACATCTCAGTCATTGGCGTTCATCAGGACGGCGGGTTTAGCGAATACTTAAGCGTGCCGGAGAGTAACCTACTAGAGGTTGACGATGTCGATCCTATCAGCGCGGCGCTGATTGAACCCTTTGCCATCAGCGCTCACGCGGTTCGCCGTGCAGCCCTGAAACAGGATGAACACGTTCTGGTGGTCGGCGCTGGCCCTATCGGCCTAGGCGTGGCGGCTATCGCTAAAGCAGACGGTGCAAAAGTCATCGTCGCCGATACCAGCCCCGAGCGGCGCGACCACGTGACTCAGCAGTTAGGCGTAGCCGTTATCGATCCCGCCAGTGAAACGTTTGACGCCGATCTGCGGTCACACTTTAACGGCATGCTGGCGGCAAAAGTCATCGACGCAACGGGCAATCAGCACGCCATGAACAATACCGTTAACCTGATCCGTCACGGTGGAAGCATTGTCTTTGTTGGGCTATTTAAAGGCGACCTGACGTTCTCCGACCCTGAGTTTCATAAAAAGGAAACCACTATGATGGGCAGTCGCAATGCGACGAAAGAGGACTTTATCAAAGTCGGCCGCCTGATGGGGGAAGGAAAGCTCAGCGCAGACATGATGCTGACACACCGCTTCCGCTTTGACGATATTGGCGAACGCTACGAGCAGGATGTGATTAACAATCGCCAGCTTTTGAAAGGGGTTATTGAATTTAGCTAACCTTTCTTTTGCTTCAGACATAAAGGAACCGGCGCCATAGCACCGGTTCCTTTATTACCTATTTTGACTGCATGGATCCACTATGGCGCGGTTCTCAACGCCTGCACATCTGGGGAGTCAGCGGGAACAGAAACACTCACGGCATGACCAGAGTCTTTTCCTATATAGGGCTTCAGCGCCGTCAGCATATAGGGGAACATATAGCGCAAATCGCCGCTCTCGTTATTGCTGACAGCCTGCGCTTCCCACAGCGGCTTTACCGTTTTACTTTTCGCATAGGCCGACGCATCTATCGCCTGCAAGCGAAGCCACTTACTGTACACGGTGAACTGGTAAACCATCGGTTCATAGAATGGGTAATTCAGCATCGGGTAATAGTAGCCAAATCCGGGCCCGTAGACTGGGCCAGGCATCGGATAAACCGGCGTATTAACAATTTGGGTGCGCGTCTGTGGCGCGCCTATGTGATAGCTCAGCGCAATCAGCATTTGCGCTTGTGCAGGGCTTCTCGCCGCTACGTAGCCCTGCTCGCGCAGAACGTCCTCAACCTGGCGCGCGTACTCGACAAAGCCTAAATCGCCCTCGACTGGCTGATAGTCACCGGATACCACAGCAAACGTCCGGAACGCTGTCGACGTCCCTTTTGCCGTAATGGCATTCACCTGTACGTTTTCCGTGCTGACACAGCCGGAAAGCGCGCCGACCAACAAAACTAACGCTATCGTTCGCCAGAACATCGTTAACCGCCTTTCATCAAGGGAATAATAGTAAGTATGACAGCAAAATCATCAGGCGGGTTTCACCTGTGAACATTTCTTTCATCTTTCACGTTATAAAAGCGAAAAGGCGCCATTAGGCGCCTCAGACTGCTGACAAACCATCTTCAATTAGCTTCAGAGGATATTCCGGCCGAAAATACAACCTACTCATATCGCTATTGTGCTCGGCCGGAAGAGCGCTTGTATTAGCTTTAGGAGTGCGTCGGGCATAGCCTTCCTACGGGCCGTTATGAAGCCCTTCGGGCTTCACCCTTTCAGGGCCAGCGCAAGCGCTGTTCAAACCGGCAAAGCCGGTTTGTCGTTGGCTTACGCCAAGTCGACCCCAACGGACAACGCCTTTAGGTGTTGAGCAACACGGAGTGTTGACCCGCAGGGCGAGCTAAGCGAGTAACACTCTCCCTCCGTTTGACTCTGTAGACTTTATTTAAGGCCTTTGTCATCAATCGCAAGGCGCCATTAGGCGCCTTGCGATCGGATGTCTTTATTCCTCAGGCAGATCGATGCGATAAAACGCCTTTGCGTTGCGCCAGAAGAAGGCCTCACGCTGCGCCTCGCTGAATCCCGAGAAGATTTCCGACATATTGCTGACCAGCTGACGATAGGTTAATTGCAGGCTGGAAACCGGGAAGTTACTGGCAAACATGCAGCGCTCAATGCCAAACATCTCAACGGTTTCTAGCACCACACCGCGGTTGCCTTCCACCGTCCACGGCCGATCCTGCAGCCCTAGTTCTGACACTTTTACTGACACGTTAGGGCAAGCAGCCAAAGCCCTCATTCCCTTACGCCATCCCTCAAGCCCCTGCGGTGAGCGATCCCATGGGAAACCCATATGGTTTAGCACGATAGGCACATTAGGATACATGCGGGCCACTTCTGCCGCCTCTTCCAGATGCCAGTACGGCACTCTTAAGTCCCACGACAGCCCGTACTTCTCCAGCAGGGCAAAGCCTTTCAGCCATTTTTCATCCTGCATGCTGCCGCTCACGCCCTTCACCGTATGGGCCAGCTCTGGCCGCTTGGCGGTCACTGGCTTACTGCGAATGCCGCGCACTAGCGGAAACTGCAAGTGCTGATTCAGGATCTCTTCACCGTTGTCGTGGTGGAACCAGATATGGGCAACAACTGCGCTAGGAAAGCCCGCGCGCTGCGACTGCTCGTGCAGCCAGCGGGTTTCCGCCACTTCGTTGTTGTAGTCATGATCGGCTTCGCAGTGAACCGTTGCCAGCACGCGGTGCCCGGCGCTATCAGCTGCATAGTCCTCTGGCATATAATTGCGGATTAACGATCGATAGTCGCCCACAAATGTCCCTGGTTCGTAGGTCGCCAGCCACGGATAGTGGTTTTTTGTCAGATCCCACAGGTGGTGGTGAGCGTCAATCAGCGTAATGCCGTCCGATCTTTCTTCCACCCCCATCTTTTCATGGATTGTTTTCACAATAGTCTCCCCTTATTTTTTTAATTTCTATTTGGGTTAACGAGATTCAGCTTCGGGCTCAATGCCAGCCTGTTCAGCCGTATTTTCGCCTGCCTTCGGCGTGACAGAAGCCAAGGCGAGACCGCATAAGAACAGCGCCGCCGCCATAAGGCCAAATCCAGCCATGGTGCTCCCCGTCAAGTCAATCAGCCAGCCGACAACATAAGGCCCGACGAATCCGCCCAGATTACCGATACCGCCGATGAGCCCCAGAGACAGCGCCAGAATGTCTGAACGTAAAATCAGCGGCGGCAAGGCAAAAAACGCGCCGTGAATGTACAGCCCAGAAGCGACGATGCACAGGAAGATAAACTGCACGATAGGTGACGGGAAAAACTGTCCACACAGCAGCGCCACAGCAGTGATCGTCAGCGGCAGCGCAGCGGAAGACTTCCGCAGCCCGATTTTATCGGTGCGCACCGCGATAATAATCATACCTATTAGCCCTACCAGATACGGGATAGCCGTCAGAATACCCACCATTGAAGGCGATGAGCCTGAGGTGTTGGCGATAACCTGCGGTAGCCACATGGTAAAACCGTAGAAGCCTGCACAATAGAGGAACCAGGCGACGATAAGCGTCAGCACTTTGCCGTTGCGGAACACGTCACGGTAGCGGGCAGAATCCTGATTAATAGCAGTAGAGCTTTTTTTCTGTGCCTCATCCTTCGCAATCGCGTCAACGATATAGCGACGCTCGCCGGGCTCCATCCACCACACTTTTTCCGGAGAATCTGCAACCATAACGTACCAAACGATAGCCCAGATAATCGGCGGGAAGCCTTCAATGATAAGCACCGTACGCCAGCTGAAGTGCTCCAGCAGGAAGCCGGTAATCGGTGCGGCGATAATGGCAGAAATTGGAATACACATTAGCCAGAAGCCGTTGGCTCTTGCCTTTTCACGCTGCGGGAACCACTTTAACAACAGCACCAGCGTTGCGGGCTGTACGCCGCCTTCAAACACCCCCAATACGAATCTTGCCAGTAGTAATTCATTGGTGGTTTCTACCAGGCCGGTCCAAATAGCCGCAGCACCCCAAAGTATCATGAGAATAAAAATAGTCTTTTTGGCACTCCAGCGCTCAGCCAGCAAAGCTGCTGGTACCTGAAGCAGCAGATAGCCGAGGAAGAATATGCCGGAGGCCATTCCCTTGGTGCTATTGGTCAGGTGCAGGTCTTCACCGATATAAGGCAGGATAAATGACAGGTTAGTTCTGTCTAGGAAAGCCAACATGTACATGATACTGGCGATCGGAATAAACAGCAGCCATCGCCGACCTATTCCTTGATATTGCATGGTCATAACGTCCCCTCTCCACATCAGTTGAACACTTTGTCTTTTTATTTTGATCTTTTGAACACAATGATAACAATTGATTGCTTTTTGGATACTAAGCGCGTTGTGTAATAAGACCAAACGACCTTTTAGTAAAATGTGAATGGAGTCAAAAACAATCTCTCATGGAAAAATTAATTCATTATTTATCAATTAAATAAAAATTTAACATTCTATGGGAGATAAAGGGCAAGCTTTGAGGCTCAATCGGAATATGGGAATAACAGGGAGATATAGCAAAAAACAAATATTTAACTAATGAACTTTTGATGATTATTCCTTTGCTAGCGCTTAGAGTGAGTCCCTTGCAGCTCTGTAGTAAACCTCACATAATATTAACACTTCCCTTCCTGCCCCTCTGCAGCAGGGGCATTTTCCAGAAGTGCGCCCTATCGCGCCTTCTTCTTTCACCGCGTTTTTACAAGTAAGGCTCTCAACATATGAAAAGGCGTAGTTTTCTGAAAGGTGCAGCCCTGCTGTCAACTGCAGGACTGGTTTCCCCGGTGATGGCAAACGGCATAAGCTCAACTCAGCACGAATCCAAGAGCACGGACGGTCGCCGTCGCTTTACTCTGACTCAGAGCTACCACCTTGTTCCACCGGAAGGCTCCAGCGGCGTAGTGAAGCTCTGGATCCCGGTTGTTGAAGATACGCCTTTCCAACGACTTCTTGATCTGAAGTTCAGCGGCAGCTATCAGGATGCCTTCATCACGACCAATAACCACTATGGTGCAAAAACTCTGTTTGCTACTTGGCCTGATGCCAAGGGCAAAATGGAAATGACCGTGGAAATGGTGATTGAAACGCTGGACTGGGAGCCGTTGAAAAACAACGCGCTGGCCCACTGGCGCGCACCAAAAGAAGTTCAGTTCCCTATCGATGTGGAATACTACTTAAGACCTACCGCACATATGCCAATAACCGGCATCGTGAAAGAAACCTCAGATAAAATCGTCGGCCAAGAAACCGATCCGCTGAAAAAAGCGCGGCTGATTTATAACTGGGTGAGCGCCAATATGTTTCGCGATAACAACGTTATCGGCTGCGGCACCGGCGACGTCGCCACCATTCTGGAAAGCGGCAAGCTGGGCGGCAAGTGTACCGACATCAACTCCGTGTTTGTGGCTCTGGCACGAGCAGCTGGTATTCCAGCTCGCGAAATGTTTGGCATCCGCCTGGGTAAAGCCGTCAAGCTGGAGCAGTATTCAAAAACCGCCTTTGGCAGCGCCGACGACAAGGGCTTATCCAACGTCAGCGGCGGCCAACATTGCCGCGCGATGTTCTATCTAGCGGGTTTCGGCTGGCTGCCCGCCGACCCAGCCGACGTGACCAAAATGCGCCTGACAGAGAAGAAAGAGCACAGCGACGCCGCTGTGCAGGCAGTAAACGACTATCTGTTCGGCAACTGGGAAATGAACTGGGTCGGCTTTAACGTAGGCCGCGATTTCGACCTATTCCCTGTAGCAGAACAGGCGCCAATTAATAACTTTGGCTACCCTTACGCAGAAGTCGACGGCGATCCGGTCAACTACTACGATCCGAAAGCGTTTAGCTATGACTACCGCTCCGTCGAACAGCGCTAAGGGTTTTATGGCCACGCTGGCCGCTGCTGCCGTTACGGCGGTAGCGTCTAGTCTGTGCTGTATAGGGCCGCTGATTTATCTGGTCTTCGGCGTATCCGCCGCAGGCCTATCCGGTGTGGAAAAGCTCGGCTTTTTGCAGTATCCGATGCTGATACTGTCAACCGTTCTTATTGTGATGGGATTTTGGCGGCTCTATTTCTCTAAGCGGCCCTTTTGCAGTGGGCGCATAAGCCGCGCTCAAATGCTGTGGGCCTACTGGCTCTTACTGCCCGTAGTGCTGTTTTTTCAGCTTTATCCTTTTGTTCTTCCCTGGCTACTGGAGATAATGGAGTGAGACGTTTACTGTTTCTGGCGATGGTGCTGTTCTCCCCAGCCCTTTGGGCCAACAATGTTCAGGTCACTCTGGACGTTACGGGCATGACCTGCCCGCTGTGCGTAACGTCCATCAATCAGGCGCTGCGAAAAACCGACGGTGTCATCAAGGCAAAGGCGTCGCTAAAAACCCGACAGGCGGAGGTGATTGTTCCGGAAGGATTCAATACCGATGAGCTGCTTAAGGCGGTTGAGAAAACCGGCTATAAGGGAACGGTGCTGAAGGTGGAAAAGCAGCCGTAATATACTTTTTCGCCTATAAAATAAAACGGGTCGCAATGAAACTGCGGCCCGTTTTATTTAGCTCGAGACTGAACGCATAGCCTAGCGAGTAATGGACTTAAACTCTCTGGTCGTCGCCGTCAGCGCCACTTCCGTCGGCAGCCGCTCCATTGAGCTTGCTCCGTAGAAGCCGTGGCAGTCTGGGCAGTGCTGCATGATGTATTTCGCATCTTCCGGCGTAGCGATAGGCCCGCCGTGACACAGCACGATAACGTCTTGACGCACTGACTTAGCTGCCTTCGCCCAGTCATTAATAAGCGGCACGCAGTCTGCCAGCGTCAGCGCCGTCTCTGCGCCAATATTGCCGCCAGTGGTTAGCCCCATATGGGGAACGATAATATCCGCTCCGGCTTTGGTCATATCAATAGCGTCTTGCGCGCTAAACACATACGGCGTGGTCAACAGCCCCTTTTCGTGCGCCATACGGATCATATCGACCTCAAGGCCGTAGCCCATGCCGGTCTCCTCCAGATTGGCGCGGAAGTTGCCGTCAATCAGCCCCACAGTAGGGAAGTTCTGCACGCCTGCAAAGCCGATCGCGGCGACGTCATCCAGAAACTTGTCAAACTGACAGAACGGATCAGTGCCGTTAACCCCTGCCAGCACTGGCGTATGCTTCACTACGGGCAGAACTTCCCGTGCCATATCCATTACGATTTCATTGGCGTTGCCGTAGGCAAGAAGCCCTGCCAAAGAGCCGCGCCCTGCCATACGGTAGCGCCCGGAGTTATAGATAACGATAAGATCGATTCCACCCGCTTCTTCGCACTTGGCGGAAAGCCCGGTTCCCGCACCGCCGCCGATAATCGGCTCTTTGCGCGCAATCATGTCGTGGAATTTTTTCAGTAGCGCTTCGCGTGTTATTGACATACTTCGTCTCCCTAACGATAAAAGAGTTGAGTGAATTCGGCGACCGCGCGCTCGGTGAACGCCCGATCGTTAATGTGGTGCGGCAGACGGATAATCTGACGTTTATCCGTCTGCACAACGGTTGACTCCAGCGCCTCAATAAAGGCTTGGTTGGCTTCTGGCTGCCAGAATGGCCCTTCCGGGCAGTCGATGGCGGAAAAGCCGCCGTCAGGGATCAGAAATCTCACTTCACCCTGATACTGGTTGAGCTTTTCACCGATCCACTGCCCCATCTTGCGGTTCTCTTCCGGCGTGGTGCGCATCAGCGTGACCTGCGGATTGTGGTGATAGAACAGACGATCGGCGTATTTCTCTGGCACCGAGTCCGGGCTGCCGAAGTTAACCATGTCCAGCGCGCCGCAGGACATTACGCAGGGGATACCCTCGCGAGCCACTGCGTCAAAGCGCTCTTTTGAACACGCCAGCACGCCGCCAAACAGGTAGTCACACACTTCCGTGGTGGTAATATCCAGCACGCCGTTAAGCAGCCCGCCGTCCACCAGCTTTTCCATCGCCCGGCCGCCGCTGCCCGTCGCGTGAAATACTAGACAGTCAAACTCGTTCTCCAGCTGTTCGGTTATCTGCTGTATGCAGGGCGTAGTGACGCCGAACATGGTTAAGCCCACTGCTGGCTTGTCTACAACGCTCTCTTCTTCATAAAACATCACCGCCCCGGCAATCTGGTTAGCGGCATTCTTCAGCACCTTGCGGGAAATGCGATTCAGACCCGCGACGTCAGTGACGGAATACATCATGGCGATATCGCTGGCACCGATGTAGTGCGACACATCGCCCGATGCCATAGTAGATACCATCAGTTTCGGCGTGCCGATCGGCAATTCCTGCATAGCGGGCGTGACTAGCGCCGTGCCGCCCGAGCCGCCGAGCCCGAGAAGCGCGGCAACGTCGTCGCGCTGGCTCAGGAAGTGTTCGAACGCCACCGCCATTTCGGTAATCGCTCTACCGCGGTCGCCGCAGAATACTGCCTGAGCCCCCTGCGGGTGGCAGTCAGCAACAGTTTTTGCACTGATATCTGCACCGCGCTCGACGTGCTCTTCCCGAGTTGAGAGATCAACCGTCAGCGCCGCTAGTCCGGTTTTTTTAATCAGATCCCGTACGTAAAGCGCTTCTGCACCTTTGGTATCCAGCGTTGTTGCAACATAGACACGGCCCTTTTCTTTCTGCATCTCTGTCTCCCGCTAACGATAGTGGTCAATTATCACCCCAAATGAGATTTGGGTTTCATTTTGATTATATTAACCACAATTCGGGCTAGATCGCTATGCTCTTTCGTACAGGGGATGTGAGAAGTGGTACTTGGCTCGCAAAATTATGCTTTTATGGTAAAAGCGCACATATCGCCTACATACTGTATTGACGGTAAGCACCGTTAACGCTTATGGCAATAAACGCTAACGCAAATATGCTCGGTAAATATACTTATTCTGAAAGGTTTTCTTGCAGCTTTCACACCGGTAGCGCTGAAGACCGCTGCGATTCTTGCCATGCATCTTGACGCGTTCAGCGCTGCCGCAAAAGCGGCATGGAGGGATTCTTCTTATTATCACTATCAACTTTCCGCTTAAAACGCGGCAGCCCGGATTCACATATCGAGCCGCCGCGCGTCTTTGCTATCAGAAGCTGTACTTCACGCCCAGCATCGCCTGCGAGTCGTGGTAGCCGCTGTCGCCCACCTGCTGCGCCACGTTGCCCCAGACGTTCAGTTTTGAAGTCAGCTGCCCCTCAACGCCCAGCTTCACTTCGCCGATGTTTTTCGCACCGTCCTGATAGTGCCTATCGTTATCCAGCTTCACCGACACGTCTTTCATGTAGTGAAGCCAGTTCACTTCAACAAACGGCTGGAAAGTGCGCTGCTTATCGCTGTCGGTATCCGCACGGCCGCTGGCGTAAGCCTTAAGGCCCAAGCGAGTCAGCAGGTTGTTACTTTCACCGTCCTGAACGCGGGTACCGTAGGCATCGCGGTGGCTGTCAGAGCCTACGCCCATCCAGACAGCCTGCGCTCGCGGTGACAGCCAGTAGTTGGCATTTTCACTGCCGCCGAGCCTGAAGCTGTAACCCGTTTCCAGAGACGCCGTGACACCGCGAGACTTATAGTTGTCTGCCTTCAGGTCATCGCCTTTGACTTCGTTGTCAAACCAGTTGTACAGCACCCAGCTGTCGACGTAGGCGCCGCTCTTGTCCTGCGCGTTGGCGTACCAGGTGCCGTAGAGGCCTGCGCTGTAGCCGTCAATCTTGCTTTTAGACTCGTGCCCCTTCAGGCGAGAGTGAGTTTTACTCTCGGCGTTGGCATAGCCCGCCATGGCGCCAAGGTGCCAGCGGTTAAGGCCGTCAGTGCTCCACTGAGCCAGATCGCCGCCAATTTGTACCACATAGCGGTTACCGGTCGTTTTTAGCTGACCAGAACCGTCGCGGAAGCTGTTACGTCCGCCTTCGTTGCGCATCCACATGCTGGTAACAAGCTTCTCGCTGGTCAATGCGTCGGTATACTGGGTTTCCCCCAAGCGGTCATGCAGTCGGGTGGTAAACAGGGTGTTGCCCGCTGCCGCGTTGGCAAGATAGCTGCCGATTTCAGGGCGCAGAACGCGAATGCTTTCACCCGGCTCAGGGTCAGGGTCGGTACCCGGATCTGGATCGGGATCGGGATCGGTGGGAACGGTCGGATCGATAAATTGGCTGGTCAGGTACCAGTTAGTGCCTTTGTTGACCAGCGAGTAGTCATAGCTCCCCGCGACGACGCGACCTTCCTGAGAAAACGCATCAGCGGTAGTGCCCTGAGTAGTGATAATCTCTATACCTTCCAGCGTCCCTGCACCAAGACCTCCAACGTTGTTAATGCTAACCTTGGTGTAGCCGTCAGCCATACCGTTAATCATCAATTTATCAGTCAGGGAGCCGTCATTACCAAGCGCAGTGTCGAGAGCAATGCGGCCAGCATCAGCCAAAGTGGCTCCGCCAGTGTAGTTACCGTTAATCGTTAATATATCTCCAGCCAAAGTCCGCCCGCTTTGAGAGAGCATAATCAGACCACCGCGTAGACTGTTAACGTCACCGTTGAGTACAAACGCTGTCGGCACGCTACCTGCTGAATAAGTTGCATCCAACACGCCGCCATCCTCTAGACTGAGCTTGGTCAAAGTTGTCGATACATCACCATTTTCCTGAAGCGTCCAACGTGCTCCCTGACTCAGCGCGAGATCGACAGTAGCCGAATCCGCTTTATTCACCAGCCCCTTCATTTCACCGTCGGATAGCGTCATGTTGACACTGGAGTCATTGTCTACATCCAGCACCCAAGCGGACGATCCTTCCGCCATATTTAGCTGAGTCTGCTCACCTTTAAAATTGAACGACACGCCGGTTTGCTGCTGATAAACCTTCAGCAAGGAACTTGTTGAGGACGTTGTAGAGAATGAGGCATTGTTGAAGCTGGCAGTAATATCATCAGAGGAACTTTCTACCCCCCAGTCGTTTTGCCCTACGTTCAGCGCGTTACCGTTAGATATCACTGTCGTACTGCTGGTATCGCTATCGGCAATCAGCTTTGTGCCGTTTACCGCAAGTTTGATAGCGCTCCCGCTGGTATTCGCCATATCAATATGCATATTGCCGTAAGAGTAGAGTTCCCCTCTACCCGAACCTACCGCGCGGCTTTTTCCTACTTTAATAGCGCTGTTATCGCTTCCCTTACCGTTATTCAACGTAATCGTTGAGTCGCCCTCCAGTATGACTCGACTTGCTACCGCATCAGTGACATCCCCTTGACCAGAGATATAGATGCCTTCTTGCCGTCCACCGTCAAGGCTCAAAGTCAAATCACCTTTAACTACAATCTGCCCAGCAGGGCCTGCCCCTGTGTCATTATAGGCACCTTGAATCGCTCTCAGCCCGCTCTGCAAATGGAACATGCCGCCATTCGTTTTCATACTGATATCAAGGTTATTTACTGTCGTTGTAACGTAGTTCTTTGAGCTAAAGTTAGCCGTATCTTGGCTAATGCCCGCATCTACCGTAGAACCAGAAACAACGCCATATGACGTACCACGTTTCAGAATATCGGTATCCGTAAATTCAAGGTTGAAAACAATATCAGTGTTGCTTCCATCCAAATTAGCCTGATTGCCGGAGAAACCGCTTACCGTTCCCCCGCTCTGTGTCGTGTGAATATTGAAAGCGATCTTATCGATGCCTTCGAGCCGGGCAGTAACCCTATCATTGCTCGGATATCGCCACCCAATCCCACCAACAAAGGCAGCGTTGCGTTTGACGGTGATATCGCTTATCCCGTCCTTCCCTTTAATAACGTAATCCTCCCCGCCGTCGAGAAGATAAATGCCCCAGTCAGCCGTTGAGTCAACGTTTTCAATCAGAAGCTCTTTTGCGTTAACAGGAATTCCTACTGCATATACTGCAAACAGAGAGGCGTACAGCAGACTATGTTTAAACACATTTTTTTTCATTATTCATACCCTCGATTAAATTCATACCTTTGACTGCCAGTGTTAAACGGCTAAGCTTGACGCACAAAAACGGAGAAATATCATTCACTAATGCATACTGGACGAATAAAGCATGGAGAACGTCAGAATCGAGACAGTGTGCTTCTTTTGCATAAAACCCTGTAAATGAAGCCACACCACCATTTAAAAACGCACAACAAGCAACGCATTTAATATTTATTACGAAGTCTATAACCTCAAGATGTTTTTTTTCAAAAAAAATAGAAAATAAAATTAAAAACACACTTTAACCACATAATAAACCATATAAATAATTTCAATAAAAATAAAAAAATCTATTTATACAAAATCATATGCGATCAATAAATTCATGTAAACACAAAAAACAGGCATACAAACCATTAAAACTAAAAATTTAAAGAATTAAATTTCATCAAATGGCTAAGCGTCTGTTTTTCATTTTCTGTTTTAGGAATATCTCGATCTTTTCATCTCAGATAAACTTAAAATTAAGTGATTACTGCCAATTAGAATAAACCCATGGAAAAAGAATAGAGGAAACAGACAGGATTAGAAATTGAAAGCAATGCTTTAAGATTAATGAAGCATATAAAATAATCACTATTGATATTAAATCAAAAAAGCGAGAATTAAAAAAAACAGGCGCATTATATTAATGCGCCTGTCTTGGATACTTCAGAAAAATAGTGGAGTCGGCCGCTAAGCCGGGTTCTGTCGTGGACAGTCATTCATCTAGGCCAGCAATCGCTCACTGGCTCAAGCAGCCTACCCGGGTTCGATACGGGCCGTACCTTGTGAACCCCTATTTGGCCTTGCTCCGGGTGGAGTTTACCGTGCCGCGAGCTGTTGCCAGTCGCGCGGTGCGCTCTTACCGCACCCTTTCACCCTTACCTGATCCCGCTTGCGCGGGCCATCGGCGGTTTGCTCTCTGTTGCACTGGTCGTAGGCTCGCGCCTCCCAGGCGTTACCTGGCACCCTGCCCTATGGAGCCCGGACTTTCCTCCCCTCCGCCCGTCTCCCCGAAAGGACGACGACGAAGCGGCGACTGTCTTGGCCGACTCCGGCGCGGAGTATACACTCCGCGTGGACGATACGCCAGCTTAGGCTTCGTCACCTTCTGCCGACTTATCCAACCCGTGGCGATACAGGGCGTTTTTCTTCACGCCGTGAATTTCCGCAGCTAAGGCTGCGGCCTTTTTCAACGGCAGCTCTTTTTGCAGCAGAGCCAGCGTGCGGAGCGCCTCTGGTGGTAAGCGCTCCTCGGCGCTATCTTTATATCCTTCAACGATAAGCACCATTTCCCCCTTACGGCGGACTTCATCTTCTTCTATCCACGCCAGAAGCGCTCCCACCGGAGCGCCGTAAATACTCTCCCAGGTTTTGGTTAGCTCGCGCGCTAAAACGACGTAGCGTTCAGCCCCCCATACCGAAACCATATCTCGCAGGCTGTCCAGCAGGCGGTGGGTAGACTCATAGAAAATCATGGTGCGAGGCTCTTTTTCCAGCTCGCGCAGCGTATCGCAGCGGGACTTGGTTTTAGCGGGCAAAAAGCCTTCATAGCAGAAGCGATCCGACGGCAGCCCTGCGGCAGAAAGGGCTGCTATCGCAGCACAGGCGCCCGGCAAAGGGATCACCCGAATGCCCGCCTCGCGGCAGCGGCGCACTAAATGATAGCCGGGATCGTTAATCAGCGGCGTTCCTGCATCAGAAACAAGCGCTATACTGTGTCCATCTTGCAGTTTTGCGATTAGAATATCAGCCTTGGTCTGTTCGTTATGGTCGTGAAGCGCAAAAAGCGACGCGCTGATGGCAAAATGCTGTAACAGCAGGCCGGTATGGCGAGTGTCTTCCGCCGCAATAAGATCTACGTGACTCAATACGTCCAGCGCTCTCTGCGTGATGTCACCAAGATTGCCAATGGGCGTGGGAACGACATAAAGTGTCGACGGCAGGATAGCGATCTGGTTGTGTGTGCTCATTAATTTCATCCGATTGGTCGCCTTGACGTTACTATTAATAACCTAAACAAAAACTGGATACAGCATGCGTTTATTGACTTCCCTACGTGCCAAAGCTGCCTGTGCGCTGCCGATGGTACTCGCTACGACGCTGTTTTTGGCAGGATGCCAAATCACTTCACCCACAAATACGTTTCAGAGCGATCTCACGCAGAACTCTGCTTATTACCTTGAAAAAGCCGCCAACAGCCGCGACGAAGCGCAGATAAACTGGCAGCTAATGGCCATTCGCGCTCTTACTGTTGAGAACGATATCAAACAAGCGTCTGCAATGTTAGAACAATTGCCGAAAACGCTGAACGAAGCGCAAGAACAAGAGCGCCAGCTGCTAAGCGCTGAGCTTGCCGCTGTAAAGAAAAACGCCAAAGAGATGATTCAAGGATTGAAAAACATCAATCTGGCCACCCTGTCTGAATCTCAGAAAACTCGCTACTTCCGCGTCGAAACGCAGGCCTACAAAGGCCGTGACACCATGGCTCAGCTGCGCGCCTACATCAACCTTGAGCCGCGCGTCACCGAACAGGAGCGTCAGGCCGTTATTGACCAAACCTGGGATACCGTCACGCGCATCACGCCGAAGATGATGGAATCTCTGGCCATTGACGCCAACGAAGAGACGCTGCGCGGCTGGCTGGATCTGCTTCAGACCTACCAGAACAACAAAAGAAATCTGGAAATGCTCCAGACCTCTCTCAAAGACTGGCAAACTCGCTATGCACAGCATCCGGCCGCTAAAATGACGCCGACGGCGCTGACTCGCTCACTGGAGCTGCAAAAGTTCTCCAGCGCTAAAATCGCACTGCTGCTGCCTTTGAGCGGTTCCGGCGGCAAGTTTGGCCCGATCATTCAGGACGGATTTAATACTGCAAAATCCTTGAGCAACAACAGCGCTCAGGTCAAAGTCTACGATACCGGCAGCAAGCCGCTGGCCGACATCCTGGCACAGGCTGAACAGGACGGCGCAACAATGATCGTTGGCCCACTGCTGAAAAAAGACGTTGAAGAGACCATCGAGTCCAGCACCTCACTGGGCGTTCTGGCGCTCAACCAGCCGGAAAATATCGTCGATCGCCCTAACGTCTGTTACTTTGCTCTGTCGCCTGAAGATGAAGCCATCGACGCCGCTCGCCACATTTACGCGCAGGGCAAGAAGTCACCGCTTATCATTATTTCCCGCGGCAACTTCGGCGATCGCGTATCTAAAGCCTTTGGCGAACAGTGGAAGATTCAGACCGGCAACACCGCTCGCGTGCAGTATTACGGTAAGCTAGGTGACCTGAAAGAAGCTATCAGCAAAGGCGGCGGTATGTCTGCCAGCGGCCAGCCGATTTCTCTAGCCTCCGGTGCAGCCAGCGCGCCAAGCGCCTCAGTTGACGCTATCTATATTGTTTCTACTGCCGCAGAGATGGCGCTTATCAAGCCGATGCTCGACATTTCCAAGGCCTCCAAATCCACAACTCTCTACGGCAGTTCTCGCAGCTATCAGGCTGGCGCAGGCCCAGACTTCCGCTTTGAGATGGAAGGTCTCCAGTTTAGTGAGATACCGCTGCTAGTCGGTCTCTCTCCGACACTGGCGCAAAAAGGCGGTGAAAAGTATGGCGGCGACTTCTCTCAGTATCGTCTCTACGCGCTAGGGGCAGATGCTTGGGAACTTGCGAGTCATTTCGCAGAAATTCGTCAGATGCCTGACTATCAACTGAACGGCGCAACGGGCATACTTTCCGCAGACGATAACTGCGTAGTACACCGTAAACTCTCATGGATTCAATATCGAATGGGTCAGCTAACGCCGGTCAAACAGGCGAAGTAAACCACTATGGCGTAGGCATACGCTATGAAGGCCTGGCGCGCCGACACTTAGAGCGCGCTGGCCTGAGCTTCATCGCCGCTAACGTCAAATACCGCGGCGGTGAGCTCGATCTCATTATGCAGGACAACAGCACTTGGGTATTTGTTGAAGTCCGCTATCGCCGTCACGCCCAATATGGAAGCGCACTGGAGTCTATCGACCGGCGCAAGCGCCAGCGTCTGATGTATGCTGCCTCGCGCTGGCTTCACGACCGATCTCAGTCACTGGAAACGGCAGACTGTCGATTCGATGTTTTAGCCATCACCGGTAATCAGTTACAATGGCTGACTAATGCGTTTGACGCCGACGATGACGTTTAGCGCAAACCTCTACGAACCTCAACGGGCATAAAAAGTAGAACATAGACTATGTTGGAAAGAATTAAAGGCTGTTTTACCGAAAGCATCCAAACCCAAATTGCAGCGGCAGAAGCGCTGCCTGACGCTATTTCCCGCGCGGCCTTGACCATCGTTCAGTCGCTGCTTAATGGCAATAAAGTGCTGACCTGCGGTAACGGCGCCAGCGCGGCCAACGCTCAGGTTTTTGCCGCCAACCTGATAAACCGCTTTGAAACCGAGCGCCCCAGCCTGCCAGCCATCGCTCTTAGCGCTGATAGCGTAACGCTGACGGCTATCGGCAATGATGACATCAAGGACGAAGGCTACGCCAAACAGGTCAGAGCGCTGGGGCAAGCCGGTGACGTTCTGCTGGCTATTACCGGTAAAGGGAACTGCCGCGATGTCATAAAAGCCGTCGAGGCCGCCGTAACGCGGGATATGACCATTGTGGCGTTAACTGGCTCTGACGGCGGCGAGCTGGCCGGGCTTCTGGGGCAGGAAGACGTAGAAATTCGAATCCCTTCCCATCGTGTTGCTCGAATACAGGAGATGCATTTGTTTATGGTAAACTGCCTTTGCGATCTCATTGACGACACTCTATTTCCTCACCAGGACGACTGAAGGAGCGATTTGCATGAAAACAAGTAAACTCACCGTACTCGCCGTTTTACTCAGCACTGTAATGCTAAACGGCTGTGTCGCTGTCGTTGCCGGAGGAGCCGCTGTCGCAACAAAAACCGCGACAGACCCGCGTACCGTCGGCACCCAAGTAGACGACGTCACGCTGGAAGCCCGCGTGAGCAGCGCCATCGCTAAAGATCAGGAAATCAAGCAGGACGCTCGGGTCACGACCACGGCCTATCAGGGCGGTGTGCTGCTTACCGGCCAGTCTCCTCGTTCCGATCTGGCTGAGCGCGCCAAGAATATTGCGCTGGGCGTAGAGGGTGTGCAGGAAGTCTATAACGCTATCCGCGACGGAAAGCCAGTAGAGCTGGGCAGGATCTCAAGCGACAGCTGGATCACGACCAAAGTCCGCTCTCAGCTGTTGACCAGCGACAAAGTGAAGTCTAGCAGCGTCAAAGTGGTTACCGAAAACGGTGAAGTCTTCCTGCTTGGTCTGGTGACCGACGCTCAGGGCAAAGAGGCTGCTAAAATAGCCAGCGAAGTCAGCGGCGTTAAGCAAGTGGTAACCGTGTTCCAACACGTGAAATAGCGACTCTTTGATTGAACAGTAAAAAAGGCCCGAATGAACTCATCATTCGGGCTTTTTTTATCTCTTCTTGTTTGAGTTTAGCGCCTTGAAAAACGCTACAGGTCTTGGATAACCTTTGTGCCGCCAAGCAGGTTCATCTGTTTCAATATCCAACCCTGACGCGAAATGACGTAAGCTGAAGGCCTGTTGGCCTTAAATCGAATCGGGTTTGGCAAAACGGCGGCTAGGCGAGCAGCCTCTGTGGGGGTCAGCTTGCTTGCTGGCTTTTTAAAGTAGCGCTGGGCGGCTTCCTCTACGCCAAAGACTCCCTCGCCGAATTCCGCGACGTTAAGGTATACCGTCAGTATGCGGCGCTTAGTCCAAACGACTTCCAGGCCAGCCGTCAGACCCGCCTCAAGCCCTTTTCTTACCCAGCTTCGGCCGTTCCATAAAAAGAGGTTTTTTGCCGTCTGCTGTGACAGCGTGGAAGCGCCCCTGACGCGCTGAGGGCGACGTTCGTTGTGGCTAATAGCCGACTCAATCGCGTTGAAATCAAACCCCCAGTGACTGGGAAACTTCTGGTCTTCTGCGGCGATAACCGCCAGCGCCATATGGGGAGAGATATCATCCATAGACACCCATGTCTGATGCGCAACGTAAGAAAAGTCGCCGCTAAGCCAGGCACTCAGCTGTTTTTCCAGCATAACTGCAGAGAAAGGCACAGGCAAAAAGGCAAAGAGCACAATTGCTGTGCTCCATAGTAATAAAACGGTGACGATGCACCGTTTTATCCAAAACACGAGGCGCCCCATCATACCGGCAGGGGCAGACTTCTTCATTCGCTTAGCACCAGCACTCGCGCCACCAGCTTTTCAATACCCTGAGCCGCCTCACTAATGCTTTGTGCCAGCATATAGGCCGGCGTCGTAACCACTTTTTGCTCTTCATCAACCACAATATCGTCAACCGGGCAGGTAACGTGCTCACCGCCCATCGCGTCGATCACTTCTGCCGTATCAATATCATTGCCAATCGTGACGCGAACCGGAACGCCAAGCAGCTTAGGCAATAGCGCAGGCGCAATACAAATAAAGCCCATCGGCTTGCTCGACTGGTGCATAGCTTTGACCAGACGCGCCAGATCTGGGTTAATCGTGCACTCTGCACCTTCAAAGGCGAAGCTGCTAAGATTTTTAGCGGCGCCAAAGCCGCCGGGCACGATCAGCGCGTCAAATAGAGAGGCGTCTGCCTGCGACAGCGGCTGAATTTTCCCACGGGCAATGCGAGCAGATTCTGTCAATACGTTGCGACTTTCAGAAGTCGGCTGACCGGTAAAATGATTCACGACGTGCGCCTGAGGCTGATCGGGGGCAAAGCAGGTTACCTGAGCGCCCGCTCGGTCTAATGCTAGCAGGGCCAGTACAGATTCATGAATTTCCGCACCGTCTAAAAAACCACACCCGCTGAGTACAACAGCAACACGTTTCATCGGTCACTCCTCTTAAAAATCGTTTTTCTTATTTGAATCTGCGTTCGTTAGGGTCGCCTATTCTACGCCAACAGCCGGGGCTCTGTCCCTATCTTGTTGTCAACGCATACCGCCAACGGATAGAACGCTGGCCTGCTGTACGCCTAACAGAGTGTTGCTGAAGACATCAAAGTAGAGCGTCAGCTATGGCGCTCTACTTGTGCGTTCATCAATCCACGCGCGCAGGTGTTGCACGTCGCTACGCCACTCAAGTTTCAGCTCATCGATCCACTCTTCGACGTTGTCCCACCAGGCTGGCAGAGTCGGCGTTTGAATCTGTCGGGCGATAGTCTGCAGGTGCTTCAGCCCGATAGAGCCGGATGCGCCCTTGATCTTATGGGCTTCTTCGGTAATACCCTTCTGGTCTCTGGCAGTCATGTTGGACTCCAACACCGCCAGATACCCCGGCATCACCTGCTCATACATTGCTATACCGTCTACGATCAGCTTTGGCCCCACGAGGTCGATATACTGCTCCAGCATGGTGATATCAAGTATATCTTCATTAGACTTCATTGCGTTTTTCTCCTGTAGGTTAGGTAACGCCTTGGCGTGAGCATCGCCAATTTTATTGATCACGACCGTAAGATCCGGTACAGACAGAGGCTTGTTCAACACATCATCCATACCGGCATTAAGGTATTCTCGTTTATCCTTCAAGACGTTTGCCGTTAATGCGACCAGAGGCGGGATCTCTTCCGTTCTGTAGGTTTCTCTGATTTGGCGAGCAATATCAAAGCCGGTCATATCCGGCAGCTGAATGTCTAACAAGACCAAATCATAGGTATTAGGCTTAAACTTCTCTAAGGCCTCTGTTCCGTTCATCGCGACATCCACGTGATGCCCCAGCTTTTCCAGCACGGATCGCGCAACGATAACGTTAAGCTCAATATCTTCCACCAGCAGCACATTAAGCTCGGAAGAAACCGTTGCGGCCAGACTAGGCTGTTCTTCTATCTGGCCTCTCGATTCCGCTTTGATGTAAACGGTAAACAGCGTTCCTTTGCCCACCTCACTCTTCACAAAAATGTCGCCGCCCATAGCCTGAGCTAGCCTCAGAGAGATAGCCAAACCGATCCCTGTACCGGTCGCTGGACGCCCGCCCTGCTCGCTGGGCACCTGATAGTACATGGCAAAAATCTTGTCAGTCTCTTCCTGTGGAATACCGATCCCGGTATCTTCCACTTCAAAACAGAACTGGCTGTCGCCCTGACGGCGCACCCGCACTGAAATGCCGCCTTCGCGGGTAAACTTAACCGCGTTGCCGATCAGGTTCCACAGGATCTGGCGCAGTCGCGTGCCGTCGGTAATGATAAAGTTTGGCAGGTCTTTGCTGTATTCCAGCGTAAAGCTGAGCCCTTTCGGTTCCACCAGCAGACCAGAGAGGTTTTCCAAATCTGACAGGAAGGCGAACAGATCCAGAGGCGCCATGTCCAGCTGAGTCTTACGTCGCTCTATCTTGTCCAGCTCAATGACGTCATTAAAAATATAGCCAAGGGTGGTTGCGCTGACGTAAATCGTGCGCAGGTATTTCAGCTGCTCTTCGTTAAGTTCGGTATCAAGCAGGATGCGGCTGAGGCCGACAATGCCGTTAAGGGGCGTTCTCAGCTCGTGACTAATTGTAGAAATGAAGGTGGTTTTATCCCGGCTCGCCTTTTCCAGCGCGTCCTGATAGCGCTTGCGCTCGGTGATATCACGTCCAAAGCCCATCAGGCCGTGCCGCTTGCCGTCTAGTGCATAGAACGGCACTTTACGCACTTCAAAACAGGCTTTGCGCCCGTCTGGGTAGTCGAGCCACTGCTCGTAGGTTAAAGAAACGTTGTGGCGAAAAACTTTATCGTCCGTTTCAATCACTTTTTCCGCCACGTCTTTCGGGTAGAGGTCGCTGGCAGTGAGGCCAATCAGCTGTTTCTCGCTGCGCCCAGTCAGCAGCTCCATCGCCCGGTTGCAGCCGGAAAACTTGCCGTTCTCATCGCGGTAGTACACAAGGTCAGGAGAGGAGTCTAGGAAAGATCGGAGAAAGACTGACTGCTGTTCATACTCAGTTTGCGCCTGCTGCCGCTGAACGATCTCGATTTGCAGCTCTTCAATCGCCTGCTCTCTGGCCTCTTCCGCCTTGATACGCTCGCGAATTTCCTGATTCAGCCGCTCAATGTTGTCCTGCAGTTTGTGGTTCAGCTCAAGGTCGCGCGTGCGCATCTCCTCCAGCGTTTCCACCAGTTTGGTCAAGCTTTGCCGTGAATCCTCAAGCTGCTCAACGACGATAGAAAGGAAGTAAACGGCCCAGGGCGTTACCAGCAGGCCGAAGAAGATCGAACGGACGACGTCTATACGTTCAATGGTGCCGTGTAGCGCAACGGTAACGGAAATCTGCACCGTAAAGGCGAGAACGATAAGAATAGAGGCCAACAGCAGAGAGAATTTCACCAGCCCCAGCTTTACCATGGCGTTAACGTAGTACTGGGCCAGTTTTCTCAGTTGCTTCATGGTGACGTGACTCCCGACATAACAGTGCGCCGAAGCTGCAACAAAACGCGCGATTACCCGCGCATAAACAATAGACTACCGCTGCGGTGAATCAGTAAAACACACATCATAGAGACGTGGCTATAGAATCTTCATCACCTTTTTTCGCTTTCTGCCCGATGCTCTGTCGCTAAAGGGCAGAGCCCTGCCCGCCGCACTGGGCCAGCCGGGACTCAATAGCGTTCATCGCCAGCCAGCGATTTTCGCACCACAGCGGCGCGAGCAGCGTAGGCCGACGAGCCGTCGCCGAAATGCGGTGATAAACCACCGCAGGCGGCGTATGCCTGATAATTTCACTGGCGATATCCACGTACTCTTCAAACTCCAGCGCCCGCAGTCGGCCGGCGAGCCAGGCCTTGGCCATAATGCTTCCGGTCACAACGTGAAGCGGATGCAGCTTAATCCCGTCGGTGCCGACTTCTATCACCCTGTTAAGAGTGTCGAAATTTTCAGCCATCCCCTCGCCCGGCAAACCGACAATCAGATGTGTACACACGCGGATCCCTCGCTGCCTCGCCGCTGTAGCGGTCGCCCGGTAGCTGGCGAAGTCGTGCCCGCGATTAATGCGCTTCAGAGTTTTATCGCTGGCGCTCTGTAACCCTAGCTCTAACCACACTTCATACCCCTGTTGGCAGTAATCCGCCAGCAGATCTAATACCGCTTCTGGCGCGCAGTCCGGCCGGGTACCGACACAGATCCCCACGATATCGGTTTGCACTAGCGCCTGCTGATACATCTCTTTAAGCAGGCAAACTTCCGCATAGGTGCTGGTATACGCCTGAAAGTAGGCCAGATAGCGCTTAGCGCGGTTAACCTTCTCGGCCTGTATCGCCAGCTGCTCAGCAATACTTTTATGCTGCTGAGCCTCATCGGAAAACGAAGCGACGTTACAAAACGTACAGCCGCCCCTCCCCAGAGTACCGTCCCGATTGGGGCAGCTAAAGCCGCCGTGCAGAGTCAGCTTATGTATTTTTTCACCATAACGCCGCTGCAGGTCCGCGCCGAACATATTGACATACTGGTGCAGTTGCATAGTTAATCCGAGCGCATGGCTTTGGTCGTGGATACGGTTTAAGGGAGCCACAATCTACCGATTATTCTGACCGTACGGCGTGACAGAGATCAAACAGAGCAGTATCGCCGCATCTTCCGGTATCACTATTAGCTAAAGTGAATCCTCAAACCGAATCATGATTTCTTTTCATACTGTTCCACAACGAAGCAATAACATCCTGACAACAAATTACGCCATTAAATGCCACGTTAATATGGATTATAAGGATATTCTACCAGAAGAAGAGGCTATATAAGCATATGTTCACCACACTTGCTGAACTATATAGTGACTTAGCTCACAGTTCGTTTCGTCTCAATAGTAAAACTCAAATCTCAAACATGGGATTAATGTAATATTTTTCAATTAATTAATAGTTATTCATAAAAATCAGACGACCTACAGTCCTCATTTGACCTGAATTCTCTTTGTATATTAAGTTGGATACGCAAACGTTTCTTGGGGTCTTCGGATGAGTCCCTCTGTCAAACCGGCTCGACGCGCTACCGTTCAGTACGCCTGCCGCGCTGATGCAATTTTCTTTCCGGCCCTGCCGGACTGAGCCTGATATTCAATGAATGAAGTCGCGCCAGCATAGCGTATCTGGCGGGTCTGTTGGTGCCTGCCGTTCGGGCACTGAAACGGATCGAGAAGAAACGAATAATAATAGCGCTATAACGACACACAAATGGGGTAATGGGAGAGCAACATCATGCTATACGACGCGTCCAAGCAACGTGACAACTGCGGCTTCGGGCTAATTGCCCACATTGAAGGGGAACCCAGCCATAAAGTCGTCAGAACGGCTATTCACGGCCTGTCGCGCATGCAGCACCGTGGCGCTATTCTCTCCGACGGAAAAACCGGCGACGGCTGCGGCCTACTGCTGCAAAAGCCAGACCGCTTTTTTCGCCTAGTGGCTGAAGAGCAGGAATGGCGGCTAGCTAAAAACTATGCCGTCGGCATGCTGTTTTTAAGTCAGGATGAAAAAGAGGCCAAGGCCAGCCGCGCTATTGTGGAAGAAGAGCTTCAGCGAGAGACGCTGTCGGTGGTTGGTTGGCGAGTGGTGCCAACCAATCCAGACATGCTGGGGGAAATCGCCCTGTCGTCGCTGCCGCGAATTGAGCAGATCTTTGTCAACGCGCCGGCGGGCTGGCGCTCTATCGACATGGAGCGCCGTCTGTTTATGGCGCGCCGCCGCATTGAGAAGCGGGTCAGCGACAGTGATTTTTACGTCTGTAGCCTCTCCAACGTCGTCACTATTTACAAAGGCCTCTGTATGCCGGTCGACCTGCCAAGATTCTACCTCGATCTGGCTGACCTGCGCCTTGAGTCTTCTATCTGCCTATTCCACCAGCGTTTCTCTACCAATACCGTGCCCCGCTGGCAGCTGGCGCAGCCGTTCCGCTATCTGGCGCACAACGGCGAGATCAACACCATTACCGGCAACCGCCAGTGGGCTAGAGCGCGCTCCTATAAGTTTAAAACGCCGCTGATCCCCGACCTGCAGGATGCCGCGCCGTTCGTCAACGAAACCGGCTCTGACTCCAGCTCGTTGGACAACATGCTCGAGCTGCTGCTAAGCGGGGGGATGGATCTGATACGCGCCATGCGACTGCTGGTGCCACCCGCTTGGCAAAACAACCCAGACATGGGCGAAGAGCTGCGCGCTTTCTTCGACTTTAACTCCATGCACATGGAGCCGTGGGACGGCCCAGCGGGGATCGTAATGTCCGATGGGCGCTACGCCGCCTGTAACCTCGATCGCAACGGCCTGCGTCCTGCTCGCTACGTTATCACCAAGGATCGTTTGATTACCTGTGCCTCCGAAGTCGGTATTTGGGACTACCAGCCCGATGAAGTGCTGGAAAAAGGCCGCGTTGGCCCAGGCGAACTCTTGGTGATTGATACCCGCACCGGCAGGATCCTGCGCAATAACGAAACTGACAACGATCTGAAAGGTCGTCATCCCTACCTAAGCTGGATGAATAAAAACGTTCGCCGCCTGACCCCTTACGAGAGTCTTCCCGACGAGCGGGTCGGTCAGCGTGAGTTTGACGATCTGCGGCTGGCTGCCTATCAGAAACAGTTTGCCTACAGCAGCGAAGAGTTGGAGCAGGTACTGCGCATGCTGGGTGAGAACGGGCAGGAGGCGACCGGCTCTATGGGCGACGATACACCGTTTGCCGTACTCTCTAGCCGCCCGCGAATCATTTATGACTACTTCCGCCAGCAGTTCGCTCAGGTGACCAATCCCCCTATCGACCCACTGCGTGAAGCCCACGTTATGTCGCTGGCGACTAACATCGGCCGCGAGATGAACGTCTTTTGTGAAGCCGAAGGTCAGGCGCATCGACTCAGCTTTACCTCTCCGGTTCTGCTCTATTCTGACTTCCTTCAGCTCACCACGATGAAGGAAGAGTACTACCGCGCAGACAAAGTGGACATGACCTATGAGCCGGAAAAAAGCGGTCTTCAGGAAGCCATTCTTGCCATGTGTGAACAGGCCGAACAGAAAGTACGTCAGGGCACCGTCCTGCTGGTGCTGTCTGACCGCAATATCGCTCCAGGTCGCCTGCCAATCCCTGCGCCGATGGCTGTTGGCGCTCTGCAAACCAGGCTGGTTAACGCCAACCTGCGCTGCGATGCCAACATTATTGTGGAAACAGCGAGCGCCCGAGATCCTCACCACTTTGCCGTACTGCTCGGCATTGGCGCAACGGCAATTTACCCCTATCTGGCCTATGAGTCTCTGGCAAGCATGGTGGAAGGGGGGATCGTTGATAAACCCCTGCGTAAAGTGATGCTCAACTATCGTAACGGCATCAACAAAGGGCTTTACAAAATCATGTCGAAGATGGGGATCTCGACCATTGCTTCCTACCGCTGCTCTCAGCTGTTTGAGGCCGTTGGCCTGCATGCCGAGCTGACCGAGCTATGCTTTAACGGCTTTACCAGCCGCATCGGCGGGGCCAGCTTCGACGACTTCCAGCGGGATTTACTCAACCTTGCAAAACGCGCCTGGCTTGTCCGCCAGCCGCTCGATCAGGGCGGGCTTCTTAAGTTCGTTCACGGCGGGGAATACCACGCCTATAATCCGGATGTCGTCACTTCACTGCAGACAGCGGTAAAAAGCGGCCGCTATGAGGACTACCAGATTTACGCCGATCGGGTCAATCAGCGCCCTGCGACAACGCTGCGCGATCTGCTGGCGCTAAAGCCCGCCGCTCCGTCACAGTCTATTGAGATCGACAGCGTTGAGCCGGCTGAATCCCTGTTCACCCGTTTCGACAGCGCCGCCATGTCCATCGGCGCCCTAAGCCCGGAGGCGCACGAATCGCTGGCTATCGCCATGAACACTCTTGGCGGCAAGTCCAACTCCGGCGAAGGCGGCGAAGATCCGGTGCGCTACGGCACCCACAAAGTGTCGCGCATCAAGCAGGTCGCCTCAGGTCGCTTTGGCGTTACTCCCGCCTATCTGGTGAATGCGGATGTGATCCAAGTGAAGGTTGCTCAAGGCGCCAAGCCCGGCGAAGGCGGTCAGCTGCCGGGGGATAAAGTCACGCCTTATATTGCGAAACTTCGCTATTCAGTACCGGGCGTCACGCTGATTTCACCGCCCCCGCATCACGACATCTACTCTATTGAAGATTTGGCTCAGCTAATTTTTGACCTCAAGCAGGTCAACGATCGGGCGCTGATCTCCGTTAAGCTGGTGTCAGAACCAGGCGTCGGCACGATCGCCACCGGTGTGGCGAAAGCCTATGCGGACCTGATTACCATTGCAGGCTATGACGGCGGCACCGGCGCCAGCCCGCTGACATCGGTAAAATATGCCGGTTCCCCTTGGGAACTTGGGCTAGCCGAAACCCAGCAGGCACTGGTCGCCAACGGCCTGCGCCATAAAATCAGGCTACAGGTAGACGGTGGATTAAAAACCGGCCTAGACATCGTTAAAGCCGCAATCTTAGGTGCGGAAAGCTTCGGCTTCGGCACCGGCCCAATGGTGGCGCTGGGCTGTAAATACCTGCGCATTTGCCACCTGAATAACTGTGCAACCGGCGTGGCGACTCAAGACGAAAAGCTGCGCCGCGATCACTATCACGGCCTACCGGAGCGGGTGATGAACTACTTCCGGTTTATCGCTGAAGAGACGCGCCGCATCATGGCGGAACTGGGCGTCGCTCAGCTTACCGATCTTATCGGGCGCACTGACCTACTTATCGAGCTGGACGGCTTCTCCGCCAAGCAGCAAAATCTCGACCTTTCGTCGCTGCTGGCCTGCGCCCAGCCTCACCCCGGTAAAGCGCTTTACTGTACCGAAAATAACCCGCCGTTCGACAAAGGCACACTTAACCAAACCCTGCTCTCACAGGCCACTCCCTTTGTTCAGGCCAAGCAGAGCAAGTCGTTCTATTTTGATATCCGTAATACCGACCGTTCCGTCGGTGCGGCCTTGTCCGGCGCTATCGCTCGTCAACATGGCGATCAGGGGCTTGCGGGAGATCCCATCAGGGTCAACTTCAGCGGCACAGCAGGCCAAAGCTTCGGCGTCTGGAACGCCGGTGGCGTTGAGCTTACGCTGACCGGAGACGCCAACGACTACGTTGGAAAAGGCATGGCGGGCGGCACTATCGCGATCCGGCCACCGGTTGGGTCGGCCTTTAAAAGCCACGAAGCGTCCATTATCGGCAACACCTGCCTGTACGGCGCCACCGGAGGAAAGCTGTTTGCCGCCGGGCGCGCAGGGGAACGCTTCGCGGTGCGCAACTCCGGCGCGATTACGGTTGTAGAGGGAATTGGCGACAACGGCTGTGAATACATGACTGGCGGCATCGTCTGCATTCTTGGCCGTACGGGCATTAACTTCGGTGCAGGAATGACCGGGGGATTTGCCTACGTGCTGGATGAAGACCAAGAGTTTCGTAAACGAGTTAATCCTGAGCTGGTCGACATACTGGCCGTGGACGAACTGCCGATTCACGAAGAGCACCTGCGCGGGCTGATTACCGAGCACGTTCAGCTTACCGGTTCAGAGCGTGCCGAAGACATTCTGGCTAACTGGTCTCAGTGGTCTACCCGGTTTGTACTTATTAAGCCCAAGTCCAGCGACGTCAAGGCGCTGCTTGGTCACCGCAGCCGCTCCAGCGCTGAGCTGCGCATTCAAGCGCAGTAAGAGAGATCATCATGAGCGAAAACGTTTACCAGTTTATCGACCTTCAGCGTGTCGATCCGCCTAAAAAACCGCTGAACATTCGTAAAATCCAGTTTGTGGAAATTTATGAGCCCTTTTTAGACACTCAGGCCAAGGCGCAGGCGGATCGCTGCCTGTCCTGCGGTAACCCCTACTGTGAGTGGAAGTGCCCGGTGCACAACTACATTCCTAACTGGCTGAAGCTGGCCAACGAAGGAAGGATCATGGAGGCGGCAACGCTGGCTCATCAGACCAACAGCCTGCCGGAAGTCTGTGGTCGCGTCTGCCCACAGGATCGCCTGTGTGAAGGCGCCTGCACCCTTAACGACGAGTTTGGCGCGGTCACCATTGGCAACATAGAGCGCTATATTACCGACCGAGCGCTTGCCGAAGGCTGGAAGCCGGACATTTCACACGTCAAGCCAACGGGGAAACGCGTCGCTATTATCGGCGCAGGCCCTGCTGGGCTAGCCTGTGCAGACGTGCTGACCCGCGGGGGCGTTCAGGCCGTGGTGTTCGATCGCCATCCCGAAATCGGCGGACTGCTGACCTTCGGCATACCCTCTTTTAAACTCGACAAAGAGGTGATGGTTAAGCGCCGCCAGCTGTTTACCGAAATGGGCATTGAATTTCGCCTTAACACCGAGATCGGAAAAGACATCACGCTGGAAGAGCTGGAAGAAGAGTTTGACAGCGTATTTCTCGCCGTTGGCACCTATCGTTCAATGGCCGGAGACCTGCCGAATGAAGACGCCAGCGGCGTCTTTAGCGCCCTACCTTATCTGATTGCTAATACCCGACGACTAATGGGATTCCCTTCCACAAAAGAGGAGCCCTATATCAGCCTTGAAGGTAAACGCGTCGTGGTACTCGGCGGTGGTGATACCGCGATGGACTGTGTCAGGACTGCCGTTCGCCAAGGTGCGGTGCAGGTCACCTGCGCCTACCGCCGAGACGAAGAGAATATGCCGGGCTCGCGACGCGAGGTAAAAAACGCGCGAGAAGAAGGCGTGGAGTTTGCCTTTAATCTTCAGCCTATCAGCATAGAAGTGGATGCCGTAGGTCAGGCCAACGGCGTCAAGGTCGTGCGAACCGAACTCGGCGCCCCCGACGAAAAGGGTCGTCGTTCCCCACAGCCAGTAGCGGGTTCAGAGCACACGCTGGCCGCCGATGCCGTTATTATGGCTTTCGGCTTCCAGCCGCACGCCATGCCTTGGCTGTCTGCCTCCGGTGTTATTCTGGACAACCGTGGGCGAATTTCGGCTCCCGAAATCGGCGACTATCCGTATCAGACCGGCAACGACAAAATATTTGCCGGCGGCGACGCGGTGCGCGGTTCCGATCTGGTCGTCACCGCTATTGCTGAAGGAAGAAAGGCCGCTGAAAGCATTATGTCCTACCTGAACGTGTAGGGGTACTGACATACAAAAGGCGACGTTTGTCGCCTTTTTACTTTTTATTTTCTGACTTTTGTTTTCTTACCGACTTCTCCTACCGGGCAATCTCTTCAGAAGCATGTTTTATAAACAGCTCTCTTAGCCACTGAACCGCCGGGTCGTGATGAACGCGATGGTGCCAAATCAATCGAGTAAAGAACGTTCTGGCGTCGCAGGGATAGGGGAGCACTTCTAAATCCGCCATCTTTGCAAAGTGCAGCGCAGTCTGCCTCGGCAGCGTCAGCACAAAGTCCGTCTCAGCCAACACCATTGGCGCGGCCAGAAAATAAGGCACCGTCACGGCAATGTCAAAATCTCCCGTTTGTGGAAACGCTGCCTCGTCGAGCGCATAGCCCTGCTCCTGCTTGCCGTCATGCACCATCACCTGTATGCGCCGATAGCTGTTAATTTTCTCCTGCGTCAGGGGAAGTCCCTCTTGCATATGACTGACTAACGGATGCCCCTTACGCACCAGACAGGCATAAGAGGTTTGAAACAGATTCACTTCATGAAAATCGGCGGGCATGGTCACCAGTGGGAAAATAGCCAAGTCCATTCGGCCATATTTCAGGCTGGCGCAAAGATCGTTGCCAATCGGCAGGATCTCGATTCTGGCCTTGGGCGCCTGCTCAAACAGGTCTTTCATCACTCGAGAAAAAATAGAGAACACGCCGTTATCTACCGCCCCTAAGTAGAGCGTTCTCGTCAGCGTTTCTGGCTTGAAGATATCCGGTTCAGTAAGCCTTTCGAGCTCCAACAGCGCTGCCGTAATGCGGGGTGAAAGCGCTTTGGCTCTGGGCGTGGCCTGCATGCCGTAGCCCGCTTTAATAAAAAGATTATCGTTAAAAATAGCCCTCAGTTTAGTTAAGGCCCGACTGGCGGCTGCCTGGCTCATTCCCTGCTTGTTTGCTGCCAGCGTCAAAGACTCTGTTTCTGACAGCGCTCTGAACAATCCTAATAGTTCAGTATCCAAAGGTAGATTTTCCACTTTACGCATGATCGTTATCCGGAAAGGCCTCTTTATCTCTTTTTAGAGATAACCTACTATCGCCATAAAGTAAATAAATGTAAAAAACGTTACGTGATCAAGTTCAAATTTATATTAAATAACTATTTGATTATATTGAAATAAATTTGAATGCAACGTAGCTAAATTATCTCTCAAACGTTAATTTTTTCATATTTTATTTAACATAATTATTTGAAGAGGTATGACCATCCACATAAAAAACAAGGCTAATCACCAAGTTACCGAACAACGGCATGACCTAAAGCTAACGCTTTGAAAATAAAGTAACTAGTCTCATTTTTTGCAGCCAAGAAATACTGACAGTTTTTAGGATGGACGGGGCAGGTAGGGTTTGAAACGACGGTGCCCCAATTTATTAAGAAAAATAATATTGCCAATTTAGGAGATAGCTATGTTTACGAAAACCAGAAAAACGCTGGTAGCGGGCGCAGTTGCCCTGGCCTTTGGCCTGACGGCCTCGGGAGCAATGGCCGCAGGGTTCAAACCCGCACAGCCGGCGGGGAGCCTAGGCGCCGTTATTGTCGATCCCTACGGTAACGCGCCTCTGACTGCACTGGTTGAGCTCGATGGCCATAAAATTTCTGACGTCAAAGTTACCGTTCAAGGAAAAGGCGACAAGGGTGTACCAATCAGCTACAGCGTCGGAGCAGAATCATTAAAAAACTATGACGGCGTGCCCATTTTCGGCCTGTACCAAAAGCATGACAACAAGGTCACCGTTGAGTTTAAAGAAGACGGCAAGCCAATGAAGGACGAATACACCGTCAAAACGTCGGCTATTGTCAACAACTACATGGACAACCGCTCCATCAGCGATCTCCAGCAAACTAACGTCGTTAAAGTTGCTCCCGGCTTTGAAGACCGCCTTTATCTCGTCAATACACACACCTTCACCGCACAGGGTTCAGACTTGCACTGGCACGGTGAGAAAGACAAGAACGCCGGTATTCTTGACGCCGGCCCAGCCGGTGGTGCCCTGCCTTTCGACATCGCACCGTTTACCTTTATCGTTGATACCGAAGGCGAATACCGCTGGTGGCTGTCTCAGGATGCCACCTATAACGGTCGCGACGTTAATATCAACAAGCGCGGCTACCTGATGGGCATTCGCGAGACGCCCCGCGGCACATTTACCGCTGTTCAGGGTCAGCACTGGTATGAATTCGATATGATGGGTCAGATTCTGGTTGACCATAAGCTGCCTCGCGGCTTCATGGACGCAACCCATGAGTCTGTCGAAACCTCCAAAGGAACCGTACTGCTGCGCGTCGGCAAGCGCAACTATAAGCGCGAAGACGGCCTGCACGTGCATACTATCCGTGACCACATTCTTGAAGTGGATAAATCTGGCCGCGTTGTAGACGTGTGGGATCTCAACCAGATCCTCGATCCGCTGCGCGACAGCCTGCTTGGCGCGCTTGATGCAGGTGCCGTTTGCGTTAACGTCGACCTCGCCCACGCTGGCCAGCAGGCCAAGCTTGAGCCGGATACACCGTACGGCGACGCGCTGGGCGTTGGCCCAGGTCGTAACTGGGCGCACGTTAACTCCATTTCTTACGACGACAAAGACGACTCCATCATCCTTTCATCTCGCCATCAGGGCGTCGTGAAAATCACTCGCGACAAAAAAGTGAAGTGGATCCTCGCGCCGTCTAAAGGCTGGAACGAGAAGCTGGCACCGAAGCTGCTTAAGCCGGTTGACGCCAACGGCAAGGCACTCAAGTGTGATGAAAACGGCAAGTGTGAGAACACTGACTTCGACTTCGTTTACACCCAGCACACTGCCTGGCTCTCCAGCAAAGGTACGTTGACCATATTCGACAACGGTGACGGCCGCGGTCTTGAGCAGCCTGCTCTGCCAACCATGAAGTACTCTCGCTTCGTTGAATACAAGATTGACGAGAAGAACATGACCGTTCAGCAGGTTTGGGAATACGGTAAAGATCGCGGCTATGACTGGTACAGCCCAATCACCTCTATCGTTGAGTACCAAAAAGACCGCGACACCATGTTTGGTTTTGGCGGCTCTATCCACCTGTTTGACGTTGGTCAACCGACCGTCGGCAAGCTGAACGAAATCGACTACAAGACCAAAGAAGTCAAAGTTGAAATTGACGTTCTGTCAGACAAGCCTAACCAGACGCACTACCGCGCTGTGCTGGTTCGTCCTCAGAACATGTTCAAATAAAAAAATCCCAAAGCCCCGCGAGTCGGGGCTTTATCACGCTGTTTGAGATCCAAAACATTTTAAGCGCTAAGGAGTATCCACCATGTATACGAGCCCGTTAAAGAAAATGTTCAAAAGCGCACTGTGCGCTGGCCTGCTGGCTACGTCGTTTATGGCCTCAGCCTTTACGGAAGGGACTGACTATATGGTTCTGGAAAAGCCCATTCCCAACGCTGAAAAAACGCTGATCAAAGTTTTCAGCTATGCCTGCCCTTTCTGCTACAAGTACGACAAAGCCGTAACGGCTCAAGTGGCTGAAAAAACTGCAGACACGGTCACCTTCGTGCCTTTCCACCTAGAAACCAAAGGTGAATACGGCCGTCAGGGAAGTGAAGTGTTTGCCGTTCTGCTTGCAAAAGATCAGGCGGCTGGCGTTTCTATCTTTGGCGACAAGTCACAGTTCAAAAAGGCTAAATTTGCCTACTACGCTGCCTACCACGACAAAAAAGAGCGCTGGGCTGACGGCAAAGATCCAGACGCCTTTATCAAAACGGGTCTGGACGCTGCCGGCATGAGCAGAGCTGACTTTGACGCTGCTCTGAAAGAGCCAGCAGTTCAGGAAACGCTGGAAAAATGGAAAGCGGCCTATGATGTAGCAAAAATTCAGGGGGTTCCTGCCTACGTGGTTAACGGTAAGTACTTGATCATGACTAAGAGCATCAAGTCTATCGATTCTATGGCTGAACTCGTCAAAGAGCTGGCTGCAAAATAAGGATTTCACATTATGTTTAAGAAAATGTGGAGAGACCTGCGTACCTCTCCGGTAGATACGCTGGTGAGATGGCAAGAACAGCGCTTCTTGTGGCTTCTTATGGTCGTCGCTATGGGTGGCCTGATTATTCTGGCTCACTCGTTTTTCCAAATCTATCTCTACATGGCGCCCTGTGAACAGTGTGTGTACATCCGTTTTGCCATGTTCGTTATGGTTATTGGCGGGCTGATCGCCGCCATTAACCCAAAGGTTCTGGTACTTAAGCTGATTGGCTGTGTTGCTGCTTTCTATGGCTCCATCACAGGCCTTGGATACTCCATCAAGCTTAACGGTATTCACCACGCGGTTCATAGCCCGGATGCGCTGTTCGGCGTACAGGGATGTTCAACCGATCCCAACTTCCCCTTCGGCCTACCGCTAGCCAAGTGGGCACCCGAATGGTTCCTGCCTACCGGCGACTGTGGCTATGACGCCCCTATCGTTCCGGATGGCGTAACCTTAAGCAGCTTCCAACAGTTCTTCGTTGATATGTACGTTCAGGCTGAAGGATGGTACCTCATTCCATCCATGAAGTTCATGAACATGGCGCAGTCCTGTTTCCTTGCCTTCGGCGCCTGCTTTCTTATTCTACTGGTGATGACTATCGCCTGGGGAATCAAGATTGCCAGAGGCGGCAAGAAATCCGCTTTAGCCTAAGGCTAGCGGCAGCAAAAAGGCGAAGCACTATGCTTCGCCTTTTTATTTGTCCGACAGTTCACTTATTCAATCTATCAGGTTGCAGCCTGCCGTTACTTTACGACTCTAAGCGCAGGCCTGCCGCGCGGCGGAGGCGTCGGCTCGTTATCATCACCGTCCCCACCGCTCTCTGGCTTGCTGTCTTCTGGGGAGGAAACCAGATGGATACCGTCGGCACGCTCTTTGTCGCCAGTCTCCAGCTCTTCGTCATCAAATGACTGAGAATCTGGGTACTCTTCCGGCTCAAAAGCCATACCTACGCCGTTTTCCCGCGCGTAAATAGCCATTGCTGCCGCCAAAGGCACTTCAACCTTACGAGGAACGCCGCCAAAGCGAGCGCTAAACCGAATCTCATCGTTGCCCAATTCAAGGTTGCCGACCGAGCGAGGCGCGATGTTCAATACAATCTGCCCATCGCGAACGAACTCCATCGGCACCATAACGTTAGGCGCCGTTGCGTCAACCACCAGATAAGGCGTTAAACCGTTATCCAGCAGCCAGTCATAAACGGCACGAAGCAGATAGGGGCGACGGGGCGTCATCCCGGTTATCCTCTCATCTGCAGGCGCATTTCGCGCTCGGCTTCCGTCAGAGACGCTAAAAACGACTCGCGTTCAAACACACGATTCATATAGGCCTTAATCTCTTTTGCGCCACTTCCGCTTAGCTCAATACCCATCTGCGGCAAGCGCCACAGCAGTGGAGCAAGGTAGCAGTCAACCAGACTAAACTCTTCACTCATAAAGTAAGGCGCTTCATTGAAAATCGGGGCAATGGCCAGCAGCTCTTCGCGTAGCTGCTTGCGGGCTGCGTCTGCATCCGGTGCGTTGCCGCTCAGGATTGTATTAAGCAAAGAATACCAGTCCTGTTCAATGCGGTGCATCATCAGTCGGCTTGTACCGCGAGCAACGGGATAAACGGGCATAAGCGGTGGATGAGGGAAGCGTTCATCCAGGTATTCCATAATGATTTGCGACTTGTACAGAGTTAATTCGCGATCGACCAGAGTAGGCACGGAGCCATAGGGATTCAGATCGATTAAATCCTGCGGCAGGTTATCCATGTCGACCTGTTCAATCTCAACGCTCACACCTTTTTCAGCCAAAACAATACGAACCTGATGGCTGTAAATATCAGCCGGGCCGGAAAATAGCGTCATTACCGAACGTTTATTGGCAGCGACAGCCATGAAAACCTCCAAGTTTCTCAATTAATAACTCATGAATAATGACAGCGGCGGTCTACACGCTAGCCGCCAAACGCCTGTCTCAATAATGAATGATTGTTAATAGAATTCGCTTATTGATTCAATAACGCATACTGAACGTCGGCTAGTTTAGCAGATTTTCAGCGCTCTTGATCAGAACCGAGTGATAATTTATCTGTCATTCACAACAGATTGTTATTCCAGACTAAAATAAAGACACTTAACAAAAAGTAGAAATAAAAAAACCCGGCATAACCGGGTTTTTTAACGCTAACTTGATGCCGAAGCGGCAAACAATTAACGCTTGGAGAACTGAGGACGACGGCGTGCTTTACGCAGACCGACTTTCTTACGTTCAACTTCACGCGCGTCACGAGTAACGAAGCCTGCTTTACGCAGCTCGCCACGAAGTGACTCGTCATATTCCATCAGTGCACGGGTAATACCGTGACGGATAGCACCAGCTTGACCGGAAATACCACCACCTTTAACAGTGATGTACAGATCCAGTTTACCAATCATCTCGACCAGTTCTAGCGGCTGGCGAACTACCATGCGGGCAGTTTCGCGACCGAAGTACTGTTCCAGGCTGCGCTGGTTAATAACGATGTTACCGCTACCCGGCTTAATGAAGACGCGTGCGGAAGAGCTTTTGCGGCGACCTGTGCCGTAGTATTGATTCTCTGCCATTGCCTATAATCCCGATTAAATGTCCAGAACTTGCGGTTGTTGTGCCGCATGGTTGTGCTCGTTACCTGCGTAAACTTTCAGTTTACGGTACATAGCACGGCCCAGCGGGCCCTTAGGCAGCATGCCTTTAACCGCGATCTCGATCACGCGCTCAGGGTGGCGAGCAATCATTTCTTCAAAGGTCGCTTCTTTGATACCACCGATGAAGCCAGTGTGGTGGTAGTACACCTTGTCAGAACGCTTGTTGCCGGTTACAGCAACTTTCTCTGCGTTCAGAACGATGATGTAATCACCGGTATCAACGTGCGGAGTGTATTCCGCTTTATGCTTGCCGCGCAGACGGCGGGCCAGTTCAGTAGCAAGACGGCCCAGCGTTTTGCCAGTTGCATCTACAACATACCAGTCACGCTTTACTGTTTCTGGCTTAGCTGAAAAAGTTTTCATTTAAATAACTTACCCAATCTAAAGTTACACGTTGGTGAACACCAATCGTCAAGAAACGTTATTGAGGCTCACACGACCAATCGAGTCCAGCAAACCTACCCCTTCGAGCAGTACATGCCGACACTATCAAGGTTCTGGGAAAAAAACCTTGTTGTAACGTGGGGTCGCAAGATTATAGAGAAGTCGCCCATAAAGATCGACCTGTTTTTACGCCGTTATGTGGATTTCTTCTCTCTTTCTCTTCTTCTTTCACTGTCTGATGTTCTTCCTTTATATAAGGAAAGAAAACAAGGAGAGAAAATGGAGAAAAACGCGAGAGCAAAAAAGAGAACGGCACCGATTGCTCGATGCCGCTTTATCAATTGCCCTGCTGTGTATCGCCGGGCACTTAGGGGTCTATCAGCCGCCGATAATGCCCATACTGATCAGCATTTCCCACCAGCCTAAGCCGACTGTCATGTGAACTGCCAGACTCAGGAAGGCAACGACGCCACCGATAATCCACCAGGAGCGAGTATCGTTGTAGCCCGCACCGAACACGATAGGAGCCGCAGCGCCTCCGTAATGGGTTAGGCTGCCGCCGTAGGAGTTAGAGAACAGCAGGCCCAGCGCCAGCAGCATCGGAGGAGCGCCTGCGACCATACCCACGGTTGCAAACACCGGAACCATAGCGGCCACATAAGCACCGCCGGAAGCGAACAGATAGCGGATCGCGACGCTGATAAACATGATGACAAACAGTGCCATCATTGCGTTATCACCGAAGGACAAGTTTTCGTTCATGACTGTCGCCAGCCATTCGAAGAACTTGGCCTTAGTCAGCACGCCTGACATACCGATGATGCCACCGTACCAAATCAGGGTGTTCCAGCCGCCCTTGTTCTTCAGGACGTCGTCCCAGGTCACTACGCCACACAGGATAGTCAGTGCCATTACGCAAATAGCTACGGTTGAAGCGTCAACGCCGATAAGACCTGAACACATCCAGCCCAGCAGAGCAAGAACGAACAGTCCCAGCAGCAGCTTCTCGCGCAGAGTCATTGGCCCAAGCAGTTCAAGCCCTTCTTTGGCAATCTTCTTGTTGTCGACTTTCTTCAGCTCAGGCGGATACATTTTGTAGATCATAAACGGTGTCAGGATCAACATGATCAGTCCAGGCACACAGGCAGCCAGCGCCCACTGACCCCAGCTCAGCTGGATGTTCAGAATCTTGGACATCATTTCCAACGCCAGTGCGTTAGGCGCCATCGCCGTCAGGAACATATAGCTGGTGGTTTTCGTCACCATATAAATGTTCACCATCAGATAGTGGCCGACCTTGCGGGGGCTTTCCTGTGGATCAGAACCTAAGGCAACGGAAACACTGTTGATGATAGGGAACACGATCCCACCGGCACGAGCCGTGTTGGACGGCGTTGCCGGAGCAATTAACAGATCCAGAATGGCCGTAACGTAGCCTAAGCCCAGCGTCGTTCCACCCAGTTTGCCGATCAGGATATAGGAAATACGCTTCCCCAACCCTGTTAGAACAAACGCAGAACTCAGCGTAAACGCCGCGAACACTAGCCAAGTGGTACCAGAAGAGTAGCCTTTTAGTACTTCACCAGCTTTAAGCCCCTTCTCACCGAACACGCCGATAACAACGGCCGTTGCGGCAATCGTTCCCAGCAGGATAACGGGCTCGGAATACGGCTTAAGCACCAAACCAACAATAGCGGCTAAATAGAGACCGAACAATATCCAGGCGAGATTCGATAATCCCGCTGGTGTCGGTATCAGAGCCACGATAATGGGAATGGCTATTAGCAATAATAGCTTCCACATTTTCTCTTTACTCATTACGGACATTCTCCTTGATAATAAAAAACAAACGGGCCCCCGTTTACAAAAAAGTAAACGTGAAATTTTTATTCATTATTTATAAAGTGGTGCTAATTATATTTCGTTATCTAACCGTTAATAAAAAATTAAAAATTAGAGGAATAGTATTTTGCCTCTATAATATTTTCATGATGCGCCATACTTAATGATAAATATGTGACAGAGGCTAAAGTTGGTATCATAAATTTAATGTTTTTAATTATTCTATTACCTCTTATTTTCTTTATAACGTTAATTAGCTCTATCGCTAAAAGTACCTAATGAAAAGGCGCCTGCAGAAACAGACGCCTCTACACTCGGCTTTTTAGCCTTTAGTGTAATAGTTCAAATAAACGGGTAAGAGCTGGACTTAACTAATATACTTCTACGTCGCCCTTCATTAAAATACGCGCTGTACGATATACAGTGCCATTTAATGCTGAAAACGTACCCTGATGATTTTCAACATTCGCACTTACAGAAAGAATCCCGCTACAGTGCCCAATATTTAATTCATCTTTATGATTAATTGAGCTGGTAATCTCATTAACCAACGTACCCTCTATTTTTGCCGCTACGCCAATACATACGCCGCCGGTAATTGCCAGTACGGGATGGAGTTTCCCCATAGACAGCATACGGGCCTGAATATCAATACTGTCCTGGCTGATCTGTTCGCCCGGTAGGCTAGTATAGCAAGCGGCTGGTGCGACAAAACAGAACTTCGGCACGGCTTGACTATTAACCCGAGCATCGTCCATGTCTTTAGCTAATCCAATAAGCACAGCGGCAGCTTCTCGAATAGAAAGCATACGTCTTAACAGCTCAGGATCGCTGTCAATTTGTGCCGGAAGCTCACCGCCGGTTAGGCCAAGATCAGCTGCTCGAACAAATACCAGAGGGTTTGCCGCATCCACGATGGAAACTTCTACGAGGCCATATCCGGGAACGTCAATGGTATCTTTTGCGTTGCCCGTTGGCAGCAGTTTACCGGTCACTGCACCACCGGGGGACAGGAAGTCCAGCTGAATACGCGCTCCTGTACCGGGTACACCCGAAATAGCAAACTCACCGTCATAAACCACTTTACCGTTCTTGACCGGCACATGTGAAACGATGGTTTTTTTAGTATTGGTGTTATAGATCCTGACCTGCGTTACGGGCTCAGAAATCTCATCCACCAGCCCTCGCTCAATGGCAAAAGGGCCTACAGCAGAGGAAATATTACCGCAGTTTCCCTTACGGTCTACGGCATTAGCGCCAGTCTCAACCTGACAAAATGTATAGTTAACGCCGTTTTTTTCTTCCGGCCGCTTACTGACGATCATGGCTTTGCTGGTTGTTGAGGTTCCACCGCCCATGCCGTTGATTTGACGACCAGAGGGATCGCTGCTGCCGTATATTTTACAAAGCCAGTCATTCTGAACGGCTACGTCAACAGGCAGATCGGCCTCGACAAAACACCCCGCCTTGCTGGTGCCTCCCCGCATCCAAAAGCAGGGGACGCTATGACTTTCCATACAAAAACCTCCAGTAACAATGATTATTCGTTGCCATTCTTTCCGTATGACTCAGGAAACTGAGCTAAAAACCAGGTCACAATAAGCAGATCCGCGCAGCCTCCCGGGCTGAGATTCCGTTCAATGCACTGGCTGTCAAACGCCTTGAGCCGGGTGATGTAGTCTGGCTGAGTAACGCCGCCGTCCGCTAAAAACCCGCGCGCCGTTTCCTGCATCCAGCGAAGCCCCTCTATGCCTCCGCGCGAGGCGACGTTGGTATCGCCATTGACCGCCATCAGGCTAAGCAGCGCCTGAAGCAGCGCACGCTGAGGATCGATATTCTGAGAAATAAGCTGCTGGTAGACAGGAAGTGATATTGTGAGCACTGACGTAAAACCCGATTCGGCTTCACCCCGAGCCCCGGTAAGGCCGTATTCTTGGTATAGCCGCTGGCCCGCAGTAAGAGAACGGTTATTTTGAGCAAGCTCACTAGCGACCATGCCCTGACACATGTCCGCCACTTCTTTACACAAATTACGCTGGGTAACGGCGCGCTGATTAGCCACCAGCCGCCCCATTGCAGTCGCCAGCAGACCAAGAGAGAAAATCGTGCCTTTATGGGTATTTACGCCGGATGTCGCCTTGTACATTGAAGACTCACAGGCCAGCCCTAGTGGGCGTATACCGGTAAGTACCTCACGGCTACTCTGCCTGTACGAACTCATGCCGTACTCCACAAAATAGGGGATCCATGCCCTGATGGCGTCGGCACTGCGGTAGAAGTCGGTAATCTCCATATCCTTATGGGCACCGCTGTTTCGCATGTCCACCAAACCAGGCTTCGGCGTCAGGTTAACTTCATTGAGCATGGCACTGTGCGCCAGATGGCTACAGCGAACCACCCAGGGAAGCCTATTAATTTCGAGGGCAGCGGGCCGTTGAATAGGGTCTGTTGATTTCAGCATCATGGGAGTAGTGCCTCCATGGCCTGATGCAGCTCAGAAAGCGAATGGGTTCGCTCACGAGCACAAAGGCGCGCATCTCGGGAACACACCAGACAGCTTCGAGGCGCCAGCCCAAACATCTGGCGAGACAGGATCCCCTCAGGGCCTATCACATCGATGTCCCAAAGGCGCCCTACTGCGCTTTGCTGTTCCAGCTCAACGCAGGCGCGCTTAACTTCTTCAGGCGAAAAATCAACTGCCAACAGCCCTTCTGGGCCGGTTGGCAGACAAAAAACCGCTTTATCTACTGTGCGCCAGCCTTTCTCCGCGAGTAGCGAGGCCAGCGACTGCCAGGCGATATTGAAAGCCCGGCGGGAAAGCAGAGTGTCTTTACACTCTCCCGGAACGACGATCGTCAAAGAAATGAGCGTTACTGCATAACGGCTCATCCACTCCTGCTGCCTCTCCTGACGCATATCCCTGCTAAGCAATACCTCCTCTAGAGAAACGCGGCGTTCTTCAACAAGCTCCGGGAGAATGTTCACTGTGTTTACTCTTTAATCTGTCTAACGACGTCAAGCACCGAACCGTCGCGATAGCGAACGACGGCTACGACTCTGTCGGTAAACTCAATCGGCTGAGGCTTACCGGTGATGAGCTCTGCGCGATCCCGCAGTTGTTCAATGGTCATCAGCGAAATCCCTGCCTGAGTCAAACGCTCGATCAGATCCTGACGCGCTGGGTTAACGGCAATACCGTGATCGGTGACCAGCACGTCTACGCTGGCTCCCGGTGTCACTGTCGTCAGCACTTTATCAACGACGCAAGGAATGCGACCGCGGACTAAAGGAACCGTCAGAATGGTTAAGTCAGCACCTGCCGCTGTATCGCTATGCCCGCCAGACGCGCCGCGCAGTATGCCGTTGGAGCCAGTCATTACGTTCACGTTAAAGTTCACGTCAATTTCCAACGCGCTCAGCATCACGACGTTCAGACGATCGCAGCTCGCCCCTTTTGACGTCGGGTTCGCGTACTGATCGGTAGAAATCTCAATATGATTTGGGTTTTGCGCCAAAGAGCGAGCCGCATCGCCGTCAAAAGACTGTGTATCAAGCAGCACTTTGATCAGGCCTTTTTCATGCAGATCGACCATGGTGCCGGTGATCCCACCGAGACCAAAGCCCGCCGTAATGCCGAGGCGACGCATTTTGTCTTCGAGGAAGCGGGTTACAGCCAAAGAAGCGCCGCCAGAACCGGTCTGTAGAGAAAAGCCGTCTTTAAAATAGCCAGAGTGTTCAACGACGCTTGCCGCCATACGGGCAATCAACAGTTCACGAGGGTTGCTGGTCAGGCGAAGCGCACCGGCGGTGATTTTTGCCGGATCGCCCACTTCTTCAACCTGAACAATCAGATCGACCTGATCCTGAGCAATACTCGCCGGGTAGTTAGGGTAGTCCACCCAGGCTTCTGTCAGCAGCACAACACAGTTAGCGTGAGCAGCATCCACCTGCGCATAGCCTAAAGAACCACAGCGGGACTTGCCGCTAAAGCCGTTGGCGTTGCCAAACTCGTCGCAGCACGGTACGCCCAGAAACGCGACGTCAATATTCAGCTCACCGCTTTCAATCAGGTGAACACGCCCACCGTGAGAGTGGATGTGTACGGGGTTTTCCATCAGGCCGGCTGAAATTTCTTCACCCAGCTTGCCGCGCAGGCCTGAAGTATAAATCTGGCTAACCACGCCGTTTTTAATATGCTCAATCAGCGGCCAGTGGGCGTCAATCAGCGAACTTGAAGCCAGAGTCAGGTTGCGAAAGCCCATTTCTGCCAGCTTCGCCACCACCATATTCACCACTTTGTCCCCACCGCGAAACGCGTGGTGAAAAGAAATGGTCATGCCGTCTTTCAGGCCTGAACGACGGATGGCGTCCTCCAGCGAATCACACACTTTACGGTGGCGTTTTTCCGATTCGTTTGCTAACCACGGGCTTTTTACTGCAATGCCGCTGTACGGCTGTAGTCCTTCCGGCATGACGTACTGTTGATTCAGCATCTCTACTGTCTCTTTCATTTCTCTTTCCTCTTAATCACGAATGCCGGAAGCGGATAGCGCCACAACTTTGCGGGCGTAATCGATGATTGGCCCGTCTATCATCTTGCCGTTGAGCGACACAACGCCTAGGCCCCGTGCTTCAGCGTCTTCTGCGGCGGCGATAACTTCATGGGCGTGCTCCACCTCTTTGCGCGTCGGCGCATAGGTTTGGTGCAGCAGCTCAATCTGACGCGGGTTAACCAGTGACTTTCCGTTAAAGCCCAGGCTCTTCGCCAAACTTGCCTCTTTCAGGAAGCCTTCTTCGTTATTAATGTCGGACCAAACCACGTCATAGGCAGCAATACCGGCAACGCGCGCCGCGTGCAGTACCGCACAGCGGGCATAGAACAGTTCAGTACCGTCACCGCGGCTGGTCCCCATGTCCATAACGTAGTCAAACGCCGCCAGCGCTATCGCGACCAGACGAGGGCTAGAGGTGGCAATTTCAATGGCGTTAACAACGCCCATTGCGGACTCAATGGCAGCCATCAGTTTGGTGCTGCCCACTTCGCGCCCGCACTCACGCTCAATACGCTCAACGTGCGCTTCCAGCTCTAAAACATCTTCTTTGCGGTCAGTTTTCGGCAGGCGAACCATCTTGACGCCCCCGCGCACTACCGCTTCAAGATCGGCAAGGCCGAAAGGCGTATTGAGCGGATTAATACGCACCACGGTTTCAATGTTCTGATACAGAGGATGTTGCAGAGCGTGGAACACCAGCAGGCGTGCGGAGTCTTTTTCACGCAGGGAAACGGCGTCTTCCAGATCGAACATGATGGAATCCGCTTCATATACAAAAGAGGTGCTCAACATAGCGGCGTTAGCGCCGGGAACAAACAGCATACTGCGGCGGGCGCGTTGTGATAGTTGCGGCTTCATTTCAAGGCCTCCCAAGGTAGCGTTTGGCAGTCACTGGCTCTAAGCAGTGACGCCTGTAAACGAGCCCGCAGCACGCACTCCAGCGCGCCCTTATCGTCAACGACAAGCTGAACGCCGGTAACGCCCATTCTGGACAGCGTGTCCATGACGGTTGCCCGAATAGCATCGCCAAACTGCTTCTCGACGCTGCTGTTCAACTGCAGGTCAATATCCGATCCTTCGATCGGGGCGACCCGCACCATGACATCGCTTGATTCAAGCGTGCCGGCTACGGCTTCTTTGATAATTTTCATAGTTCACCCATGGTAATAACGGAATCTTTAGTCGGAGCGTCCGTAGACGTCTGGCGAAGGAGCGGACTTTTTAGCAAATATTGATAGGTACACTCCGGCACCAGATGAGAAATGGTTTCCATCTGCCCTTTAGACAGTAAACGACGCACCCACGAGGCCGAAACGGCTGTTCCTTCGTGCTGAACACGCTCAATTTCAACCAGCTCAATCGGTGGGCAGGACAGCTCAGGCGTGTTGAGCCAGTAGCGCATATCGGCGTTGTATTTGCGGGTTACTTCGCAAAAAGGCTCAGTGCCCACAAAGCGATGCGTCACGCCCAGAGCTGGCGCGAGATATTGACGGAAAATTTTGAGGTCAATCTCGGTATAACAGTTATCAACAATGCCCTGCTCTTTAATGAAGTAGCAGGGGAAAGTGGCGCGAGAAATCATGTATTCCGAACCGGGATAAACCGTCAGGTTAGGAATATTGGCTGTTCCTTCCGTCACCAGCTTTAGGCGATCGACGTAGGGAAACGTTGACGTGTTCTCTTTCACCAAAAAGAGGTGCAGCCAGTCACACTGTGAAGCCGCCTGCTGAACAAGAAACTGATGCCCTAAAGTGAACGGATTTGCGTTCATGATAATGCAGCCAATTTTGTCGCCAGCCTGGCGGGACTTCGCTAGCTGCTCACCGTAACGCTTAAGACGACAGCTGCTGTTTTCCATAAGAACGACGGTGCCCGGCACTGAAGCAATAGGAAAAAAACCGCACTGTCGAAACAGCTCTTCGTTTTGCGTTTTGGTATAGATAAACAGGTGAGTATGGTGGCGCTCATAAGCCAAATTGACGAGCTCTGTCGCTAACGAAAGAGCGATCCCTTCACCGCGAAGATTTTCGCTTATTGCAACGCACTTTATAATGTTATCGGCAATTCCACCGCAGGCGATTATTTGAGAGCCGCGCGTAAGGGTAATAAACTCTTCAATGGAAGTATCAATATTCAAGTCGTTATGGCGAAGGAATTTTGCGATCTCCGCAACTTTTTTAAACTCCGACCGTTTTACTCGATTGAATATTGTTGAATTATACATAGTCCATTCTCTATAAATGCATTAATAAAACAACAAAGGACATAAGGGTGGGCGATTCAAAAGTCACCCGCCCCGATCATTAGTCAAAACGATAGCTCAGCGTCCTGCGCTGACAGGCCGCATAAATGAAAATATCTTTTTAATCATTAGAAATGTTAAGTTAATTGACTAATAATACAGCGATCTACATCATATTAATTCACCCTAATCAGTTAATTGATCTGCTTCACAGATAACTGAATAAATAGAAATAACTTAATGGTTTTTATTTGCTTAATTAATTAAATGCATTTTATAACCAAATTAATTATATTTAGCATTCTGGGACATCGTAAAAAATTAAATAATAGAAGTGAATGTTAAATGCACCTTAAACTAACCAAAGACACGATAAAGGGTATGCTAAGAAACATGTCATTCAAATGGCGCGTTTTTCTGCTGCTGCTCGTGGTCTTTACCCTGCTTTTTGGCGCACTGAACACTTTTATGGAGTACCAGCTAGATAACTATCTCACAGAGAAAGTCAGCGAGATCGCCATGAACCAGGCAAAAATTATTGCCTCTATGGACGACGTCATCGAAGGTGTCGAGCATCGCGACACGACCAAGCTGAAAAAGATTGCCGATCGGCTAAGTATGGAATCCAACTTCAGCTATCTGGTCATAGGCGATGAGCACTCTGTCAGGCTTTATCACCCTAATCCCGAAAAAATCGGCTACATCATGCAGTGGAACAAGCCGGGCGCGCTGGAGCGGGGGGAAAGTTACATCATTAGCAGTGAAGGATCCATGGGGCTGGCACTGAGAGCAAAAACGCCTATTTGGGATAAAAATAACAAAGTCATCGGCGTTATCTCCTTAGGCTATCTCAACAGCAAAATCGATATCTGGCGTTCAAACCAGCTGCTGCCCCTTACCAGCGCCCTGCTGATGATCCTGTTTGTACTGATTTTCCTTTCATGGCAGTTCTCCTCGCACATTAAGAAACAGATGATGGGCATGGAGCCTGCAGAAATAGCCCGCGTCCAGCGCCAACAGGACGCACTGTTCGACGCGGTGTTTGAAGGCCTCATAGCTGTCGATACCGAGGGAAAAATCACCGCCATCAACCAAAATGCACAAAAAATGCTAAGGCTGACCGGCGCGCCGAAACACCTTATCGGTCAGGGAATCAAAGCCCTGGTAACCCCTTCAGACTACTTGACTGAAAGCCACGGCAACAACCGCATTGACGACCTGCTCGTTCTCAACGGTATCAAAATTATCGCTAACCGAGTCGGCATCTGGATAGACAGCCAGTTCCAAGGGTGGGTCATCAGTTTCCGCCGACAGGATGAAATCAATATGCTAAGCGCTCAGCTTTCTCAGGTTCAACAGTATGTAGAAAACCTGCGCACGCTGCGCCACGAACACCTGAACTGGATCTCAACCATCGGTGGCCTGCTTCAGTTGAAGGAATACGAGCGCGCACTGGAAATGGTGAAGTTTGAATCCTCCAACCAGCAGTCTCTTATCGACAATATCAGCAGCATGTTCAAAAACCGCTTAATTGCAGGGCTGCTGTTTGGTAAATACCACCGCGCTAAAGAGCTAGGGCTTGAAGTCAACTTTGTTTCAGGGTGTTCACTGAGTATAAATCCTGGCCCACTGGCAGAAAACGAGCTCGCCAGTATTTTAGGCAATCTGCTGAATAACGCCTTTGAAGCCACACTGAAGAATCCGAACAGCAGTAAAACGATTGAATGCTACATCTCAGATGAAGGCGAAGAGCTAGTGATAGAGATCTCCGATCAGGGATCCGGCATCGACCCCAAAATTCGAGACAACATTTTTACCCGAGGCGTATCGTCTAAACAGAGCGGCGACCACGGGATTGGGCTTTACCTCGTGAAGACCTACATCGATCAGTACCAAGGAACGATTACTATAGAAGATAACGATCCCTACGGTACTGTATTTTCTATCTTTATTCCTAAAGGGACAGCAAAAGGAAATTAGTCATGAAATACCTGAACATCTTAGTGATAGAAGATGAAACGCCGCTGGCCGAAATGCACGCTGAGTTCATTAAACGCCATAGCCTGTGCCGTCAGATATGGCTGGCTGGCAATCTGGAACAGGGTCGCATGATGATAGCTAACTTCAAGCCTGACCTGATCGTTCTTGACAACTATTTGCCCGACGGCAGGGGAATCGAGCTGCTGCAAGAGCTTTCCGCCGCAAAGTATCAAGGGCAGATTATCTTTATCACCGCCGCCAGCGATATTGAAACTGTCGCCGATGCAATTCGCTACGGCGTATTCGACTATTTACTCAAGCCGGTTTCCTACGATCGACTGGAGCAAACTCTTGAGCGTCTGAGCCACCTTCACCGAGTGCAAAAGCAGGCTGAAGACGTCAGCCAGTCGCAGGTTGATGAAATGTTCAACACCTTTGCCCGCATTCAAACCAAGCCCACCATGCCCATCGGCATTGATGAAATTACGCTGAAAGTCGTGCAGGAAGCCTTTATCGATAGCGAAGAAGAAGCGGGATACACCGCTGAAGACATTGCTAAAAAACTGGGATTAAGCCGCACTACCGCGCGCCGCTATCTGGAATACTGCACAAAAGAGAACTTTCTTAAGGCTGAAATCATCTACGGTAAGGTCGGTCGCCCACAGCGCATTTACCGACTGAGCCAGAGGGAAAAGCAGGTTTAATGTACCGAGGGAACGCTAGTCGCTTCTCGCCCGGTCTTTTGAGATTAAAAAAGCGATTTTATCGTGATAGGATGTCACTGCGTGAGTAGTGCCGTTCCCCCAACCCTACATTTCTGGGTATATTTTCGGGTGTATTTCCGAGTATAGTGATGTACAAGAACACGGGGGAACAGCAAGCGACTCTGTCGCTTTTTCAGCCTTTCGTCAGGCTGGTTCTTCTGTAATTTATGACCGTAACAAGGAGTCATTATGACTTGGGAATATGCACTGATTATCGGCTTAGTCGCCGGGCTTATTATTGGCGCTCTGGCGATGCGGTTTGGCAACAGGAAACTGCGCCAGCAAACAGCACTGCAGCAGGAGCTTGATAAAAGCAAAGCAGAACTGGAAACCTACCGCCAAGAGCTGGTTAACCACTTTTCCCACAGCGCTGAGCTGCTTGAAAAAATGGCGCAGGACTACCGCCAGTTCCACAAGCACATGGTAAAAAGCTCCAGTACACTGCTCCCTGATATGGCTACCAGCAATCCCTTTAGCTACCTGAATTTTAAACCTGAAGCATCGGGTCACGAAGACACGCGCAGCGACACAGACCACCCTCCTCGCGACTATTCCGAGGGTGCATCGGGTCTGTTTCGCCCGGAGCGCAAAGAGTAAATAAATACGCCACTCCTCGCGGTGCCGTGCAAGACGGCGCCGCAGTCTCCAAACGAATATTACCTTTCTTTACGTTTTACGCCGTCCCGCGCGCTGACTGGATTTGAAGCCGATCACATTTCTGAATTAATCCCCTCCCGATGTCATTAACCACTTGTTTATGAACTTTTTGAGCCTATATCGAGTCTTAGATTAGCTACAGTTAATTGTGAAACAGCCGTCTAGCGCGGCTCCACCCAAGTTTGAAGGTTGGTATTGAGAGTCTATTATCCATGAAGAAAACAACGTTACTATTAAGCGCCCTAACCGTTAGTTTAGGTCTGTCTTTTTCCTCAGTACCGGCAGCCAATGCCGCCCTGCCGATCTCCGTCGCAGGTGAACAAACTCCAAGCCTGGCACCAATGCTGGAAAAAGTATTGCCTGCCGTCGTTAGCGTCTACGTAGAAGGCACACAGGTTCAGCGCAAGCGCATTCCCGAAGAGTTCAAATTCTTCTTCGGGCCAAACATGCCGTCTGAACAGCAAAGCGTGCGCCCTTTTGAAGGGCTAGGCTCTGGCGTCATTATCAATGCGGAAAAGGGCTACGTCGTTACCAATAACCACGTGGTCAACAATGCGGACAAGATCCGCGTCCAGCTCAATAACGGAAAAGAGTATCAGGCCAAGCTTATCGGTCGTGATGAACAGTCTGATATCGCCCTGCTCCAGCTCATTGATGCCAAGGAAAAAGATCTAACCGGTATCAAACTGGCAGACTCTGACTCCCTGCGGGTCGGCGACTTCGCCGTTGCAGTTGGGAACCCGTTCGGCCTCGGCCAGACTGCCACCTCCGGCATTATCTCTGCACTGGGTCGCAGCGGGCTGAATCTGGAAGGTTTTGAAAACTTTATCCAGACCGATGCCTCAATCAACCGCGGTAACTCCGGCGGCGCGCTGGTTAACCTTAACGGTGAGCTTATCGGCATTAACACTGCCATTCTGGCGCCAAACGGCGGCAACGTCGGCATCGGGTTTGCTATCCCCAGTAACATGGTGCAAAGCCTGACTGAGCAGTTGATCAAGTACGGTGAAGTCAAGCGCGGCATGCTGGGCATCAAGGGCAGCGAAATGACGGCGGAAATGGCGAAAGCCTTCAAAGTCGACGCACAGCGCGGCGCCTTTGTCAGCGAAGTTATGCCGAAGTCAGCAGCGGCTGCCGCGGGCATTAAATCCGGCGACGTTATCGTCTCCCTTGACGGCAAAACTATCAGCAGCTTTGCTGAACTGCGCGCTAAAGTTGCAACAGCCGGTGCCGGTAAGAAAGTGAAGATGGGTCTGCTTCGCGAAGGCAAGCCAATGGAAGTCGACGTTGAGCTGCAAAACAGTGAACAGTCCGCTACCAGCGCAGAAACGCTTATGCCTGCTTTACAGGGTGCAACACTGAATAACGGTGAAGCCAAAGGCAATAAGGGGATTGTGATTAAGGACGTTGAGAAAGGCTCTGCTGCCGCTCAAAGCGGACTGCGTGCAGGCGACACCATTATTGGCGTCAACAGCGAACGCACACAAAACCTCGGTGAACTTCGCAAGATTCTGGACAGCAAGCCTAACGTTGTTGCCCTGAATATTTTACGCGGCGATGACAATATCTATCTGATCCTTCGTTAATCCCGATCGCAAAAACGGATACGGCAATGTGCCGTATCCGTTTAAGTCATGTTATTCTTAGTTACCTTCCCTTTTTTCTGATGAACTGCATGCTTGCCAAACTGTTACGCTCAGTCCTTATCGGCTTAATTATTGCCGCAGCGCTGTTGACCATTTTTCCGTCGCTGCGCGATACGTCCGGCCTGTTGGATAATTCGCTTTCGCTCTCTATTGGTGAAGCCCCTATGAGTTACAACAGTGCAGTCAAGCGAGCAGCTCCTGCTGTCGTCAACATTTATAACCGCAACATTCACAGCGAAAACGGCCCTGGGATCAACACGCTGGGTTCCGGCGTTATCATGAATAAAAAGGGCTACATCCTGACAAATCGGCACGTTATCGTGAACGCCGATCAGATTATTGTTGCGCTACAGAATGGTCAGATTGACGAAGCGCTGGTTGTCGGCAGCGACACTCTGACTGACCTTGCGGTGCTAAAAATTCAGGAAGGAAATCTTCCCGTAATCCCAACCAATACGAAACGAACTTCCCACGTCGGCGATGTTGTTTTAGCTATCGGCAACCCCTATAACCTCGGCCAGACGGTCACGCAGGGCATCATCAGCGCCACCGGACGGGTCGGCCTGAGTCCCTACGGTCGCCAAAACCTGCTACAAATTGACGCTTCAATTAACCACGGCAACTCTGGAGGGGCGCTGGTCAATACCCTCGGAGAACTGGTCGGCATCAACACCCTGTCGCTGGATAAGCGAACCGACGGCGACACGCCTGAGGGTATCAGTTTCGCTATTCCTATTGAGCTAGCCGTTAAAATTATGGATAAGCTCATTCGCGACGGCCGCGTCATTCGCGGCTATATCGGCATCGGCGGCGGAGACCTTAGCCGCGTTCAGGCTCAAAGTGGCCCTTCGATCGCCTACAGGGAATACTGGTCAGGTCGATAACTCCGGGTGGCCCCGCTGACCGTGCAGGCCTACAGGCCGGTGACGTACTGTTAACTGTGAACGGTAAGGCGGCTAATTCAGTTCTGGAAGTGATGGATCAAATCGCTGAAATTCGTCCGGGAACTAATATCCCAGTTGACGTCATGCGAAACGGTCAAAAGATATCCGTCACCATCATGATTCTGGAATATCCAGCGACCTAGGTACAAAAAAGAACCTACAAAATAGAGGGGGAGCATTTGCTCCCCCTTTGCTTTTATTGCGTTCTCATACAGCAGCAGCGGAACTTAGTCCTCTTGCTTTACGCGCTGAATATTCGCCCCTAGGGCATTCAGCTTTTCTTCAATGCGCTCATAGCCGCGGTCAATATGATAAATGCGGTCTACGGTCGTTACGCCGTTAGCAATACAGCCCGCCAGTACCAGGCTGGCAGAAGCCCGCAGGTCTGTCGCCATCACCTGAGCCGGAGAAAGCTTCTCCACGCCGTGACAGATCGCAGTATTTCCCTCAATCTCCGCGTGAGCGCCCATGCGGATCAGCTCAGGAATGTGCATAAAGCGGTTTTCAAAAATCGTTTCGGTAATAACGCCAGTGCCTTCAGCCACCAGATTCAACAGAGAAAACTGCGCCTGCATATCGGTTGGAAATCCCGGATGCGGAGCAGTGCGAACGTTAACGCCGCGTGGACGCTTGCCCTTCATGTCGAGACTGATCCAGTCCTCGCCAGTCTCGATCTCCGCACCCGCTTCTTTCAGCTTGGCTAACACAGCGTCCAGCATGTCTGGGCGCGTGTTGCGGCACATAACTTTGCCGCCGGAAACCGCAGCCGCCACGAGGAAAGTACCGGTTTCGATGCGGTCTGGCAGAACATGGTAAACGCCGCCGCCAAGGCGCTTAACGCCCTCAATCGTGATGCGATCGGTACCGGCACCGGTAATGCGTGCCCCCAGCGTATTGAGGAACTCAGCGGTGTCGACAATTTCCGGCTCGCGAGCGGCGTTTTCAATTACCGTAGTACCTTCCGCCAGCGTCGCGGCGCTCATGATGGTAACGGTCGCGCCAACGCTGACCTTGTCCATGACGATGTGGGCACCCTTAAGGCGACCGTTTACCGTAGCTTTTACGTAGCCTTCTTCAAGCTTGATGTCCGCTCCCAGCTGCTCTAGGCCGCTGATATGCAGATCGACAGGGCGAGCGCCGATGGCACAGCCGCCCGGCAGAGACACTTCACCACGCCCAAAGCGAGCAACCAGCGGCCCCAGCGCCCATATTGATGCACGCATTGTTTTTACTAAGTCATAAGGGGCGCAAAGCTCAGTCACGCTGGAAGCGTCAACGAAGATAGAGCCGTTGCGTTTAATGTTTACGCCTAGGCGGCTGAGCAGCTTGATAGTGGTATCAATATCTTTCAGCTTGGGAACATTTTTCAGTTCTACCGGCTCTTCCGCCAGCAGTGCAGCAAACAGGATAGGCAGTGCGGCGTTCTTCGCGCCTGAAATAGTGACCTCACCGGAAAGGCGCGTAGGCCCCTGTACTCTAAACTTGTCCATAACCGTTATCTCTTAAAGTAAAACTGTCATCATCATGTACTCCTTCAGTGAAGTGATTGTGTGTTTATAGGTATTTTTCTTCACTAAAGGTAAAAAGTGGCTTAGAGGCCGTTCAGTTTGCGATCTCTCGCCCATTCAGCCGGGGTATACACTTTGATCGATAGCGCATGAATACGGTTATCGGAAATATATTCCATCAGTGGAGCATAGATGGTCTGCTGCTGTTTGACTCGGCTCATACCGGCAAAGATTTCACCAATGGCAATGACCTGAAAATGGCTACCGTCACCGGTAACGAGAACGTCCTGCAGGCTTAAAGCATCCATTAAAACTTGTCTGATAAGAGTAGTATCCATGCGCTTTTCTGTGCTCACTGAGTTAAAGATGTCCGGCTCCGGACGGAACCAACGCGTATTCTACGCCTGAAGAGCGGCGAGACGCCACGATCATTATTTCGCGACGATAAAAAAACGTACCGGCACATTTTACGGTGCCGGTACGTGAGCTGATGCAGTCATTAATAGAGGGCAACAGCGTGACTGTCACTATGGTATCACAACCCGTCAGCCTGGCTCAGCAGATACGGCTGAATTATTTGCTGTAGATTATAGAGCGCAATCAGCGACTGCAGCTTCTCCGTCATCCCGGACAGCCTGACAGAGTGCCCTTTAGCAGAAGACTCATCCAGCAGATAAACCAGCATAGCCAGCCCCGGAGAGTCCACGCGCTCAAGCCCGGCGACGTCAAGAGTATGGACATCGGACGCCATCAAAGAGTGGCGCGCAGTCCACAGCGGCATCAGCGTTTCGCGGTTCAGATCGCCGCTTAACGTGACGACGCCGTCAGCAGACTGCTGGCTTAGCGAGGCCGTAGCCATTACTTACTGTCCAGCTTGATAGGCTGCTTAGAAAGAGCGCTCAGCTGGCTGGTTAAACCGTCAACACCGTCACGGCGCAGCGTTTCCGCCCACTCGTTCTGCTTGGTGGTGATCATGCTGATGCCTTCGGCAATCATATCGTAAGCTTTCCATTCACCGGTTTTGCTGTTTTTACGCCATTGGAAATCCAAACGGATTGGCGGACGACCGTTAGTATCGTTAATAGTGATACGGATAGAAATATTATCTTTACCCTCTAGCGGCTGCTCTGGGGAGATCTGATAGCTCTGGCCGTTATACATTGCCAGCGCCTGACCGTAAGCCTGCTCCAGATAGGCCTCAAAGGCAGGCATATAGGCATTGCGCTGAGCCGGTGTTGCATCTTTATAGTAGCGGCCAAGCACCAGCGCCCCTGCATACTTCACCTGAACATAGGGGATCAGCTCTTCTTTTACTACCGTTTTCAGATAGTCAGGATTTGATTTGATCTTAGGCTGTTCGTTCTTTAAGCGATTGAACGTCTTCTCTGCCGCAGCCTGCATTTCCTGATACGGATTGTTTGCGGCAGCGTTCACCGCTAAAGGCGCAACGACAAGAAGCGCGGCCATCATAAAACGTTTAAACATAATGGTTCCTCTTTACTGCTAGTAGTTGTTAGCTAAAAATCAGTGAGCGCTCTGCGGCTGCTCAGCCGGCGCCGATTCCTGCTTATCATCGCCGCTCTTATACAAGAACTGCCCAATAAGGTCTTCCAGCACCATGGCTGGCTTGGTGTCTTTTATCGTGTCGCCGTCTTTAAGAATAGACGTTCCCATCTCCTCATCCTCAAAGCCAACGTTCAAGGCTAAAAACTGCTCGCCGAGCAGGCCCGCTGTGCGGATCGACAGTGAGCTGGTGTCAGGAATGTGGTTATAGCGCGACTCAATGTCGATCGCGACGCGCGGCAGATAGGTTTTCTCATCCAAAGAGATTTCCGTGACTCGGCCAATCAGCACGCCGCCGACCTTAACCGGTGAACGCACCTTCAGGCTGCCGATGTTGTCAAACGTTGCATAGACGCGGTACGTCGGCTCATTCCCCAACGACTTGATGTCCGCTACCTTTAAACATAGGAAAAGCAGTGAACAAAGCCCAATAAGCATAAATACGCCTACCCATATTTCCGTTTTTTTACTTTGCATCGATTTAGTTCCCAAACATCATTGCGGTAAGTACAAAATCCACACCTAATACAGCAAGAGACGCATGTACTACGGTACGAGTTGTCGCCTGACTAATGCCTTCCGACGTTGGAATACAGTCATAGCCGTTGTGCAGCGCGATCCAAGTCACCGTGACAGCAAACACCGCGCTTTTAATAAAACAGTTCAGTATATCGGTATGCCAGCTGACAGAATCCTGCATCGCTGACCAGAAAAATCCGCCGTCAATGCCCTTCCAGTCAACGCCGACCATCGCGCCGCCGAGAATGCCCACGGCAACGAAAATCGCTGTCAGTAAAGGCATGCTGATAAATCCGGCCCAAAATCGCGGTGCGATCACCCGACGCAGCGGATCGATAGCCATCATTTCTAGGCTAGACAGCTGTTCAGTCGCCTTCATCAGCCCGATTTCCGCTGTTAACGCGGAACCCGCACGCCCGGCAAACAGTAAAGCTGTGACCACTGGCCCCAGCTCTCGCAGCAGCGACAGCGCCACCATCATGCCGAGGCTCGCCTCCGCGCTGTAAGTGGTTAATATAAGGTAGCCCTGTAGCCCCAGTACCATGCCGATAAACAGGCCGGAAACGATAATAATCAGCAATGACTGAACGCCTACGACGTACAGCTGTTTGAGCAGCAAAGGCCACTGCTTGCGAAATTCCGGTGAGCCCACTAGGGCGCCATAAAGCATCGCACCTGAACGACCAAACGAGCCGATAAAATGAATGCCCCGGCGCCCTAAAGACGCCAACGTCTGTAGCAACATCAGCTTAATAACTCCGTTTTATAATCGCCGGCGGGGAAGCGGAAAGGCACAGGGCCGTCCGCAATGCCGTCCAGAAACTGACGGGCTCTAGGGTCTGGATTAGCCCGCAGCTCGGTGGGCGAACCTTGAGCAATGACGCGGTGTTCCGCCACGATGTAAGCATAGTCTGCGATGCTTAACACTTCGGGAACGTCGTGAGAAACGACGATGCAGGTAATACCCAGCGCGTTGTTAAGCTCATCAATCAGCTTAACCAGTACTCCCATAGTGATAGGATCCTGACCAACAAACGGCTCATCAAACATGATAAGTTCAGGTTCCAGCGCAATGGCTCTGGCCAACGCGGCTCGGCGAGCCATACCGCCAGAAAGCTCAGACGGCATCAGATTTGCAGCCCCGCGCAGCCCTACCGCTTCAAGCTTCATTAACACTGTGCTGCGCACCAGCTCTTCTGGCAGGCGAGTATGTTCCCGCAGGGGATAGGCGACGTTTTCAAACACGGTTAAGTCAGTAAACAGAGCTCCGGACTGAAACAGCATGCTCATTTTTTTACGGACTTCATAAAGGCGACGACGGGAAAGTGAAGGAATGTTGTCCCCGTCGAAAATGATTTCGCCGCTGCTGGGAGCAAGCTGCCCGCCAATAAGCCGCAAAAGTGTGGTTTTACCAATGCCCGATGGCCCCATGATCGCGGTGACTTTACCGCGCGGCACTGTCAGGTTGATATCCTGAAAAATTGGGCGGCCGCCGCGAAAAAACGACATGTCGCGCACTTCGACCAGGTTTTCTGTCGATCTGTTCATTCACGTCCTTAACTGTCACTGTCAGGATGAGATACCCTATGCGTCCATCATAAGTATTTATATACTTCAGCTCAACTCTCTACCGCACGCCAAGGCTAACGGTAAAGCCACGCTTCACGTATGTTCTTCATCCGAAATACGACGACTATTATGACTAACACTGCACCATAAAAATGTGCCTTTACGCGAAATTTACACAGCGTCCGGTACGCCTTCGCGATGTCACTACTGTGCGGATAGATATAGCCTTATAATAGCCGCTATGGTTCTTATTGTCGGTATTTTAACGTTTCATCATCAGCAATTGTACAGGCAAAAGCCCTACGGGTTTGCGATTAACGCCGTTGACCTGTTACGCTTAGCCACATTTTTTAAGGCTTCCTGACAGACAACTGCCGCTAGGGTGCGGCAATAGCTTATAAACACAGTGAGAGAGCGCGATGTCCAATTTTAACTTCCAGCAGGCGGGAAAGCAGGTTCTTGATATAGAAAGAGCCTCACTAGAGCAGCTTTATCAATACATCAATACAGACTTCGACCGCGCCTGTGCCATGATGCTGGCCTGTAAAGGCAAAGTGATTGTGATGGGAATGGGAAAGTCCGGCCACATTGGGTGTAAGATCGCGGCCTCTTTCGCCAGCACCGGAACGCCTTCTTTCTTTGTTCATCCGGCGGAAGCCAGTCACGGCGATCTCGGCATGATCACTGCCGAGGACGTGGTTATCGCCATTTCTTACTCTGGAGAATCCAGCGAAATCATGGCGCTGGTTCCGGTGATTAAGCGCCTACAAATTCCGCTGATCTGCATGACCGGCAATCCCAACAGCGCCATGGGTAAAGTCGCTGACGTTCACCTATGCATTCACGTACCGCAGGAAGCCTGCCCCCTCGGGCTAGCGCCAACCAGCAGCACTACCGCAACGCTGGTGATGGGCGATGCGCTAGCTGTAGCACTGCTCAAGGCCAAGGGCTTTACCGCCGACGATTTTGCCCTATCACATCCCGGTGGCGCACTGGGGCGCAAGCTGCTGCTGCGCGTTAGCGATATCATGCACGCTGGCGATGAGATCCCACGAGTCAGCGTTGACGCTACTCTGAGGCAGGCACTGGTGGAAATCACCAGCAAGAATCTTGGCCTGACGGTTATCTGCAATGACGATATGATTATCAAAGGTATATTTACCGATGGTGACTTACGCCGCATCTTCGACCAGAATATTGACATCAGAGAAGCCAAAATTGCCGACGTGATGACCAAGGGCGGGATCCGGGTTTTACCGTCCATGCTGGCGGTTGAAGCCTTAAACCTGATGCAGTCTCGACACATTACCGCACTCATTGTTGCAGAGGGCGATCTGCTCAAAGGCGTCGTACACATGCATGATATGCTGCGCGCAGGCGTCGTTTAGGGCAAAATAGAGCGTTTACGAAACTCGAACTGAGCGTTTTGAAGAGTATTACTATGATAGAGACGTGCTATGGCACTGTAGACAAAGGCATTTTCCAAAAGGCGGCCGCCATACGGCTGCTTATTTGTGACGTGGATGGCGTCATGTCCGACGGCCTTATCTATATGGGCAATCAGGGTGAAGAGCTGAAAGCGTTCAACGTGCGCGACGGCTACGGCATTCACTGCCTGATCACCTCTGGCATTGAAGTGGCTATTATTACCGGCCGCCAGTCCAAGCTGGTGGAAGACCGTGCAAAAACGCTGGGAATCACGCATCTCTATCAGGGGCAGTCGAACAAGCTGCCGGCGTTTGACTCCCTTTGCCGCACTTTATCTATCCAGCCAGAAGAGATTGCCTATATTGGCGACGATCTTATCGACTGGCCAGTGATGGCAAAGGTTGGACTTTCTGTATCGGTTGCCGATGCCCATCCCTTACTTCAGCCTAAAGCACACTACATCACCCGCAGGCCGGGAGGCCACGGCGCCGTTCGCGAGCTGTGCGACCTTATTTTACAGGCGCAGGGCAAGCTTGAAAGCGCGCAGGGGCTATCAATATGAGCAAACTCAAAACGCTAATCACTGTCCTGCTAACGCTGGCGGTTCTGGGCCTGATTGGCTGGAATCTGGCGGACACCGATGCGCCTCAGCCTGTTGCCCCCCCTGATGATAAAGAGCCGACTTACCAAAGCCAGCAGATGATAACCATCGTGTATAATCCAGAAGGCCTACTGAACTATAAGCTAACGGCAGAGGACGTGAAGTACTACGCCAAGCCGGAAGACACTTGGTTTACCCTTCCGGTGATGATCATCTTCGATAAAGAGCAGGTTGCCATCTGGTCGATTAGGGCAAACCGTGCGAAACTGACGAAAAGCCGCATGCTCTATTTATACGGCGATGTGGAAGTCAACAGTCTGACCACCACGTCGCAGTTGGAAAAAATCAAAACTGACAACGCTGATATCGACCTGACTACGCAGGACATCAGCTCTGACGATCGCGTCACGCTTTATGGGGCAAGTTTTACCTCTGAAGGGATGAAGATGCGCGGAAATCTGCGCAGTAAAACAGCGAAGCTGATTGAAAAGGTAAAAACCTATTATGAAGTTCAACCAAAAGCCGGTAACGAAAATGCACCATCACCCTAAAGTCGGCCGAGTGGCGCTTATCGCCGCTGCGCTGCTTTTGACCAGTACCTCGGCGTTTGCGCTAAAGGATGACACAAACCAGCCGATCAATATTACGTCAGCCCAGCAGTCACTGGACATGACGGGCAATATTGTGACCTTTACCGGCGACGTGGTGGTTAAACAGGGCTCTATCGACATTCGCGCAGATAAAGTTGTGGTCACACGCCCTGAAAACGACAAAGGGAAAGAGGTTGTTGAAGCTTTCGGCAACCCCGTCACTTTCTATCAGATGCAGGACAGCGGCAAGCCGGTAAAGGGTCACGGCCAGAAGCTGCGCTACGAGCTGGCTACCGACTTTGTCGACCTAACGGGCAACGCCTATCTGGAACAGCTGGACAGCAACGTTCAGGGCGATCGGATCACCTACAAGGTCAAAGAGCAGAAAATGGAAGCCTTTAGTAATAAAGGCAAGCGCGTCACCACGGTTCTGGTGCCGTCCCAGCTGCAGAAAAAGAATTAACCACGGCGCGCTTGCTGGCGCGTGATGAAGAGAAGAGTAAACAAAAACGCATGGCAACATTAACAGCTGAGAATCTGGCAAAGGCCTACAAAGGCCGCCGCGTCGTAGAAGACGTCAGCCTGACGGTGAACTCAGGCGAAATCGTCGGCCTGCTTGGGCCTAACGGCGCGGGTAAAACGACCACCTTTTACATGGTTGTCGGCATTGTTCCGCGCGACGCTGGATCTATCGCTATCGACGGCGAAGACATCAGCCTGCTGCCTCTGCATGCTCGCGCCCGCCGCGGGATCGGCTATCTTCCTCAGGAAGCGTCTATTTTCCGGCGGCTGAGCGTTTACGATAACCTGATGGCGGTTCTTCAGGTTCGCAACGACCTAAACAACCAGCAGCGTGAAGATCGCGCTAACGAGCTGCTGGAAGAGTTCCACATTGACCACCTGCGGAAAAACCTGGGTCAGTCTCTGTCCGGCGGTGAACGCCGTCGCGTCGAGATTGCCCGCGCGCTGGCCGCCAACCCCAAATTTATCCTGCTGGATGAACCCTTTGCCGGCGTTGACCCCATTTCCGTTATCGATATTAAAAAGATCATTGAACACCTGCGCGACAGCGGCCTGGGCGTTCTGATCACCGATCACAACGTTCGCGAAACGCTGGACGTCTGCGAGCGCGCCTATATCGTCAGCCAAGGGCATCTGATTGCCCACGGCACGCCGTCCGCCATCCTAGAAGACGAGCACGTCAAGCGCGTGTATCTGGGCAATGAGTTCAGGCTTTAAGAAAAAGAGACGCTAAGCGGTACTATGAAGCAAGGTTTACAGCTCAGGCTAAGCCAACAGTTAACCATGACGCCCCAGCTACAGCAGGCCATTCGCCTGTTGCAGCTGTCGACGCTTGAGCTACAGCAGGAGATTCAAACCGCGCTGGAAAGTAATCCGCTGCTTGAACAGGCAGACGTTCACGACGAAATTGAGTCTCGAGAAGCGCCAGAAACAGAGCAGCTTGATACCAGCGAAGCGCTACAGCAGTCGGATATTCCTGAAGACCTCCCGCTAGACGCATCCTGGGACGAGATCTACACCGCTGGCACCCCGTCGGGTACACGCAACGACTACGGTGACGACGAACTCCTCGTGTTTCAGGGTGAAACCACGCTGACGCTGCAGGATCACCTGATGTGGCAAGTAGATCTCACGCCCTTCACCGATCTGGATAAAGCGATTGCGATAGCCATTATCGACGCCGTTGACGACGCGGGTTATCTTACTGTTTCACTAGAAGACATCGCCGAAAGTCTCGGCCAAGAAGATGAAACCGTAGAGCTTGATGAGCTCGAAGCCGTGCTTAAGCGCGTTCAGCGCTTCGACCCCGTCGGCGTTGCTGCGCGGGATCTGCGCGAGTGCCTGCTGGTTCAGCTGTCCCAGCTGGATAAAACCACGCCGGGCGTTGCCGAAGCGCGGGAAATCGTCTCTGAGCACCTGACTCTGCTGGGCAATCACGACTTTAGAACGCTATTAAAACTGACTCGAATCAGCGAGTCTTTGCTCAAAGAGGCCATGCAGCTGATCCAAAGCCTCGATCCGCGCCCCGGCCAGTCGATACACAGTAGCGAATCCGAATACGTTATTCCCGACGTTCTGGTGCGAAAAGTGCACGGTAAATGGACGGTAGAGCTTAACGGAGAAAGCACGCCGCGCCTGCGCATTAATCAGCACTACGCATCGATGACCAATACTCACAGCGCCAGCGACAATCAGTACATTCGCAGCCACCTCCAGGACGCAAAATGGCTGATAAAAAGCCTGGAAAGCCGTAACGATACGCTCTTGCGCGTCACTGAGTGTATCGTTGAGCGGCAGGAAGCTTTTTTTGAGTCCGGCCCTGAGTTTATGAAGCCGATGGTGCTGGCGGATATAGCTCAGGCTGTCGACATGCATGAATCCACTATCTCGCGGGTTACAACACAGAAATTTCTACACAGCCCGCGGGGCATATTTGAACTAAAATACTTCTTCTCCAGTCATGTGAATACGGAGAGCGGCGGCGAAGCATCCTCTACCGCCATTCGCGCGCTGGTGAAAAAAATGATCTCGGCCGAAAACCCCGCCAAACCGCTCAGCGACAGTAAAATCGCCGATATGCTGGCGGAACAGGGAATGGTGGTCGCCAGAAGGACCGTGGCAAAATACCGAGAGTCGTTATCTATTCCTCCTTCAAACCAGCGCAAACAGCTGATTTGATCCTACGGTTGCCATAAGACAATGAGCACGCTATCTACAACACAATTACGCGCAATTCTTAAACCCGAAAGCACTCGCTGTGCGGTTCACTGCTCCAGCAAAAAGCGCGCGCTGGAAATCATCAGCGAGCTGGCGGCCGAACAGCTAAATATCCCTACTGCAACGGTATTTGAAGCCATTCTCAGCCGCGAACGCATGGGTACTACCGGCATCGGCGCCGGAGTGGCGATCCCCCACGGCAAGCTGGAAGAAGACACTACCCGCGCCGTCGGCGTTTTTATTACGCTGGAACAGCCCGTCAGCTTTGACGCGGCGGACAACCAGCCAGTAGACATTCTGTTCGCCCTGCTGGTGCCATTTGACGAATGCCAAAGCTATTTGGCAACGCTTTCTGCCATCGCAAAGCGCTTTGGTGACAAGACGTTCTGCCGCCAACTGCGCATTGCACAAACGGATGCCGAACTGTACCAACTGCTGGTTGGTACAGAAGAAGCGCCGGCAGAAGAAGTCGATATCGATGAAGAGCCACATGACGAAAAATAATGGCACAAGTCGGCTGTTGTCATGTAGAGTGAAAGCCGTTATCAGTAAATACGGCGACAAATAAGCGTAGTACACGCCACTGAAGGCAAACGAATTATCATGCGCCGCTGCAGCTCGTTCGGCGGGCTAACGCAGATGAACATCGTATTACGATCATTAAGGGGAAGAGTAACATGGTGCTGATGATTGTCAGCGGCCGTTCCGGCTCGGGGAAATCCGTCGCGCTACGCGCACTGGAAGACATGGGATTCTACTGTGTTGATAACCTGCCCGTAGTGCTGCTGCCGCAGCTGGCAGAGACGTTAGCCAAGCGCGACACGTCCGCCGCCGTTAGCATTGACGTGCGCAACCTGCCAGAGACACCAGAAATTCTGGAAGAAGTGCTGAACAGCCTGCCGGGCGACTTCACGCCTCAGCTCCTGTTTCTGGACGCTGACCGCAATACGCTGATCCGCCGCTATAGCGATACCCGTCGCCTGCATCCGCTGTCGAATAAGAATCTGTCTCTGGAAAGCGCCATTGACGAAGAGGATGCTCTCCTCGAGCCGCTCCGCTCTCGCGCCGACCTGATTATCGATACGGCTGAGATGTCTGTTCACGAGCTGGCCGAAATGCTCAGAGCGCGTCTGCTCGGCAAGCGTGAACGCGAGCTGACAATGGTGTTTGAATCCTTTGGCTTTAAGCACGGTATTCCTATCGATGCCGACTACGTGTTTGACGTGCGGTTCTTGCCTAATCCCCACTGGGATCCCAAGCTTCGCCCGATGACCGGATTGGACAAGCCGGTGGCGGCGTTTTTGGATCGGCATACCGAAGTTCACAACTTTATCTACCAGACTCGCAGCTACCTTGAACAGTGGCTACCGATGCTGGAAACCAACAACCGCAGCTATCTGACTGTCGCTATCGGATGTACTGGCGGCAAGCACCGTTCGGTCTATGTCGCTGAACAGCTGGCTGACTACTTCCGCTCCCGCGGCAAAAACGTTCAGTCCCGCCATCGGACGCTGGAAAAGCGTAAAAATGACGGTAAAAATGCGGGCTAAAGAGGGAGATAACCCATTAGCCATTGCCTTATTTTGCTGCTATGATGAGCATAATTAACACACATTTTCACTATGGCGCTCGGCTTTAACAAAGAGTGCGTCATAGAGCGATTGGATAGTGCATTATGCGATCTCGATCGCTTTAATTAAGTGAATACAAATTAATAATCGGGTTGACGTTAAGCCCCCGCACGTTATCTGCGGGGGTTTTATTTTGTTATGTTCTGTTTTTCTGTTGACTCACCCGAATTGTTCAACACAACGTTAGATGGAACTCCATCATCAAGGATAATATCGGAGTAATGTATGCTTAAACCCACCATTATCATTAATGAACTGGATGCGGAGCGTATCGATATACTGCTTGAACGCCCTGAGTTCGCTTCATCGCCGGTGGCACAGGCACTGACTGAAGAGCTCGATCGGGCAGAAATTGTCGCACCAGGCAGCATGCCAGCCGACGTGGTCACCATGAACAGCCGCGTCAGGTTTATCGATCTGAGCAATCAGGAAGAGCGAGTGAGAACTCTGGTATTCCCCAACGCCCTGACAGACAGCAACGAACAGCTTTCCGTGATGGCGCCCATTGGCGCTGCACTGCTAGGCCTTCGCGTCGGTGCTGACATCAGCTGGCACCTGCCAAACGGCACGGTAACGCAAATTAAGGTACTAGAACTGCTCTATCAGCCGGAAGCCGCTGGCGAGCATCAGTAACGTTTCTGACAGAGAAAGAAAAACGGGCCGATGTGTATGCATCAGCCCGTTTTTATTGTACCTAGCTCACTGGTTATTCGCCGGCGATTTTCATTTGCTCAATCAGCACTGAGCCGCACTGGATGTTGCTGCGCGTTTCAATATCATCCCCAACGGTGGCTATCTGGTTAAACATCTCTTTCAGATTGCCAGCGATAGTAATCTCGCTCACCGGGTACTGAATTTCACCGTTTTCAACCCAGAAGCCTGCTGCTCCGCGAGAGTAGTCACCGGTTACCGTACTTACACCCTGCCCCATCAGCTCCGTCACGAGCAGACCGCGCCCCATCTTCTTGAGCATGGCGTCAAAACCCAGCCCTTGCCCGGCAATTCGCCAGTTGTGGATGCCGCCCGCGTGGCCTGTGTTAGTCATGCCAAGTTTACGCGCTGAATAGCTGGTCAAAAGCCAGGTTTCCAACACGCCTGCCTTGACGATTTCTCGTGAATGGGTCGCTATCCCTTCGCTATCGAACGGCGTTGACGCCAGCCCTTTCAGCACGTGAGGACGCTCGCTAATAGTCAGCCATGAAGGCAAAATTTGCTTACCCAGATCGTTTAATAAAAACGACGACTTCCGATAAATGCTGCCACCGCTGATGGCAGAAACCAGATGCCCAAACAGCCCAGTCGCCACTTCGGCAGCAAACATCACCGGAGCCTGCATCGTCGGCAGTTTACGCGGCGCTAGCCGAGATAGCGTGCGGCGAGCAGCCTCTTGGCCAACCCACTCTGCGCTGCTAAGGCCAGACATTTCGCGGGAAATGGTATAGGCATAGTCGCGCTCCATATCGCCATCCTGCTCGGCAATAACGCAGCAGGACATCGAATGCCGGCTGCTGCAGTAGCCCTGCAGCATGCCGTGACTATTGCCGTAAACCTTAACGCCATAGTGACTGTTAACGCTACCGCCTTCGCTGTTGGTAATACGCGGAGAGGACTCCAGCGCGGTGCGCTCAGCCAGCGCAGCCATCTCAATGAAGCGCTCTGCGTCTAGCTCTGTTGGGTGAAATAGGTCCAGATCCGGCGCCTCGAAGGCCATCAGATCCCGCTCGCCGAGCCCAGAGTTGGGATCGGGAGAGGTATAGCGCGCAATATCCAGCGCCGCCTGTACAGTACGCGCAATGGCGTCCGGGCTTAGGTCGGTAGACGACGCGCTGCCCTTACGCTGCTGATGGTATACGGTGATGCCAAGCGCCCCGTCGCTGTTAAACTCAACGTTTTCCACTTCACCAAAGCGGGTTGAAACGCCAATTCCCGTTGACTTCGTTACGCTGACTTCTGCTGCATCCGACGCACCCTTCGCCAGCTCCAGAGCCTGAGCCACTGCCTGCTCCAGCTCTTTTCGCTGCTGCGCTACCTGATTCACTATGCTCATACTTCAAGGCCTGCCCTGGTCAGAAAAAAAGATAGCCGCAGTTTAGCAGGATCCGCGCACAATTTCGCACATTGACAACAACCTGTTACTATTAGCTCATATGGCGGCGCGACTCACAGACGCCGATTTTCCTGAATCAACCAGCCTGAATCAAACCAGACGATATTATGAGTAAATACACAGAAGATGAGCAGTGGCTCGACGACTCCCTTCCCGGCAACGAGCCTGAAGCAGAGGACGACGAGATTATATGGGTCAGCAAAAGCGAAATTAAGCGAGACGCAGAGGTTCTTAAAGATCTTGGCGTGGAGCTGGTAAAGCTCGGTAAAAACGCGCTGGAGCGTATTCCTCTTGATGAAGACCTGCGTGCCGCCATCGATCTGGCTCAGCGCATCAAAAAAGAAGGCTATCGTCGCCAGATCCAGCTGATTGGCAAAATGCTGCGCGCCAGAGACGTCGAGCCGATCCAAACCGCGCTGGACAAGCTGAAGAACCGCCACAATCAGCAAGTCGCCGTTTTCCACAAGCTGGAAAGCCTGCGTGACCGCCTGATCGACGGCGGGGACGACGCCATTACCGACGTTCTGGAGCTCTACCCGAACGGTGACCGCCAGCAGCTTCGCTCAATGGTCAGAACCGCCCAAAAAGAGCGCGCGGGCAACAAACCGCCGAAAGCCTACCGACAAATTTTCCAATACCTCAAAGATTTGGCGGAACAGGACGAATAAAGAAGCACAGCGGCAGGACAGTCTTTGGCTCTTCTGCCACTTTTCAATATACACTCCGTCTTATTAACGCCGCTCAGCCGGCGTTTTCTTTTTGCTGTTTCCCCTCAGTGTTCCTTTTATGTTTCTTTTTCGCCCACTGTTCTTCACATTTCTTTTACCTTGATTTTACTCACGAAATATCAAAAATCCACACGCTCAATGCGCCCACACCTTCTAAGTCTGACTACCTATAAATAGCTAGAATGTCCCTAACTTTATTATGGGGACTAAAAATGAAAAACAAGACGACTACAACCCTCAATGCTTGCGCCCTGGCTATCGGCGTGATGTTTAGTGGAAACCTTTTGGCACAGGAAGCAGTAGTACTTAACGGAAAAAACCTGACGCTGGAAGACGCATGGGCCATCGCAGCGCAGGGAAAAACCGTTAAAATTGACGCCGCCGCGATGGAAAAAATGAAGCGTTCCAACGCTCTGCTGATGCTGGCCGCTGAGCAAGGCGTGCCGGTATACGGGCTGACTGTCGGCGTCGGTTTAAACAAAGATAAATCGCTGTTTGACGCTCACGGCAAGCTAAGCCCAGACGTACTGGCAGCCTCCCGTGATTTCAACCGCAACGCGCTGCGCGCCCACGGTGCAGGCGTTGGGCCGGATATGCCTGTAGATCTGGTCAGAATGTCGATGGTTATTCGCCTAAATACCATGCTGACAGGCGCTACCGGTGCCCAGCCGTACGTTGCTGAACTGTATGCCGCTTTTCTTAACAAGGGCATTACTCCCGTAGTTCCCTCTCAAGGCTCAGTAGGTGAAGCAGATATTACTCTGGCTTCCCACATCGGCGACGCCATGATGGGTGAATGGCGAGTTATCGTTAATCAGCAAACGATCCCAGCCGCTGAAGCGCTAAAAAATGCCGGCCTCACGCCACTCGATCCTGTCGGCAAAGACGCCCTCTCAATACTTTCGACTAACTCTATTTCTACGGCCTATTCCGCAAAGGCCATTATGAACGCCAAACAAATCGTTGGCATCACGCCCGCGGTCTTTGGTCTAAGCCTTGAGGGGCTAAACGGCAACGTGTCGCCAATCCTACCGCAGAGCGTTTCTGTTCGCCCTTTCCCTGGCCTAGCCGACAGCGCCAAGTCTATTCGCGATACTCTAACGGGTTCCTATCTGTGGCAGCCTAACGAAAAGCGCCCGCTTCAGGATCCTCTGTCGTATCGCACCACGGTCTTTGTCCTCAACGAAGCGCAGCGCGATCTGGCTAATGCTCAGGAAATGCTGTCCATTCAGATGAACAGCTCGGACGACAACCCGGCGGTTATTCTAGACGCCAGTGAAGAATACGCCCAGAACGGCCAAGTGAAGCAGTACTATGTGAAGGGCAAAGACATCAAAGGCGCTATCTACCCCACCGCTAACTTTGAACCTCTGCCGCTAGCGCTGGCGGTGCAGAAGCTGTCCGTCTCGCTGGGCCATCTGTCCCATAACAGCGTGCAGAGAACCCTGCACCTGTCCGATGACCACTTCACCGGCTTAAGCCGCTTCCTGACGGCTGAAGGAAACAGCGGTCACGCCTTCGGCGCGATTCAAAAGCCTCAGGTCGCCCTGCACTCAGAAAACGTCGATCTGGCTAACCCGGTTTCTCTCGACGGTCAGGTTATGGCAGGCACTATCGAAGACACCTTTACCAACAACCTGTACGCCTCTCAGCGTCTACAGCGCATCGTTGACAACATGGCGGCCATCTACAGCCTAGAGCTACTGCACTCCACTCAGGCTATCGATCTTCGCAAAATCGCCATGCCAGAGATAACCATGGGGCAACAAACTCAGGCGCTGTATCAGGCCTATCGTAAAGCAGTGCCGTTCGTCGATCGGGATCGTATCTACAGCGATGACATCAAAAACGGTGCGGCTCTGGTTGCCGACTATCCGGTTCAGAAATAGGAGCAGGTCATGAGTCACAGCAAGAAACGCCCCTCAACGCGCCGCGAATTCTTAACCAAAGGCGCACTTCTGGCGACAGGGAGTCTGGTGGGGCTGGCGATGCCCTCAGCACAGGCGGCGCCGGTTACCGTCAGCGTGCCGGAAACCGTTAGCGGCGGCCGAACCCGCTTTCACCAAGTCTATGACGTTATCGTGGTCGGCAGCGGCTTTGCAGGGCTTGCCGCCGCGCTGGAGGCCAAAAGTCACGGCCTCGATGTGTTAGTCATTGAGAAAATGGCGGTTTACGGCGGTAACTCCACCATAAACGGCGGCGCGTTTGCTGTGGCTGGCTCTCCGCTGCAAAAAGAAGCGGGGATCGAAGACTCCCCCGAGCTGATGTACAAGGACATGCTAAAGGCCGGACGCGGCCTAAATCATCACGACATTCTTCAGGTGCTGGTCAATGGCACTCAGGAAGCCTACGAGTTCACCATCAAGCACGGCGTTCGCTATAAGCCGTTTGTTCAGCACTTCGGCGGGCACTCTGTTCCCCGCACGCTGCAAACCGTTGAAAGCTCCGGCGCAGGCATTGTGATGCCGCTGCGCAACTCCGCCCAAAAGCTCGGGGTGATCTTTAAGAACCGCTGTAAGTTCGACGCCTTTATTCAGGACGATAAGCGGCGAGTGATTGGCATTCAAGCAAAAGACGACTACCGTTTTCCCGATGAAAACAGCGGCTCAGTCAGAAACTACGGTGCCCGCTACGGCGTCATCATGTGTAACGGCGGTTTCGGTAACGACCTGCGTTTTCGTCAGATCCAAGACCCGCAGCTGGTCAGCGATATCGACACTACCAACCATCCCGGCGCTACCGCAGAAGGCCTGCTCGCTATGCTGGGGATAGGTGCTACACCGGTTCAGCTGGATTTAATTCAGCTTGGCCCTTGGTCATCGCCTGATGAAAAAGGCTTTGGCAACGTGTCGCAGTTCAACACTATCGCCGGCTACCCCATGGGCATTATGGTGGACGTTCGCACCGGCAAGCGCTTTACCAACGAACTGGCTGACCGTAAAGCCCGTGAAGATGCCATTCTGGCTCAGCGGGACGCCGACGGAAAACCGGTTTACCCCGTTTGCTTTACCAACCTTGAAGGCGCCAAGCAGGCGCAAAGCCTACCCGCCGCGCTTAAGTACAACGTGGCCTGGCAGTTCAACACGCTAAAAGAGCTGGCTGACCACTTTTCCATTCCCTATGACGGTCTGCAAAAAGAGGTGGACGCCTACAACCTAGCGGTCAAAAACGGCGGAGGTGACCCTCTGGGTAAAGACGTCAGCCGCGCGATTTCTCTGGCTGAAGGGCCCTACGTCGCGGTTCGCGTCTGGCCTAAGGTTCACTACACCATGGGTGGTGTACAAATCAACGCCAGCGGGCAGGTGCTTAACGCTCTGAACGGCGAGCCGATTGCCGGGCTTTACGCCGCCGGAGAAGTCACCGGTGGCCCACACGGTGCTAGCCGACTAGGCAGCTGCGCCATCGCCGACGGACTGGTGCTGGGCCGAGTTGCAGGCGCTCACGCTGCGACCCAAACCGCAACGCCTCTGTTTGACCTTAACGCCTGAGCCACGGGAGAGATCATGTCTTTGTATCAACGAATTACCTTTATTTTGGTCCTCTTGTTTAGCGCCTGTAGCTGGGCGCAGGGCGATAAGGCGTCAGCCAATGACGCCCGCGCCTTTCAGGAAAAGCTCGACAGCATGACCATCAAACCATACCACCAGCCGCTGGCAGCCACGGGAAAAGACGCCAGCTGTCAGCTATGCCACGGTGCCAAAACGCCCACAACGCCTGCCAACGACAGCAACTGCCTAACCTGCCACGGCAGTTTGGACCAGATTGCTGCCCTGACGGAGCCTAAGTCAAAAGAGGGGCACCCTGAGCCGAACCCGCACAACTCAATCCACTACGGGAAAGACGTTCCCTGTAGCACTTGCCACAGCGAACATAAGCCGTCCCAGGTCTATTGCAACAGCTGTCACCTGTTCAAGTACCCGAACATGAAACCCTGATGAGGATGCGATGAACATGAGATCGATGGGGATATTACTGCGGCGCTCATTCAGACTGCTTATTGCGCTTGGTGCAATGGCATGGCTGTCGAGCGCACAGGCGGCAGCGCCTGACAATTCGCAGTGCCTTCGCTGTCACGCCGACAGCGATGTTCATGCGGTAACGACACAGAACGCCGGGAAGAAGCTGTTTATTTCCGATGAAGCCTACCGTGAAGGCGTTCACGCCTCCCTGCCGTGCGTCGCCTGCCATCAAAGCGAAGCCGGCAACGCAGGATTTGACGCGCTGCCACACAAACAGGTGACAACCGTTGCCAACTCGTGTGAAAGCTGCCACGGCGTAGTCAAGCACGACATCGTCACCGCTTACCAAAAGAGCGTTCATTCAAAGAACATCCCACAGGATAAGTTCAGCTGTCAGTCTTGCCATGACGCTCACACAGCCCAACCGGCCGTCATTACCCAGCCTGACCGAGCACAGATTGCGTCAACTAACGCGATGTGTACTGACTGCCACACTCGCGCCGCCGATTTTAAGGCGCTGTCCGGCAAGTCTGTCACCACGCAGGATCTGAGCCACTCGGCCTTGCCTGCCGCACAGCTACACCTGTCGTCGCTGCGCTGTATTGACTGCCACGCCGCCAGTGGAGACAAAACGCTGCACGCCATTGCGCCAGCAAAAGAGAGCGTGTCCTGTAGCCAGTGCCACAGTGAATCATCGCTGCTAGCGCAGCGTCAGCGCTTTACGCCACCGGGATTTATGCAGGAAGGAAGTCTGTTAGGTCACGGTCTGTTTGACGACGCCTCGCTGATCAAAACGCTGGATTCCTTAGGCGGTATCTCCGCAAAGCAACAGACCAGCGTTGCCAGCGCAGGCCTGTTTGTCGACAGCTATATGGTCGGTGCCAATGGCAATCCCAGCATCGATCGCGCAGTCTTCTGGGCTGTAGGTATTCTGGCAGCCATGCTGATAGCCCACGGCGCTCTGCGGTTATTTAGCCAGCGAACAGAACCTAGCGTCGAGTGGCACAAAACCTATCTATATACGCTACCTGTCAGATGCTGGCATCTGCTGAACGCGCTGTGCTTTATCACGCTGCTGTTCTCCGGCGCCGTGATGCACTTCGCCATCGGCGATCTGGCGTTCTGGGCCGAGTTGCACAACACTTCCGGGCTTATCCTGTGCGGCGTCTGGCTACTGTTCCTGCTGGTTTGCGTAACGGGCAACGGCCACCACTATCGAGTCCGGTTTAATGGGCTAGCTGGGCGCATCGTTCGTCAGGCGCGCTACTATCTGATCGGCATTTTCCGCCATGAACCGCATCCGGAAAGCCCTGACGAAAGCGCTAAGTTCAACGTGCTACAGCAGCTGGGCTATATCGGCGTGATGTTCCTGCTGGTACCGCTTCTGCTAGTCAGCGGGCTGCTGATGCTGTATCCGGAATATACACCAAATACCCTCTTCGGCCTGCCCGGCAAGCAGATTATCGCCTGGACTCACTACGGGCTGGCTGCTGTCACGCTGCTGTTCCTGCTAGTGCATCTCTATCTGTGTACAACGGGCGACAGCCTCGGCGCGCTGGTAAAAGGAATGATTGACGGCTATCACCGCCACAGGAGCACGAGCCGCAATTAGAACAGGTAGCCTTACTCAGCCCCTTGAACACCAAGGGGCTTTTTTATAAAAAGAAACATCTATTCACATTTTGAAATAAAATTTGAGATAAATCAGTACGCCCCTTTCCCACACATCTTACAGTGCATAATCCGATCCGCGACGTAAGCCAATGGTCAATAATAATAACCCACACGGGAAGAGCAATGCGCCATGCGTGAAGCACTGTGCAGTACGCTACATTTGGAAAAAGCCATTGCGGCCTGTATTGAAGCCGCCCCTGATAATTTTCCTATCGACGGCATTTTTCTCAACTACTACCGCGACGACATTCAGAGCATGCAGTTTCTCGCGCTCGCCACCCGAAAGCGCAGCCGAGCCAAACTGAACGTGCTGTCGATCCCTGTGCACGTGCTGTCCAAGTTTATCGTAAGGGAAAATTTCACCACTACTATTCTTAACCGACTGTCAGATGACCCGCTCACCGAATTTGTTATCAAGCACCACTTCCGTAAGGTGAAGTCTGCTATCGTTATGCGCTTGAAAATGGACGACGTTCGTCTTGGAGCAGTGATTTTCTTTAGCTACCGCACTAACGCCTTCAGTACCCCTCATGCAGAGCTGGCTGAGTCACTGCGCGGACCGTTCTCTCTGCTGGCATCTCGAGCGCTTTCTCAGCTAAAAATTATTAGTGAAGAAACGCTGAGGGCAAACTACACCCATCGCCCTTCAGTGCAGCAAGACAGCCTCCCTCCAGGCATTATCGCCACGCAAAAAAGTCCAATGGCCTCCTTGTTTACCCGGCTTCCCGGTATAGCTAAAAGTCAGAGGGTCATTATTATTCAGGGAGAAAAAGGTACTGGGAAAACGCTGCTGGCTCACCACCTTTACCGGCATTCTGATCGGATGCAAAAGCCGCTGGCCGTACTCTATGCCGAAACGCTGACGCTGTTTATTCACCAAAAAGATCTGCCGCCGAATAGCCACACACTCACGCCACAGGCACTCACTGATGGAACGCTGTTTACTCTTGCTGGAAATGGCACACTGCTGATTGAAAACGCAGAAAGCCTGCCGGAAGCGCTGTTCTATGAGCTGATGAAAAGTATTCGTATTCATAAAGAGAAGGGCTGGGACAGCAGCGTTACGATCACCCGAACGCTGCCAGAACGCCGTCGGATTGACCCCGAAGCGCTACTGGGGTGTGAACACTGCGGTGGCCTTTATTGCTTTTCTGTCACGCTGTTACCCCTCAGGCAGCGACGGGAAGATATACCCGAGCTGGTTACCTACTACCTTCTCCAGCTCAGTCAAAGTAGCCAGCACAGGCCACCGCTGCTGTCCGTTCGCTTTCAGCAGTCGCTGCTGCATCACGACTGGCCGGGAAACGTAACTGAGCTTATCGCCCGATTGGAAAAAGCGCTGCTCACCGGCAGCGCTGACGTACTGGACGTAAAGCCTCAAGAGTATGATTTAAAGGATGACAGCGGGTTAAGCGTGGTTTTACCGCTGGATGAGGTGGTCAGGCGCCACATTATTGGCACGCTAAGGCAAACAAACGGCAAGATATCCGGCGAAGGAGGTGCAGCAGAAATGCTACAAGTCAACAGCAATACGCTGTACAGCAAAATGAAAAAGCTGGGTATCACCCGCGAGACATACACACAGTAGCGTCAACGCAGGTAAATACTCATCGTCGATAGCGACTATCGGCTGTTAAACAGCAGCTGACCGTCCAGTTCCTGCTGAGCCTGTTCGAACAGGCGGTACAGAGGAAGAAAATCCATAGCCTTCGGGTCAAAGTGGGTAAACACGATCTGAACCGGCAGGCGGATCCCTACCGTTAACGCGTCCCACAGCGCGTCTAAATTATTGCCAAACCAGTCCGGCAGCAGGAAGCTATCGATAAACTGTAGGTAAAAATCCGGCATTGACTGTATTTTATTAAAGTCAAAAACAACGCTTCTCATTATCTGCTTACCTCCGTGAAACGTTGATAATGGTCGTGAGTAACATAAATCAGACCATCATTTGAATATAGCAATCTTTCAGCGCCCCGATGCCCGCAGCGGTAGTTAATATCCGCCTCGAACCACTGCCGCCCTTTTGACTGAGGTAGACGCTTTTCCCGGTTGGAAAAGCGATCGCCGCCAATGGCCTTCCCCGGCAGGGTAGAGCAAAGATTGCCGTCGCGTGCATCCCAGCCTTGCGAACGGGCTTGACTCTTGGTGATGTAATAGTCCGGCAGGCGACCGTGCTGTCGCATATAGTCCACAACAACCTTTTGCTGCGTTAGCCGATCTATACTCTGTTCAGCCGATGCGGGTAAAGAAGAAACATCCCTTGGCGCTGACGTCGATACTGTCGTCGGCGTACCGTCACTGTTGTTATAGCCAAAGTGAAAAGCCAGCCCGCCAACAATCAGCAGTAAAAAAACGATCGATAGCCATTGTGAATGTTTTTTCATAACTCAACGCAGTGTGGATAAATACTCGTCTCTGCACATTTCTATTACACCTGTGCCCTATTTACTCTTTAAGCAACGCCAGGCGTAGCTTTTAATCATAAAAATATGACATAGGTTTCATTTCGTCAGCCTATTTTCGCTTTCTTTACGTTGGTGAAAGAATTTTAATTCGGCAACAATGGTAAAAGTAATCACTACCAGCAGCCCCCACGAGCTTATTTTCCCTAAGTGAACCAGCTCCCAGCTCTCCGCCTGATTCGGGTACTGCCAGCCGCCAAACAGTGTGCTGATGTTTTCCGCAATCCAGATAAAAAAGCCGATCAGTAAAAACGCCAGCGGAAGCGGCATCCAAAACTCCCTCATCATTGGCCGGAAGTAAACCCGAGTGCGCCAAAACGCAGCCACTAGCAGCAGTGTCAGCGGCCAGCGATAGTCGCCGATAAAGTGGTGAGTAAAAAAGTTTAGATAGATTGCCAGCGCCAACGCGGCGGCCAGCCAGTGAGCAGGATACCCAGTCAACCGCAGCGACAGATGCCGCCATGACTGCATCATATAGCTGGCAACGGCGGCGTACATAAATCCGCTATACAGGGGAACGCCCATCACCTTGGTGTAGGCAAATTCAGGATAGGCCCACGATCCTATCGCCGGAGAAGTTTTAAAAATCTCCAGTACCAGCCCCAGCAGGTGGAACAGTGAAACCGCCGCCAGCTCCCTTTTCGTCTCTAGCCCGCAGTAAACCATGGCAAACTGCACTGCCAGCGCCACGACCAAAATAAAGTCATAGCGGGGGATCCCGCCCATTGGCAAAATCTTGGACAGCCCCAGCGTAATGAAAAAAGAGACGGCAAACGCGCAGCTGAGCGCCTCTTTTACGCCAAAGCTCCAGAATTCCATCAGAGGCAGTGGCAGGCGGCGCATCCAGCTGGGCAAATACCACGGATAGCGGTAGCCACTCAGGCTTTCAATGCTATAGGTCGCGATAGCGGACATAGTCAACTTCCTGTCAGTAAAATATGCATACTGGGAAGCGTACTTGACCTATGTGTGAAGTGAGTGAAGCAATGGTGAAGTAGTAAAAAAATTGGCCACCCGCAGAGTGCAGGTGGCTAGCAGCAGTTAGATCTTGCCCAGATAGTCCCGCTTGCCGACGGCTACGCCGTTGTTACGCAGGATGTTGTAGGCGGTCGTGATGTGAAAATAGATGTTTGGCAGAGCGTGCTGAAGCAGGAAAACGTCACCGCGCATGGGTTCGTCATACCACGGCAGCTTTATTTCACGAGACTCGCTATCAGTGAAGTCCTTCTCTTCCAGCGTTTTGATATAGCTAATGGTGTTGGCTATGCGCGCTTTAAGCTGGGCAAACGTCGTTTCACTGTCTTCATAAATCGGCGGCTCTAGCCCGGCTAAGCGGGCAGCGCAGCTTTTCGTCATGTCGCTCACCAGCTGAATCTGACGCACCAGAGGAAACATATCCGGAGCCAGACGGGAATTAAGCAGCACCTGCTCTTCAATACGTCGCTCTTTGCAAAAGGCCGACGCGATGCTCAGCAGGAAATCAAGGTTGTTCAGCACGCGAATGGTGCTTTGCGTCGCCAGTTGGTAATAGGACAGGCTCATTTTTTACTCCTGAAAGTTAAACTACCCGTGCGCTTAACGCGCGCCCGGCGAGTTAACGCCGATCGCGCGCCCTTTTTTAGGCTGTGCCGCCTACCGTCAGGCTGTCGAGCTTCAGCGTAGGCTGACCGACACCAACCGGCACGCTTTGCCCCTCTTTGCCACAAACGCCGACGCCCTTGTCCAGCGCCAGATCGTTACCGACCATCGAAATCTGCTGCATAGCCTCAATGCCGGAGCCGATCAGCGTCGCTCCCTTCACGGGCTTAGTGATGCGGCCGTTTTCAATGAGATAGGCCTCTGACGTCGAGAAGACAAACTTGCCGGACGTGATATCGACCTGACCGCCGCCGAAGTTTGGCGCATACAGGCCAAAGTCGACGCTTTGAATAATGTCTTCTCTGCTGGAGGCTCCCGCCAGCATATAGGTGTTGGTCATGCGCGGCATCGGCAGGCTGGCGTAAGACTCACGGCGACCGTTGCCGGTAGGTGCCAGCCCCATCAGCCGAGCGTTAAGCTTGTCCTGCATGTAGCCTTTCAGTACGCCTTTCTCAATCAGCACGTTGTACTGACCGGGAACCCCTTCATCATCGATAGACAGCGACCCGCGACGGCCGGACAGCGTACCGTCGTCCACCACCGTACAGAGCTCAGAAGCTACCAGCTCTCCCATGTGGCCGCTGAAGACTGACGCACCCTTGCGGTTAAAATCACCTTCCAGACCGTGTCCTACCGCTTCGTGTAGCAGAACGCCCGGCCAGCCCGCGCCGAGCACTACCGGCATGGCCCCGGCGGGTGCCGCAACGGCCGAAAGATTTACCAGCGCCTGTCTGACCGCTTCGCGGGCGAAGGCTTCAGCTCGCACGCCGTCTTCGGTCAATTCCAGAAAATACTCATAGCCCACGCGACCGCCGCCGCCGCTGGAGCCGCGCTCGCGCTTGCCGTTCTCTTCCACCAAAACGCTCACCGAGAGGCGAACCAGCGGGCGAACGTCTGCCGCCAGCGTGCCGTCCGTTGCGGCAATCAGTACGGTTTCATAAACGCCGCTCAGGCTAGCGTTAACTTCCTGAACTCGGGCATCTTCTCCACGGGCAACGCGATCGACGCGGTGAAGCAGTTCGATCTTGGCTTCCCGCGGCAGGCTTTGCAGCGGATCCAGCGCCGGATATAGCGGAGAATATCCAACCGGGCCAAAGGTATGAACCTTACCGTTGCCCTGTTCGCTAACGATACTGCGCGCTGCATGGGCGCTTTGGGTTAAGGCCTGAAGCGTTATCTGGTCAGCATAGGCAAAGCCGGTCTTCTCACCATGAACAGCGCGTACGCCGACGCCCTGATCGATATTGTAGGATCCCTCTTTAATAATCCGATCTTCTATCACCCACGACTCGTGATAGCTGGACTGAAAGTAAAGATCGGCATAGTCCAAACGACGCGTGGTCATTTGCCCCAGCACGTCAAAGAGATCCTGATGGCTTAACCGATTGGCCGTAAGCAGCTGCTCACTGACCAGAGTAAGATTCATAGCGTTATTCACCTTTCTTTACCGCCGCTTTAAGCACTGGGTCGAAACGATTGTGTTTCATCAGCGGCATCTGCTCACGCAGCTTAGGCAAACCGCTGGTGTCGACCCGCACTTTGATGCCTTCAACCGCATCAGGATTAATGCCCACGACGCTGCCCCACGGGTCAATCGCCATTGTGTGCCCCCAGGTGCGACGGGTCGCGCCGTGACGACCAACCTGTGCCGGAGCAAGTATCCAGCACTGGTTTTCAATGGCTCTGGCGCGCAGTAGGATTTCCCAGTGCGCTTCACCGGTTACGCGAGTAAAGGCTGCCGGAACGGAAATAATGTCAGCCCCGCGATCCCGCAGCGCCTGAAACAGGCCAGGAAAACGCAGATCGTAACAAATCGTCATGCCCAGGCGACCAACTGGCGTATCCACTACCGTCAGGTGCTGACCGTAGTCGTAGGTATCAGATTCACAGTAGTGGCCGTGGCTGTCCGCAACGTCTACGTCAAACATGTGCATTTTATCGTAACGCGCTTTCAGTTCGCCCTTATCGTCAAACAGCAGGCTGCTGGCAGTTAGGCGTTCTGGGTTTTCACGGCTGATAAGCGGCATCGATCCCACTAGGATCCACACACCGTAGCGCACTGCCATTTCGCGGATAGCGTCCTGCAGCGGCCCCGTCCCTTCCGTTTCTGAGTGCTTGTAATAGGTCTGGGTGTCAGCAAACAGCAGCGCATTCTCTGGTGTAATCACGAGCTTCACGTGAGGTTTTAACTGCTTAATCTGCTGCTCAATTTGCGCTAGGTTAGCGCGAATATTCTCTCCACTGCACAGCTGTAACAAAGCCACGTTGGCGCTTTTCATTAATTCGGGTCTCCCTTTGGCTGTCGCAACACTTCGTGCACGACCGGCTCGTCTAAATCACCATCAATTCTATAACGTATCAGCGAAATCTTATTCCACAACGGTGCCAGCACCTGACTGGCGGCAAACACTGCCGCGCCGGCTATTGGGTTAACGACAAAGGCAGTAGCAACGCCAACGGTGGCGGAAATCTCCGGCGCGACGACGGCGTTAAGCGCAAGGCGGTGCTGAACAAAGTCAACCTTGCCGTCGACCGCAATGTCCGCAGACAGTCCGTTTATTAACAAGTCGTCGGTTTTTGCTACGCCGTTCGATAACACGACGCTACCGCTGATAGTATCAAAGTAAAAACCTTTACCAAAGGTATCGCGGAAATCAAACTGCAGCTTGCGCAGCAACGCGTTAAAACTCAATAGCCTCAGAAGCTGTCCCGTATGCCCGCCCGCATTGTCAACCTGACCTTTGCCAAGCTTAGCCATCGTGTGCCCGTTTAGCGTATTGATCTGCGGCGCCCAAGGGTCTCCCTGCCAGTTCAGGTCAAACTCCACGTCGAACGGCGAGTCCTTCAGCGGCGTATAGACGCCGAAGTAGCTCATTGTGCGATCGATGCGCTTACCGGAAAGCTTACCGTCAAAGCGGGTCGCTGAACCTCCCGGGGAGCGCAGCCAGTCTGCGGTAAACGTCAGTCGGGCGTTTCCAGTATCTACCAGCCCGTTTGTCACGCTTAAGTTATCGCCGCGAAAGAGCAAATCCGCATCCACCTGGCCTAAACGCTGGCCGGCCACCCAGCACTCCTTACAGCGCACTGCGATACGCGGCAAACGAGGGAAGTGCCCGCTAAACGAAGGCGTTGGGCTTTTCGCTCCTGGCGAGGAAGAGGCAGAGGCACCACCGCTATCAGTAGAAAACAGGTTGGACTTAGGATTGAAGTAGACATAGTCAAGGTTAGCCTGCCACGGCTGACCGCTGTCCATCGTCAGATTCGCGCGGATCTCCTTACCGTTAACCACGACGCGCCTTGTGCTAGCTTCGCGATTAACCTCAACCGTGAGATCGCGCCAATACTGCCCCGCTAGCTCAAGCTGTGGCGAGTGGATTACCCATCGAGACGGCAGGGTAAAAGCCACTCCGACATCGCCCTCTTTACTGCCAGAACCGGACAGCGGCGACAGCAGCCCCATTAGGCGTTCGCCGTCCACTGCAGGCAGTTGCACCTCTAGCCGAGAGTCTGCTGGCAGTGGCGGCGTTTTCCGGCTACCCATCCGCCATGCAAGCCGGTTTAGCTGAACCTGCTTTTTCCCCAACGACCAGCGACTGTTTACCGCCTGATTGCCGGCAATAAGCCCTTCCAGATCGAATCCTATCGTATCCCCTTTAGCTTTCAGGCTGACCGGCAGCGCGCTGCCGCTTCGCTTGTTCAACGGGGCGGGTAAGCGACTGCTTACTCCGTTAAGATCGCCAGTGAGCGTCACGTTGTATCTGGGGAGCCCTTTTTGCGGCAACGTAATGTCGACATCGCTTTTCCAACGAGCGCTGCCAGAGAGCTGTTTCGCCGCGTCCGCAGGCAGCCACGGCAGCTTGGCGACCGCCCAGTTCCCGTCAACCCCCACCTTAATGGCATAGTCTTTTGCTCCCTGACGTGTAGAAAACTTCAGGCCAATCGGCTGCTTAAACCACTCGGCGCGCAGAGGTTCACTGATGAGATTGCCGTCGTCAAAACGGAAGCGACCGCTTACTTTTTCCATCACGCTGTCGATAGGCTTAATGTGTAATCGGTTATCTTTCAAATCGATTACACCGCTAGCGTGAGCCTGCCTGCCGTCCAGAGGGATATCCAGATTCAGCCGCCCGCTGACGCCGCCGCTGATATCCACTTCATCCAGCGCGGAGCCTACAGTATTCTTTAAGGGAGACTGCTTCAGGTAGTCGCGAACGTCAGGCCCCTGCCCGCTTACCTGAGCGTTAATGTTCAGCTGACCTTCGTGGAAGTCGGCAATAACAGCATCGATATTGGCGCCGTTCACTTTGCCCAGCATGGCTGAAGGGGCGTGCATCCATAGGCCGCTGTTAATAAAGTTCAGATTGATGGTCATGTCGCTCAGCGGCTGCCAGGTCGGCTGAAACTTAAACACCGTGTCAGTCAGGGGAGCGTACACTTCAAACAGACCGTCATTTTTCGGATAGGGAAAATGGTGCGGATCGCCGTTAAAAATCAGCGTCGCGTTATCAGACTTACCGGCCACAATGGCGGAAGAAAGATAGTTAACCAGCGGCGTTCCCATCAGCGGCTCAGGGAAATAGCGCCAGGCGTCCCCAGCGTCGTAGACGCGAATGCCCGCCAGAATGCTAAGCCAGGGCTCGTCCCCATCCCCCTGACGGTAGCTAAAACCGCCGTTAGCCCACAAAGACTTGGCCTGAACGTCAATATCGTCGCCCCACAGCCGAAACTCATCCGTCCCGTAAAGCCAGTGGACTGTGGCACGAGCCTGATCCACAAGCAGCGGTGCGCGAAACATGCTTTCATAGGGCAGCGTGCTCTGATCCAGAGTCACCTTAACCGTGCCGCCAGAAGCGCTTCCCGCAACTTCAATATCCGCACGATCGCCCCCCGGCACCTGTTTCCACGGCTGCCAGCTTGCGTTTTTCCACCGGCCGTCAAAGCGAATGTTATCAGGCTGCTTAAGGGGAATATCCAGTGCCAGACGGGCTAAATCCCCTTTCGGCTGGATCTTTAGCCAAACGTCGAGCGCGTCAGGCTGTAAAAAGCTGAACATCGGCAGTAGAGGATTGATGCGCTCCAGATCCAAAGACTCAGCACGAATGCGCAGCAGTGGCTCCACCCGATCACCACCAACGCCGATCCGCTCAGGCTGCCAGAACAGACTTACGCGGCCGCCTTTCGCCCAGTCTTCACCGTCTGTTTTCAGATTCAACGAGGGGGCATCCAGCCGCCATCCGTCATCTTGCCGCATCACTCGCACCGCCAGCTTTTCAACGTCTAAGCGGTGCTGTTCATCGCCCTTATGCCAGTTGGCGCTGCCTTTTCCAAGCAGCAGATCGCCGCCGTTAACCTGACCCGCCTGCACGGACAGCCACGCTTCCAGGCTAAAGCGAGCGTCGTCAAATCCGGTATTGGCCTTAAACCAGTGGCTTAGCCACGGCAGCACGTTCACATCGTCGGCCTGTAGGTAGACGGTTCCGTTGTCCATCAGCTCAGCGCCATCCCGCAGGTCGAAGCGCACTTTTAGCATGCCGTGCGGCCCATCGGCTGTCGAAACGCCAATCTGCCCTTCGGCGCGGTGGCGCTTGCGGCCGTTCAGCCAGTCCAGTTTTGGGATGCTCAGAGAAATACGTTCGCCGGACGCGCCAAGAACAGAGAGCTGGCTGTCGCGCAGAATAAAGTGGTCAAACTGTTTGAGGAACATGTTTTCCAGCGCCGCGCTTCCACTGGACGCCGGTTTGTCGGTATCTGAAGAGGCGTCTGCCGTATAGTCGAGATCTCCCTTCACGCGGTAGAAGGTTAAGTCGCGAAACTGCCAGCGAAAATTGACCAGCGAAGCCCAAACGTCAAGGGCAACGGTGACCCGTTGAGCGCTGATTTCACCGATATCGGTTTTTAGAGAAAGCTGGCGCAGCTCAAGGGTCGGGCCAAACATCTCCCACTGCCCTTCCATGTGCGCGACTTCAGTGGGGATCCCCGTCATACGGGAAACTGTGTCAAGAATAGGCTCACGATAGTCGTTGATGCGGGGCAACATCAGGCGCAGCGCTCCGACTGCCAGCGTTAGCAGCACCAAAAGCGCGATGGTCATCTTCAACACTATGCGGCTACTTCGCCCCATCGTTCCCCCTGCGGCAGCCGCACAGCGGCTTAGCTACCTGTCGCAGCACTATGGCAAGACATAGCTGCTACAGATTCTCCCACAACCCTTTCACTGCTTTTTGACGCTGCATTATGGCTACATCATGACGACGTCAAACTGCTCTCTGTTGTACAGCGGTTCTACCTGTATTTTAACCTGTTTTCCAACAAACAGTTCGACTTCAGCCACAGAGTAAGACTCTTCGCTTTTTAACGCCTCACCGACGTCAACGGAGGCATAGACCAAGAAGCGATTAGCGTCGTACGCGTGGTGAACGCGCACGATTTCACGCAGAATTTCATAGCAAAACCGTCTCGACGGTTTTCACACGCCCGCGCCCTCGGCAGCTTGGGCATTCACCGCACAGCACGTGCTCAAGGCTTTCCCGCGTGCGTTTGCGGGTCATTTCCACCAGCCCAAGCGCCGAGAAGTCGTTGAGACCTGTTTTGACGCGATCTTTAGACAGCGCCTGCTCGAGAGAGTGCAACACGCGGCGTCGGTGATCTTCATTCGCCATATCGATAAAGTCGATAATGATGATCCCCCCAAGGTTTCGCAGCCGAAGCTGGCGAGCGATAGCCTGAGTCGCCTCAATGTTGGTGTTAAAGATGGTTTCATCCAGATTGCGATGGCCAACAAACGCACCGGTATTAATGTCAATGGTGGTCATGGCTTCCGTCTGGTCGATAATCAAGTAGCCGCCGGACTTCAGCTCCACTTTGCGATCCATGGCGCGCTGAATTTCATTTTCTACGTCATAGAGATCGAAAATCGGCTGTTTGCCAACGTAGTGCTCCAGCTTATTGGTGATTTGCGGCATAAACTCAGCGGTAAACTCAATCAGAGAATCGTAGGTCAGACGGGAGTCAACCCGGATCCTGTCCAGCGATTCGCCGACAAAGTCGCGCAGCACGCGCTGCGTCAGAGCCAGCTCGCCGTAGAGCATATTTTTAGTGGCGCTGCGGCTCTTGCGCTCCATAATTTTATTCCACAGGCGCTTTAGAAAGGCCGCGTCCTGAGCCAGCTCCTCAGTGCCGACGCCTTCAGCTGCGGTTCGGATAATAAATCCGCCCTGCTCATCGCAGTATTCCGCAACAATCTGCTTAAGGCGCTCACGCTCATCTTCACTGTCAATCCGCTGAGACACGCCAACGTGCGCAGCGCCGGGCATAAATACCAGATAGCGGGAAGGCAGGGTAATATCCGTTGTCAGTCGTGCGCCCTTTGTGCCCAAAGGATCTTTAACCACCTGCACTACCAGATCCTGCCCCTGACTAACCAGTTCGGTAATGTCGCGAACGTGGAACTGCTTTTGCTCGTTGTCTGCAATACACTCGGTATGAGGCATGATATCAGAGGCGTGAAGAAAGGCGGCTTTATCAAGACCAATATCGATAAAGGCCGCCTGCATTCCCGGCAGCACGCGACTGACGCGCCCCTTATAAATATTGCCCACGATACCGCGCTTGGATTCGCGGTCGATATGCACTTCCTGCAAAATCCCGCCTTCAATAAAGGCAACGCGGGTTTCTGAAGGAGTTACGTTAACCAAAAGCTCTGCCGTCATGTTGACTCCTGATGAAGAGGGCCTGACTGCGCCAGTAAAAACGCCTCCAAAAGCTCGCGGGTTTCTACTAAAGGAAGGCCGACAACCGCATGATAGCTGCCGTTAATTGCCCGAACGAATGCGCCGCCCAGCCCTTGGATACCGTAGGCTCCGGCTTTGTCCATCGGCTCACCGCTGGCGATATACTGCGCGATATCCTGCTCACTCAGGCGGCAGAATGTCACATCGGTAACGACAACGTCGCACATCACGCGCTGTCGATCTGCAAACGCAATGGCCGTCATCACCCGGTGCTGACGCTGTGAAAGAGAGCGAAGCATCTTGGCAGCATGCTGCGCGTCTTGGGGTTTTTCCAGCACTTCACCGTCCAAAACGACGATGGTGTCCGCCCCCAGTACAGGGAGATCCTGCTCGGCTACCGCTACGCCAGCCTGAGCTTTACTTTGAGCCAAACGACAAACGTAATCCAGCGGGGTTTCCCCCGGTTCGCGGCACTCTTCGACGTCAACGCTTACGCGCTCAAAGGAAACATTCAGCATCCCAGAAGCTCGCGACGGCGTGGGGAAGCGGAAGAAAGATAAATTGATGGTGTCATGCGGCCCTCATCTGACGGCGAAGCGCCGACGTAGTTTACGCATTAGCAGAAACAGCCACGGCCAGAGCAGGCCGTTGATCAGGCTTTTCCACAGTATTTCCGGCCTGAAGGCCACGTCATGAACGGAAAACTCGCCCCAGAAGACGATAATCTCCATCACCAGCGACAGCAGCACAACGACCAGCGCCTGCTGCCAAAGCGCCAGATTGCGAAGCTGCTGGCAGCGAAAGGCAACCACGTAGGCAACGATTCCTAGCGCTAATCCCCGCACCCCAAGCGTGGCGCCTAGAGTGAGATCGCAAAGCAGCCCCAGAATAAAAGCGGTGCCCACGTTAATGCGGTGCGGCAGCGCCATCACCCAATACACCAGAATCAGCATCACCCAAGAAGGCCTAAACAGGTAAAGCTCTTCCGGCCACGGCATGGTTTGCAGTATCAGCGTCACGATAAAGGACAGCCAGATAATCCAGCGGCCCGAGCCCTGGTAGCTGTTATTCATCGCGCTCCTCGGTTAGAGCGGACTGGAGCCGGCGCTGGTGTAGGAGACGGCACGGCAGTAGGCGGTGTCGCGTTAGACGGTGGCGTCGGCGGTTCAGACTCAGGCGGTAATACCTGCGGCATCATCTGGCGCAGCCGCTCTTTAGCAATGCGCCTGACCTCTTCTGGTGGGAGCGGCGTTTCGCCATCGCGATCGGTCGGCCAAAGCAGTAGCAGGTAACGCAGACGCTGCAAAGCCACCGTTGGGTGCGCCTGAATCACCGTGCTGGCGCGCTGATCGTCAATCGCTACAGAAGAGACAACGGCTACCGGATAGCCTTCAGGGAACCGGCCGCCCAGGCCAGACGTCACCAGAACGTCGCCAACCCGAATGTCGGTATCTCGCGGTAGGTATTCAAGCTGTAAATCTTCGGTACAGCCCGCCCCCATAGCAATAACGCGAATATCGTTACGCAGCACCTGAATGGGAAGTGAGTGAGAGGTGTCACAGATGAGTAAAACGCGGCTAGTATTGCGGGCTACTGCTACAACCTGACCGACGACCCCTTTATCATTGATCACCGGCTGGCCTTCATAGACACCGTCTTGAAAGCCTTTGTCGATAACGACCTGATAGCTGTAAGGATCGGACTCCGTAGACAGCACCTGAGTAATCATCTTGTGTTCATCGCCGCGCAGCGGGGATCCCAGCAGTTCGCGCAGACGCTCGTTTTCCTGCCGAAGCTGACCGAGCAATAGCAGATCGCTGCTCTTTAACAGCATCTCTTCCCGCAGGCGCTGGTTCTCTTTCTGGAGATCTTCTCTTGACGCAAGCGTGTCGGAAACGCCGTCAAGAACGTCTCGCGGGCCGTTCGCCACGAAAAAGAAGGGACTAATGGCCGTATCCAGATAGCTGCGCACTTTAGAAAATACGCTGAGCTTGCTATCAACAATAATCAGGCTTATCGCCATGACGACGGCCAGAATAAGGCGTAGCTGTAAGGATGGCCCTCTGCTGAAAATAGGCTTCATATCGTTGGCATTATCCTTGTCGACAGGAAGGAAGCTTACGCACCTTTGGCAGGGACAATCTGACTCTCACTTTCTTTAGAAAGCAGAGAAAGCGCCCTTTCAGCCCGACGGGTTGAATAAACGGCAAAACCCAATGGTCGGTCAGATACGCCATCACTCAGGCAGCCTTAACGGGACCTGAGTGATGCTATAGACAAAGCGAGACGCTTTCACTGTCATAGAACGCGATAGAAATCAGTCTTCGCTGAACAGATCGCCGCCGTGCATATCGATCATTTCCAACGCCTTACCGCCACCGCGCGCTACGCAGGTAAGCGGGTCTTCGCCGACAACGACCGGAATACCGGTTTCTTCCATCAGCAGGCGGTCAAGATTGCGCAGCAGCGCACCGCCGCCGGTCAATACCATACCGCGCTCAGAAATGTCTGATGCCAGTTCTGGAGGACACTGTTCCAGCGCCACCATTACCGCACTAACGATGCCCGCCAGCGGCTCCTGCAGCGCTTCCAGAATCTCGTTTGAGTTCAGGGTAAAGCCGCGCGGTACACCCTCTGCTAGGTTACGCCCGCGAACTTCGATTTCGCGGACTTCGTCACCCGGATAGGCAGAGCCGATTTCATGCTTAATGCGCTCTGCGGTGGCTTCACCGATCAGTGAGCCGTAGTTACGGCGCACATAGTTGATGATAGCTTCATCAAAACGGTCGCCGCCGATGCGCACGGAAGAGGAGTAAACCACGCCGTTAAGAGAAATAACCGCCACTTCGGTCGTACCGCCGCCGATGTCGACAACCATTGAACCGGTTGCTTCAGACACGGGTAGGCCAGCGCCAATCGCCGCTGCCATTGGCTCTTCAATCAGATACACTTCACGAGCGCCTGCTCCCTGAGCGGATTCGCGAATTGCACGACGTTCAACCTGTGTTGCGCCAACCGGCACACAAACCAGCACGCGCGGGCTTGGGCGAAGAATACTGTTGCTGTGAACCTGACGAATAAAGTGCTGAAGCATCTTTTCCGTAACGAAGAAGTCGGCGATCACGCCGTCCTTCATGGGGCGAATAGCAGAGATATTGCCCGGCGTACGCCCCAGCATCTGCTTGGCTTCATGACCTACTGCCGCGACGCTCTTTTGCGTACCGACACGATCCTGACGAATGGCAACAACGGAGGGCTCATTCAGTACGATGCCCTGCCCTTTTACATAAATAAGGGTGTTTGCCGTGCCCAAGTCGATAGACAGGTCATTGGAAAACATGCCGCGAAATTTCTTAAACATACTTGAGAGTAATCCTGCAAGCTGAGACGAACTGTGAATCCGCCTACTTTACCAACCACGCGAAAAAGGCAACAGGGCGCATCAGCGTGCGCGCCTTTCGGGCATTTCGCGTGAACTCAATTCGCCTGCCGCCTAATGCGGCAAGCGTTTTTTAAACTTTTTAACCTGACAAATTGGCCGATGCAAAGGACAGAACGGCCTCGAACCAAACAGGAATAAGCAAGGCGCTCTATTCTACGTGAAAACCGCACACATTTCAGAGTTAAAATTGACGATTTTGTCGACTATTTTTTTCTTTGAAGTAGGGTATCGGCTTAGGCGAAGCAAAAAACTCACCCTGCCCGCCAACTACGCCGCGAGAAAGCAGAGTTTCCCACTCGGCGCGCGTTCTCACGCTAGCGGCCATCACCACCACGGATGTCCCCTCACAGGCGGCCATCAGGTTATCGACAAACAGCTGATTCTCAGGACGTTTGTCAATATTACGCACCAGCCCAGGGTGGAGCTTAATCACCTCCACAGGTATAGACTTCACGTACATCGAACTACTCACCACGGTTAAGCCCGCCTGAACAACGCCCAGACGGCATCCTAATCCATGCAGCAGTCGAATAACCGGCCGCAGTCGGTCGCTATATTGACAAACGTCTGCCTCTGCAAGTTCAAATATAATTCGCTTTCGCGCCGATTTTTCTCTTTCCAGCAGATGATCGCGCAGCCAAATCTGGAAGGAGTGTTTTAGCAGCGAGTCGACAGTGATCGAAACCGCAATGGTATCTTCTGGCCAGCAGTCCAACAGCGGCAAAGTTTTACTCAGTACCATTCGGTCGAACCTTTCTGCCATACCAAATTGTTGAATCAGCGGCATAAACTCGGCGGGTTGAAGCTCGTCATCACCGTCTTTGATGCGCAACAGCATTTCCCGATGGCTCAGTACATTATCTACTGTCACCGCTGGCTTGTAGTAAATATTTGGCCCGCCGCGGGATAGAGTTTGCTCTAGCAGAGTACGCCAGCAAACGCTGCCTCTAACCAGAGGCGCAGTCTGATTTTCATAAATAAACCAGCTGTTGCCTCCTTGCAGTACAGCAGCCCTCGCGGCATGTTCAGCATTGTCCATAATCTGTTCCGGCGACTGCCCTCCCTGATAGCCGCAAACGCCAATGTGGATCAGGCTGTCTTTCTCGACATTTGGAGGCAGCGGCAGGCTATCAATGGCGCTAACTAACTGGGCGGCAATACCGTCAGCATCTTTCAGAGAGCGATGGGGTAAAATAACGCTAAAGTCGTTACTGAAATAGCGCGCCAGCAGCGCTGCGGGATGGCGCATAATAAAGGTAGACAGCATGTTGACCAGCATGTACAGCAGATCGTCAACCACCGCGTTACCGTACTCCTCCACCAGTAACTCCAGCTCCGGCAGGCGCACAATCATCACTACGCCGTGGGCGCCGGGCTCTTCCAACTGGGTTGCCAGCTGATTGTCAAAAAATAGCCGGTTATTCAGACCAGTTTGCGCGTCCTGCGCGGCAAAAGAGCGAATCAGCTTATCGACCCTGACTCTCTCCTCGCCCATATTCTTCAGCTCCATCAGCAGGCGATCGATCGCCGCACTGGCGTGAACGGGCCACTCGCGAACGTCAACAGCCATGGCGTCTTCTCGCTCGCCGGACAGAATACGCCACGCGCGCGCCTCCAGCAGCTCAACCCCTTTGAACTGACGCTTAAGCCACCGCAACCACAAAAAGACAATGACAACAATAAGAGAAACCACAGCCATAACGGACAGGAAAAACGGCAGAGAAAACAGCGTGCTTAAAATAGGGTCCGCATAGGTGATATGCAGCGTAAATCCCGGATGGTTGTCTAACTCTATGTCAGTACTGCTTTCAGTATGAAAATGACGCCAGAAGTTAAGATGAGCGTCGATATGGTGAGAGTAAATCGCCTTTCCCTGCGCGTCAGTAATCGCTAGACGGCTCGCGCCGGTCGCCGACATAACTGTCGGCAATCCGTAGCTGTAGACAGCCTCGGACTGGCTGGTCAGCGCCCGATCTGCAGTCTCTATTAGCGGCTGCCAGTGGCTGTCCATCTTGTTTCCACCGACCAGATAAACGCTCAGAACACTCGTCAGCAGCGCCAGTAATACGGTTAGAAACACCAGTATGGACATAAAAACGGACAGTCTGGCGGTAAATCTCATTCCCATAGCAATTTATCTACTGCATAAAAATAAACGTCAGTGTCGCGTCTTCGCGTCCACCCATAAGCCATAACACAGACAATAAAAAGAAAACCGGACAGGAAATGAGCCTTCGCTTCCCTGCGCCTCATATATCTTAACAGTTAATTCTATTTTTGTTGGCACAACACCCTATAGATACATTTTGAGGACATATTTTCCGACGCACTTCACCCTTTTGAGTAAAAAAGGCCATATCTGCACGGGTAAAAACGCATCAGAAAGGAAAAGGTGAGGTATATCGCTCTCATGACTTCACGACGCGTATTCACAACGCATATTCGCAACGCATATTCGCAACGCATATTCGCAACAACAGAAAGTGAAGTTTGAGCTAGAGCTCATTTCCTGAGCTTTATAAGCTCGCCAAGGAGCAAATCAAAGTATGCTTGACGCGTCAACAAACCGACACTTCCGCATAACGCATTGCGTCCACAGAGACAAAAGCGAATAATGCAACCGTACCGATACGGTTTTTATACATTTTGTACCCATCGGATTTGACACGTTCCGGCAACGGCGCGCAAAAAGCGATGGGCCGCTATTATTCTACCCATAAACGCGATCAGGTAAGACTTATGGCTAAAGCACTCATTCTCGAACAGCACGACGGGCAGACTCAGGGAACAGTAAAAGAGGTTTCCCTTGAGCAGCTTCCAGCAGGAGACGTCACCGTCGATATCAACTGGTCCAGCATTAACTACAAAGACGCACTGGCTATTACCGGTAAAGGCAAAATCATCCGCGATTTCCCCATGATTCCGGGCATCGACTTTTCCGGTACAGTGCACACAAGCGACGATCCCCGCTTTCAACCAGGTCAAAGCGTCCTATTGACGGGCTTTGGCGTGGGAGAAACGCACTGGGGCGGCCTGTCTCAGCAGGCTCGCGTCAACGGTGACTGGCTTATCCCTATTCCGAAAGGATTGGATCAGCGTAAATCAATGATTATCGGTACTGCGGGGCTCACCGCCATGCTGTGCGTTATGGCGCTGGAAGACGGTGGCGTAACGCCGCAGAGCGGTGAAGTGCTGGTTACCGGTGCCAGCGGCGGCGTCGGCAGCATTGCCGTGGCGCTACTGCACCAGTTGGGCTATCAGGTTTCCGCCGTCAGCGGTCGTGTGCACAACGCCGAGTACCTGCTTTCTCTCGGCGCTGGTCTGGTTCTTGAACGTAACAGCTTTGAAGAGCCCGCCAAGCCGTTGGAAAAACAGCGCTGGGCTGGCGCAGTAGACGTCGTCGGCGGCAGCATTTTGGCCAAAGTGATCGCCCAAATGAACTATAACGGCACCGTAGCCGCCTGTGGCCTTGCCGGTGGCTTCCAACTGCCCGCCACCGTGATGCCGTTTATCCTGAGAAACGTTCGCCTACAGGGTGTAGACTCCGTCATGACGCCGCAGGATCGCCGCCTGAAGGCATGGCAACGCCTGAGTGAACTTCTGCCGGAAAGCTTCTATCAGCGCGCCACCAGCGAAATAGGTCTGGATGAAGTTGTCAAAGCGGCTAACAGCCTCATGGATGGGAAAATTACCGGACGGGTCTTGGTTAACGTCCGCTAATTCACATCACCGCCTCTTTCAGCCTGTACAAACATCGGCTGAAAGAGGGTATTTCGCCTTTTCGCACCGAAAGTGCGCACAGTCACAAAAGCGGAAACACGCCTTCTCCAATGCGAACTTCCTCTAAAAGCAACGCTCTAAGTGGCAATTGAGTAAAATTCTACAATAATTAACGGCAAAGGACGCTATCACTGAAACGTGGCAATCTGGCTAACCTATAGATAATACAACACTTTTTATCTTCCGTTGGCACAACTACCCCGTATGAACCTGAGGCCTTACCGTAAATCTTCGCTGATAAGACCAGTAAAAGGCTGCTAATTTCGGCGATATCGTTATAATGGCGCACTTTAATTTTGTCGCTACCGTCAATTTCCTACATAAGAAAGGTGACAATTGATACGCATCAGGTTATTTTTAGCGATTAGTTTCTTATTGCCGGAGATATCAGCACAATGACGAAAAAAGCGCACATTTTGCTGTTAAACGGCCCCAACCTTAATCTGCTGGGGACGCGCGAGCCCGAAAAATATGGGCATACGACGCTGACTGATATTGTCAATCGCCTAGCGGGTGAAGCTGAACGCTTGGGCGTCGATTTTTCTCACTTTCAATCCAACGCCGAACACGCTCTGATTGACGCCGTGCATCAGGCACGCGGCGCGGTGGATTTTATTCTTATCAATCCGGCCGCGTTTACTCATACCAGCGTAGCCCTGCGCGATGCGCTGCTGGCCGTCAGTATCCCGTTTATCGAAATTCACCTGTCTAACGTTCACGCTCGAGAGCCTTTCCGACACCACTCTTATCTTTCCGATATTGCGGTGGGCGTCATTTGTGGTCTCGGCGCTGACGGCTACGACTTTGCCCTGCAGGCGGCTGTTCGTCGCTTGCAATAACGTTTTCCCATTTACACACGAGAGAATACGGAATCATACCTATGGATATTCGTAAGATTAAAAAGCTGATCGAACTGGTTGAAGAATCTGGCATTAATGAGCTGGAAATCTCTGAAGGCGAAGAGTCTGTTCGCATCAGCCGCGGCCCCGTTGCGGGCAGCTACGCCGCCCCTATTCAACAGTACGCGATTCCTCAGCCTGCACCCGTCGCTCAAGCAGCGGCACCTGCCGCCGCTGCGCCTGCTGAAGCCGCGCCTGCCGCAATCAGCGGTCACGTTGTTCGCTCACCAATGGTTGGCACCTTCTACCGTACCCCGAGCCCAGACGCTAAGGCCTTCATCGAAGTCGGCCAGACTGTGGCCGTTGGCGATACGCTGTGCATCGTTGAAGCCATGAAGATGATGAACCAAATCGAGGCCGACAAAGCGGGCGTCGTTAAGGCCATCCTGCTGGAAAGCGGGCAACCGGTGGAGTTTGACGAGCCGCTCGTCATCATTGAGTAACGAGGCGAGCTTATGTCTAAAAAAATGGGCAAGATTGAGAAAGTTGTCATCGCAAACCGCGGCGAGATCGCGCTGCGTATTCTGCGCGCCTGTAAAGAGCTGGGTATTAAAACCGTTGCGGTTCACTCCAGCGCTGACCGCGATTTAAAGCACGTGCTGCTGGCAGACGAAACCGTCTGCATCGGCCCGGCTCAGTCAACCAAGAGCTACCTGAACATTCCGGCGCTGATTGCAGCGGCAGAAATTACCGGTGCCGACGCGATCCACCCCGGCTACGGCTTTTTGTCAGAAAACGCTGACTTTGCCGAGCAGGTTGAGCGTTCCGGCTTTATCTTTATCGGACCTAAAGCCGATACTATTCGCATCATGGGCGATAAAGTTTCAGCCATCAATGCGATGAAAAAGGCTGGTGTTCCCTGCGTTCCCGGTTCCGGCGGCCCCCTTGACGGCGACATGGTAAGAAACCGCGAGCTGGCCAACCAGATTGGCTATCCGGTCATTATCAAAGCCTCTGGCGGCGGCGGCGGTCGCGGCATGCGCGTCGTGCGCGGTGAAAAAGAGCTGGAAGAGTCCATCATCATGACCCGTGCGGAAGCGAAAGCCGCTTTCAACAACGACATGGTGTACATGGAGAAATTCCTTGAGAACCCACGCCATATCGAAATTCAGGTTATGGCTGATGGTCAGGGCCACGCGGTCTATCTGGCCGAGCGCGACTGTTCGATGCAGCGCCGCCACCAGAAAGTGGTGGAAGAAGCGCCAGCACCCGGCATTACCGAAGAGGTTCGCCGCAACATCGGCGAGCGCTGTACTAAAGCCTGTATTGAAATCGGCTATCGCGGCGCGGGTACGTTTGAGTTCCTATATGAAAACGGCGAGTTCTACTTCATTGAGATGAACACCCGTATTCAGGTTGAGCACCCGGTTACCGAAATGATCACCGGCGTAGACCTGATCAAAGAGCAGCTGCGCGTCGCCGACGGTCAGAAGCTGTCTCTGAAGCAGCAGGACATTCACGTTAAAGGCCACGCTATCGAGTGCCGTATCAACGCAGAAGATCCGAACAACTTCCTGCCGTCGCCGGGTAAAATTACCCGCTTCCACGCGCCGGGCGGTTTCGGTATTCGCTGGGAGTCTCACATTTACGCTGGCTACACCGTGCCGCCGTACTATGACTCAATGATCGGCAAGCTTATCGCCTACGGGGAAACCCGCGAAGTGGCTATTTCACGCATGAAAAACGCCCTGGCTGAGCTGATTATCGACGGCATCAAAACCAACGTCAGCCTGCAAATGCGCATTATGGAAGACAAAGGCTTTGAAAAAGGCGGCACCAACATCCACTATCTGGAAAAAATGTTGGGCATGCACGAGAAGTAAGTCGCTGTAAACCGACTGTCATCACAAAACGCCGGAAGATTAATTTCCGGCGTTTTTTATTTTCTCAGGCTACGTTTTATCCGGCGGAGCGTACATGGCAATAACCTCGGCCTCGGTCATCATCTGCATCTCACCGACAAAGCTGTAATAGTCTGGCTTGCGGTCAATAAAGACCTGAATATCGAAAACGAGACTTTCCGCATCGTCAAACAGCCCTATCGGTACGGCATACTGCTGACCATCCACTATTCTATAGAACAGGCTAGTGCCGCACATCTTGCAAAACCCGCGTTCGGCCCATTCCGATGAACGAAACACGCCGATGTGCTCTTCACCGCTAAACGTGACTTCTGTACCACAATCCACCGCTAAAAAGGGCCCACCGCCCCACTTTCGGCACATCCCGCAGTGGCAGGCACCAACGTGACGGCTCATTTTGCCCGCAGTAATGCCGACGCTACCGCACAGGCAGCGGCCGTGCGCAATTTGAGTCTCTGACATGGTGCTCTCCTCTCTTGAAACACTGAGATATCAGCGGCGAGAAGCGCTGCCTCTAAGCCGCCGTTTTAAACACGATTTAACCCGTGGAAAAGCGGATGATAGAACGTACAATGAAAACTTGGACGCCATTCTCAGGAGAACACTATGCCCTATTTACAGCTAGACGTTAACGGCAGTTACGATGCCGAACAGAAAAAAGCGTTAGCGAAAAGGCTCTGCCAGACCTATACCGAAATGATGACGGTGGACATTCGCCGCATTAGCATCGCCATTCGGGAAACCGGCGACGGCGGCGTTTGGCGCACCGTCAATGAACAGGGCGATCTTGAGCGCGTTTCTGTTCTGATGTGCGACATCCGTGAAGGCCGCCCGGCAGAACAAAGGATGGCGCTGGCAAAGCGGCTTATCGACGACTGTGTGGAGATTCTGGGGCTAAGAGAAGACCGCCTCAACGTCGAATTCACCCAGCACAGCGGTGACGAAATGTATCACCCTACCCTCGGCGGCTTTAGCCCTGACTGGTCACCCAACGAAAAATAGCGCCGCAGGCTGGCACAAAGAGGGCGACTCGTTCGTCCTCAAGCAGATTTCGCTTCTGACGCCCGCGTTAAAATAGTGCTGTGCAAACGCTTCCGTTTCCGTACAATTCTATCCCTTGATTATTACGCTTCCCGAGCTGAACGCTCGGGAAATGAATCGCACCGACAGACAATGACGGAGTCGCAACTATGGATCCTCGCTTTACTCAGGCCCATAAGGAAGCGCGCTGGGCGGTATGGCTGACGCTAGCCTATCTGCTTGCCTGGTCGCTGGCCGCCTACCTGCCGGATTCACAGCAGGGAATCACCGGCTTGCCTCACTGGTTTGAAATGGCCTGCCTGCTGGTTCCCCTGATCTTTATTTTGCTGTGCTGGCTTACGGTTCGCTTCATTTTCCGCGATATCCCGCTGGAGGATAACGACGATGCAGCTTGACGTTATTCTGCCGCTTCTCGCCTATCTTTTTCTGGTGTTTGGCCTGTCTATCTATGCCTATCTCAAACGCCAGAAAGGCAATTTTCTTAACGATTACTTCATCGGCGACCGCTCGATGGGCGGATTTATTCTGGCCATGACGCTGACCGCAACTTACATCAGCGCCAGCTCGTTTATCGGCGGGCCGGGCGCGGCCTATAAGTACGGGCTGGGCTGGGTGCTGCTGGCGATGATCCAGCTACCTGCGGTCTGGCTTTCTTTGGGCGTGCTGGGTAAGAAGTTCGCTATTCTGGCGCGGCGCTACAACGCGGTCACCCTTAACGACGTGCTCTACGCCCGCTATAAGAGCAAAGCGCTGGTCTGGTTCGCCAGTATCAGCCTGCTGTTGGCCTTTATTGGCGCCATGACCGTACAGTTTATCGGCGGCGCGCGGCTGCTGGAAACCGCCGCCGGAGTGCCCTACGACATCGGCCTGCTAATTTTCGGTGCCACTATTGCCGCGTATACCGCTTTCGGCGGTTTTCGCGCCAGCGTGCTAAATGACGCACTACAGGGCGTCGTTATGCTGGTGGGTGCAATTCTACTGTTGGTCGCCGTTATCTATGCAGCGGGCGGCCTAGGCTCTGCTGTCGACAAACTGGAAGCTATCGATCCAAAGCTGCTTTCCGCGACGGGTGCTGACGACTTTCTTTCCCTGCCGTTTATGGCTTCGTTCTGGATCCTCGTCTGCTTTGGCGTTATCGGCCTACCGCACACCGCAGTGCGCTGTATCGCCTACAAGGACAGCAAAGCGGTGCACCGCGGCATTATCATCGGCACGGTTATCGTCGCCATTTTGATGTTTACTATGCACTTGGCAGGCGCTCTGGGCCGCGCCGTGATGCCGGGCATGACCATTCCCGATCAGGTGATCCCGGCGCTGATGATTAAAGTGCTGCCTCCCGTCGCCGCAGGGATTTTCCTTGCCGCGCCGCTGGCCGCCATTATGTCGACGATTAACGCACAGCTGCTGCAGGCTTCTGCCACGCTGGTAAAAGACCTCTACCTCAGCCTAAAGCCGGAACAGATGAAAAACGATCGCCGGCTAGCCAGAATCTCAAGCTGGGTCACGTTTATTCTGGGACTGCTGCTTATTCTCGCCGCCTGGCGACCGCCGGAAATGATCATCTGGTGGAACCTGCTGGCGTTTGGCGGGCTGGAAGCCGTGTTCCTGTGGCCGCTGGTGCTTGGGCTTTACTGGGAGCGGGCGAACGCCTACGGCGCACTGTGTTCCATGGTGTGTGGCGCAGTCTGCTACGCGGTAATGGCGACGCTAGGTCTGTCCTTCTACGGACTGCATCCCATTGTGCCCTCGCTGGCACTGGGAATTATCACTTTCCTGATCGGCAACGTAGTGGGAGAGCGCAGCGCGCATCCTTCCGCCGTCAGTTTAAAATAAGAGAAACGCTATGCCCTGGATACAGTTAAAGTTAAACACCTCTGGCGACAAGGCCGAAGACATCGGCGATGCGCTGGTGGAAAGCGGTTCCGTCTCCGTCACCTTTCAGGATACTCACGACGTGCCGGTTTTTGAACCGCTGCCGGGGGAAACCCGCCTGTGGGGCGATACTGACGTCATCGGCCTGTATGATGCCGAAACCGACATGAAAAGCGTCGTCGCTATGCTGGAACAGCATCCTCTGTTCGGCACAGGATTTGCTCATAAGATTGAACAGCTGGAAGACAAAGACTGGGAGCGGGAGTGGATGGACAACTTCCACCCTATGCGCTTCGGCGAACGCCTGTGGATCTGCCCCAGCTGGCGCGAAGTGCCCGATAAAAACGCCGTTAACGTCATGCTTGACCCCGGTCTGGCTTTCGGCACCGGAACCCACCCAACGACTGCCCTGTGCCTGCAATGGCTTGACGGACTGGATCTGGCGGGTAAAACCGTGATCGACTTCGGCTGCGGTTCCGGCATTCTGGCCATCGCTGCCCTTAAGCTGGGTGCAGCCAAAGCCATAGGTATCGATATCGATCCGCAGGCGATACTCGCCAGCCGTGATAATGCGGAACGCAACGGCGTTGCAGAGCGCCTAGAGCTCTATCTGCCAAAAGATCAGCCCAGCGACCTGCGCGCAGACGTCGTCGTGGCTAACATTCTCGCCGGGCCGTTAAGAGAGCTGGCGCCGCTGATTAGCCAACTGCCAAATGCCGAAGGGCATCTGGGGCTGTCGGGAATTCTCGCCTCACAGGCGCAGGACGTCTGTGCCGCCTACGAAGGACTCTTTACGCTGGATCCGGTAGCGGAAAATGCGGAATGGTGCCGCATAACGGGTGTCAGAAAAGCCTGACAGAAACCTTTAACACGTCAACAGGCCGCCTCTCGCACAACACGTGTCGTTAACAAAAGAGGCGAGCTGTAGCAAAAAGTTTTACTGAATAAACGAAACACAACTTATTGTAAAATAAATGAAAGATATTGCGCATCACGATCGGGGTCAGGTTTCTTTGATTTTAGTCGATAATTGTTCAAAGTTTGGCCTTTCATCTGAACCAAAAAATGCGTAATATACGCGCCCTTGCAGATACATATGGTCGTTTGACTATCCATGCGCATTGGTAATCTTGAGTTGACAAATCGTTTAATTGCCGCCCCTATGGCGGGAATTACGGATCGCCCGTTTAGAACGCTATGCCACTCGATGGGTGCCGGAATGACGGTATCTGAGATGCTCTCTTCCAATCCGGATGTGTGGCGAACCGATAAGTCAAAGCTGCGTATGGTTCACTTTGATGAGCCCGGCATTCGGGCAGTGCAAATCGCCGGGTGTGACCCTGACGATATGGCGCAGGCCGCACGCATCAACGTGGAAAACGGCGCTCAGTTGATAGACATCAACATGGGGTGCCCGGCCAAAAAGGTTAACCGCAAGCTGGCGGGATCTGCACTGTTGCAGTATCCAGAGCTTATCGGGCGGATTCTCCGAGCCGTCGTCAACGCTGTTGACGTTCCGGTCACGTTGAAAACCCGCACAGGCTGGGATCCCGAGCAGCGCAACTGCATTGAGATAGCCCAGCTTGCTGAACGCTGCGGTATTCAGGCCATTACGATTCACGGCCGCACGCGCCACTGCCTGTTTAACGGTGAAGCGGAATACGACAGCATTAAGGCTGTAAAACAGAATGTCGGTATCCCCGTTATCGCTAACGGAGATATCACTGACCCGCATAAAGCCAGAGCCGTACTGGACTACACCGGAGCTGACGCTCTGATGATTGGCCGGGCCGCTCAGGGAAGACCTTGGATCTTCCGGGAAATCCAGCATTACCTGGACACAGGGGAAGTGCTTCCACCTATGCCGCTGCAGGAGGTGGAGCGTTTGTTAACTGCGCACGTGAGCGCCCTGCACGACTTTTACGGGTCGGTTAAAGGGCTTCGCATCGCACGTAAGCACGTTTCCTGGTATTTACAGGAGCACGTCCCCAACGACCAGTTCCGACGGTCCTTCAACGCCATTGACGATGCCGATGAGCAACTCGATGCATTGAGGGCATATTTTGAAATTTTGCCTAACCAGATAGAAGAGCTAACAGAACCATGTTCGAACAACGCGTAAATTCTGATGTATTAACTGTCGCTACCGTCAACTCACAGGATCAAATCACGCAGAAGCCTCTGCGCGACTCCGTCAAACAGGCTTTAAAGAACTACTTTGCTCAGCTTAACGGTCAAGACGTTAACGATCTTTATGAACTGGTTCTGGCTGAAGTAGAACAGCCACTGCTGGATATGGTGATGCAGTACACCCGCGGTAACCAAACCCGCGCTGCGACCATGATGGGCATCAACCGCGGTACGCTGCGCAAGAAGCTTAAAAAATACGGCATGAACTAAGATTCCCCGTAGCCTTTTATGAAAGCGCCTGCCGGAAACGGCGGGCGTTTTTATTGAGTGTTAGCCTCCCCCGACAGCCTGCCAAAAAGCTCTTATCCTCCCCTCTTAAAATCAACTAAAATATTTACACAAAATTAACAAAAAGATATCATTCTCATTCGTTTCATTTGCTTCGCGTCAGGGATGCGCGCCTATTGCAGTGGAGATCCCATGACCCACACCCAGCCCCCATCAGCGCTGCTGGACCTTATTCGCCGCCTACATTTTTACATCGGTCTGTTTGTTGCACCTTTTATTTTTATCGCCGCTCTGACCGGAACGCTGTACGTTCTGACCCCGCAGCTAGAAAGCTGGATCTACGCCGAGGCGCTGGAAGTTGAACCACAGGGTGAAGCCAATCCGCTGTCTGATCAAATCGCTTCCGCGCGTGAATACGCTGGGCAAAGCGCCAGAATTTATGCCGTTCGCCCCGCCCCAGAGGCGACTGACACCACACGCGTACAGTTTACCGCCCCTACCCTCGGCGAGTCTGAATCCCGAGCCATTTTTATCGACCCGTATACGCTGGCGGTAAAAGGCGATATGGCGGTCTACGGCACCAGCGGCATTTTACCCCTGAGAACAGCTATCGATCGACTGCACCGCGATCTACTGCTGGGAAGCGTCGGCAGAAACTACAGCGAACTGGCCGCCTCCTGGCTTTGGATCGCCGCGCTCGGTGGGTTACTTCTATGGTGGACGTCTCGCCCGCGCCGTAAAGTCCGTCAGGTCAAAGGCGCTTCGGCAAAGACCCGGCATCGCCACGTAGTAACAGGAATCACTCTTTCGCTTGGCCTGCTGTTCTTTTCTGCCACGGGGTTAACCTGGTCTCAGTGGGCGGGAAGCAATATTGACAGCCTGCGCATGCAGCTCGGCTGGCTCACGCCGCAGGTTAACGTGACGCTGGCTAAAATGCCGCAGACTGCTCCCCACGCAGAGCATGCTCACCACTCGATGACAGGGAACTCCGCCACAAAAGAAGGCAATGCGCCCGATGCCGACTGGGACAGCGTACTTGCCTCTGCCCGAAGCGCGGGTCTAGGTGCAGCAAAGCTTGAAGTACGCCAGCCCAAAAACGACCGCAGCGCCTGGACAGTAACAGAAATCGATCGCAGCTGGCCAACGCGGGTAGATGCCGTATCCATTCACCCGGACGGATTTACCCTCGTCGATCGAGTGAAATTTAAAGACTTCCCTCTGATTGCTAAGCTGACCCGCTGGGGCGTTGACGCCCACATGGGCGTGCTTTTCGGTTTAGCCAACCAGCTGCTGCTAGCGGCGTTCGGCACGGGGCTCTGTGCGCTTATCGTCTTTGGCTACCGCATGTGGTGGCTTCGCCGTCCAAGAATGCAGGACAGCGCTCCTAGCCGTACTTTACTGTCGGCCTGGTGGCGGCTGCCTCGCTATCAGAAAGTGCTAAGCCCGATAGCCGCTGCGGCACTGGGCTATGCCCTTCCTGCGATGGGTATAAGCCTGCTCGCCTTTTTACTGGTCGATCTGGCGCGCTGGAAAATGCGCGACGAACAGACATCAAGCTCGCTTCAAACACCCTAGGCACTGTAGGCGTCTTGCATATGACGCCCTGCTGCCGTAAGGTACCACGCACAAACATCAAGGATGAAAGACACCATGGAAAATGAGCTACCGCTGTTTGCCTACGCTGCCCCGCTGGCTGCTGTTCTGGGCGTGATTCTGCTGGTCTGGTGTGTGAAAAAGCTAGGGAGGATTATTTTCCCAAAAACGCGAATCCTCTTTTCCAGCAGCGAGGAAAAAACCGTTACTTTACCGGCTCCAGGGCGCTATGTGATTTCTGTTGTCTTCCCGATGCGCGCCGTTTTTATTGGTGTGTCCCACTATTCCGCCAGCTTTAGCATAGAACACCTCACGCGTTCTCAGGCTGTGGCATACCACCACTACAGTCGACTGAACCTCTTTCGCGTTCAGCGTTCCGATATGCGGGGCAACAAGTCGATGCCTTTAGGCGATTTTGAATGTGAAGAAGTGGGAGATTACCGCATTGTCTGTACAACACCGGAGAGCATTCGTTCCGACTTTTCCCTGGAAGTTTCCAACTACACTTCCCCACTGTCTCTGATGGGCTTCATTCCCCTAACAATACTGGCCTTCGGTATGACAGTTGGTGGAATTATTGTATCGCTGGCGATATTTACTGGGCGAATCTAGCCCGTAAACGACATCGGCCTTCGCTGCGTTTTTTATCTTCCCTGTTTCCGGCTTCATCTATACTTACTGTACGCCCACTCGTGGCAGTCGGAGGTTATCATGATGACGCTCTCATTCTTTCGCGCTAACGTAATCGGTTTTGCGATCTGTTCGCTCCCTACGTTATCGAATAGCTGTGCGCCCAAAAATACAGAGCATCCACCAAAACCGACGCTTAAAGAGAAGACTAAGCCGGAGAAACCATCCAGCGTTTAGGCTTGGCGTTCAGCATAGATCTAGCTTTTCATTTTCTAAGACGAATACCGGTCTCTGTTTAGTTCCTATTACTCTAATGATGAGTCAACAGAAAGTAGATAAACCAGCCTACCAACAGACTACAGCCAAACAAAACAGCAAATAACAGCGTTCGCCCAAAGCTATGCTGCCCGTTCATTTTTAATGAGACATTCCACAAGGCAATCACCAAGCAGCAGAAAATAAAAATCAGCGGAATACCAATAAATCCCATATGTTTACTTCCTTTCTACTGTTCGCGTTTAACTGCGCTTCTTTTTACTCTGTTCACCCGCCGAGCGCTGATGCGCTATCGGCGTATGCTTAGTCAACGCAGGCCGGGTATTTCGCTGACCACGGCGCGCAGCGCGCTGCTCTTCAATGGTTGCCGCAGGCACCAGGCACTCGCGGCGGCTGCCTATCAGGTGTTTAAGCCCCATTTCTTCCAGCGCGGTGCGGATCGCCGGCCAGTTAGCCGGGTCGTGATAGCGCAGCAGCGCTTTCTGCAAGCGACGCTGGCGATCGCCCTTAGGCACCGCTACGTCTTCGCTTTTATAGTCCACTTTCCCCAGCGGGTTTTTGCCGGTGTAATACATAGTGGTTGAGTTGGCCAGCGGTGACGGATAGAAGTTCTGCACCTGATCCAGACGGAAACGGTGCTTTTTCAGCCACAGCGCCAGATTGACCATGTCTTCGTCGGTAGTACCCGGGTGAGCAGAGATAAAGTACGGGATCAGATACTGCTCTTTGCCCGCCTGCTTTGAATAGGCGTCGAACAGCTCTTTAAAGCGGTCATAGCTGCCCATGCCCGGCTTCATCATTTTTGACAACGGCCCCCGCTCGGTATGCTCCGGTGCGATCTTTAGATAGCCGCCCACGTGGTGAGTCGCCAATTCCTTAATATAGCGAGGATCCTGCACCGCCAAGTCATACCGCACCCCGGAGGCAATCAGGATCTTCTTGATACCCTTCAGCGCCCTCGCCCGTCGATAGAGCTTAATCGTCGGCTCGTGGTTGGTGTCCATATGCTGACAGATTTCCGGATAGACGCAGGAGGCGCGGCGGCAGGTCTGTTCTGCCTTCGGCGACTGGCAGCGCAGCATGTACATGTTGGCTGTCGGCCCGCCAAGGTCGGAGATAATCCCGGTAAAGCCCGGCACGGTGTCGCGAATGGCCTCGATCTCGCGCACAATGGAGTCTTCCGAGCGGCTTTGAATGATCCGCCCTTCGTGCTCGGTAATAGAGCAGAACGAACAGCCGCCGTAGCAGCCGCGCATAATATTGATCGAAAAACGGATCATTTCGTAGGCGGGAAGCCGTGAGCCTTCATAGGCCGGATGAGGCACCCGCTGGAAAGGCAATCCGAATACGCTGTCCATCTCTTCCGTCGACAGTGGGATCGCCGGAGGGTTAATCCAGATATAGCGGTCGCCGTGCTTTTGCAGCAGCGCTCTGGCGCAGCCGGGGTTGGTTTCGTGGTGAAGAATGCGCGACGCGTGCGCATACATCACTTTGTCGTTTTTGACCTTTTCATAGGAAGGCAGCAGCACATAGGTTTTTTCCCACGGCTTGGGCTTCGCGGGCTGAACCACTACCTCTTTGGCCTTGGGCTGCCTTTCTGGGGCAAACGGGCTGTCATCGTCAACACAGGGTAGATCGTCACCGTAGGGATGAGGAATCGGATCAATGCGCCCCGGCTTGTCCAGCCGCGTTGAGTCAACACCTGACCAGCCCGGCAGAGGCCCTTTAGCCATAATCGCCGTATTACGGATGTCTTTGATTGCCTCAATCGGCTCGCCGGCCGCCAAACGGTGTGCCAGCTCCACCAGCGGGCGCTCGCCGTTGCCGTAAATCAGCATGTCCGCCTTGGCGTCCATCAGCACCGAACGACGCACGGTATCTGACCAGTAGTCATAGTGGGCGATGCGCCTCAGGCTGGCTTCAATCCCCCCCAGCACGACCGGCACGTCTTTATAGGCCTCTTTACAGCGCTGGCTGTACACCAGCGTGGCGCGGTCAGGCCGCTTGCCGCCGATATTATCCGGCGTATAGGCATCGTCGTGGCGCATGCGGCGATCGGCGGTATAGCGGTTAATCATCGAATCCATGTTGCCCGCCGTAACGCCAAAAAACAGGTTCGGCTTGCCCAAGCGCATAAAGTCTTCTTTATTCGTCCAGTCCGGCTGGGCGATGATGCCAACGCGAAAGCCCTGTGCTTCTAGCATACGGCCGATAATTGCCATGCCAAAGCTGGGATGATCAACATAGGCATCCCCCGTCACCACAATCACGTCACAGCTGTCCCAGCCTAGCGTATCCATCTCCTCTCGGGACATGGGCAAAAACGGCGCGGTGCCAAAACACTCCGCCCAATAGGGCGTATAGGAAAACAGCGAGCGCTCTGGCTGGATCAGACTTACGGGGGTGTTCATAGGGGGTTCTTCACTATTTAATCGGGATTACATTTATTGGGACGACGTCTATTAGGATAACGACGCAGCGCCGGGATTATACCCGTTTCCCCGCGCCAAGAGTGAAGAAATTTTCAGCAGCTATTTTTGAGACCCAGGTAATAAAACGCGAAATCCTTGCTCTGCATCAAACAAACGCGCTTTCATTTGTGGCAGATACCATATATAGTGCTTACATTAAAAACACACACCTACATATAGTGATTTTATCCACCTTTCATCCACAAGATCTCCCCTGCAAAGCGGGGTTTTGCTGTGGATAACTTGGAATAACGTAGTAAAAACCGTTAACTGATTGTCGAAGGAGCCAATAGTGAAACCTGTGGTGATTAAGCGAGATGGCTGCAAAGTGCCTTTTGATGAAGTACGCATCAAGGAAGCGATCGTACGGGCCGCCACCGCCGCAGAAATTAATGATGACGCATACTGCGCCAGCGTAGCAAAAGCCGTCGCCGACCAAATGGAAGGCCGCACGGCAGTGGATATCAACGAAATTCAGCAGGCGGTTGAAAACCAGCTGATGAGCGGTAACTACAAAACGCTGGCTCGTACCTACATCGAATACCGTCACGACCGCGATATTTCTCGCGAGAAGCGCGGTCGCCTTAACCAGGAAATCCAAGGCCTGGTAGAGCAAAGCGATCTCTCCCTGCTAAACGAAAACGCCAACAAGGACAGCAAAGTGATCCCCACACAGCGCGACCTGCTGGCCGGGATTGTCGCCAAACACTACGCTAAGCAGCACCTGCTGCCCCGCGACGTAGTGATCGCTCACGAGCGCGGCGAACTGCACTACCACGATCTGGATTACTCTCCGTTCTTCCCAATGTTCAACTGTATGCTGATCGACCTCAAGGGCATGCTGACCAAGGGCTTTAAGATGGGCAACGCGGAAATCGAACCGCCTAAGTCCATTTCTACCGCAACAGCAGTCACGGCACAGATCATCGCGCAGGTCGCCAGCCACATTTACGGCGGTACCACCATTAACCGCATTGATGAAGTGCTGGCGCCGTTCGTCACAGAGAGCTTTAAGAAGCACCGCAAGGTAGCCGAAGAGTGGAACATCCCCGATGCAGAGGGCTACGCGCATTCCAGAACGGAAAAAGAGTGCTACGACGCCTTCCAGTCGCTGGAGTATGAGGTCAACACGCTGCATACCGCCAACGGCCAGACGCCGTTCGTGACCTTTGGCTTCGGCCTTGGTACCAGCTGGGAATCTCGCCTGATTCAGCAATCGATTCTGAAAAACCGCATCGCAGGGCTGGGCAAGAACCACAAAACGGCGGTATTCCCGAAGCTGGTGTTCGCCATTAAAGACGGCCTGAACCACAAGTTCGGCGACGCTAACTACGACATCAAACAGCTGGCGCTAGAGTGCGCATCCAAGCGCATGTATCCGGACATTCTGAACTACGATCAGGTCGTTAAAGTGACCGGCTCGTTCAAAACGCCAATGGGCTGCCGCAGCTTCCTCGGCGTGTATGAAGAAAACGGTGAAATGATCCACGACGGTCGCAACAACCTCGGCGTGATCAGCCTGAACCTGCCGCGTATTGCGATTGAAGCGCGCGGTGATGAATCCCGCTTCTGGCAAATTCTGGAACAGCGTCTGCTGCTCGCCAAGAAGGCGCTGATGACCCGTATCGCCCGTCTGGAAGGGGTGAAGGCTCGCGTTGCGCCAATCCTCTATATGGAAGGCGCCTGCGGCGTTCGCCTGAAGCCTGACGATAACGTTGCGGATATCTTTAAGAACGGCCGCGCCTCCATCTCTCTGGGCTATATCGGCATTCACGAAACCATCAACGCGCTGTTTGGCAATAAGGAACACCCTTACGACAACCAAACGCTGCGCGAAAAAGGCGTCGAGATCGTTCAGCGCCTGAAAGTGGCGGTAGAAGAGTGGAAAAAAGAGACCGGCTACGGCTTTAGCCTGTACAGCACGCCGAGCGAGAACCTGTGTAACCGCTTCTGCCGTCTGGACACCGCTGAGTTCGGCGTGATTGCCGACGTGACCGACAAGGGCTACTACACCAACAGTTTCCACCTCGACGTGGAGAAGAAAGTGAACCCTTATGACAAACTGGACTTTGAAGCGCCGTATCCTCCACTCGCTAACGGCGGATTCATCTGCTACGGCGAATACCCGAACCTTCAGCACAACCTGAAGGCGCTGGAAGACGTTTGGGACTACAGCTACAGCCGCGTTCCCTACTACGGCACCAACACGCCAATCGACGAATGCTATGAGTGTGGCTTCTCCGGCGAGTTTGAGTGCACCAGCAAAGGCTTTACCTGTCCGAAGTGCGGTAACCACGACTCGTCGAAAGTTTCCGTAACTCGCCGCGTGTGCGGCTATCTCGGCAGCCCGGACGCGCGTCCGTTCAACGCCGGCAAGCAGGAAGAAGTGAAGCGTCGGGTCAAACACCTTGGCGCGGGGCAACTGGGCTAATTCACCGTTGCCTCTGACCGAAAGCCGCTTTATGCGGCTTTCGGTATCTTTAAAACGCTCGACTACAGACCGAATCTGCTATGAACATCCACCAGTATTACCCCGTTGATGTAGTCAATGGCCCAGGCACCCGCTGCACGCTGTTTGTCTCCGGCTGCGTCCATCAGTGCCCCGGCTGCTATAACCAAAGCACCTGGCGGCTTAATTCGGGCGTGCTGTTTACGCCGGAAATGGAAGACAAGCTCATCGCCGACCTTAACGACACGCGCATTCCGCGACAGGGATTAACGCTGTCCGGTGGCGATCCTCTCCATCCGCAAAACGTTCCCGATGTGCTTAAGCTGGTACAGCGTGTGAAGCGCGAATGTAAAGGGAAAGACATCTGGGTCTGGACGGGGTATAAACTTGATGAATTAACGCCGGAGCAGATGGAAGTCGTGGATCTTATCAACGTGCTGATTGACGGCAAGTTCATCAAAGAGCTGGCAGACCCAGCTCTGCTGTGGCGCGGCAGCAGTAATCAAGTGGTTCACAGACTGCGTTAAAAACTATTCAGGAGGAATGATGACGATTTACGTCACTGCACAGGATGAGCTTATCGTCGGCAGTGAGATAGCTGTAGAAAGCAATGCACCAGAAGGCGACTTGGCCGCCGTTTTTGAAGACGACGGCGACACCGGCTATTTTTACGCGCTCGACTATTCCGTTGAGGGTAATCCCATTCAGGACGCGGTTCACATCTATAACGCTGAAGACGTTACCGACGGTGAGAAGCCTTCTGAGGTGAAAATAGGCTGGTCAGAAGATAGCCGTAAGTGCGTGCTGCTCATTAACGGCTATCCGCACGGCGCATTCAACTTCGATACCAAACGCGGCTACTGTCGAACCGGTTTTCCTGATTCTATCGGCGAATGGTCTAAGGAAGGCCACCAGTGGGACGACGCTGTCGATCGCTTTTTCTATACCGAGCAGTAGCGGCTCTGCCGCTACGCTTCTTCCGATGAACGCTGCCACAGCCGCTTGGTGCCAAAGCCCGCGCGGTTGTCAGTCATCTTTACGTCATCAAGGGTCAGACGCCACAGCGGTGCTGACGCCATTCGGGCAATAGGGAAACGTTTAAGATAGAGCGCTCTCGCCCGCTGAGCTTCTTCACCTTCCAGCAGGTTCAAACGCCCCCGATACTGAATCCCCTGAATCAACAGCACGTTGCGCGTTTGCGCGGTTATTGTTCCCGATACACACTCGTGATTCAGCGCCGCCCGCCCGTGGCGAGTGGTGGTTTCCGTCATCAGAAACAGCGACATCGAATCAGCGTCAAAGGCGTAAAAACAGCTGGCGCACCACGGCAGGCCGTCATCTTCAGTCACGCACAGAGTAACAACGTGCTGCTTGCCCAAATAGCGACAAATGGCCTTTAGCGCCTGTTCACTGCTCTCGCTCATGGAACCTCGATATAGCGGGAAAAATAGGAAGAAGGGTCACCACGTTATCACAACCTCTTTTAGCCAGAAAGCTGATAATATAGCGGCCTGCGCAACTTTACGGGATCACAAGTGGAACACGATGCTCCGGCCGCTTCGTCGGCCATCTGGCACCTGTATATCATAGAAACCAGCAGCGGCAGGCTATACACCGGCATTACTGTGGATATTGAGCGTCGGTTTAAACAGCACCAAAGCGGGAAAGGCGCCAAGGCGCTGCGGGGCGCAGGCGAGCTCAAGATGGTTTATCAGTGCCGTATCGGCGAACACTCGCTGGCACTCAGGTTGGAATATCGCCTCAAGCAGCTTAACCGCAGGCAAAAAGAAAGGCTGGTACTTGACCAGCCTTCTCTTGCTGAACTTTCTTGCCTGTTAGGCTGCGAGCTTTAATTTAAAAGCGATCAAAGGGCTCAGAATAGGACACCAGCCCCGATGCGTTTAATAGCGCATCATCCGCCAGCGGGTAAACCTGAAACGCCGCTTCGGTTTCCGGCCACTTGCACCACAGCCCTGCGTCCGCGGCGTTTTTAAACCCCAGCGCGCCATAGTAGGCGGGCTCACCCAGCGTCACCACTGCGGCATAGCCAAACTCGTTCAGCGAATCCAGCCCTTCATACACCAGCGCTTTGCCAAGCCCCTGCCTGCGATAGCCTTCTGCTACCGCCAGCGGTGCCAGCCCAACCCACTGAAGCTCTTCGCCGTTGACCATTACCGGGCTAAACGCTGCATAGCCAATTACGCCACCCTCGTCGTCGGTCGCAACCACGCCAAGCGTGATCAGGCCGTCTTCCCGAAGGCTATGAACCAGCTCGGCCTCTTCACCACCAGGAAAAGCCTCTTCAAGCAGCCGAGCAATACCGGCAGCATCAACGGGTATTTCAACGCGGATCAGCACGATACAGACGCGTGCGAAGTGGCTTCGCCGCCCTCTTTCAAACCGGCTTCAACGAATTCGGCAAGCTGCATCAGACCAATACGCAACGGTGCGGGCATGCTGTCCAAGTCGATAGAGTCCATCAGGTTTTTGACGTAAAGCCCCAGCTCGGTATCGCCCTCAATCACCAGGCGACGTTGGAAAAACAGCGTATCCGGATCCTGCTTACGAGCAGCAATCAGGACTAAATCATTGGCCTCGCCGCTAAAGCTGACGTCCTCCTGCTGGTTTTCGCTCACCAGCAGCGTTCCACCGCGCACGGTAACAAACCAGCGAAGTTCCAGATCCCGCACTTCAACCTTTAGCCAGCGATCTTCCAGAAAGTCCAGCTCCCCTTCCGCCAGCGCCTGCTTAAACTGCCAGCTTAACACCTGTTGCAAAACCTGCTTTTGCAGAGCAAACGGCGTTAACTTAATGGGTAAACGAAGAAAAGACGGTCCCTGACGGACCAAACGCGCTCTTAACTGTGCTAACACGGACTCACTCCTGCAAAAAACGATTGGCGCTATTGTGCCACAATGGAGGAGAAAATCATGAGGATTGGTCAAAAAATTGTCAATTGGGGGTAAACCCAAGACTGCCGAAATCAATCAATAAGCGAGGTTACACATCAGTACTAAAAAGTCAGGGATACTCCCGCTTTGCATGTAGAACACTAAGAATTTCAATGCGGTCAGAAATTCGATAAACAACAATATAGTTAGGATGAACTACAATTTCCCGCGTGCTTAATACTCTTCCTTGGCGATGTCTATAAGGGTAAGAAAGTAGAGCTTCTGTAGCAGCAATAATATCTCTGTAAAGTTGAAAGGCCGCTTGAGAATTGTAATCGTCAATGTAATCGATAATTGCCCATAGCTCTTCCTGAGCGTCATCAGTCCATTCAACCCACATTATGTACCTTTCGCTTTGCGTCCAAACGCACCTGTATTTCAGCAATAACTTGCTCATGCGGGATCCGAGGCTTAGCGCTGTTCATTGCGGCTTCAACCTTAGCCCTAAACCAGCGATCGTAACTATTGGCCTGTTCCTGAGTCTCAAACTCGGATTCGGTAGGCGATGGCTTTATCGTCATATCGCATCTTTTCATCTTGCTGCTCTCCTTGATGATGTTTCGACCAGTATAGCTTCCCGCAAAAAACACACCAAGCCCAATGGTACAAACCTGCGAGACATCTCGAGTATGTATGACCAATAGATTCACCCAATCTACAAATAGCTGCCTCAAATCAAGATTCGTTATCAAAAGGTTAACTACAATCGGCAACAAGCGTTTTATATGATGATTTTCAGGAATTTTTGATGGAACTGCTCTGCCCCGCCGGTAACCTACCGGCACTCAAAGCGGCGATCGATAACGGCGCCGACGCAGTCTATATCGGCTTTAAAGACGACACTAATGCCCGCCACTTTGCGGGGCTAAACTTCACAGACAGCAAACTGGCTGAAGCAGTGGACTACGTTCACCGTCGCGGCCGCAAGCTGCACGTGGCGATCAACACCTTCGCCCATCCGGACGGCTTCTCCCGCTGGCAGCGGGCAGTCGATCAGGCTGCTGACATCGGCGCAGACGCGCTGATTCTGGCAGACATTGCCATGCTGGAATACGCCAGCGAACGGCATCCGCAACTAGAGCGCCACGTATCGGTGCAGGCCTCCACCACCAACGAAGAAGCCATTAAGTTCTATCAGCGCAACTTTGACGTCGCTCGCGTGGTGTTACCCCGCGTGCTGTCCATGCATCAGGTCAAACAGCTCGCCCGCGTCAGCCCGGTTCCGCTGGAAGTGTTCGCCTTCGGCAGCCTGTGCATTATGTCTGAAGGCCGCTGTTATCTTTCTTCTTACCTGACCGGCGAATCACCCAACACCGTTGGCGCCTGTTCACCGGCTCGCTTTGTTCGCTGGCAGCAAACGCCACAGGGGCTGGAATCTCGCCTTAACGACGTGCTGATCGACCGCTATCAGGACGGAGAAAACGCAGGCTACCCAACCCTGTGCAAAGGCCGCTATCGGGTGGACGGCACGCTTTATCATCCGCTGGAAGAACCTACCAGCCTCAATACTCTTGAACTGCTGCCGGACTTGCTGGCCGCCAACATTGCCTCGGTGAAAATAGAAGGGCGTCAGCGCAGCCCAGCTTACGTGAGTCAGGTGGCAAAAGTGTGGCGGCAGGCAATTGACCGCTGCCTAGCGGATCCGCAAGGCTTTACGGTAGAGCCAGCGTGGAATGAAACTCTCGGAGCCGTCTCGGAAGGTACCCAAACCACCCTAGGCGCTTACCATCGTCAGTGGCAGTAGGCAGGAGAAAGAGATGAAATACGCACTGGGTCCACTGCTGTACTATTGGCCTAAAACCGACACCGAAGCCTTCTACCGAGCGGCAGCCGAAAGCAGCGCTGACGTGATTTATCTGGGTGAAACGGTGTGCAGCAAGCGCCGCGATATGAAGTCCGCAGACTGGCTGGCGATGGCAAAAGAGCTGTCGCAGTCCGGCAAGCAGATCGTACTGTCCACGCTAGTGCTGCTGGAAGCGCCGTCAGAGCTGAACGAGCTTAAGCGCTACGTTGAAAACGGCGATTTTCTGATTGAAGCGAATGACTTTGCCGCGGTCAACATGGCTGCGGAAAGAAACCTACCCTTTGTTGCAGGACCCGCCCTAAACTGCTACAACGCCTACGCGCTGCGCCTGCTGTTAAAACAGGGCATGACGCGCTGGTGCATGCCGGTAGAGCTTTCCCGCGACTGGCTGGCTAACCTGCTGGTTCAGTGTGAAGAACTGGATATCCGCAATCGCTTTGAAGTGGAAGTCTTCAGCTACGGCAACCTGCCGCTGGCCTACTCTGCCCGCTGCTTTACCGCCCGCTCGGAAAACCGCGCCAAGGACGAATGCGAAACCTGCTGCATTAACTACCCGAACGGCAGAGAGGTGATTTCTCAGGAAGACCAGCGGGTGTTTGTGCTTAACGGCATCCAGACGCAAAGCGGCTACTGCTATAACCTCGGCAATAACCTGAAAGAGATGGCTGGGCTGGTTGACGTGGTTCGGCTGTCCCCCATGGGGCTCGACACGCTAGCGCTGGTTGACGACTTCCGCCGAAACGAACAGGGAGAAGCTCCGCTACAACTTCAAGATCAAGTTGACTGCAACGGCTACTGGCTACGCGTTGCGGGGCTGGAGCTGATTGAAGCATAGACGATACTACCCGGCTAATCTTACGGGTCAGTTCTTATGATTCAATAGGGGAATAACCGAAACGCCGCGACGTCAGCCGCGGCGCTATTTTACTTTATCTGACTACAGGCAGGCCTCTGTGAGTTCCTTTTGACAGGCGCTAAGTAGCTTATTTACGTTCTCATTCTTAGCATCCACTATAATTTCCCACGCTTCTCGAGCAGGTGAGCTCTTGTCAGCATCGCCGCCAAAATCCTTTGCCAACCTAAATAGCACGCGAGCCTTATCCTCATTTTTCTTGACGCCTCTCCCCTCCGAGTACATCTCCGCAAGGTTAGAAAATGCCAGCGCATAATTTTGCATAGCCGCTAGGCGATACCATTTCACCGCCTCAGCATAGTCAGTGGTAACACCCAGACCACTCTCGTACATATATCCCAAATAATTTTGGGAGCGCCCATCTCCCCGCTCAGCCGCCAGACGAAACCATTTCACTGCCTCAGCGTCATCAGCGGCTACGTTTTGGTCATTCCGATACGCAATGCCTAAATTAGCCTGAGCGTGCACATGCCCCTGTTCTGCCGCCAAACGATACCACTTCATCGCCTCCGCATAGTCAACGGCAACACCCCGGCCAATATAGTACATAACGCCTAAATTATTCTGACCGCTCACATATCCCTGCTCAGCAGACAGGCGATACCACTTCACCGCCTCAGCATAATCAACGGGAACGCCAAGACCGTTTTTGTATATAACGCCTAAACAATACTCTGCTTCCGGGTGTTTCTGCTCCGCCGCCAGACGGAACCACTTCATCGCCTCAACGTGATCGACGGCAACGCCTTTGCCGTTAGCGTATATAAGACCCAGTTCATTCTGGACGTTAGCGTCTCCCGCCTCAGCCTTAGCTCTGATTTCCTGTAAGCTTTCATCGGCCTGAACGCCAAAAGGAGACAATAGGCAGCCGAGCAGAAAAAGTAAAAAACGCGCCTCAATTACACGCATAGTAAAATATCCTTTCCTTTTGATTTCACATAAAACTTAAAAAATCCCTGCTATTTTATTGTTCTGACCTATCAGATAGCAGCGCAGCTAACACGGCTTCATTCGTTTATAAAAGTAGATGTATGGATAACAGAAGCATCGACTGGCGTCATTTCCCGACCGGCTGCCTGCAGCCTTCTGACCGAGAAACGGCGTCATCGCAGATCTCATCCTCTGAAACAAGCCTATCGGCTCTCATCCAGCCCACAACGTCGTTAAACTGAACCAGCAAATAGCCGTGCCGTTCACCTTCCGACGCGTTATCTAGCAGTTGCTGTGATGCCTTATCTTTCACTCCCAGTCCCACTACTTGAACGGTATCGCCAGAAATGACGAAAACGGACTCACTGCGGCACTGCTCTACCGGAGCGGAATAAAACCACGAGCGGGATTTACCGGTCACGATCCAGCGGGGAGACTCTGTCTGAATGGGTTCTAGCGTCAGCTTTTCCAACAGCGACTGACACTGCGCTGCCTGCAACAGGCACCGCTGATAGCGCTTGCCCGCCTCCTGATTAAACGTAAGGGGATCGTCATTAACATCTGTTAGCCGGTTTTGTACCGGATCGTAGGTCACCCACCCCAGATTGCCTGCGCCGGGAGTATCCGGCGACGGAGTTTGCCGACTGTCGTAAAGGTGAAGCGCAATGTTGCCATCCCGTTTTTCAGCCTCAATGCGCAAATCTTTCTCTGGAACGCGCTCGGCCTTCATCAGCGCCTGATTGCTGCTGGCGACCATTTTTCGCTGTGAGATAGAACAATCAAACAGCCGAGGCGCCACATCACTCGCAGCCGACACGCCACAAGAGCAGAGCAAAAGCAGAATCGCTACGCTATATCCCCCTGCTCCCCATCGTCCCTGATATATTTTCATTATTTCTACTTACTGAAATGCCGGCACACTGAATGGTCAAATACTACATCGTCGACTATTGCATCACCATCATGGCGATCTCCGGTTTCTCCTGCACGCGGTAGAGCGGCAACGGGTCGCCTACGGTTGCCTCTTTCGTATCGCTTTGAGCGGCTGGTTTGGCTTTTTTAGCCTTTTGCTTTTTAGCCGAGGCCTTTGACGAAGCAGGCATCTTCATCGCGCCGCTCTCCAGCAGGCTTCCGGACGCTTCAGGCTCCAGCAGCGACACGGCCAAATTGGCCAGAGGCTGGTTAAGCGGTATGTAAAAATACCCCGGTTCCAGTGACAGGGAGATGCCTTGTAAATGACTTAGTACATGACGACCCGACTCGGGCACTTTTGCCGTCTCTGTCGGCTTATTTTGAGGAGCAAGCACATACTGCTGAGCTTTAACTGTCTGCTTTTCGCTGACCTGATACACATCAATACCCAGCGACTTTAAGCGAGCAACGGAAGCCTTTTCTGACGACGGCAGCAGATAAGCGTAGGGACGTGGACGAGTGAGTACCGGCATGATCTCCAGCGCAGAATCCACCTCGACGTTGACTTTAACGTTATCCGCCGTTTTTGCATCCATCATCGACAGCGTTACAGTACTCGGCAGCGCCTTCCCGCGCACCACGATCGCTCCCTGCCCTGTCTGAGCGTTAGTCTCTTCGCGAACGCTGCGGCGGAACGTCATGACATCATCGTGATTTTTTGCCGTTGCCTTAACCAGGCTCTGCATAGATAAGAATTGGGTGTACACCCGACGGGCAAAGTGCGCTTTTCCCAGCCCAATCCCGCGCGTGGCAAACGACAGAGAAACCGCATTGCGCAGGCCGGCCGTATTGCGCAGCGTATTCACGTCCATGTTACCCATTTCAACGCGACCTTTATCCTTCGAGTCGGTATCAATAGTCAGATAGCCGCTGTGGCTTAGCCCGTTAGATTCCAGCGTATTGATCAGGCTCTGGCGAAACGTGCGCTCGCCAAGCGCGGTGATTTTTGCCGACAGGTTGGGAACGGCGGCGTGTTGGATCATCGCGTCATAACGCGCTAAGGCGCCAAACTTTTCCAGCCACTGCCCGGCAGGCTGGTATTCTCGGCTGTCCAGAACCACATCCGGCTGATACTCGGTCATCACCCAGGCCAGCGCTCGGCTTTCCGGCGTGCTGAGCGCGAAGTGATCTTTATTCAAGTCTACGCCATTGGCTAACGCCTTGGTAAACGCGTCGGCACCGTCGGGGTTTGCTCTCGGTACAATCAGCACGTTAATCCACGACAGAGCGTCGCCCTCTTTTCCCTGAGCCAGACTTTTGGCATAGGCCAGTGCCCCTTCACCGGAGGCAGGCTCGTCGCCGTGCTGCATCGCAACAATCAGCACTGTTGGTTTACCGTTTCTCATTAGCGCCTGAGGAGAAACGTCCTGCGTTTGGGAAAAAACCAACATAGGAATATCTCTTCCCTTTTGCGATTTCCCTATAACGCTCACTCGTAAAGAGGGAGAAGTCTTGCTCAGACTGGCGATAAACGCTGTCAGCTCATCCTGACTGGTGAAATCTTTTTTATCTGCGGCAAAGGCAGGCGTCCCCAAATCGAGACTGGGTGAAGGAAACTGTTTAACAATGGCGGAATTTCCTGATAGTCCCGAGTGGGATCGTACTTCGCATAGGCGCTGCCGGGCAGCGTAGCCAAAGCCAACAGGCAGGGAAACAGCGCAGCGGTCGCCGCCCTGGAAAACTTTCTCATGACGCATCTCCAAAAGAACGCTGGCGGGATCTTCTCTCCCCCAGGCAAACTGCCGCCTATTATTCCACTAAGAGGCAGCAGAATCTCTCTTCGTTTTATCAATCCGCACGAAAAAGCGATCCGCATCGCTTCATGTCTACTTCACACGTCACCGATAGTATCCAAAGAGAAATTTCATAACAGGACGTTAGCTATGCCAACCGTTGTCACCCACGTTGCCGTACCCCTATGCATAGGGCTCGGTTTAGGAAAGAAAGCCATTCCGCCCTCTTTGCTGTTGACCGGTATAGCATTCGCAGCCATTCCCGACCTCGACGTGCTGTCGTTTAAGTTCGGCATTGCTTACGCTAACGCCTTTGGCCATCGAGGCTTTACCCATTCTCTGCTGTTTGCCTTTGCCCTGCCGACACTGGCTCTGGCGTTTAAGCGATGGTTTAAGGTCGGCTACGGACGCATTTGGGGATTCCTTACCCTGTCGCTCTTGTCGCACAGCGTGCTGGATGCGTTTACTACTGGGGGAATGGGCGTCGGCTGGCTGTGGCCCTGGTCGCAGGAGCGCTTTTTTGCCCCCGTTCAGGTTATTAAAGTTGCGCCGTTTAAACTGGCAAAATACCTAGAACCAAGCGGTATTGCCGTAATTAAGTCGGAACTGCTGTGGGTGTGGCTGCCGGGTATCGTGCTGATGCTGGCGATGATGGCGGCTAGAAAGATAGAACAGCAGCAGACACCACAGGCTTCATAGAAAAAGCTGATTACAGCGATAATCTATACCTTAGGTCGTCGTTAAGCCGGATTATCGCCACGTTAACCGCTAAATACGGCAGTTTAGCAGATTATTATCACTTCGCCGCCCCATCTCTTAGCAATTTATTTCATTTGAAAAAATGTGCCTTCCGCCAAACTTAGCGATTTAAGATAGAAAATCACCGCTAAAAATCTGAAAACCAGTCTATTCTTCTTTAAGAAACGTGTTGTCCCCTATTATCCCATCGAATTCAAGTTAACAAAAACAACATTCATTAGTGACAATGATTTAATAACATTTACATATTTGTAACTTTTAAATAAAATCAACTCACAATCGGGCCATTCCCGAAGGCCCTGAATATCACAAAGCACGTAAAGTCCTTTGTCACGAGGTCGACCAATGAGACTAAAACACTGCACTACACTTTCTAAGCTATTGGTAGTTGGAGTATTGGGATTACTCCTCAGCGGCTGCGATATGGCGCTGTTGAATCCGAAGGGGCAAATCGGCATGGAGCAGAGATCCCTGATCGTTACGGCGCTCCTGCTCATGCTGATCGTCGTTATTCCCGCTATCTTGATGACTTTTCTTTTCGCATGGAAATACCGCGAGTCTAATAAAAGTGCCAAATACACCCCTAACTGGGCCCACTCGAACAAGATCGAGCTGGTGGTCTGGGGCATTCCCTGCGTCATTATTTTAATTCTCGGCGCGCTGACCTGGAAAAGCACCCACGCACTCGACCCAAGAACGCCTATCGTCAGCGAAGCGCAAACCATCACCATTGAAGCCGTGTCGATGGACTGGAAGTGGCTATTTATTTACCCAGAACTGGGCATTGCGACCGTGAATGAACTCTCATTCCCCGAGAACGTGCCGGTTAAGTTCAAAATCACCTCTGACACCGTGATGAACTCCTTCTTTATTCCCCGGCTTGGCAGCCAGATTTACGCCATGGCGGGTATGCAAAACATCGTGCACCTGATTGCCAACGAAAAGGGTACCTACCCCGGCATGTCTGCCAACTACAGCGGCAAGGGTTTCTCCGGTATGAAGTTCAACGCGCTGGTGACCTCAGAAGAAGACTTCAACAAGTGGGTAGAGAAAGTCAGGCAGTCTCCGAATCAGCTGCAGTGGGCCGACTACGGTAAGCTCGCCAAGCCGAGTGAAAACAACCCGGTTGAGTACTTCTCTACCGTCAAGCCCGGTCTGTATCTGGACATCATTAATCAATACATGGATATGGACAAGAGCAAGCACGCACAACACTCTGGAGCCGAGGAATAAAACATGTTAGGAAAATTAACCCTAGACGCCATTCCTTATCATGAGCCGATTATCATGGGCGCCGTCGGCATGATTATTGTGGGCGGCATTGCTCTGCTGGCGCTGATCACCTATTTAGGCAAGTGGAAGTGGCTGTGGAACGAATGGCTAACCAGCGTTGACCACAAAAAAATCGGCGTGATGTACATTCTGGTCGCTATGGTGATGCTGCTGCGCGGCTTTGCTGACGCCATCATGATGCGTACGCAGCTGGCAGTGGCTGCCGCGACCGCGGGAGAAGGCTTCCTGCCTCCGCACCACTACGACCAAATCTTTACCGCGCACGGTGTTATCATGATTTTCTTCATGGCAATGCCGTTCGTTATCGGCCTGATGAACATCGTAGTGCCGCTGCAAATCGGCGCTCGCGACGTGGCTTTCCCGTTCCTCAACTCGCTGAGCTTCTGGCTGTTTGTGGCGGGCGTGGTGCTTATCAACATTTCTCTTGGCGTCGGCGAATTCGCCCAAACCGGCTGGCTGGCCTATCCGCCGCTGTCGGGCAAGGTGTATAACCCCGGCGTGGGGGTCGACTACTGGATATGGAGTCTACAGATATCCGGCGTCGGTACGCTGCTTACCGGGGTAAACTTCTTCGCCACTATTCTGAAGATGCGCGCGCCGGGCATGAAGATGATGGATATGCCGGTCTTTACCTGGACCGCGCTGTGCGCCAACGTACTGATCATCGCCGCCTTCCCTATCCTGACGGCGACCGTCGCTATGCTGACGCTAGATCGCTATATGGACTTCCACTTCTTTACTAACGACCTCGGCGGCAACCAGATGATGTACGTCAACCTCATCTGGGCATGGGGTCACCCGGAAGTGTACATCCTGATCCTGCCCTGCTTTGGTATCTTCTCCGAAGTGGTGGCGACCTTCAGTAAAAAGCGTCTGTTCGGCTACACCTCGCTGGTGTGGGCTACTGTCGCAATCACTATCCTGTCCTTTATCGTTTGGCTACACCACTTCTTTACTATGGGGGCAGGAGCCAACGTGAACGCCTTCTTCGGCATTGCCACCATGATTATCTCCATCCCGACCGGAGTGAAGATTTTCAACTGGCTGTTCACTATGTATCAGGGGCGCATTCAGTTCTCTACCCCCATCCTCTGGACACTGGGCTTCCTGGTGACCTTTACCGTTGGCGGGATGACGGGCGTGCTGCTGGCCGTTCCGGGCGCTAACTATGTGCTGCACAACAGCCTGTTCCTGATTGCCCACTTCCACAACGTGATTATCGGCGGCGTGGTGTTCGGCTGTCTGGCTGGTTTCAACTACTGGTTCCCGAAAGCCTTCGGCTTCACCCTTAACGAGCGCTTAGGCAAGTACGCCTTCTGGTTCTGGATTATCGGTTTCTTCGTTGCCTTTATGCCGCTGTACGCGCTGGGCTTTATGGGTATGACCCGCCGCCTGAACTACAGCCTACAGCCGGAGTGGACCTCTCTATTGGTTGTGGCGGCGTTCGGCGCAGTGCTAATTGCACTAGGCATTGCCTGCCAGATCCTACAGCTTGTCGTCAGCATCAAAGACCGCAAGAAGAATCTGGACGTGACCGGTGACCCGTGGGGCGGCCGCACGCTGGAATGGGCAACATCTTCCCCAGCGCCGTTCTATAACTTCGCCCATCTGCCAACGATTAACGGTATCGACGTTTTCGCTGACATGAAGGAAAAGGGCATCGCCTACGCGCGCCCGGCCAGCTATGAACCAATCCACATGCCGAGAAACACCGGCGTCGGCGTGATTATCGCTGCCTTTAGCGTCGTCTTCGGCTTCGCGATGGTGTGGGAAATCTGGTGGATGGCGATCGTCGGCCTGATCGGCATGGCTGTTGCCTACATTGCCTATACCTTCTGCGACAACACCGACTACTACGTGCCGGTAGAAGAGATTGAAAAAATCGAACAACAGCGTTTTGAACAACTGAGCAAAGCCGGGGTGAATCATGGCAACTGATACGCTAATCGCGCCAAGCGCGCATGCTCACGAGCATGAGCACCACGACAGCGAATCCAAAACCGTCTTTGGTTTCTGGATTTACCTGATGAGCGACTGCATTCTTTTTGCCTGCGTGTTCGCGACCTATGCCGTGCTGGCAAACGGCACTGCCGCAGGCCCGACGGGTAAAGAAATTTTCGAACTACCCTATGTGCTGGGTGAGACAGCGCTACTGCTGCTCAGCAGCTTTACCTACGGTATGGCGATCATCGCCATGAATCGGGGAGCTAAAAGTCAGGTTATCGGCTGGCTGGTAGTCACTTTCCTGTTCGGTCTGGGCTTTATCGGGATGGAGCTCAACGAGTTCCACCTGCTGATTAGCGAAGGCTACGGCCCCTCTACCAGCGCGTTCCTCTCTGGCTTCTTTACGCTAGTTGGCACGCACGGCCTGCACGTTACGCTGGGTCTTATCTGGATGGCAGTGATGATTATTCAGGTTGCCAAAAAGGGTCTGACGCCGAAAAACGGCGCTCGCCTCATGTGCTTAAGCCTGTTCTGGCACTTCCTTGACGTCATCTGGATTTGCGTCTTCACCGTGGTTTATTTGATGGGGGCCATTTAAATGAAACATACCGACGCTTCCGGCGCCAGCCACGGCACCGTTAAATCGTACCTGATAGGCTTTGTGCTGTCCGTCATTTTGACCGCTATTCCGTTTTGGATGGTGATGACCGGCGCTGCCGCGCCGAGCACGCTGGCGATTACCATTTCGCTATTTGCAGTTGTTCAGATTGTGGTGCATCTGGTCTACTTCTTACATATGAACACAAAGTCAGAAGGTGGGTGGAACCTCATCGCTCTGATTTTTACGGGTCTTATCATCGCTATCGTCGTCGTGGGGTCACTGTGGATTATGTACAACCTCAACGTCAACATGATGGCTCACTAAGCGTGGTGCCTATGATGAAGAAATATCTGCTGGTCACTAAGCCGGGCATTATCTTTGGCAATATGGTGTCCGTTATCGGCGGTTTCCTCCTCGCAGCTCAGGGAAACGTCGACGCTTTCCTGATGTTTGCTACCGTTGTCGGCGTCTCGCTGGTTGTGGCGTCCGGCTGTGTGTTCAATAACTATATTGACCGCGATATTGACTGCCTGATGGAGAGAACCAAGAACCGCGTTCTGGTTCAGGGACTTATCTCTCCTAAGATAACGCTGATTTACGCCACCGCGCTGGGAGCCCTTGGGTTTGCCCTGCTTTACGTGTTCACTAACCCTCAGGCTGTCGGCTTTGCTCTGCTTGGGTTTGTGGTTTACGTCGGCGTTTACAGTCTCTACATGAAGCGCAAGTCGGTCTACGGCACGCTGGTTGGCAGCCTCTCCGGCGCAGCGCCGCCGGTCATCGGCTACTGTGCCGTCAGCGGTCAGTTTGATACTGGCGCCATGCTGCTGCTGGTTATCTTCAGCCTGTGGCAGATGCCTCACTCTTACGCCATCGCGATTTTTCGCTATAAGGACTATCTGGCAGCGAATATCCCGGTTCTGCCGGTCAAGCGCGGCATTTCGGTCACGAAAAACCACATCACTCTCTACATTGTCGGCTTTATTGCGGCAACGCTGATGCTGGCTATCAGCGGCTATGCAGGCTACGGCTATCTCGCGGTAGCGGCTACCGTTGGGCTGTGCTGGCTGGTGATGGCGCTGACGGGCTACAAAACCACGGACAACCGCGTCTGGGCGAAAAAAGTGTTTATCTTCTCCATCGTGACGATCACAGCGCTAAGCGTCATGATGTCAGTGGACTACACTCAAACCGCTGCGCCAGAAACCCTGCTGGCGCTGGTCTGGCCTTAAGCTTTCACGCCCGCCGTGCTCTGTGCATGGCGGGTGCTCTAAGCCAGCCCAACTAACCTATCCGATTCTTACATAAAGAAAATCCGCGCATTCCGCTACGCTTGAGATTATGCTATGGGCCACTTCTGTCCATACACACCGCATGAGGCACTATGAACGATAACCGCATGACGCCACAGGAACGCCGCGCAACGGCAGGATTGGGGCTGGTCTTCTCTTTGCGCATGCTGGGCATGTTTATGGTGCTGCCGGTGCTGACCACCTACGGCATGTCTCTGGCGGGTGCAACCGAGCAGCTTATCGGTATTGCTATCGGTATCTACGGCCTTACACAGGCGGTGTTTCAAATTCCGTTTGGCCTGCTGTCAGATCGGGTGGGCCGTAAGCCTCTTATCATCGGCGGGCTGCTGATTTTTGCCTGCGGCAGCCTGATTGCCGCAATGAGCGACTCCATCTGGGGCATTATTTTAGGTCGTGCGCTACAGGGTTCAGGCGCTATCGCCGCCGCCATTATGGCGCTGCTGTCAGACCTGACGCGGGAACAGCACCGCACGAAAGCCATGGCGTTTATCGGCGTGAGCTTTGGCATTACTTTCGCTATCGCTATGGTGCTGGGGCCTGTTGTAACGAACGCTTTTGGGCTCAGCGCGCTATTTTTCGCCATCACGGTGCTTTCTCTGTTGGCTATCGCGCTAACCATTTTTATTATCCCCAATACCAGCGAGCACGTGCTCAACCGCGAGTCGGGCATTGTAAAAGGCAACCTTGGCAAAGTGCTCGGCAACGATCGGCTGGTCAAGTTAAACATTGGCATTCTTTGCCTGCACGCTGTCCTGATGATGACCTTTCTCGCCCTTCCGGTCGCCATGGAGAAAGCCGGATTTATGCCTGCTGGGCACTGGAAGCTCTATCTGGTCACCATGCTGGTTTCTTTTGTCGCTGTTGTGCCCTTCATCATAATTGCGGAAAAAAAGCGCAAAATGAAGCAGGTATTTTTAACCTGTATCGCACTGCTTTTTGTTTCCGAAGCTATACTTTTTTCCAGCGGGCAACGCCTGTGGCTTCTGTTTGCAGGCGTTCAGCTGTTCTTCATCGCCTTCAATACGATGGAGGCCATTCTGCCTTCGCTAATTAGCAAAGAAGCCCCGGCTGGCTATAAAGGCACCGCGATGGGCGTCTATTCCACCAGCCAGTTTATCGGCGTAGCGATAGGCGGTGGCATCGGCGGCTGGCTGTTTGGCCTAAACGGCGTTAGCTCAGTCTTTTTAGGCTCCGTCGCCCTGTGCGGTCTGTGGTTTTTGGTGAGTACCACCATGAAACAGCCGCCCTACGTCAGCAGCCTGCGCATTAACGTGCCTGAAGAGGCCGTGGGAGCCGGGCTGTCGGAAGCGGTGCTTAGAGCGTTCACCGGCGTCAATGAAGCGGTATTCGTTCCCGAAGAGCGCGCAGCCTACGTCAAGATCGACTCAGCACGAACCAGCCGAGCAGTACTGGAACAGGCTATTTTTGATTTCATCCATGAGTACCACAGCCGATATCAGGCTGGCGAACAACCGGCGGCACATGCCCAATAGACATCTCGCCGCGCCGTAGGCAAGCAAAGGCAGAGCGACGGGGCATTGTCCGAGACTTAGAGCCCGTTTTTACAGGCCTCAGCGACATTGGAGATATCTAGTATGACGCAGACTTCCCGTATACCTCTTTCCGTTCTCGATCTCTCGCCGATTGTCCAAGGCGGTTCTATTCCCCAAACCTTTGCCCACTCCCGCGAGCTGGCGCTGTTAGCCGAGCGTCTCGGCTATTGCCGCTACTGGCTGGCGGAACATCACAGCATGGAGGGGATTGCCAGCTCGGCAACGGCGGTACTGATAGGCTATATTGCGGGCGCGACGCAAAAAATGCGCGTTGGCGCGGGCGGCATTATGCTGCCAAACCATTCGCCGTTAACCATTGCTGAACAGTTCGGCACTCTGGCTTCCCTCTACCCTGACCGTATCGACCTAGGGCTAGGCCGCGCGCCGGGCACCAGTCAGGAAACCGCCTTAGCGCTCCGGCGCGACGACCACGACAGCGCCAGAAACTATCAGGCCAACGTGCATGAACTTCAGGGTTACTTTGGCGAAGACACTCCTGAGCGAGTCATTAAAGCCGTTCCCGGTCAGGGGCTCAACGTGCCTATCTGGCTGCTGGGCTCCAGTCTGTACAGCGCCCAGCTGGCGGCCCATATGGGGCTACCCTTTGCCTTCGCAGCCCACTTCGCGCCAGACCTGCTGATGCAGGCTCTAGAAGTCTACCGTAGAGAGTTCAGGCCTTCTCCATCGTTACACAAGCCGTATGCAATGATTTGCCTTAACGTTATCGCCGCCGATACCCACCTTCAGGCCGAGCGGCTGTTTAGCTCGCTCCAGCTGCACTTTGCCAGCATGCTTCGCGGCAACCCCGGCGCTCTGCCGCCTCCGGTAGACGACATTACCCAAGTGCTTGCCAAGCACGAACTCTATAGCGTTAACCACACGCTGAGCCTGTCGATCGTAGGTGACAAAGAGGATGTGCGAGACGGGTTGCAAAATCTGCTGCAGGAAACCGGTATTGATGAGATTATGATTAACGGACAGATTTTTGACCATCAGGCGCGGCTACGATCGTTTGAGCTGATTGCCGATATCGCGCCTGAATTAGATAGTGTCTCATAACTACCCGCGCACGCCGCTGGCGGCGGGCATTTTGTACTGCTGTGCGCTGTTGTCATCATCGTTATTATCATAATAGCGGCGCGCAGCGGTAACGTTTAACCCTCTGGACTATCAGGTGAATGATGAAAATTGTGGTATTAGACGGATATACGCTCAATCCCGGCGACATTTCCTGGAGCGATCTTGAAAAGCTTGGCGAGCTTACGGTTTATGACCGCACGCCAAAGGATCTTATCGTTGAGCGTATCGGCGATGCAGACATCGCCCTAACGAACAAAACGCCTATCGACGCCCAGACTCTGGCGGCCTGCGCTTCTCTTAAGTTTATCGGCGTACTGGCTACCGGTTACAACATCGTCGACGTTAAGGCCGCCCGGGAGAAAGGCATTGTCGTATGCAACGTGCCGAGCTACAGCACCATTTCCGTCGCCCAGCTCAGTCTGGCTCTACTGCTAGAGCTTTGCCACCACGTAGGCGATCACAGCACAGACGTCCGCGCGGGCGGCTGGAGCAGCAGCATCGACTTCTGCTATTGGCGTTCGCCGCTTATCGAGCTACAGGGTAAAACTCTGGGCCTTATCGGCTACGGCCAAATCGGCTCGGCCTTCGCCGCTGTGGTAACCGCTCTTGGTATGAATATTCTGGTTTATACCCCTAGCCAAAATAAAAAGCACGAACGTCCCGGGCTGAGTGTTGTACAGCTGGATCGGCTGCTGGCAGAGTCCGACGTTATCAGTCTGCACTGCCCGCTCACGGCGGACAACACCGGCATGATTAACCGCGACACTATCGCCAAAATGAAAGATGGCGTACTGCTGCTGAATACCGCCCGCGGCGCACTAATCGTCGAACAGGATCTGGCTGATGCTCTGAACAGCGGTAAAATCGCCGGAGCAGCGCTTGACGTGCTGTCCACCGAGCCGCCAGCCGCCAGCAACCCGCTGCTCAAGGCCAAAAACTGTGTGCTGACGCCTCACATTGCCTGGGCGCCGAAAGAGGCGCGCCTGCGCCTGATGGCCATTACGGTAGAAAACCTTAAGCGCTATGCGGCGGGTGAACCGCAGAACGTGGTGAATTAACGGCTGGGTTTTATTTTGCGAGGCATATTCCGATATTGGCATTATGCCTTGTTTCTCTTAATAAAATCGCTTGTTGCCCATTATCGATAACGGTATCTTTTGCCCGCGCCTGCAAATTCAGGCTCCGGGCTTAGCATCCTGAAATTCTCTTGTTGGCGACATATTGGCGCGTCTGTGCTTTTTTTATGTCGTGCACACGGCTACACTCCTATGGCGAGCCGGACGGTGGCGTCGCAAGACGCGCCGGTGTCCAACAAGGCCGGTAATGCTAACTCCGTCCGGTTCCGCCACCCGTGAAATTAGCATTTCCGATGGCGGCATAATTGACGACTTGTTGGAGGCTGCCCCTATGGCTACGATCCCTACCCAGACTCACCCCTCATCAGAGAAACCCGCTAAAACCCAGCGCCGCTATACCGTCGGCTACGTCCCTAACCACAGCGACACCAGCACGCCCGCCCTCAACTTAAGCGGAAAATGGCTTAGAGAAGTCGGCTTTGACACCGGAATCAACGTGACGGTCAAGATTGCCGGAGACTGTATTGTGCTCATTCCCGATAACGAGGAAGTACATGAGCTGCGTACCCAGCTTAAGCAGGTGAAAGAGGCGGTGAAGGTGATGAAGGAGGAGGTGCTTAGTTCGCTGTGAGGAAAAAGGGAGAGTTCGTGTCTCCAAACGAGAAAAGCCACCTTGAAGGTGGCTTTTCCGGTACTAACTTTAGCGCGCGGGTCCGAAGAAATCCGCGCCTTGATGGAAGGAATTTATCAGTATCTGGCAAGTCCGTCAATCCACCCCCTGATGTTTGAGCTCTGGAGGACATAATGCAGTTGGAAGATTATATCTCAGCCAAGCGGCTCAGCATTTACACCGATGTGCTGAAACTGAAACCCGGTGAAGCGCTGGGCGGCTATAGCTGGAATAAAGCAGTCGCTGCGGCCATGCAGCCGCTGATGCACTGCCTTGAGGTGACACTGCGCAACGCTATCGATTACAGCATTCGCCACGATCCTCTGCCCGGCGCGGTAGGGCTCTGGCGCACCGATGCCAATTGGGTCTTCGATTTACCCCGATACATGGGAGATAAAATATGGATGCGGCAGAATAAGCGCTATAAAAAGGATGCACGCGGCCAAAACGCTGTACCATCACGGAAAACCTGTTTATGACAGGACTACTTGGGAAGAAGACTGTATCCGCAAAGTTGCAAAGCGGATCCGCGATGCTGGCAAAAATCCGACGGCAGAGCGGATGATCTCTGGGCTAGATTTTGGTTTCTGGACTAACTTTCTGACGAAAAACTACGATGAACCCCGGAACTGTTCGCTGCTGTGGCCTCAGTTGCTTCCGTCTGTCTTTCCCGGCGCTCCAGTCGGGACATCCCGGCATGAGCTGGAAAAGAAATTTACTCGAATCCGAGATCTGCGTAACCGTCTGGCGCATCATGAAGCGATCTGGAAATTCCAGGAGAAAAATCCGGTCACCGGTGCACCGGACTATAACCGACCGGTGTATGGCTTGCAGGCTTCACTACAACTGCTGCGCAGGGCTTGGGACGATATGCTGGAAGCGTTGAACTGGCTCAGCCCGGCACGGCATGCCGCGTTTCTGGCTGAGGGGCACCATATTCGTTTTGAAACGCTGACAACCCGAGACGGACTGCTGAGTTTTACTGGATGCCAGCAGCTGGTGAACGACCTGAATATTCGGCGCAGCAGGGAAACCAGAAAGCTACTACGTGGGCTCAATCAACAGAAAATTATCCGGCTGACCAGCAGTTCCCAGATCGTGGCCATTATCGGTCCTGACTTTATTCGGATATAAATTACTGCGGAGAAAGCCATCTTTATAACTCTCGTTCAGATGGCTACTGTTTCGGTCAGAATGCTCTCTGAAACTTATTAGGACGGTTTATCAGCAAACATAGCCACCTGCGATGCAGGTGGCTATGATCCAATCTAAAACCTACACCGCCAGCCACACCAGCCAGGTAAACGCGAACCCGCTCAGCCCCAGCACAGTGGTAAGCACCGTCCAGGTTTTCAGGCCATCAGCAACGGAAAGTCCCAGATATTTAGTGACGATCCAGAATCCGGAGTCGTTAATGTGGGACAGGCCCAGGCCGCCGAAGCACATGGATAAAGTGACCAGCACCAGCTGAATGCTGTTTAATCCAACGACCGCTTCGGACAGCAGACCGCCGGTAGTCAGGATCGCTACTGTCGCTGAACCCTGTGAGGCGCGCAGTGCCAGAGAGATAATGAATGCGGCGGGAATAAGCGGCAGGCCTATGGTCATCAGCACGTCGGCCAGCGCCTTGCCCACGCCGGACTCAACCAAGACTTTACCAAATACGCCGCCGGCACCGGTCACCATGATAACAACGGCAGCCGTTGGCAGCGCACCACCCATAACGTCACTGGCGTGCTGTAAACTCCACCCGCGACGAACCGCCAAAAAGTAGAATGCCAGTACCAGAGCGATCATCAGCGCTATACCGGGAGCCCCCAGAAAAGAGAAAAGATCCCTTATTGCTGAGCCTGAAGGCAGTACCGTTGCAGAAACCGTCCCCAGCATGATGATAGCAATCGGGATCACAATCAGCGCAGAGATTAAAAATGCTCCCGGAGGATTCATGCGGTCAGTAATCGGCGCGCTGTTCTCCGGTGCAGGTTCTGGAGCAGCTAGCTGAAGCTGTTCCAGAACTTCAACTGACATGGCGTAGTTCTTACGGTTAAGGCGCTGGGCAACAAAGTAGCCAATGATGCCCACAGGGATAGAAATTAGCAGGCCAATGATGGTCAACCAGCCCACGTCCGCACCCATCAGCCCTGCGGCGGCAACCGGACCCGGATGAGGCGGCAGCGCGACGTGTACTGTCAGCATCACACCGGCCATCGGTAAACCGAATTTTAGAGGTGAAACCTTCGCTACTTTGGCAAAGCCGTAAATAATCGGTGCCAGAATAATAAAGCCAACGTCGAAGAATACTGGGATCCCGAGAATAAACGCCGCGATGGTCAGCGCCGCTACCGTGCGCTTTGGCCCCAGCTTTTTACTAAAGTAGTCCGCCAAAGACTCCGCACCGCCGGAGTGCTCAATCATCCGGCCGAGCATCGCCCCCAGCCCGATAATAATGGTTATCGAACCAAGAACGCCGCCCATCCCGGCAGTCATCACTTTCATCACATTATCGATAGGAATACCGCTGGCCAGCGCCACAAACAGGCTAACCATCAGAAGCGCGACGAACGGCTGAACCTTCGCTTTTATTACCAGCAGCAGGAGTAAAAACACGCCTGCGGCCGCTATGGTTAATAGTGCAAATGTCGACATCGTTAGTGAGTCCCTTGTTGTAATAGGTAAAAGAAGGGGTACCGCATCGGTGTAAACACTGATGCGGTGGGTTTATTTTTCTTATAAATTTGTTGCTATACGGATAGCTGATTTCGTACTACAGGTAGGGTTTCACCCAGCCAAGCCCCGCCGCTGTTTCGCCGCGCGGCTTATACTCACAGCCTACCCATCCTTGATAGCCAATCTCATCCAACTTATTGAATATCCAGTTATAATCCAGTTCCCCACTGTCTGGCTCGTGACGTTCTGGCACCGAAGCTATCTGAATATGCGCATAGCGACCGGCCATGGACTGAATAATGTTAGTCACGTTGCCATCAACCAACTGAGCGTGGAAAAAGTCCAGTTGGACAAAAGCGTTGGGCTTATTAATTTCCTCAATTAATGCCAGCGCCTGATGCTGGCTGCTAAACAGATAGTTGGGTTTAATCGGCGGGCTAAGTGCCTCAATCAGCACCTTAATACCGTGAGGCGCAAAGCGATCGGCGGCGTAGCGAATATTGTCGATAAAGGTTTTCCGATGGGCTAAGCGATCGGCACCTTCAGGAACAACCCCCGCCATCACGTGCACGTTCGGGCAACCGAGCGCAATGGCATACTCCAGAGCACGGTCGATGTCTTCACGCGCTTCGCGCTCGCGACCGGGCAGCGCCGTCAGCCCCCACTCCCCTGCGGCAACGTCACCGGGAGCAGTATTAAACAATACCTGCTTTAACCCGTTCTGCTTTAACTTTTCAGCAAGCAGCTCGGCAGGGTATTCATAAGGAAATAGGAACTCGACCGCTTTAAAGCCGGCCTTAGCCGCCGCCTCAAACCTTTCCAGAAACGGCACTTCGTTAAACATCATTGACAGATTAGCTGCAAACTTTGGCATGATTTAGCTCCGTAACTCAGCAATTTCATCATCAGACAGATAGCGAATGCGGCGATCGCCCAGTATGAAGATCAGCTTCGCTGTCTCTTCCAGCTCTTCGTAGCTGTCCGCTGCATCTCGCAGATTTTTCCCAACCGTCACTGCACCGTGGTTCGCCAGCAGGAAGGCGCGATTTCCACCGGCAAGCTTAGCCAGATCTTCGCCGATTCTCCGATCGCCCGGGCGGTAATAGGGCACCACGGGAAGGCGACCAACCCGCATCACGACATAGGGCGTAAAGGGACGAATAGCGTTGCCCATATCCAAGCCTTCCAGACAGGAGAGCGCCGTCAGATAAGCGCTGTGTAGATGAACCACTGCCTTGCACTCAGGGTTATTGCGATACAGGGAAAGATGGAAACTGATCTCTTTTGACGGCTTGTCTCCCGACAGCCATTCACCGTCCAGCGCCACTTTAGACAGGCGTTCACCGTTAAGATCCCCCAGGCAGCCGCCCGTCGGCGTCGCCAGCAGCGTATTGTCCGGCAGCAGCAGCGAGAGATTACCCGCAGAACCGGTGGCATAGCCGCGCTGGAAAAGAGATGCGCCGAGGTTAACCATCGCCTCTCGCGCCTCTTGTTCAGCCTTGATTAGCGTCTGTTCATTCATACGGGAAACTCCAGCTGCGCTCTGGCAAAGAAGTTCTCATCGCCAAAGTTGCCTGATTTCAACGCCAGTGAAACCGGACGCTCGATAGCCCTTACCCACGGCACGCCGGGAGAAATACAGGGGCCGATATGAAAACCGTGAATGTCCAAAGACTGGGTCACCACGCCCGAGGTTTCCCCCCCGGCAACGATAAAGCGACTGAAACCCACCTCTTCGAGCAGCACAACCACTTCAGAGAACAGCCGTTCAACCGCGTGACTGGAAGCCTCTGCGCCATACTGCTGCTGTATTTGCTTCAGGGTCTCAGGCTCGGCCGTAGCGTACAGCATCGGTGCCAGCCCGCCGCTGGCGTTTTCTTCTACCCAGCGAGCCAGCTCGACGGCATAGGCAGAAAGCGCGGCCTCAGAGCCCACGCAGCGTGCAACATCAATGGCTGTTGATGTGGCCTGTTGGCGATAGCGCGCCACCTGAAGATTGGTCATGGTGGAACAGGAGCCGGACAGCACAACGGCCTTTTTCCCCTGCGGCGCGCCGGCTCGCTTAGCGCTGAACTTGTCCTGTCCTGCCTCTTCGTCGACAACGGCCCACTGTCTGGCAATACCGATCGCCAGACCGGAGCCTCCAGTCACCAGCTTCATCGACTTAACCGCTTCCCCCTGTACCAGCAGGTGGCGTTCATTCAGTGCATCCAGCACTACATAGCGCTTACCTTCCTGCGCCAGCGTCGCCAACTTCTGGCGCACCGCTTCAGCACCAAGATCGAGTTCAGACGCTGTCACCAGACCGCACTTGCCTTCGGCCTGCGCCTCCATCAGCCGCAGCAGGCTGCTGTCGGTCATTGGCGTCACGGGGTGGTTACGCATGCCTGACTCCGACAGCAGTTGCCCCATCACGAACAGATAGCCCTGATAAACCGTACGACCGTTCACCGGCAGCGCCGGAGAGATAACCGTCTGCGACTCGCCCAGCGCGTTCAACAGCGCGTCCGTTACCGGCCCGATGTTGCCCTTCGGCGTGCTGTCGAACGTTGAACAGTATTTAAAATAGAACTGGCGACAGCCCCGCTTTTTCAACCACGTCAGCGCGGCGAGGGACTGCTCCACCGCCTGCTCGACGGGGCAAGAGCGAGACTTCAGGCTAATCACTACCGCCTGTGTATCAACAGTAACGTCATCTTGAGGAACACCGTTAAGCTGAACGGTAGACAGGCCGTTTTCCACCAGGAAACTGGCGATATCGGTCGCTCCCGTAAAGTCGTCTGCAATAACGCCTAGCAACATTATGCGTTCTCCTTACCCTTCGGCAGCTCAATGCCGGAGAAAATCTTGATCACGGCGCTGTCGTCTTCTCGGCCAAAGCCGGCATTGCTGGCTTCAGTAAACATGTTCAGCGCGGTTGAGGCCAGAGGAAGCGGGAAGTGCAGAGACTTGGCGGTATCGGCCACCAGCCCCAAATCCTTGACGAAGATGTCTACCGCTGACTTGGGCGAATAGTCGCCGTCCACCACGTGGCGCATCCGGTTCTCAAACATCCACGAGTTGCCGGCTGCGTTGGTTACTACATCGTACATTACATCTAGCGGAATGCCCGCCCGCGCGGCCAGCGCCATGGCTTCAGCGCCCGCTGCAATGTGAACCCCAGCCAGAAGCTGGTGAACAATTTTTACCGTTGCGCCAAGGCCGATCTCTTCACCAACGCGATATACTTTACCCGCCACAGCGTCCAGTACTGGAGCCAGCTGGCTAAAGGTCTGCTCGCTGCCCGAGGCCATGACGGTCATTTCCCCTGCGGCAGCCTTCACCGCACCACCGGAAACTGGCGCGTCCAGCATGTTAAGACCAAACTCTGCCAGACCTTTTTCGATTTCTTTCGCATCAGCGGCAGAAATGGTAGAAGAGACCATAACCGGCGTGCCCGGCTTTAGACTCTGCGCCAGTCCATTTTCACCGAACAGGATTTTCTTCACCTGGACAGCGTTCACCACGAGCAGAAGGACTGCATCAAGCCGGTCTGCAAACGTCCGCGCATCGGTTGCTGTTTCTTTGGCGCCCTGTGCCTTTAGGCTTTCTAACGCCTGCTGATTAATATCCGCACCGTACGTCGCTAGCCCGGCGCGAACGCAGGACAGCGCCGCCCCCATACCCATAGAGCCCAGCCCGATGACGCAAACGGCGTATTCGTTATTCTGCATGTCTTCCTCTCTGTTAAAATTAGTTAAAATTTGTTTTTCTGTGTTAATTGTACTGAGATGCAAAAACAATGTCGCGATCGAATTCACATATATTAACATTGATAAAAATATGGTCTTTTTATAATAAGAGAATGGAATCTATATTTTTTCATGTATTTTATGATGTTACGAGCTTACAAGCCGCTTCACACAGTAGGGGCTAATGTGATAACTTATAACAAAAATTAACGCCATAATGTTCATTTGGAGTCAAAAGCATTGTGATACCCGTAGAACGTCACCAGCAGATTCTGGAACTCGTTGCCGAGCGCGGCGTTGTCAGCATTGCTGAACTCACCGAGCGCCTCGGCGTCTCTCACATGACGATCCGGCGGGATTTACACAAGCTTGAACAGCAGGGAACGGTCATTCCCGTTTCGGGCGGCGTTCAGGCGCCAGAGCGGCTAGTCAGCGAGCCGTCCCATATGGATAAAGAAGCCATGTTTAGCCTGCAAAAAACCCGCATTGGTGAACTGGCTGCAGAAACGATCCCACCAGACAGCTGCATCTATCTGGATGCAGGCACTACAACGCTGGCGCTGGCTAAGCAAATCGGCGATCGCAGCGATCTGACCGTGGTGACCAACGACTTTGTTATTGCCAGCTACCTGATTGAGTTTGGCCGCTGCGCCATTATTCACACCGGCGGCACGGTTTGCCGTGAAAACCGCTCATGCGTAGGGGAAGCCGCAGCCCATGCTTTGCGCAACCTGCTTATCGACATTGCGTTTATTTCTGCATCCTCGTGGAGCATGCGTGGGCTATCGACCCCGAGCGAAAACAAAGTGGTCGTAAAAAGGGCTATTGTTGACGCCAGCCACCGCTGCATCCTGCTGTGTGATACGTCCAAGTACGGCAAAATCGCCACCTATATGGCGCTGCCCATGTCGGTATTCGATACGGTGATTACGGATGATGCGCTGCCGGATACGGCAAAAGAGGCCATTCGTCTGGCAGACATTACGCTACTGTTGGCAAAGGTAGAGTCGTAAAAAAAAGCCTGTCGCTATTTTCGACAGGCTTTTTTATCTTCTTATAAAAGAAAAAAGCAGAAAGATTACTTCAGCAGTTCCAGCGTGGCATCGTTGAAGTAGTCAACCTGTACTGTGTAGTCCTGACCCAGCAGCTGACCGCGGCCGTACCAGTTAATGCCACCAAGCTGCAGAGACAGCCCCTGAACGTCATAGTTAAACAGGTAACCGGTTGAGCTGACGAAGGTGAACTGGTTGTTCTGCATTTGCAGCAGGTTGAACTGAAGCCCTTTCTGGAAGTGCGACTGCACGCGACCCAGATAGGCAGGAGCCAGCTTGCTGAACAGGCTCACGGCCTCAGCGCGGTAGGCTTCTACAGTCAGACCTTTCGGCAGTTCACGAGCAACAAGGGCAAAAATGTCGGCGTTAGCCAAAGCAATCGCCAGCTTGGTCGTCAGGGACGCAGTCAGTCTTTCCTGATTAACAGAAAACTCTGGCTGCTTATTCTTATTCGCCTGTGCCTTTTTTACCGGCTCAAGGAATTCACCCAGATTGGGCTGAATCAGCACGGTTGTTGCAATGTAGGCTGCTGCAGCCGTGTCCTGCTCAGGGCGACGTTCGCCAATGAAAAGCGCAAATTCATTGCTTTCCGTGGCTTCAATCTTGTTGGCCTTCAGGTATTCGGCAACATCTTCCGGTGTCTTCTCACCGCGAACCAGTTCACACAGCACGTTCATATGCCCGTCGTGACGGCCGCCGTTAAAGGTAGGCGCCAGCGACATAACTGCGCTTTGAATAATAGGAAGTGCGGGGATAGCTAAAAGGTTTTTTGCTGTGCTCATGTTATTACGATCCATCAGTAGAAAATACTCTGGCGCCAAACGCTCAAGCGCCGCTCATGGTCCGGTATTCCTTATCGCACGGGTAAACGCACGCCGGACTCAGCTAAGTAAATATCATACCCACATAAGGCGTAGAGCGCCAGACGAACGCTTATCCGGATCCGGTGTCTGCGCCGCTTTGACCACAGCTGCGGCTAAAATACCCTTAATATCAGCTCGGTAGCAACTGCCCTATTTTCAGCATTGCCGCCACGTTTCTTGCCGCTAAGCGCACGTTAAAGGCTCCCGAGGACAGCGCATCCGGTACAGAACAGCACTCAAACAGCACGCTGACAATCGCTTCAATACCGTGTTCGTGCACCACAGGCGCTTCCCGCGTTAAACACCCGGCGATACCAATAACCGGTTTGCCATAGCGCTTGGCGACGCGAGCTACGCCGATTGGTGTTTTGCCAAACACGGTCTGACCGTCGATCCGCCCTTCTCCGGTAATCACCAGATCGGCATCCTTGACGGCGTCGTCAAGGCCAACGGCTTCGGTAATAATATCACTGCCGGGTCGCAGGCGACCGCCCACTACGCCGACCATTGCCGCCCCCATACCCCCAGCCGCTCCGGCGCCGGGTACGTTAAGCACGTCAGCACCGAGATCTCGTTTAATAATCTGACCGAAGCGCTTTAGGCAAGCATCCAGCTCCCACACCGTTTCCGGCGAGGCGCCCTTTTGCGGGCCAAAGATAGCCGACGCTCCCTGTGGCCCACAGAGAGGATTGTTTACATCGCAGGCAACGTTAATAGTGCTTTGAGCAATACGAGAATCGAATCCCGACAGGTCGATCCTGTCCAGCTCGCGGAGCGCTTCGCCGCCAAAGCGAATACTCTTGCCTTCTGCGTCCAACAGGGCTGCACCAAGCGCCTGTAGCATCCCCGCGCCGCCGTCGTTAGTGGCGCTGCCGCCGATGCCGATAATAAAGTTTCTGACACCCGCATTCAGCGCCGCCAAAATCAGCTCACCCGTGCCGTAACTGGTGGTAATGCGGGGGTTCCTCTGGGGCTCAGCCACCAGCGCTAGGCCGCTGGCAGCGGCCATTTCTATCACTGCGGTTTCACCGTCACCGGTCAGGCCGTAAAACGCCTCGACGGGTTCGCCCAAAGGCCCTGTCACCGAGATGTCAACTCTTCTGCCGCAGGTCGCTTCGACCATCGCCTGTACAGTGCCTTCTCCACCGTCCGCAACGGGGAGTTTGATATAGCAGGCCTTGGGAAACACTTCGCGAAAGCCCGCTTCAATTTCATTGGCCACTTCCAGCGCTGTCAGGCTTTCTTTATAAGAATCGGGCGCGATCACTATTTTCATAAGAAGCTCCGAAAAATAGGAATGCGCCGAAGCGGGTACTTACCTCTGCTTCAGCGCGATAGAGAGAAAATGGCTATCGTCTGAAAGACAGCCTAAACGACCGCCGCCAGAGCCAGCGTGGCGAAAAGACCAAGCACCGCAGCGATACAGGTTGCTACCGTATAGGTGGCGTACATAGTGCCGACGGGGATCCCCAGACTCTCTTTAACAAACCAGAAGCCAGAATCGGTGACGTGCGATCCGCCAATCGCTCCAGTACCAATGGCAATAGCCACCAGAGCGGGATCGAGATTCGGGTAACCGCTCAGCACGGGCAGGATAAAGCCCGCTGCCGCCATCATGGCAACCGTTGCGCTGCCGAGTGCAGTGCGCATAACGATCGCGATAACCCACGCCATAATAAGAGGGCTGATCTGGATACTGGTGAGTACTTGCTTCAACGCTTCGCCGACGCCGCTGTCGATAATGATTTTGTTAAACGCCCCAGCAGCGCCGATAACCAGAAGAATAGACGCCATTGGCGCCATCGCGCTTTCACTAAATTTACCCAACTGGTTGAGCGTAAAGCCACGTCCGGTTCCCAGCACGAAGTAAGCGACCACTGCAGAAATGAACAGCGCAATCATGGGTGTGCCGATAAAGTTAACGTAAACCATATAGGCGGGCGGATTGGCTTTGTCGATCATCAGCTCAACGATCGTTTTGCCGATCATCAGCAGCAGAGGCAGCAGGATAACCAGCAGCGTTTTACCAAAAGAAGGCAGTTCAGAATCCGGTCTTGGCTCCGCGTTAGCGTAGGTACCGGTCACCTCCACAGGGAAGCGTTTAGCAATGAACTTACCGTAAATTGGCCCAGCGATAGCCGCCGCAGGCAGCCCCACCAGCAGGCCGTAGAAAATGACTTTGCCGACATCCGCATTCAGAGAGCCTGCAATTGCCATTGCCGCAGGATGCGGCGGCACGACACAGTGCACAATAAGCAGCCCCATCACCATCGACAGTCCGACTTGGATCACCGGCAGATTTGACTCTTTCGTCACTGAGAACATCAGGGCAATAAGCAGAATGATCCCAACCTGGAAGAACACCGGAATACCACAAATATAGCCGACAACCAGCATCGCCCAGTGGGCGTGGGTTTTACCGAGGAAGTTAATCAGGGTTCTCGCCAGCCGCTCTGCTGCCCCCGAAATTTCCATCAGCTTGCCGAGTATTGCCCCCAGCGCCAGAATCGGCGCCAAGAAGCCCAGCGTTCCCCCCAATCCCGTTTCAAATGCCGAAACGATCTTTGCCAGCGGCATTTCCATGGTTAATGCAAGAAACAGACACGCTGTCATTAAAGAAACAAAAGCGTGTATTTTAAAATATACGCATAATACGACCACGATTAAAATGGCGAGTATTAGCATCGACATCGCAAATCCAACACTCATATCCGTCCCCATAATTTACGTTCATTTATTACGGGCTATGGCCGAACGACGGGTGCAGTCGGTCGGACGCATAGCGCCGGAAATAAAATGATGTTGATATTGTTATTTAATAAAGCGGTCGAGATTTCGGCCCGCGTTTATTATTTATATCCGCCACACTTCAGTTCGTTTTAAGGTAATGTCCCCCTACTTTTTAAAATAGGGTGCATACAGCCCCGCCAGGCGAACCGCCTCGATTAGGCTCACCGCGTTGGCAATGCCCTTACCGGCAATGTCGTTTGCGGTACCGTGATCCACCGACGTTCTCAGAATCGGCATGCCGTTGGTAATGGATATCGTACGGTGGAAGTCCACCATCTTGGTCGCGATATGTCCCTGATCGTGATAGGGGGAAAGCACCGCATCGTAGGCGCCTTCAAGGGCGAAGTGGAACACGCTGTCCGCCGGTTTAGGCCCAACGATGTTCACGCCAGCTTTTCTGGCCATTTCAACGCCCGGAGCCAGCACATCGTCGTCCTCATGACCGAAAAGGCCGTGCTCACCACAGTGCGGATTGATACCCGCCACCGCTAAACGGGGGTTTTTAAGCCCTAGACGATTAAGCGCTTCCGTACAGCGGATCGCATAGTCGCAGATACGCGCTGGCGTCAGCGACTGAATAGCGTTAACCAAAGACATATGGCGAGTCAGAAAGAAAACCCTAAGCTCTTTAACCTGAAACATCGTTAGGGGATCTGCGGTGCCGGTTAAATCGGCCAGAATTTCTGTATGGCCAATATAGTTAATCTCCCCTGCCTTTAAGGACTCTTTATTAATTGGCGTTGTTGCTAACGCGTTTAGTTTATTTGCCAGCGTCAGTTCCGTTGCCGTCTTAATATATTCAAAGGCGGCCTTGCCGCACTGCCCTTGAATAAGACCCGGTTTAAAGGTTTTATAGTCCAGTTCACCCCGTTGAATAAGGTTTAATATCCCCTCTTGATGAACGGCTTCGCTAACATCGTCAATGACGCGAATCTCAAGCTCGACGTTGGAAAACGCTGCCGCCTCTTCCAATATGCGCCTATCGCCGACGACAACCATTCTTCCGTACTGGTGCGCCTCTTTGCTGGCAAGGGTTTTGACAACAATTTCCGGGCCGATCCCCGCAGGGTCGCCCATAGGTATGCCGATTAGCGGTTTTTCGTTCATTTGTACTCCTGACTTTGGTTAGATACATGATTCGTGCCGCTGTCGCAGCTGGAAATTTTGGTGCTCAGGTAGTCGACACAGTGCACCAGCGTGCTGTCGTTCCCCACGAAGCCGCCTTTAGTCACAATAGACAGGCCGTTACAGCGCTCTCCCAGCAAGTGTCCGTACACCGCCAGCGGTTCAACCTCGTCTTTTAGGATGAATCCTTTGCTGCCCAAACGGTTAGTCACCGCCAGCGTAACGTCGCCGCCGCTGGTATAAATGCCTCGGAACATCGACTTCTCGTTAAGTAAAACCTGAGACGTCACTTCGGCAATGCCCCGATTTATCATGCAGCTGACTTCGGACTTATCCACGCCGCACTCCAGTGCCAGTCCCCCCAGCTCGCAGACGTGTTCCGGCGCTTCTACCGTGTCGATACCCACCACGTCATACTCTTCCGACTTGCGCAGCAGCATCTGAACTAGCGGCCCCGCCTTACCGGGGTGTTTAGAGATATCGATAAGCTGGCGCGGCGGTACGACTTCCAGCCAAACGCTGCGGTCATACTTCAGCTTTTCTATCTGCCTCTGAGTCAACGCCGAAACGCTGCCGATGGCGATAAACACCTTGTTCGTTTTGACATGACTGCTGGCGTAGCGAAGGTGGGCAAGCTGCGCAGTAAAAGGACCGGGATCGACACAGAACACCGGCAGGCCCGCTTTCTCTACGGCTTTTGCAATCGTCGAGATATCCAAGTCTGTAGTGGCATCAAAAATCGCAATCCTTCCGCCCTGCCTGTAAAGCGTCGCTATTTTCTCCGACAGTGCATCAACGCTGGTGAGTACGTCCCGCAGCGGGATATGGTGAGGCTCGTAGTGCGACTGCTGACGAAACAGCTCAAGAACTGAAGACTCTGTCATCGGATTCTTAGGGTCGTCTCTCATCATGGTGTTCTGTAGGGGAATGCCGGATACCAGCAGGGAGCCGCCAACGCAGATCCGCCCGCTGGAGGGATAAACCGGCACAACGATCGCCATCAGCTCTGGGTACTTATCCAGCACAGCATCGACCTCAGCGCCCATGTTGCCTCGGAGGGTGGAATCAATACGCTTGCTGATTAAAGGCGAGGTTTGCATAAACTGATCGAGACAGGCGCTCACCCGGCTGTAGGCCTCTTCTGCGGGGATCGAGCGGGAGTCTGTAGAAAAAGAGACAATATCAAAGTCGCTCAAAGAGGGATGAAACGCCTCTAGGCAGGTAATAGTGCTAAAGCCTTTTTTGCTTAACAGCGCACTGGTGGCGTTAGCACCGGTTAGATCGTCCGCGACAATCGCAACTTTCATCGCACTCTCCTTTATTTTTTATGACGGTTTTTTATGATGATTTGTATGGTGGCAGTCATGATGATTTCACCTCTGACGGATGCCTAATCCGGTAGTTTCACAGCTCTCATGCTGTGCTCCGTCGGTAATCACGCGGTGAAACGTGGACATATCGGCGATTTTGTAGCGACAGCGGATGTTCAGCTTGCTTTCATCCACGAGAAGAATCGGCTGCACCGAGCGGCGAATCGCCATCCACTTGCAGTCGGCCTTGATCTGGCTAGTCGTCAGCGCGCCGTACTCTTCGCTATAGCCGTCTGCGCCGATAAAGGCGATATCGGTGATACGCTCAGACAGATAGCGGATCGTTTCCGAGTTGTAGCAGGCGCGGCTTCTGGGGATCACTTCGCCCGGGCACAGGATAAGCTTGACCTCGGGCTTGCTGTTGAGCGCCATGGCAATAGACAAGTCCAGCGTGATAACAGTAATAGGCAGCTGGATATAGGGAATCATCTCCCGTACTGTCGTTCCGCCGTCCATAAACACCACCATGTCCGGCTGCAGCAGTTCACATGCACGCTGGCCAATAAGGCGCTTGCTTTCAAAGCAGCGAGACTCTTTCACGTCATAGCCGGGGCTCTGATCCAGAAAGCGTTTTTTAACCAGCCCACCGTAGGCGAGATGAACCAGCCCTCGCTCCTGCAGCTGCTTAAGATCGCGACGGATGCTCATATGGGATACGGTCAGCAGCCGAGCCAAATCGTTAATGGTGCAGGAATCATAATTATCTAAAATATTTAGTATTTTCTTATATCTTGGTACATCCGGCATGAGTTCTCCTTGCTTTGGTTCACGCGTGAAAACTACATATAGAAACTACATACAGAAACGACGCGTGACACGAAAACGACATAAAATTGCGCTGGAAAATTGTGGTTAGTATGGGGAGGGAAATTCTTTCATCCGTGAATCTATTAACACTTTCACAAAATAAAATCGCAGATGTTACGCGTGTCTCTTTTCTTCATTTCCGTTCGGCAATAGCTGTTAACCTGCCAATAAACGCGTAGAAGTGGTCGAAATCAGGCGTTATGTTGCAGTCCGTTACCCTGATTTGACGGAGTAGGTATGGAAGAGTATGAAAAATATATAGGGCAAGCCAAGCGCGTATTGCTCACCGAATCTCAGGCGATTGAGCGAGCTGCGGAAAGAATAGGCACAGCGTTTATCGAAGCGGTAAAGCTTATCCAGTCAACGCAGGGACGGCTTATTGTCACCGGCATGGGAAAACCGGGCTATATTGCCCATAAAATTGCCGCCACGCTGATGAGTACCGGAACGCCAGCCTACTATCTTCATCCCGCAGAAGGCAGCCACGGCGATCTCGGCATGATCGCTAAAAACGACGTTATTATCGCCATTTCCAACAGTGGAGAAACGCCGGAAATACTCAACCTGCTTCCAGTAGTGCGCCGAATTGGCGCTAGGATCGTCGCCCTGTGTGGCAACAGCAGCTCCACTCTGGCAAAGCTTGCCGACGTGACGCTTGACGCATCAGTGGAAAAAGAGGCCTGCCCGCTAAATCTTGCTCCTACTAGCAGTACCACCGTCGCTCTGGCGCTGGGAGACGCTATAGCCGTTGTGCTCATGCAATCCCGCCGATTTACCGCTGACGACTTTGCGCTGTACCATCCCGGTGGTTCCCTAGGGAGACAGCTATTACTGAAGGTCGAGCACGTTATGCGCAGCGGCGGAAGAAACCCGGTTATCTCGCAGGAAAACAGCGTTGAGCACGCGCTGTTCGTGATGACAGAGAAAGGCGTTGGCGCAACGTCGGTCATTGATGAGCGAGGCAGACTGGTTGGACTAATTACCGACGGTGACGTTCGCCGCCGACTCGCGCAAGATAACCAGATCCTCTCGCTTCCAGTCAGCCAGCTTATGACTCGCAGCCCGCTCACTATACATCGCGACAAACTGGCTTCCGAAGCCGTTTATCTTATGGAAAACCATCACCCCAGACCTGTGACCGTACTGCCAGTTATTGACGACGACGGTCTGGCTGTAGGTCTGGTGCATATTACTGACGTTCTGAAAAACTATTAGGCAAAAAAATACCTCGCCAACAAAGGGCGGGGTATCGTACTTACGCGCTTAAAGCGGCGACATTATTCACTGTCAGAGTGAGAGCGGCGACGCGGTGGGCGTGAAACGCCGTCGCGATCCGAAGCTTTCTTATCGCGGCCACCGCCAAAAGAGCGACGATCGCCGTTTGAAGGACGATCGCCACCAGAAGAACGACGATCGCTAAAGCCACCTTCACGTCTGCCTGCCGGACGGCGAGATTCTCCCCCTCCGGTAGACGGCCCCACAAACTGCATGTTCAACGGCTTGTTCAACACGCGGGTTTTGGTGAAGTGCTGGAGCAGCTCGGTCGGCATCCCTTTTGGCAGTTCAATCGTTGAGTGCGTCGCGTACAGCTTGATGTTGCCGATGTAGCGGCTGCTGATATCGCCTTCGTTAGCAATGGCACCCACCAAATGGCGAACCTCAATGCCGTCGTCACGACCCACTTCTACACGGTACATGTCCATTTCGCCAACGTCGCGACGCTCACGCTTGGGCGCTGCGCCGTCACGGTCGCGCTCACGGCGGCCAAAGCGATCGCTGTTACGGTCGTCGCGGCTACGCTCATCGCGATCGCGGAATTCGCGACGCGGACGGCGTTCAACCGGCGCTTCCGGCGGCAGAATAAGAGGACGTTCGCCCTGTGCCATTTTCAGCAGCGCAGCGGCCAGCGTCTCAATATCCTGATCTTCCACTGGCTGTAGCTTAGACAGCAGCGCCCGATACTGATCCAGATCGCTACTTTCCAACTGCTGGTTTACGCGCGCAGAGAACTTCTCCAGACGACGCTTGCTCAGAAGTTCGTTAGCGGGCAGATCCACCTCAGGGATAGTAATCTTCATGATACGTTCAATGTTGCGCAGCAGGCGGCGTTCGCGGTTTTCCACAAACAGCAGCGCGCGACCAGCGCGGCCGGCACGGCCAGTACGGCCGATACGGTGAACGTAGGACTCGGAGTCCATCGGAATATCGTAGTTAACCACCAGGCTGATACGCTCAACGTCTAGGCCGCGAGCGGCTACGTCGGTGGCGATCAGGATATCCAAACGGCCGTTCTTCAGGCGATCCAGCGTCTGCTCGCGCAGTGTCTGGTTCATGTCGCCGTTCAGCGCCGCGCTGTTATAGCCGCTGCGCTCCAGCGCCTCAGCTACTTCCAGCGTCGCATTTTTGGTGCGCACGAAGATGATAGCGGCGTCAAAGTCTTCTGCTTCAAGGAAGCGAACCAGCGCTTCGTTTTTACGCATGCCGTACACCGTCCAGTAGCTCTGGCTGATGTCCGGACGAGTGACCACGTTAGACTGAATGCGGACCTCTTGCGGATCTTTCATAAAGCGACGCGTAATACGACGGATAGCTTCCGGCATGGTGGCAGAGAACAGCGCGGTCTGATGCTCAGCCGGGATCTGCGCCATGATGGTTTCAACGTCTTCAATAAAGCCCATGCGCAGCATTTCGTCGGCTTCGTCCAGAACCAGTCCCTTCAGTTGAGACAGATCCAGCGTACCGCGCTTGAGGTGATCCAGCAGTCGACCCGGTGTACCGACCACAATCTGTGGCCCCTGACGCAGAGCGCGCAGTTGAACGTCATAACGTTGACCGCCGTAAAGAGCGACCACGCGCACGCCGGACAGGTATTTGGCATAGTCAGTACAGGCTTCAGCAACCTGAACCGCCAGCTCGCGAGTTGGCGCTAATACCAGCACCTGCGGGCAGGCCATTTTCGGATCGATATTGTTTAAAAACGGCAGCGAAAAGGCTGCTGTTTTGCCGCTGCCGGTCTGCGCCATGCCGAGCACGTCGCGACCTTCCAGCATGTGAGGAATACAGGCGCTCTGGATAGGGGATGGTTTTTCAAATCCCAGATCTGCTAGCGCTTTTAATAAAGGTTCTGATAAGCCTAAATCAGAAAAAGAGGTTTCAATCTCAGACATATAAACAAGCCTCGTTGGCAATGGCGGCTAGTCTACATACCTCATTGAAATGATATTCAATCATTTTCATTTAAAAGTGTGAACCAGCTCAAATTGGATTAAAAAACGAACGGAAACGCCGCCCTGACACACTGTGCCAATCAGGCCGCGTTAACGCATTCGCCAGTCTATTTTTTATCCGATTCTGATAGGTCGTCTTGTTCTAGCCCTAAAAGGGCTAATTCCAACAGCGCATAGCGGTTCTCAACAAAGTTGTGCACGTTGTTGGCCACCGCCAGTTTGAACAACGCAATTGCGTTGTCCTCATCCCCCAGACTTAGGTAATGTTTACCTAAATAGAAGTCAGTTTCACTGAGATGCTCAGCGAGCGAAGTGTTATCCGTCGCTTCTTCCTTCAGGCGAGACAGTAGCGTTTTTTCGCTAATCTTGCCGAGGTAGAATTCCACTATATTCCAGCCCCACGTCTTTCCGCGTTCAGCGTTAGCGTATCGCTCTGAGAGCGCTTTTATCGCCTTAGACGAATTCAGCTCTCTTTCAGTCAGATAAAGCCACATCGTGCGGAATGGATCGTTAGGGTCGTCATGATAAAACGCCAGCAGATCATCCTGCGCTAACTCGTAGCGACCGCCGTAATACAGGGCAATGCCGCGGTTTAAGCGCGCATAACTGTAAGTTGGATCAAGCTCTAAAACAGAATCAAACGCATCATAGGCAGCGTCGAAATTACCGCCCTGCGTCAGATATATCCCTAAGTAGTTAAACGCCTCTGGAATATCGGGTCGAATCAGCAATGCCTGAGAAAAGTCATTGCGCGCCAAAGCCCTAAGGCCAAGGCTGTCGAACAGCACACCGCGCTCATAAAGCAGCTGCGCGCGCTCGTCGCCTGATAGCACCTGACTCGCAAGGATCTGCTCCATGCGCGCCAGCATCACTTCCTGCTGCAGCGTTGGCTGCAGTGGAATTGCCAAAACGCCATATTTACGCCCTTCAAGGCTGCCGCATCCTGCAAGCAGGAGAGCCGTGGCAACAATGTAGCACCAGCGCAAAAGAGGCTTCATTTCAACTCCCGGAGACAAACGTGGGATAGGTATCCTACCTTCCGCTTGCTTTTACACAAGAACTCCCTGTCCCAGTCATACAACCCGGCGTCTGTTAACGTTACCATCAACCGACGCCGCGTCATCATTTTACGCGACCCGAAGGCCGCGTGGCCACCGCTTACTCTTCAGTTGCGGCGGGTGCATCAGAAGCCGTCATCGCTTCTTTGATGCTCAGGCGAATACGGCCCTGACGATCGACTTCCATCACCTTGACCTGTACTTCCTGACCCAGCTGCAGGTAGTCAGACACTTTCTCTACGCGCTTGTCAGCGATTTGAGAAATGTGAACCAGACCTTCCTTGCCACCGACGATAGAAACAAAGGCGCCGAAGTCAACGATGCGGGTGACTTTACCCGCATAGACGCGGTTAACTTCAACGTCAGCCGTGATCTCTTCGATACGGCGAATAGCGTGCTTCGCCTTATCACCGTCAACAGCCGCGATCTTCACAGTACCGTCGTCTTCAATTTCAATAGTCGTACCGGTTTCTTCGGTCAGAGCACGGATAACCGCGCCGCCTTTACCGATGACGTCTTTGATCTTCTCAGGGTTGATCTTGATCGTATGGATACGAGGTGCAAACTCGGAGATGTCACCGCGTGGGCCAGAGATAGCCTGTTCCATTACGCCCAGAATGTGCAAGCGCGCACCCTTAGCCTGATTCAGAGCAACCTTCATGATTTCACGAGTGATGCCTTCGATTTTGATATCCATCTGCAGGGCAGAGATACCTTCGCGGCTACCGGCAACTTTAAAGTCCATGTCGCCTAGGTGGTCTTCATCACCCAGAATATCAGACAGAACCACAAAGTTATCGCCCTCTTTCACCAGACCCATCGCGATACCGGCAACGGCCGCTTTAACGGGAACGCCTGCGTCCATCAGCGCCAGAGAGGCACCGCACACGGAGGCCATAGATGAAGAACCGTTAGATTCAGTGATTTCAGACACCACGCGAACGGTGTACGGGAATTCATCCTGACTTGGCATAACAGCCAGCACGCCGCGCTTAGCCAGACGGCCGTGACCAATTTCACGACGCTTCGGCGAGCCGACCATGCCGGTTTCCCCTACGGAGTACGGAGGGAAGTTGTAGTGGAACAGGAAGCTGTCGGTACGTTCGCCCGTCAGTTCATCGATGATTTGCGCATCGCGGGCAGTACCCAGCGTTGCAACAACCAGCGCCTGAGTTTCACCACGGGTGAACAGGGCAGAACCGTGAGTGCGAGGAAGCACACCGGTACGAACGTCCAGACCGCGAATCATATCTTTTTCACGACCGTCAATACGCGGCTCACCGCGAAGCACGCGGCTACGGACGATGCCTTTCTCAATGCTGCCCAGCATGTCAGCGATCTCGCCTTCGCTCAGAGTAGAATCTTGAGCAACCAGAGCCTGAGTCACGTCAGCCTTGATGGTGTCGATTTGCGCATAGCGAGCCTGCTTGTCAGTGATACGGTAGGCGTCACTCAGGCGGGCGTTAGACAGCGCGTCAACCTGCCCAAACAGAGTCTGGTTAGTTTCTGGCGCTTTCCATTCCCACTTCGCCTTGCCGGCTTCAGCAGCAAGAGACTTGATGTTTTCAATAACGATCTGCTGCTGCTCGTGACCAAACATCACAGCGCCCAGCATTTGCTCTTCGGTCAGAAGCTCAGCTTCAGACTCAACCATCAGCACTGCGCCTTCGGTACCGGCAACAACCAGATCCAGACGGCTTTCTTTCAGCTCGTCGATAGACGGGTTCAGCACATAGCTGTCGTTGATATAGCCAACGCGAGCCGCGCCGATAGGGCCGCTGAACGGAACACCAGACAGGGTCAGTACAGCAGAAGCACCAATCATCGCGACGATATCTGGGTTAACCTGTGGGTTAACGGAAACAACGGTCGCAATCACCTGAACTTCGTTGAGGAAGCCGTCAGCAAACAGAGGGCGGATAGGGCGGTCGATCAGACGGGCAATCAGCGTTTCGCCTTCACTTGGACGACCTTCACGACGGAAAAAACCGCCCGGAATGCGGCCAGCAGCGTAGGTACGCTCCTGGTAGTTAACGGTCAGCGGGAAGAAACCCTGACCTTCTTTTGCTTTTTTTGCAGCAACTACAGTCACGAATACGGACGTGCCGTCCATATCGACCATAACGGCAGCCGTCGCTTGGCGCGCCATCATGCCGGTTTCTAACGTTACGGTACGCTGACCATATTTAAATTGGCGAACAATCGGATTCAGCAAACTATTTTCCTTTTTAATCAGAAATCTTCAGGTATTTACCTTCGGACATCTCTTAAACAAAATCCCCCGCGTGCTGCCTCACGACTAACGAAAGCACTCTCTCAGCAAATAAGCCGAAATAGTATTTTCGTTAGCCGCGCAATGGTGCACCGGAAGAGCCCAAAATCAATCTGTTATGATACTGCTATTTGTTACTTAATCATAGGTCAGGTCTAGAAAAAAGGGGCCTGTTGGCCCCTTTTCCCTGAAACTCATCGAACTTAGCGACGCAGACCCAGGCTGGCAATCAGCTGAGTATAACGAGAGGCGTCTTTACGCTTCAGGTAGTCCAGCAGCTTACGGCGCTGAGATACCATGCGCAGCAGACCACGACGGCTGTGGTGATCTTTTTTGTGCTCGGAAAAGTGACCTTGCAGATGGTTGATTTGCGCAGTCAGCAGGGCAACCTGAACTTCCGGTGAACCACTGTCGTTTGCGCCACGGCCGTACTCTGCAACGATTTTAGCTTTTGCTTCAACGCTTAGAGACATTCTAAACTCCACTTTATTTTGACTATAAAAAACGGGCGCCGATCTCTAATTCAGCTACCCAATACACAAGCGGCCATATACTACTCTCCTGCCCCCAAAATCGCAAGCGACAAGGCCTGAGAGTGGGAAATTAATTCCTGCGCCGCTAAGGCGTTGGTACAAAAAGGCCTACTTATTTATCATAGCCAATAAAAATATAAACATAGTGTAAAAACATCGAAAAATTATCAAAAAACTACTTTTAATCAGGGTGAGAAGCCCGTATCATCCCGAGTCCTAAAGCCTGATGGCAGAAGGCCGTCATCTAAGTTTTGGCCTACATGCTTAACCTAACGCTGTCGTTCAGCTAGCAGGTCTTGGCCTAACGCTGTTAGATTTACCATTGGATATAAAATACTAGCGCTTTGCTCGTTACCTAAAAGACGCTACATAAAAGGACTCGGTCGTACCTCTGGTTCGCCCTGATATCTCCCTTAAGGAAAGAGAAAACATACCATGACTGATCAACAAGATTCTCATAACCCCTATACTCCCCCAGAAGCCAGCGTTAGCGACGTTGCTGTTGCGCTTGATGAAGGTAATGAAACCTTTATTCCCGGCGGTCAGGCTGTTCCAGCCGGCGGCGGCGTAAACTGGATTGGCGATGCATGGAACCTGATGAAGCCTAAGCTAGGCATGTGGATCCTGATGGCCGTTATTCTGTTCGTCATCCTGATGATTGTGCAGATCATTCCAATTGTTAGCCTGCTAACTACGCTGATTATGCCTGTCTTCGTCGGCGGCATCATGTCTCTGTGCGAAAAGCAGCGTGTCACCGGTGAGTTCGATCTGGGCCTGATGTTCTCCGGTTTTCAAAACAACTTCGGTAGCCTGATCGGCGTTGGCGCAGTGATGTTCGGTGTCAGCATTTTAGCTGTTATCGTTATGTTCGTCGTTGGCGGCAGCGCTATGATGGGTCTGGCACTTGCCGGAAACGATCCATCAATGGCCATGACTGGTGCAAGCAGCGGCATGCTGTTCATTGGTATCATCCTGATGTTTGCCATCATGATGGTTGGCTATGCGTTAACCTGGTTTGCTCCTGCACTTATCGTGCTGCACAAGCTGCCTCTGGGCCAGGCTATCTCTATGAGCCTGTCCGCCGTGAAGAAAAACATTCTGCCGGGTCTGGTGTTCTTTATCGTCATCAGTATCGTCATGGTAGTTTCCATGATCCCGTTCGGCTTAGGCCTTCTGGTCACTATGCCGCTGATGCTGGCCACTTACTACACCAGCTATCGTAACCTGTTTATCGCTCAGCGCTGATTATTCAGGACTAAAGCCGGGCACTCGCCCGGCTTTATGCGATAACAATGCTTGATACAGTTCGCGACGTTACCACTCCTGAGCTGATTGAAATTCAGCTCCACCCTGCGGGTTTTCTGTCCCGCGGCTTTGCTTTCCTGATAGACACACTCATTCGCTGGACGCTCATTGCCATGCTGGCCATCCCTGTCCTGCTTCTGGGCAAAATGGGCATTGGCATCGGCCTTATTATTCTGTTTCTGGTTGAGTGGTTTTATCCGGTATTCTTTGAAGTTTTGTTTAACGGCAAAACCCCCGGTAAGCGGCTAGCCGGGCTTAAAGTTCTGCACGACAACGGAACGCCGATAGGCTTAAGCGCCTCGATTATTCGCAACTTTTTGCGCTTTGCCGACTTTCTTCCCCTTTTCTATTTCTTTGGCCTGACATCGATGCTGGTCAACAAAGAGTTTCGCCGTCTAGGCGATATTGTGGCGGGAACCATCGTTGTTTACAGCGTGCCGCCTATTTCCTATTTTAGCGTGCCGCCTGCTCTACCTTTGCAGCCGGATTTTCCGCTTTCAAGAGAAACACAGAAGGCCGTCGTCTCTTTTGCCGGTCGTTCATCGGGGTTAACCGGCCCGCGTCAGGAAGAGCTGGCGTCGCTTCTACCTACGCTGTCCAAGCCTGAGGGCGAAGCGCTGCAGGGCGCGGCTCGGCTTATCGGCATCGCTAATTTTCTGATAGGCAGGAAGCCATGAAGCAGACGCGATTTGAAGCTATGCATGAAGCCGAATGGGCCGAATTTGAAGGCTGGTTGACTCACCGCAAAAAAAACACCTATACGGCAAACAACCGCACAGAGACATTCGACAGCCACGACATGCCCTCCCGCTATCGCAGCATCTGTCAGCACTTGGCTATCGCGCGCGATCGGGGCTATAGCCTGCTGCTGATCGACAGGCTGCACGGAATAGTGCAGCAGGGTCACGACGAGCTTTATCGCGCCAACAGCGGCATCAGTCAAAGAATGTACGACTACGCTATCGGCGGATTTGCCACCGAGCTGCGCGCCAACCTGCGCTGGATCATGCTGTCATTTGCTCTTATCGCCGTGCCCTGGATAGCGATGATGATCGTCATCAGGATCTGGCCCGACTTTGTTTTTATCGTTATGCCACAGGACGACGTTTACTCCCTTGACGCCATGTACAGCGGTGAGGACACGTTTAACTATGGCTCGAGCATTTTCCGCGAAGCGGACTCAAACTGGATGATGTTCGGCTTTTATATTTACAACAATATCAGCATTGCCTTTCGCGCTTTCGCCGGGGGAATACTGGCCGGTATCGGCACGGTTTACTCTCTGGTCTTCAACGGCATTCATCTGGGGGCAGCGGAAGCACGGTTAGTCAACATTGGTGCGGGTCGCAACTTCTACTCTTTTGTCAGCGGGCACTCCGCCTTTGAAATCGGCGGCCTGATTATCGCAGGAGCGACCGGGCTGAAGATGGGATGGAGCCTGATAGCGCCGGGTCGACTAACCCGTCTGGACTCACTGAGAATAACCGGTCGTTCTGTGCTGGGGCTTATCTGCGGCAGCGGCGTTATGCTGTTTATCGCCGCCATGATTGAAGCCTTTTGGTCACCGCACAACTTTCCTTTTGTGTTAAAAATCAGCGTTGGCATTTTCAACCTGCTGCTCATTTTGGCCTACTTTACCTTTACAGGGAGGCGCCATGCAGCTTGAGAAACTCGCTATTTCGCTTCGCCCTCGCCATCCGAATGAAGCCATCGATCTCGGCATCAGAATGGCAATGCACTGGAGTAAATCGCTATACAGCGCCTGGTTCTGCCTAGCGCTGCCGACCATTATTATTCTGTTCGCGCTGGGGCGCTGGATGGGCATTGGCTACTGGGGCATCAGCGTCGCTATCTGGTGGATAAAGCCGCTGTGGGACAGAATGGGCGTTTTCGTTATGGCGCGCACTGTCTTTGGTGAAGAACCAACGCTACGCCAGTGCATCAAGGCTATTCCTACCCTGTTAATGAAAACAAAGCTGCTGCGGGCGCTAACCTGGGCGCGCTTTACCCCCTACCGCTCTCTCACTCTGCCAGTGGACGTTCTAGAAGGCGTTAAAGGCCCCGTAGCCCGCACGCGCAGACGCGCCGTATCCAGCTATATCGGCTTTAACGCCATGGTTTTAACGTTCGCCGGTGTTATTATCGAAACGATGTTCCCGTTCTGCATCATGGCTCTTTTAGCCATGCTCTCCGTTGACGGCAACGCCATTGCTCCCGACATGTCGATGGACATCCTGAGCTATCTGCGAAACGATTTCTCTTTAAGCGATCTTACTATCTACGTTTTGGGCATGCTGATATGGGAACCTATTTACGTTGCTGCCGGATTCTCTCTCTATCTTAAGCGCAGAAGCGACATTGAAGCCTGGGATCTGGAACTCCAGTTTCGCAATATCGAGAAAAAACACAGCAAAATGCCCTCGGCGCTGTTTGGCCTGACGCTGGCGGTTATCACCTCTGTTGGCCTGTTTGGCTATTCTGACAGCGCTTTTGCCGCGAATACCACAGACTCTGCTCGCCAGCAGAATATCGACCTTGCCCCACAGACGCTAAAAGACATTCTTCAACAGCCTGAATACGGCGGTAAAACCACAAAGAAAACGCCTAAACTGCCTGAGTTCAGCAGCGCTGAAAAGAAAAAACCTAAAACAGAAAAGATCACCCCCAAAAAAGACTATTCGACCTCAACTTCCCCTGGCTTTGCAGGCATTAGCCAGAGCCTGCTGTGGATCCTGCTGGCTCTGGTGGTCGCCGCGTTGGTTTATGTCATTATCGTTCGCCTGCCGATTATGCGCGGGAGGCAAGATGTGGACTATCAGCCACCGATTCAAATTGCCGGGTTGGACATTCAGCCAGAATCGCTGCCGCAAAACCTTGCCGATGCCGCCTTAAGGCTCATCCGAGAAGGTAACCTTCGCGCCGCGCTGAGCCTGCTGTTCAGGGGTTCACTGTCGGTTCTGGCGCACCGCGATCGTATCGCCTTTCGCTCGTCGGATACCGAACAGGACTGCATTCGGCGCGTTAAGCGCAGTGACAACCCCAGCGGCACCTTTTTCATTCAGCTCACCCGACTATGGCTCGCTCTGGCCTACGCCCATCGCGCCCCGGACGTCACAGAGCTGGAGCGCCTGTGCCGTGAATGGCCCACTCATTACGATCACCAGTCACAGTGGGAGGCGAATTAACGATGTCTGCTGAAAAAGGCAAATCCAGCCTCCCCATCGGGATTATCCTTGCCGTGCTGCTGGGGATTGTCGCCGTATTCGCCACAGTGATGTATCAGAATCTCGAATGGGAAGAGCAGGAAGTGACGCTTCCCCCCAGCATTAAAGTGCTGACTAACCGCTACTACACGGCTGAACAGCTGCTGGAGAAATCGGGCTACCGGGTTCGCCACGCTAACGACGGATTTATTCTCGATAAACTTCCCGCTCAGGCAACGCTGGTTCTGTTCAATACTTCAGTATTAAAAGACGAAGGCCAAAGAAAGAAGCTGATTTCCTGGGTGGAAAAAGGTGGCCATTTAGTACTGTCTCCACGCGTGGATGAAAACAGCAGCGCCCTGTTTGATCTGATGGACGTTTACGTCAAGGATGGCTACTGCGAAGACGACGACAAGTCATGCCAGCGCAGGCTGAAAAATAAACGAGAGGCTCTTGAAAAAGAGGATGCCGCTCAGGAAGACAGTCCGAAAGAAACGCGTCCATCTTCATCAACAGCCAGTACGTCCATTCGCTTTGAAGGTGACAAAATGAACGTTGATGTCGCCAGAACTCAGCGTTTCTACGTTGATAGAGATCAGTTTGAAGAGAACGTCAATGACGTAGGCAAGAGCGACTGGCAGATCATCAGCCGGTTTAGCATCAAGCAAGGGAAGGTCACGATTGTACCGCTGTCGCTGTTTACCAATACCAATATCAAACGCTACGACCACGGAAAGCTGTGGCTGCACATCGCCACGCTGCCGAACAGGGACGACACGGTCTATCTGGTGCGCTACATTTCGTTTCCTAACCTGATCCATTGGCTGTCAGACAAAGCGCCGTACACACTGGCCGCTCTTATTCTGTGCATCCTGCTGATCCTCTGGCGATACGTGCCGCGTTTTGGCGCCCTGATCCCAACGCCTCCGCCAGTGCGCCCTAGCCTGACAGAGCACCTCAAAGCGGTTGCAGCCTTCCTGCTTAGAAACCGCAACTACAACCGCCTGCTGGGGCACCTGCGGGAAGAGACGTTACAGCTATTGCAGCCGCTGAGAATTCACTACCCCGGTAGCCACAGCGACGCTGAACTGCTGGCTCAGCTAACGCAGTGTGATATCACCGCCATTACTCAGGCTTTTGGAACTCAGGTTCAACAGCTGAATGAATTTACTCAGCATGCCCAGACGCTTTGCCTGCTGATCGATCGTTTAAACGCACTGCAACGCAGTACGAGTCGGAGATTTAATTATGGAATATAGCTCTACAGACAACTTTTTTAGCGATGCGATACCGCCTAAGGTCGCTGTCGCCCCTTCTTCCGTTCCGTCTATTCCGACCACGCCGCAGGAAGCGGGTGAAGTCGTTCAGCAGATAAAGCATCAGATCCACCGCGTGTTTGTCGGTCAGGAACAGGTTGTCGAACAGATCCTCTGCGCCCTTCTGGCCGGTGGTCACGTTCTGCTGGAAGGCGTGCCCGGGCTGGGTAAAACGCTGTTGGCCAAAGCGCTGGCTCAAGCCTGCGGATGCCAGTCGTCGCGCATTCAGTTCACCCCTGACCTGATGCCTGCCGACGTCACGGGTCACATGTTCTATGATACCAAGGCGACAGAGTTCATTATTCGCCGCGGCCCGGTCTTCGCCAATCTGGTGCTTGCCGATGAAATCAACCGCGCCCCGGCAAAAACTCAGGCAGCACTGCTGGAAGTCATGCAGGAAAGTCAGGTTACCATTGAAGGCGAAACGCTGCCGCTGGCACCGCCTTTCTTGGTTATCGCAACACAAAACCCGATTGAACAGGACGGTACTTACGCCCTGCCGGAAGCTCAGCTTGACCGCTTCCTGCTGCACGCCGTGATTGACTACCCGACTGAGGCTGAAGAGCGCTCGCTGATCGCTGCCATTACTTTTGAACGCATCGGCGATCGCCTTGATGTAGAAAGTGTGGAAACTGTCGCCAGTCAGGAAGCCATTGTGGCGCTGCAAAAAATCACCGCCTCTGTTCGGGTTGACGACAGCGTGCTGGACTACGCGCTGCGCATCGTGCGAGCTACCCGCAACTGGCCCGGCATCGCCACCGGAGCTGGGCCGCGCGGCGGCATTGCGCTTATTCGCGTCGCCCGCGCCAGTGCCATCCTCGATGGTCGAGATTTCGTTACGCCAGACGATGTCAAACAGCGAGCGCTGGCCACACTGCGTCACCGCATTGCGCTGTCCCCTGACGCTGAAATCGAAGGCCTGACGGAAGAACACATTCTTAATCGTCTGCTGGAACAAATCGAGGCGCCGCGCAGATGATTCTGCCATCCAACCGTCTGCTAACGCTTGGCGGGGTCTGGTTTTTTGCCTCCATTCCCGCCGCGATAGAGCCTATGCTACTGCCGTTCTGGCTGGCGGCAGGCGGAGTGCTGCTGTTTATCATCACACTAGACGCGGCGCGTCTGGTGCGCCAGCCGCTTCCTGAAATCAGGCGCGACGTTGCAGGCAGCCTCCCGCAGACAGTATGGAGCGACGTTAAGCTCTACTTGACCACTAAGGTTGCCTCTGGGCAGCTGCTGAAAATTAAAGACAGTCCACCGGAAAAGTGCGAATACAGTGACGACGCAGTGACTCTGCGACTGGAACCCCAGCGGGAGACGGAGGTTGTCTATCAAATAAGGCCGATGATGCGGGGAGACCTGTCTTTTGGTCAAACACACCTGCGCCTTGAGTCCCCTTGGAGGCTGTGGCAGCGGCAAATGTGGATCGGCGAACGCCAGAAGATCAGCGTCTACCCCAACTTCGCTCCGATCACTCAAATGGCTCTGCAAACGACGCTAACCCAGCTCAGTATGGGATTTCACAAGTTTCGCAAACGTGGACAGGGCATGGAGTTTGAACAGCTGAGAGAATACCGCAGCGGCGACTCCCTTAGGCAGATTGACTGGAAGGCAACGACCCGCATGCGCAAAATGATCTCTCGCGAGTATCAGGACGAGCGCAATCAGCGGATCTTTATCATGTTGGACTGCGGCCGCCGTATGGGCGCTGGTGAGGGGGAACTGACCCACTTTGACCACACGCTGGACGCTGTGCTGCTGCTTTCCTACGTTGGCCTGCGCTACGGTGACTCCGTTGGGCTAATGAGCTTCGGCGGGCCAGAGCGCTATCTGTCCCCTGTAAGATCGGTTAACGCCATCAACCGTGTACTGCATGAAATTTACGACCTACAGCCGACTCTTGCCAGCAGCGATTTTGAAACAGCCGCTCAGTCGCTCGTCAGCCGCGAACGTAAACGCTCTCTAGTGGTGGTGTTTACTAACCTGCGCGATGAAGATGAAAGCAGCCTGCTCGGTGCTGTCAGGCTGTTAAGCAAACGGCATCTGGTTCTGGTTGCCAGCCTGCGGGAAGCCGAACTCGATCAGGCCGCCGAGCTGCCCATTGAGAATGCGCAGGATGCTGCGCTTCGAGCTGCGGCAGCAAGCTATCAGGCTAGGCGTAAGTCAGTGCTTGCACGCCTTCGCAGCTCGGGCGTGCTGTGCCTTGACGTTCAGCCTCAAGAACTAGCGGTAGAGAGCGTCAACCGCTATCTGGCGATTAAGGCCGCCGGTAGACTATAAGAACGTGATTAAATATATAAGTTAACGCTAATAGATACAGAAGAGGGAGTGCTGTCGCACTCCCTCTCCTACTTTTCTGATTGAGAAACCGCAATCAGCTAGTCATTCATCGCTGGATCGACCACCAGCCGCTTCGGTGCAACCATACCGTCGTCATTAATCTGGCCTACGCCGATAAACTCCCGCTCTTCTCCGACAGTCAATCGAACCATGCCCTCTTTAGGCGCTCCAGCTACGCGAACTGCCTGGCCCTGTTTGACATAGCTGCCAACGCTCGGCAAAAGATTAACTTCAGGGAAGTCCTCTACCGCAGTGTCCATAGGCAGCAGCAGAGGATCCAGCAGTTCAGCCAAAGGCTGCTCCATCTCCTGAGACTGCGCCACCAGCGCCTCAAGCTGTGCCAGAGTAACCATACGATCGGCCGGGTAACGGGCAACGTTCAACCTGCGAAGGTAAATAACGTGCGCCCCACAGCCAAGCATTTCACCAAGATCGTCGATAATCGTGCGGATATAGGTGCCCTTGGAGCAGTGCACTTCAAGCTCCAGCTCATCGCCCTGGTGGCGAATAAGAGCCAGCTCGTACACGGTGATATCCCGCGCTTCCCGCTCAATCTCAATACCCTGACGCGCGTACTCATACAGCGGACGCCCCTGATGCTTCAGCGCAGAGTACATCGAAGGCACTTGCTTGATACCACCGCGAAAGCTTTCCAGCGCTCGCTCCAAGTCTGCTGCGCTAAAGGCGACCGAGCGTTCAGATACGATCTCACCGTCTGAGTCGGAAGTATTGGTTCGCTGCCCCAGACGAGCAATGACTCGATAGCGTTTATCCGCATCCAGCAGGAACTGAGAGAACTTGGTTGCTTCCCCTAGGCAGATCGGCAGCATGCCGGTCGCCAAGGGGTCCAGCGCGCCGGTGTGGCCCGCCTTGTTGGCCTGATAGAGGCGCTTAACCTTCTGAAGAATGTCGTTAGAACTGGCGCCTGTCGGCTTATCCAGCAGCAGGACGCCGTGAACGTCGCGACCGCGACGGCGCGGACGACCCATTATGCCTCGCCCTCGTCACCATCAGCCGCAGCGCGGCGCTCCCGATCGTTCTTCACTACGTTGCTAACCAGATTAGACATTCTCATCCCTTCAACCAGAGAGTTGTCATAGGCAAAGGTCAGCTCAGGGATAACCCGCAGGCGCATCGCTTTGCCCAGCAGGGAGCGAATAAAGCCAGAGGCGTCGGTTAGTCCCTCAAGGCCTGCTTTGATAGACTCTTCATCGCTGTCGTTTAAAAACGTTACAAACACTTTGGCATAGGCCAAATCGCGGGAAACTTCCACGCCGGACACGGTCGCCATGCCGATGCGGGGATCTTTAACTTCACGCTGAAGAATGATTGCGATCTCTTTCTGCATCTCTTGCGCCACGCGCTGAGTGCGGCTGAATTCTCTCGCCATAGTAATTTCTCCAAATAATGAGGGGGGACACGTTCGCCCCCCCAAATAGTGCAGTATCACCAGCCTGCTTTTACTAACAGACCGATTGGTCTTCGAGCATTAAGCGATAGTACGCTTAACTTCGATGACCTCAAACACTTCAATAATATCGCCGACGCGAACGTCATTATAGTTCTTCACGCCGATACCACATTCCATGCCGTTACGGACTTCGCTGGCGTCATCCTTAAAGCGACGTAGGGATTCCAGCTCGCCTTCATAGATAACCACGTTGTCGCGCAGTACGCGGATCGGATTGTGACGCTTCACTACGCCTTCTGTCACCATACAGCCAGCGATAGCGCCAAACTTCGGTGAACGGAACACGTCACGCACTTCTGCCAGACCGATGATCTGCTGCTTGTACTCAGGAGACAGCATGCCGCTCATCGCCTGCTTCACTTCGTCAATCAGATCGTAGATAACAGAGTAGTAACGCAGATCCAGACTTTCAGCCTCGACAACCTTACGTGCAGAAGCGTCGGCGCGGACGTTAAAGCCCAACAGGATAGCGTTGGATGCCGCCGCCAGCGTAGCGTCAGTTTCGGTGATGCCGCCCACGCCGGAGCCAACAATTTTCACCTTCACTTCATCAGTAGACAGGCGCAGCAGCGATTCACAGATCGCTTCCGCAGATCCCTGAACGTCAGCTTTCAGAACGATATTAAGTTCGGAAACGTCACCTTCTTCCATGTTGGCAAACATGTTTTCCAGCTTGGACTTCTGCTGGCGAGCCAGTTTGACTTCACGGAATTTGCCCTGACGGTAGAGAGCCACTTCACGGGCTTTCTTCTCGTCGCGCACGACGGTAGCTTCGTCACCCGCAGCCGGAACCGCAGACAGACCAAGGATCTCAACCGGGATGGACGGGCCAGCCTCAGTGATTTCCTGGCCCAGCTCGTCACGCATTGCGCGAACGCGGCCGTATTCAAATCCGCACAGCACGATATCGCCCTTGTGCAGCGTACCTTCCTGCACCAGAACGGTCGCAACCGGACCGCGTCCCTTATCCAGGAACGACTCGATGACCACACCGCTAGCCATGCCGTCACGAACGGCCTTCAGCTCAAGCACTTCGGCCTGAAGCAGAATGGCGTTAAGCAGGTCGTCGATACCGGTTCCCGCCTTCGCGGAGACAGGGATAAACTGAGTTTCACCGCCCCACTCTTCCGGCAGAACGTCGTGCTGAGACAGCTCGTTTCTCACTCTGTCGAGATCCGCTTCTGGCTTATCGATCTTGTTCACAGCAACCACTAACGGCACCTTGGCCGCTTTGGCGTGCTGAATAGCTTCAATAGTCTGAGGCATTACGCCGTCATCGGCGGCAACAACCAGTACCACGATATCCGTCGCCTGAGCACCGCGGGCGCGCATTGACGTAAACGCGGCGTGCCCCGGAGTATCCAGGAACGTGATCATGCCGTTGTCGGTTTCAACGTGGTATGCACCAATGTGCTGAGTAATACCGCCCGCTTCGCCAGAGGCGACTTTGGTAGAGCGAATGTAGTCCAGCAGAGACGTTTTACCGTGGTCAACGTGACCCATGATGGTAACAACCGGCGCGCGCGGCTCCAGAGCCGCATCGATATCGCGGTCGCTCATCAGCGCTTCTTCCAGTTCGTTTTCACGACGCAGGATAACCTTGTGGCCCATCTCTTCAGCAACCAGTTGAGCAGTTTCCTGATCGATAACTTGGTTGATCGTCGCCATGGCGCCGAGCTTCATCATCGCCTTGATGACTTGAGAGCCTTTTACCGCCATTTTGTTGGCCAGTTCGGCAACGGTAATTGTCTCACCGATAACGACGTCGCGGTTAACCACTTGAGCTGGCTTGTTAAAGCCCTGCTGCAGGGTGCTAGGCTTACGCTTGCCCTTACCGCCGCGAGTTGCTGCACGCGCTTCTTCACGATCGGCTTTGGATTCGGACAGCTTGTTGCCCTTTTTAGAGCGGGTAGACTTGCCGCTGCGAGCGCGGCGATCGCCTTCCACTTTACGGTCGTTCTCATCTTCCGCTTCGCGAGCGTGGTGAGACGTCGTAACGTGGTAGTCGACACCCTCTTCCTCTTGTGGAGCGCTCGCCCAGCGGGCTTCGTTTTCTTCAGCCATAGCGCGAGCTTCCGCAGCCACGCGTAGTGCGTCAGCCTCGACCTTACGGCGGGTTTCTTCTTCCGCCTTACGCTTCAGCTCTGCGGCTTCAGCTTCACGCTTCGCCTTTTCGCTCTGCTCCGCAGAAACCTTTTCTGATTTCTCAACAGCAGGCTTGGCGTTTGCTTTCGCTTCGGCTGATTTCTTCTCAGCCGCTTCGCGTTTGGCTTTTTCTTCCGCTTCGCGCTTGGCCTTTTCTTCCGCTTCACGCTGGGCTTTTTCTTCCGCCTCGCGTTTGGCCTGCTCTTCGGCCTCGCGCTTAGCCTGTTCTTCTGCCTCGCGGGCTTCTTTCGAATCGCGGTTTACATAGGTATGCTTTTTGCGCACCTCAATCTGGACGGACTTATTCTTGCCGCCAGTGCTTGGGATGCTTAACGTGCTGCGCGTTTTACGCTGCAGCGTCAGTTTGGCCGGCGCGTTGCCCTTATTCAGGTGCGCCAGCAGCGTCTCTTTTTCCTGCTGCGTCACAGAGTCCGCGGCAGATTTCTGGATGCCCGCATCAGCAAACTGCTGTAACAGGCGATCTACCGGAGTTTGGATCTCCGCGGCCAGCGATTTTATGGTTACTTCTGACATGCTGTTCCTTCCTGCTACAGTAATTACTCTTCATTGCCAAACCAGCAGATGTTGCGCGCGGCCATAATTAGCTCGCCGGCCTTTTCGCTGGTCAGGCCTTCAATATCGGTAAGATCGTCAACGCCCTGTTCGGCGAGGTCTTCAAGGTTGCAGACGCCCATGGCGGCAAGCTTGAAGGCCATTGCGCGATCGAGGCCGGGCAGATTCAGCAGCTCGTCCTCAGGCTTTTTACCGCTCTCTTCCTGCGCCAGAGCCAGCGTTGTTAGCGCGTTCTTGGCGCGTGAGCGCAGCGCTTCAACGGTGTCTTCATCCAGACCGTCGATTTCCATCAGCTCTTTTGCTGGGACGTAGGCCAGTTCTTCCAGCGTTGAGAAGCCTTCCTGCACCAGAACGGTGGCGAAGTCTTCATCAATGTCCAGATACTTGGTAAACGTATCGATGGCAGCAAAGGATTCTGCCTGATGCTTAGCCTGCAGGTCTTCGGTGGTCATCACGTTCAGTTCCCAGCCGGTCAGCTGAGCCGCTAGGCGAACGTTTTGGCCGTTACGGCCGATAGCCTGAGCCAGATTGCTGGCTTCAACGGCGATGTCCATCGTGTGCTTGTCTTCGTCAACAACGATAGAGGCAACGTCAGCCGGCGCCATCGCGTTGATCACGAACTGAGCCGGGTTATCGTCCCAAAGAACGATATCAATGCGCTCGCCGCCCAGTTCGCCGGATACCGCCTGCACGCGCGCACCGCGCATGCCGACACAGGCGCCGACAGGGTCGATACGCTTGTCGTTGGTCTTCACAGCAATCTTGGCGCGTGAACCCGGATCGCGAGCTGCGGCTTTGATTTCAATAACTTCTTCGCCAATTTCTGGCACTTCGATGCGAAACAGTTCTACCAACATTTCCGGGCGGGAACGGCTGATAAACAGCTGAGCGCCGCGAGCCTCAGGGCGCACGATATACAGCACACCGCGCAGGCGGTCGCCCGGGCGGAAGTTTTCGCGCGGCAGCATGTCTTCACGGTTGATAACCGCTTCCGCATTGCTGCCCAGATCGAGAATGATGCTATCGCGGTTAACCTTCTTCACCACGCCAGTGACGATTTCGCCTTCGTACTCGCGGAACTGCTCTACCACCATGGCGCGCTCGGCTTCGCGCACTTTCTGCACGATAACCTGCTTCGCCGTTTGGGTCGTAATGCGGTCAAAGGTCACAGATTCAATCTGGTCTTCAACAAAGTCGCCGAGCTGCATAGCGGGATCTTCGAACTGAGCCGCTTCCAGCGTAATTTCACGCGTGGGCTGAGTGACCTGATCGACCACCAGCCAGCGGCGGAATGTATCGAAATCGCCTGAACGGTGATCGATGCTGACACGCACGTCGATATCCTGCTCATACTTTTTCTTGGTTGCCGTTGCCAGAGCTGTTTCTAGCGCTTCGAAAATCTTCTCACGAGGAAGCGACTTTTCGTTAGAAACCGCCTCGACAACAGCCAGAATCTCTTTATTCATCTAGTTGCCTCATATGAGCTTAAAAGTGGGGAACAATGTTCGCTTTCGCAATATTGCTTAGAGCAAACATCTCGTCTTTACCTTCAACGTCAAGAACGATGGTCTCGCCCTCTACGCCTTTAATCGTGCCAACCCATCTACGGCGATTCTGTATGCCGATACGTAGGGTCAGGCTAACCTCTTCACCGATAAAGCGCTCATAGTGCGCAGCGGTAAACAGCGGCCGGTCTAGGCCGGGTGACGAAACCTCAAGGTTGTAGGCCGTTGTGACGGGATCTTCCACATCCAACACCGCGCTAACCTGATGGCTGACGTCCGCACAGTCGTCAACGGTAATGCCGTTTTCGCTGTCAATATAGATACGCAACGTCGACTGACGGCCGCGAATAAATTCAATACCGACCAGCTCAAATCCGAGCGCCTCAACCGGTGCGCCGATCAGTTCCGTTAACTTCTGCTCTAGCGTGGCCAATCCCACCCCCAAGACATAAAAAAAGGGCCTAAAGCCCAGTGATTTTGCTGTCAAATAACAAAAAACCCCGATTAATAAGTCGGGGCTTTTTGTAACTGGACCCTGTTTATGACTTAGTGCCGTCGCGCTAAGTCAGTCTAGTCTCTTTTCAAATAAAGTAGCGATACGCCAAGAAGAATATTATTTGAAAACAGGCCAAGGAATACTGGTTGCGGGGGCCGGATTTGAACCGACGACCTTCGGGTTATGAGCCCGACGAGCTACCGGGCTGCTCCACCCCGCGTCCGAACGATGCGTATAATACGCCAGTCACTGGTAAAACGCAAATATTGATAAGCCGGCCTCCTACGCTTTGCCCTTCTCTTTTCTTTTAGCGTTTAAAAGCGTTGTTATCGTTTATCTCTCGATGACGTTCTGGCCATTCGCCTCCCTGTTTGCAGCCCAATCCGACGGTGATAGTATGCGCTTATCCATTCCTTAGCTGCGGCGATTTTTCATGTCCTTCACCCTCCGCCAACTGGAGTTTTTCGTTACGCTCGCCGATACTGGGCAAATCTCAAAAGCCGCACTGCGCTGCAATGTTTCGCAGTCATCAATGACGGTGGCGTTAAAAAATCTGGAAGAGCAGTGCGAAAGGCAGCTGTTTACTCGGCACGCGAAAGGCGTTCGGCTCACCAGCGCTGGCGAACGGCTTTTACGCCACGCCAGACAAATCCTCAATTCTGCGCGATTGGCTGCGGGAGACGTTCGCGCACAGTCGAACGAGCAGCTAGGCCCGCTTCGCATTGGAATGACGGAGACACTGTCAGCCTATATGCTGCCCACGCTGTTAAACGACATGTCCGCCCGCTTCCCCTCTCTGATGCCTGAGCTGGTTGAACTACCCTCTGCACCACTGTTTCGGGCTGTCGAAAACGGTGATGTCGACTTTGCCATTATGCTGATCTCTAACCTCACGCCACCGGCAACCTGCGAAACCGAGATTTTCTTCCGTTCGACAAGGCGGCTGTGGACCTGTGCCGGACATCCGCTACAAAACGCACCAACCATCACGCTCAAGGACGTGGCGAATGAAGACTATTTGCTGCTCGACATGGACGATCATATTCCTATCGTCAACAGCTACTGGGGAAAGCAATCCCTCAGTCCAAAGGTCAAATTCAAGTCAACGTCAATAGAAGCGGTAAGAAGCATGGTCGCACTGGGACTCGGCGTCACCATTCTCTCTGACTTTGTCTATCGAGCCTGGTCGCTGGAAGGCAACCGAATTGTACGAAGGGACGTCAGCAATATTATTCCCTCAATGGATATTGGCGCAGTGTGGATGAAAGGCCGCCCCCTGTCTGATTCTGCGCAGATTACTCTCGATTTTATCCGCCACCAGCGGCTGTATTAATGCAGATAGCACAGCGGGCCGCTAAAGCGACCCGCTGTTATTCTACCCGTAGCGCACTGAATCAGCCGCCGAGGCTAAAGAATGCGTAACGCCCAAGCAGCTCTGCCGCGATGGTAACAACCAGCGCCAGCGCGAGCATACTGCATGGCAATGCCTGACGCTTTTTGACAACGCCGTTCACCAGCATCAAGAGAGCGCCAATCAGCAGTACACAGCGCCCTAGTGTCAGTGCACCAACGTTGGCGGCCGCCGTCCTGACGGAAATACCTACCGCCAAGTTAGGCGCCGAAGTAGCCAGCATGGCGACAATCGCCAAAGAGGCCAACAAAAAGCCCAGAATGTACAGCTGAAACAGCGGTGACATCAGGCTAGCGCCGCCGTCGTCAGTACACTTACGCAGCGATGACTGCATGCAAACCACCGCCAGCAGGCTGCCCATCATCAGCGCGGAACCGTAAAAGCCAGCATAGGTTCCCCAACCCTGCCAAAGAATAAAGCGGCTGTTGTCGTAAATGGCGGACATGACAAAGATATCCGCCAGCCCCACCAGCGCCGTTAAAGCAACCAGCGGCGCGGGCAGCGTCTTTTTCATCAGCATAACGACGACGGTTAAGAACAGCAGCCCCATAAACAGCGCGGTGAACAGGATCTCACGGCTCATCCATGAGCTGGCAACGTGATTTAAGGTGTACAGCGCGTGCATTGGGTTTCCCAAGTGCGCCATCGACGCCAATAGGCCGATACCGCCAACAGCCAGCGCGCACAAGAGCGCTGGCCTAACGACGGAGAGGCGCTGGCTCCCATCCAGCTCGCGCAGCGCGAACGATTGGCAATACCAGGCAGTCAACACGCAGCCTATTGCAAGCTGCATCAGCAGCGTAAAAATAACTAGTGGCCATTCATGCATGTCAGTTTCTCCGCTGTGTTTTGCCGCTAACGATCAGATTGGGGTGCGTGATGGACGCATCGGGCAGCCCTTCGATATTGGCGTTGTCGCCGTACTTTTTACGCAGCTCGACAATGGGGCCGAAGTCCAGCGCCCGCATCGGACAAGCGTCCACACAGGCCGGGTTTTCCCCCTTGGCTCGCAAACTCAGGCAGGTATCACACTTGGTCATCATGCCGGACGCTTCATCGAACTGAGGCGCTTCGTAAGGGCACGCCCAAGTACAGTAGCGGCAGCCAACGCACAGGCTGTGATCGACCACCACTACGCCGTCTTCTTCGCGCTTGTGCATCGCCTTGGTCGGGCAATGGCTGACGCACGCAGGCTCATCACAGTGGTTACAGGAAATGGAAAGGTGCCAGCTTCTCGGCTTCGGGTAGCTGCCCTCTTCAAAATCGTAAACCCGCCGAAAGTTTCGCCCCACCTCAAGCTCGTTTTTGTCTTTGCAGGCGATGACACAGGTTTTGCAGCCGATGCACGCCGCGGCATTAAAGTAAAATCCAACCTGTTCCATACTTATTGCTCCTCACCAAAAATGATGCGCTGCGGACGGGCGACGTCCGCAATTAGCGCTTCTCCGTGCCACTTCTCGACGTTGCACAGCACAGTATTCCAGCCGGATGTGCCAAAGCCGGTCGCCACCTGTTCAGAAACGGCGTTATCTGCACCGGCCAAATCCACGCCAGTGCTTTCATCCAGCTCAAACCAGCTGCCGTGCGGCAGCGCCACAACGCCGGGCTTCAGCGTTTCTGTGACCCAGGCCGGGCGCAGCGTTTTTCCGGCGGCGTTACTGATAAGCACCGTATCGCCGTGCTGAATGCCCAGACGAACGGCATCAGACTTGTTGAGGTAGACCGGTGACGGCCACGCCTCTCTAAGCCAGGGAACGTTGTCCAACGTGCTGTGAGAACGCCTTAAGTAGTGAGGGTTATAAAGCTGGAAAGGATGCTCGCTCTTCACTTTGCCTTTCCAGTCAGAGAAGCTCTCTTCATAGCCTTTTGGTTTTTGCGTATAGGCAGGGATGGCCGGAACTTCGTTCCAACCATACTCTTGGCTGATTTTGGTCAGTTTGGCGCAGTAGATTTCAAACTTACCGCTGTCCGTATCGCGCGGGTGCCCTTGAGGATCTCTCACGAAGTCTTCATAGGCGATGTAGCCGTAGTTGTCACCCTCTTGTCGAGTGACCTGATAGCTGCCCTTTTCCAAAAACGCTTTCAGGGCGATTTTTCCCTGTTGAGCCCGTCCGGTAACGCCCCATTCTGCCAGATCCTGTTCGGTGATAGTCAGCAGCGGCACTTTTGTTTTGCCATCGTCATCTATCACGTTGGCGCCCTGCAGCGTATTGAAAAACTGCTGTTTTTCCGTTGTCGGGAAAACTTTATTCACGTCAACGCCAAGGCGCTTGCCGATTTCTTTTGCGATCCACTGATCGCTTTTCGCCTCATACAGCGGAGGAACGATATTCACCGCCACAATGAGCACATCGCGGTTGCTAGGGTTTAGAATAGTGCCCTCGCGCTCCCACTCGGTAGTGACCGGCAGCACGACGTCCGAATATTTGGCACTGGTGTGCAGCACATAAGTCGGTGACACAATAAACTCAACCTTCTCACGCAGCAGCTTAATGCCCTCGGTAATATTGGCTCGCGTTTGCATGGTGGCGTTAAAGGTGTGGAACATCATCTGGATATCCACCCGCTTCTCACCGCTTCCCCGCTGGCGAAAGACCCCTTCAGACAGCGCTCGGTTAATCTCGTTATGGTTAATGGTGCTTTTCAACGGATTCGGGAATGCTGGCAGCCCAGCGTCACCGCCGTTGACCAGGCGAGGCCCGCCGTTACCTGCCGCATAGTGACAGCTTACGCCGGTCATTCTACCTGGGCGCCCCATATGCCCGGTCATAAAGCCGAGCGTCGAGAAGGCATGCACCCAGCCTTCACCGTTGTGAATGCGCGCAGGCGCCCAGCCGGTTAACAGCGCGACGCGCTTAGTGCCGCCAATCTGTCTGGCTAGGCTGCGAATGTCCTCTGCGGAAACGCCGCAAATATCCGCCGCCCATTCGGGCGTTTTAGGCTCACCGGTAAAGGTACCTAGCAGATAGTCTTTAAAGTTGTCGTCAGGATTCACGCCCGCTGGCATGTGGTCTTTATCAAAACCGACGCAGCAGCGGTTGAGGAAGTCCCAGTCAATCAGCGGATTGCTAGCCGGGTCATCCTCTTCCAGCAGTGCTGACATCACGCCCAGCGCCAGAGCGTGGTCGGTACCCGGGTTGATCGGCATCCACTCAGCGTCAAGCAGCTCACAGGTAGCCGTGTAGCTGGGGTCGATGCAGATAAAGCGCGCTCCCGCCTTTTTCGCCTGAAGATAGTTATAGGACGGGCTACCGGGGCTACTCCAGGCAGGGTTAGCTCCCCACAGAACCACCAGTTGAGATTTGCGCAGATCCAGACGGTCGTTGGCGCCAAACTTAATCCAACCGTCGTGCACGCCGATATACCCCGGAGTGTCTTTCCAGGCTCCCCAAGAGGTGGTTCCCCAGTCGGAGGTATAGCCACCGTAGTTGGCATAGACATTCAGGTAGTGAGTACCGTTACCGCCAGTCAACCAGATAGATTCGTTACCGTACTTCTCTTTTATTCGCTTGGTCTCGCTGGCGACGATGTCCAGCGCTTCATCCCAACTGATGCGCACCCACTGGTCGCGACCGCGTAGAGACTTGTCTCCACCGCCCGGCGCCCAATTTTTACGCTTCATCGGATAGCGAACGCGGTCTAAACCAAATACCTGCTTGCGCTGAGAGCGCCCGCGCAGACAGCCTCGCTGTTGAGGATTATTGGGCGAATCCGTATGGGTATCGTCCGTTTTCTGCCGCTCAACTACGCCGCCAACCACCAGCGCTTTATTGAGGCAGCGGCCGCCGCAGTTATGCCAGCAGGCGGCTGGCTTCCAGACGCCTACCTTGTCCGGCGAGGCCGACGCTTGCCCGGTAACGGTTTCCGCCCGCAGCCCGCGTCCTATCGGCAGGGTCGCGATGGCCGCCGCCGCAGAGCCCAGCTGAATAAACGTGCGCCTGCTGATGCCTGAACGTGATTTATCTGTCATGGGATACTCCTAACATTGCCTATTGCTCGCTATGCTGTTGATCGTCGTTCTCGTTATTGTTGACCGTTGAGGTCGCTTTCCTTTGCCAGCGCGTCGTCCAGCCGCTGAGCGTCGTGCTTTAAAAACAGCGGCAGCAGCTGGGCCACCCCGCGATAAAAATCTGTCTGAGCGTGAGCCTGCACGCTTTGGCAAAACGCATCACAAAATGCCAGCGGATGCTGCACAAGGAAGTCGCGCTGTGCCCGCAGTCGTGCCGTCAGGCTGTCTGGTGAGACTCCATTGGACAGATCGCTGGCAACCCGCTGGCTTTGCTGGAACATAAAGTCCAGCTCATAGCCTATGTGGTCCGCCGCTTCGTTTTCGCCCTCTTCCATTTGCCAGCCAAAAGACTGATAAACGGCCTTCACTTCGTGGGTGCAGTGCTGAAACAGCAGTCGGTCTTTCGACACATAAACCGATTCCCAAGGCGGTGCAGGTGGCGCATCAGGGCCGATAAACAGACGAGTGAAATCCCAATGCAGATCTTCAAATGCCGATTCGCCTGCGGCAAATGGTGCTGGCGATAGCGCACTGGCTATCGTCGACAGCGCCGCAGGGAAAGCCTTATCCGCCACGGAGGGAAACAGCACGCCAAGATCCTGCTCCCGCAGGAAGTTCAGCAGCTCAGGCGTTGGTTCTTCGATCAGAATTCGACGAAGAACGTCATAGCCAACCGGGCGCTGAATAAGATAGTCGTAAACGTCTGAAGTGCTCATGGTCGTATCCTTTACATCTCTGAAAGTACGAAAGTGGACGGAGTCGTGTGCTGAAGCTGAACTTCCTTGATATCGCGCTCCGTAGCCGAATGCTGCTCGATAACGTTAAGAGAAAGGCAGATTTCAACGTCTAACCCCTTGAGCAAGGCAATCGACGCCGGGTGAAACTGGACCACGCCTCGGAACGCGTCTCGCCTCATCGGCTGCCTATGTTCGGCAAGGATCGCGGCAACGCTGTCAGCCTGAAGGCCAAACACTTTGGCGCACTTCAGGAAGTAGTCTTTTTCTGAGAAAAAGTAAGTATCCCCTGCGTCCACGCCCGCGTTTTGCTGATAAACCTGCCCGGTATGCTTGTTTTCCAGAGAGCAGTAGTGAACGCCAAGGGAAAGCCCTTTCTCCAATGCAAACAGCATCAGTCTTAGAGCGGCATTTTCGCTGTCTGCGATGGCTAGCCCTCCGGCGTACCAGTAGTTGTAATAGACCTGATACGGCGGTGACTTCAGGGCGAATCCCCGCTGGCGAAACGCGGGTGCGTTGTTTAGCGGAAAGCAGAACTCAAGCAAGTTAATGCCGTCGACGCCAATCTCATCCAGCTCGCACAGCAGTGCGCACATGCTTTCATCGCTACCGGGAATCACGGGCATTTCTACCATTACTGTAGAAATATGCTCTCTGGCCAGGCGAATGCGTCGAAGCACACGAGCCTGTTTTTCAGGCGCGTCGTCAATTTTGATGCTAAAGCGGATCTCATTAAGGCCTGCCGCTTTTAGTCGCTCAGCTGTTTCTCGGTCAAGGGGATCCCCTGCGGTATACAGGCGGGAGTGAATGTGGGGAAAGCGCTGACGCAGGCGGGCAAAAAAGTTCACCGTTCCGTCTTTATACAGTAGAGGCTCACCGCCGGTCAGCGCGCCATAATGTAGCGCAGCACCGCTCTCGGCAATGTGCTCAACCTCCTGTTCCGCCTCACGAAAGTGATCCTGATAGTAGTCATAGTCCTGCTGATTGGGGTTAAAGCAGAAATAGCAGTTGCGATGACACTTTAAGGATAAAAAGGTCGTGTGGCTGGCCTCTCCCGTTCGGCAGGCGATGCAGGCGTCTGATATCCAGTTAATGTGAATGCTTTTGTCGCCGTTGGCGAAAATCGCCCCCTCGGAACGCAGTCGCTTTCTGAGTGCATCATTTTCACGTGCTGACGCCTCTGACGCGTCGAAATCGAGACCGAACTGCGCAATAGCCCCATGAGTGCCTGACTCGATTTCAACGTACTGCCGGGCATAGTTGGCAAAGTCAGGGGTTTTAATACAGTCAAAAGAATCAAGATGAATGGCTTTCACGCTATGCCTCCGTCACTGTGGAAAGTTAAGGCTGTTCATTCCCATGCGCTGAGTGGGAATGTTTAGTCGTTCACGCAAGCGACAGGCCGGACAGCGCTTTTCTCCGGGGCTTAGCGACGGGTAGTTCTGCTGACAGCTCGGGCAGTGCGCAGCGTGAAAGGCATATGATTGAAGCTCTCTGAGCTTCGTCTCAGTCCGGACGCGCAGTGCCTCTTCGGGGCAACTCTCTTCACAAAGCCCACAGCCGACGCACTTTCCTGCGTCAATCACAAACTGCCGATCTCGGTAATGAAATACGCCCTCAGGGCACAGCTGTAGACAACTGCTGCACAGAGAGCAGCGGTTAGAGGCAAGATCTACGCTGAATCGCTGCCATGATGGAAAAACTTCCGCCAGAGGCATATTTTGAGGCAGCTCGTTTTTTTTGAAATACTGGCGAATAAAACCAACGCCGAGTAAACGTCGACGCTTTATATCCTCTCCGTCAGATTCAAAATAAGAATCGTTATTATCTAAAGAAGGGGGAATAATAGAAAATGGTGATTTGTTTATGGTATGTAAAAATAGATTCACTTCATCAATAGCGTTTATCCATAATGAATGCTTTTCATGAAGAATAAGAGTGTGATATCCGGCTTGATAATAAAGCAGAAGTTCTTTTTGTGAAGGAACGGACCCACTATCCTGATACAGGCACATATTGTTAACATGCCGCTCAGGCAGAGGCCCATTTATTGCCATTACCGGACAGGCAAATACACACCCACCACATCGAGTGCAGGCTTCTGTATTCACCTCAACGCTTCCGTCCTCCACAAGAACCAGCGCACAGTGCTCACAGTAATCTATGCACTGCCGGCAGGCTGCGCGTTTACTTTTATGTCGAATACAGTCTGATGTGACGCAAACTGCACCGCTTAGAAAAGTGTTGATAGAATACTCCACACGATTGCTTAATAAGATATCACTGTTATAAAAATAAAAAAGGAACGACTAAATAAAATGATTTATTAATAAGCAGGATGAATAAGTTCACTAATGTTTAAAATATGTAAAATAACCTATTTATCACCCTACCTCTATTGGGTGAATACTATTCCCACACTTTTTATAATACCAATATATTTTTCGAATATTGCATTATTGATTTTTTCTATATTACGAGATAGATATTTTTGTGCCACTTTGGTAAACAATAATGGCGGACGAGCGTTTCTCGATTTTCTTACTCATTAACCGCTCCGCCGTCCGTGAGGGACGACGGAGACCTCTCGCTTAAAAAGCTACGTTAGTTTTGAGCCAAAAAGTTCTACCCGGTTCATTAACAGGGGTATTCGCCGAATAGCCAAATCCGCCGTTACCCGCCAAATTTAAATGCTCGCTGTAAGCCTTATCGAACAGGTTATCGACGCCGACGCTCACTTTGACGTATTCATTCATTCGATAGGCCGCGTTGGCTGAAAAGATTGCAAACCCGGCACTGCTGTCAAAATCTTTCCCTGCCACGTTTCCTTCATTGATAGCCACACGATGCTGAGCGCTGACCAGACGCAGCAGCCCCGTGCTGCTCCAGCCTCCCCGCTCCCAAGACAGGCTAAGACGAGCCTCCAAAGGAGGGATTTGCGGCAACGGACTATTGTTATCCGTATTTTGCGCCCAGGAATACGCCAGACTCGCATCCGTTTTCCATTCGTCCGTCAGACGATAGCTCACGCCAGTTTCGCCGCCCATCACGGTAGCGTTTACGTTGTTCACCTGGCTTATCCGAGCGTTATTGGCTGAATATCGAAACAGAATAAAGTCATCAATCCGACCAACATAGGCGGACACCCAGCCGTTCAGGCGCTTGCCGCTATACTGTGCGCCGACATCCAACTGGGTGGTTTTCTCCGTTTTCACCTTATCAAACACGTCCGACGACCCATCCGTTCCGTAGGTGGGAGAAAAGAGCTCCCAATAGTCAGGAAAGCGCTCCGTGTAGCCGACGCCCGCGTACAGCATCACAGGGACGTCGGCCATCGAGTACTCATAGCGCACAAAGCCTGCAGGCAGCATATCGGTTCGTTCTGACGATCCCCTTCCGGTATAGTTATCCGCTATTGCACGATCCAGACGCGCGCCACCGATAGCCTTTCCCTGTTCCGTCATATTCCACGTCAACTCGCTGAACACGCCATAGTCGGCAAACCGGGCATCCTTATTCCAGCCCCCCATTTTGCTTTCCTTTCTGTGGGTATTAAGCTGCATATCGACACCGCTTTTCAGCTCATAGTCTGACACTGTCCAAGTTCCCATCATCCTGCCGCCTAGCGTGCGGCGATCGACTCGGTTAGCCATCCGCATCCCCATTCCCGTTGAACCTCCGGGTGAACGCAGCGAGTAGTTATCCATGATGTGGTCGGCATAGTTGTAGTAGGCGCTGGCTTCAAACTTATCGAAAAAATCGCTGATGTTCGACTTCTCAAAGCGCACGCCAAGACTTTCTCTTTTAAACTGGGAACCGTCCATGCTTCGCCCGGCATAGCGCGCTTCACCATCGCCCTTGCCAGCGCTAAACTCTAGCAGAGTGTCTGTATCCGGAGTCCAGCCGATTGCGATATCTGCATTCCATTTGTCCCACTTTGAGGGGACCCGATCTCCGTTGCCGTCCTTGTAGTCGTTAGCACGAGACTTATTGCCAATCAGGCGCACATAGCCGTCCTGATTACCAAAGCTTATGTCCGCATTGCTATCCCATCGGTCGTTAGAAGCCACTAGCGCGCTCGCATCCCCCTTAATCTCCGGCTGCCCAAAATAAGGAGGCTCTCTGTCGAAGCGGATTGTCCCTGCAGAATTGCCGGGGCCCCAAAGTACGGTTTCAGGGCCTTTAATCAGCGTAAGCCGGTCAAAGCTCTCTGGGGAAATATATGAGCTGGGTGCATCCATTCGCCCTCCGCATGCCCCCAGCATCTCTCCATTATTGGTTAACAGCCTCAGCCGCGAGCCAAACATGCCGCGAAAAACGGGATCGCCGTTGGTGCCGCCGTTTCTGATTTGCGAGAAACCTGGAATAGTTTTCAGATAGTCCGAACCGTCGCTAGCAGGCACCGGCTGCCTTGGCGTTTTCGGTGACGTCACCACCTCTAGCGGAGAAACCACAGGGGCGGTGACGACCATGACCGTATCGTCTTGTGAAACCGCATCGGGGGCGGTATGGCGATGGCTTTCTTCCGCCATCAGGGGAAAAGAACCCAGCGCGACCGCCATTAGCGATGCGGTGGGTGTAAAAAACGGTACTGTTTTCATCATTATTTCCTTGCCGTTATGTCCTCGGCACGACGCATCGCTGGCCTTCCGCTAATCCGCTTTAGGCAACAGAAAGCCAGACGCCACCAGCCGTCACGCCGATGCATACTCAAAAATTAACACATTATTTTTATTCAATATTCAGAATGAAAAAGCAAAAGGCGGCGGCGCTCGGGCAAGGTTTTTACGGTAGGATTTGGACAGATAAAGGCAAAGAAGATCGCCAACAGGAGGGCTTTGAAAGACAAAAAATAATAGCCAGATAAGGGGTTGAACAATGACTAAAATAAGCGAAAGGTGAATCAGGATATGGCAGTAGCCGCAGGCGATGTCTTCCAGAAGAGACTGCCCACCGTGAGACATAGCCATGTCAGGGTGGGTACCGCCGTGTTTACCGTGCGCCTCCGACGTATCGGCAACGCTCACAGAAACGCCCTCCATAGGGGCGTTCATAGAAACGTGCTGGGCGGATTGATGGCATGCGGCCACCTGAGCCAATGACTTTGAAATCAGCGGCGCGATAAACAGCATAAGCATCGCGGCCAGCGCAATAAATGCCGCCGCTCTACTGCGGGGAAGACTCCTCAATGGCGCTGATCCTGATGGAGCTTTAAGTGTCGCCAAAGTGTATCCAAGGATAAAAATGGTTACAATCGGTATTAACTGCGCTGATTCTCATTTATTACATGTTGAACTACCGCCTGAACTCTCAATGAATTCCCCTGTTTAATCAGGCGTTTTTGAGAGTGAGGCGGTCATAATAAAGAGGCTGGCAACCACTTAAAAATTGACGCTCACTGAAACCCAGTAGTTGCGCCCCGGCATCACTTGACCGGTGGTCGACTGGGACGACGTAAAGTAGTCACCCGCGGTCGTTGTTCCGCTACCCACCTGATACACATAGGTTTTGGTGAAGTCTTTATCAAACAGGTTGTTCACTGCACCGTTTAGCGTCACGTCCTTAGAGATGCGGTATGAACCGCCCGCGTTAAATACGGTATAGGACTTAAAGTTTTCGCCCAAATTGTCGTAAACCACTTTGTTTGCAGCGCTAAGGTTGCTGTAGTTTTGCGTGAAACGAGCCGTTTTGCCGCGATATTCCGCTTTCAGCCAGGTTGAGAACCTGTCGTTAACATTCCACTTCAGGTTAGCGTTAGCCATATGCTTTGGCGTACTGGTTAAGCGAGCGCCCTTATTATCACCGTCTTTCTGTTCGCTGTCGGTAAAGGTGTAATTCAAGTTCAGCATCACGTCTTTGGTCCACAGCGGAATGCCTGTGGCAAATTCCAGCCCTTGCGTGGTGGCTTTACCCACGTTGGCGTAAGTGCTGGTAGTGCTGTCGATAGAATCGCTAACAATCTTATTTTTAAAGCGGTTGTAAAACACGGTTGCGTTAGCGCCAAATCCGCTGTCGTGCTCATAGTAGGCACCGAACTCCGTGTTTACACTCTCTTCGGGATCCAGATCTGGGTTACCAATGGTGGTGATCGTTCCCTGCCCGGTTACGCCGCTTATCCCATTGTGCAGTTGAGCAAGAGACGGCGTTTTATAACCAGTGCTGACGCCGCCTTTAAAGGTCAGCTCATCAAGAGCGTCCCACACCAGATAGACTCGAGGGCTAACGTGCCCGCCAAAGGTTTCCTGATACTCATAGCGAGCGCCGTAGGTGAGCGCCAGTGAGTCCAGCAGTCTCCATTCGTCCTCACCGAACATTGACCAGGACTCCTGCTCAAACTTGCTGCCGCCGTTTGCCAGAACGATGCCGTCCTTCATTTGGGCGTTCCAGTATTCCCCGCCGACCGTCACCAGATGGCTTTCACCCAGCGGCATCAGCAGGTTGGTATCGACAATGACGTTGGTATTTTTCAGCAGACGCTTGTCGCCCACCCTATCAGACCCTTTTGGCACCGATGATTTGGTAATCAGGCGGCCTTTATTTTCCGTTTCGTTATAGGACAGGGTTGAATTCCATGAGCCAAAAGAGAGCTGATTGCTACTCCCCAGCGTGGCTTTGCGGCGCTGGTAGCGCAGCGTGTCTTCATAGCCGCCGGAGGTGCCGAGGGTTCCCAACTGGCTGTCGCTGTTGTCATATTTTTGATTGGCAATTTCACCGTCCAGCCAGAGGGAGTTTTGTTCATTCCACTGCCATGTCAGCTTAGAGCCGAGATTGTAGTTATCTGACTTAACCGGGTTTGGCCCCCGATTGCTTAATTCCGCCCCGGTTGAAGAAGACTCAACGTGGGAAGCCTCACGGCGGAAAATAGTGCCGCGCAGCGTCAAGCCCAACTGGTCTTCAACCAGCGCACCGCCGGAATAGAAAGAAAACTTCGAACTGTCGCCGTAGGCAGTATCCTCTTGGAAAGTATGTTCAAGCGTCGCTGAGCCTGACCACTCTTTAGGCGCCTTCTTGGTAATGATGTTAACCACACCACCCATGGCGTCAGAGCCGTAAAGCGTCGACATCGGGCCCCGAATGACTTCGATGCGCTCAATAGCCGATATGGGTGGCATAAAGCTGGTGTTCATTGCGCCAAAGCCGTTCGGCGTAACGTCGGAAGTCCCGTTTTGCCGGATACCATCGACCAAAATCAGAGTATAGCTGCTGGGCATACCGCGAATGCTGATGTCCATACCGCCTGTTTTCCCCGTCGTACTGCCAACGTCTACGCCTTCAACGTCGCTAAGCGCCTCAGCCAAGTCGGCATAATTGCGCTGGCTTAAATCTTCCTGACTCACAATAGAGATACTGGCGGCTGCGTCTTTCAGCTTTTGCTCGTGCCCAGATGCGGTCACGACCATAACGCTACCGTCGTCGGCAGACATAGCGGGAATAGAGGCCATAGCGGCTAGCGTAAATACGGCGGTTTTCTTTAACATTTTTATTCTCTCGCGGTGATTAAAAGGTTGCCCGTTAGAATCCATCGTCATAACCGCGCCTAATTATATATTCCGAAAATAATATGTAAATAGAAATCATTCGCATTATCATTTTTTAATCACCTATAAAATAAAGGGTTTTTATAAAGGTTGATGTACTAGAGTAAGGGCGTTTAGAGAAAGTAGTCAGCTAGCGGCTTATGAACGATATTTAAAACACCAATTTTCTATCTCGTAAATAACATAACTATTTATCATTAATACGTTGCTTAACCGTTTAAAGCGACGCAGTTAAAGCATGGAGAAAATCGCCAACGAACCTTCGCCTTGAGGATATTTTTAGCTTCTTCAGACAGTATATTGCCCACAAAAAGCCCGGCGTAACATACGCCGGGCAGACTCTTGCAGTACTGCCGTTCGGCTAGCCTAAAGCCAGTCAATATCAGCCTGTCTTATGACGGAAGCTGTCCCATCACAGAGTGATAGAACTGGGCACGACCAATCATTTCACCTACAACGGCACACAGTACCACCAGCGCCGCCATCTTGCAGCCAACCCCCCGATGGGAAAATACCATCAGCGCAGCAGCAGCCGGTACAATCAACCCCAGCACCAGCCGCACGTAGAACCACGGTGAAGATAGAGTCATCATTACAGCAGTACTCTGTTCTACAGATAGACCGTGCGTTTGGGCAAAGGCCGCTATCACGCCAACAATCATCAGGACGGCCACCAGCGCAAGCCCAGCAAACAGGCGGCTGGTACATCCGTTCTGATCCTTATCGGCTTGGCAGCCCACTGCACCTTGACTCACCAAGCTGAGGGCTAACGAACCTATGAACAGCGCAGAAAGAAGAAACGCAGCCGGTGTCTGCCATGAATCCCAGGGCAGGCGCCCCGGCAGCATATAGATACGGCTGGTCACAATCAGCGTCGCAATGCCGCACACTGCCAGAATAATCCCAACCAGCCTGCGTGCTCCCCCAGAACTGTTAGCGGATGACTTCCACCACAGTCCGGCATAGATCAGCGCCAAGAAGCCGGTCACTGACAGCGCGACAATTTCCAAACTCAGCATTGAAGTCCCCAAGTGCCTTAACGACTTGTAGGATTCGAAAGGCTTACCAAGGTGAAACACTGAAAAGAAAACGCCCGCAGCAATCAGAACAACGATCAGCATCCCAATACGCCTGAAGCGGTTAAACCCAGCACCGTTAATCGTTGAAGGGCTGAGAATATCCGTCAGCGCTAGCATACAGGCAATACCAACGGCCGCCTGACAGATAACCGTAAACAGGACTAACGGTAACTCAATAGAACTCATGTTAATTTCTCCTGTCAGCTTTCAATGTTAGGGCTGATTCTGATAACGATCGAAGGATGGGTAACCTCTGCCTTCGGCAGCCCCTGGAACTCCTGAACGCCAACGTAGGTCGCCCTAAGCTCGTCCAGTTCTCCGGCCACCAAAGCGCCCGCAGGGCACGACTCTACACAGCGAGGCTTTTTCCCCTCCAGATAGCGGTCATAGCAGTAGTCACACTTGCTGGTTTTTCCTTCGTCAGGATCGAACTGAGGCGTGTTGTAAGGACAGGCCATCACGCACATTTTGCAGCCGATACAGTAGTCGTGGTTCTGCTTGACGATACCGTTATCGAGCTTCTCATAAGCGCCCGTCGGGCAGGCTTTGAGACAGGCTGGATCGGCGCAGTGGTTGCACGCCATAGAAAGAAAGCTTAGGGAGGCGGGTAGGTCTGTGCTGAACTCTCTGACGTGACGATAGCTCACGTTAGGCGAAGTCTTGTTGTGCAGCTTACAAGAAACAACACAGGTCTTACAGCCGTAACATTTGACCATATCAATATAGAAACCGACTTGCTTTGCCATCTGTTATGCCTCCTTCTTGACGTCTACGAGCGTGTTGTTACAGGCATGTCCACCGCTGAGCCTTTCCAGAAAATCGCTCGTTACGTGGCTACTGCTTCCTCCCAGCTGTTCCCACCAGCCGTTTTCCAGGGCAACGATGCCCTTCTTAATATGCGGCTTAACAATGGCAACACAGCGGTGCTCGCCGCGGTCGTTATAGGCAATGACCCTTTCGCCGTCCTCAATGCCTCTCTCTCTAGCGTCTTCAGGATGCATCAACACTCTGGCATTAACGCCATAGGTTTCACACATCCACGGCAGCGCCGAGAAAGAGGAGTGAATACCGCGATGCAGCTTTCTCTGAACCGCCATAAGAGGGTATTTCTTTGCCATTTCAGGCGAGCCTTTCACGGACTCGTTCGGGCGAATATAGGCGACAACCGGAGACATATTTTTGGCCTTCCAAGAGGGCATAAACAGTTCGGCTTTTTTGGTTTTAGTCTTGAATACGCCGTCTGGATACGGAATAAACGGCGTAGGCACGGTGCGTACCGGCCCTTCTTTCAGCTGCTCAAGGGTAACCCCGGTTCCAGCCAGACACACTTCAATCAACTCTTCAGGGGTCTTATCGAACTCCTCGCCGAACCCCATGCGCTTGGCTAACTCGGTAAATATCGCCAAGTCAGACATCGCCTCTCCGGGCGGCTCAACCGCTTTTTCCATAAGCTGTACGAATCGGTTACGGTGGTTTGCTAGCAAGTTTGTCTCTTCAAAGACGGTCGTGCAGGGAAGCACCAGATCGGCATACAGCGCAGTTGAAGTCATCAGGTTCTCGACAACGACCACGAACGGGATCTTTTTAAAGGCTTCTTTTACCCCGTTGGTATTTGGAAACTGAGTAATAAAGTTATTGGTTAAAGACCACAGGAAACCGATTTTGGTTGGGTTGTCGTGCAGGATATAGTCAGCAAACCTCGGTGCGGGAATAATATCAAGCTTAGGCGTCGGTGATACTGGAACCGGATCGTTAACCTTGATGCTGTTAGCCATACCGCCCGCGTCACATATCCCAGTCCCTGCTTTACCGATATTTCCGGTAAAGACAGCCAGATAAATGTGCGCCGCAACGGCATAGGAGCCGTATTCCGTACGCTGGAATCCACCCATGTTCTGAATAATCATGGCCGGGCGCCTTGAGGAGTATTCTCTGGCCAACCGGAGTACTGTACCGGCAGGGACATCCGTTTCCTGCTCGACCTTTTCAATAGTCCAAGGCTTCGCCTCGCTGTAGACCATATCGAATACCGTGTGGTATTCCGACTCAATGTCCAGCCCGACGGTAGACAGCGCGGGAACAGCGCCCGGTGCATCGTGACGAACAAGAGTTTTACTTTGCGTATCAAAGACCAGATATCCAGTCTCATCGCCCTCAAGCTTAACCTGATCGCCCGTCGCTTTACTTACTAGGAACGGCAGGCTGCTGTGCTGCAGCATAAAGTCGAGGTCATAGCGCTTCTCTTCGATAATGATTTTTAGCATACCGAGTGCCAGCGCGGTGTCGGTTCCCGGTAGAATAGGCACCCACTCGTGGGACTTGGCTGCCGTCTCGCTAAAGCGCGGATCGATAACGATCATTCTTGCGCCACGGTCCAGCGCCTTTTGGTACCAGCTCAGGTAAGAGCCCATGGTGACAGCAGGGTTGGTTCCCCACACTAAAATGTACTGGCTGTCTTCAATGGTATCGCGCGTGTCTTCAAAGCGCGTACCGAACATGGGTACCATTGTGCCGGAAACGGCCTGGCAGCAAAGTGAGCCGACAATAGGCGTACTTCCCCCCAGTTTGGAGAAGAAGGCGTTTGCTATCGGGTTCGTCAGGCTGGCAAAGCTGCCTGAGCCTCCACGATATGCCAATCCTTTATTTCCCAGCTCTTTTTTGGTGGTATTAATCTTTTCAATAATAAGGTTAAAGGCTTCGTCCCAGCTGATTTCCTTGAACTTACCTTCACCCTTTTCGCCGGTTCTTAACATCGGTTTTTTCAAACGATCCGGATGGTTAACCCACTGCACTCGGCTCAGTCCCCTAGCACAGCCCTTCGTCGGCTCGCAGGCGCTGGTATCGATATTCACTAGCTTTCCGTCCACTACATAGGCCGTCAAGTTGTGGTGCAGACACTCCATCGCACAGCTGGAACTGAAAGTCTTAGCCTTGGAAAGGTCAATATAGCCGGGATCCGCAGGATCGGCCGCGTGAACCATACCGCTCTCGGTCAGCGATACACCGCCAACGCCTACCGTTGCTAGCCCTGCTGCCGTTCCCGATACTTTAATAAATCTACGGCGAGAAAGCTCAACACCGCCTTTTTCTGTTTTGTCTGTCTTATTGCTCATATTACCCTCTAGAAAATAACGAAAATGAAAAGATAACCTTCGTTAAACACTCCTTGATTTACTCTGAAAAAGTAGACTTTTTAACTAACAGCCTTATTCACCTTTAATTGTCGTCGACGTTTTCACGCGACGATCTCTCGACATTTTTTCAGCGTAAAAATGACTACACCCCCAAGAAATCCATTCAATAGGGATATAACGCTACTCAGTAATTTGACATAAATGAAAAGTATCAATAACAAAATGACTATCCTTTCATAGAATCAAGTCCATTTTAAAACACCGCAGTTAATCAACCTGCTACGTTTAAAAGAAAAGATATAATTTAATGGATATAAATCCTTATCGCAGATCAAAAAGCACCAAGTTTAAATAAAAAATCCAACATTATCATATAAATAGAAAATTAAAAAAGGGTAAATTTATCGCTATAAATCCGAATTACAAATAACTTCACCACAGCTATAATTCACAATGTTTACTTTATTTGAATAGGGTGAAACTAATAAGTTAGATATTCAATTTACTTATCAAAATAATAATTATCCATTTCATTAAAATAAAAAATCATTAAAAATAGTCAAAGGAATTATCATTTAGGTATTTAAACCAAGCACACTCTATATTCATAAATAGGTAAATAGCGTCTTTCGAGATTTATTGGACAATAAATATACAATATTTCGGGTATAGTGGCGCATAGTTAAAGAAGGGGGATTTTGCATAATTAGGCGTACTAGTACGATATTTTATATTTAAGACAAAGAGATATCAGGAACCTAAATGAGAGGATTCGCGATAAGTTTAGCGCCTTCGTAGGCGCAGTTTGCCTACGAAAACGATTCAGGCAGCTGTCGCGACATTCATTAACGCCTATATCTGATGTTAATACAGAAAAATGGCGAATATCTGAGTGTAGATAGCGGTGCCACCCAGACCAGAATTGTGCCGCAAGAATCGGAGTTTTAAATAGTACACTTCACCCTATTGTAGAGCCTGATATATCGAATGTTTCTTCGAATTGACATCATCATGAAATTCGAGAAGTTTTCACTAACATCATAATTTCTATGTAAAAGAGAGATAAAATGGCCCAGGCATCTGCTTTTCGATCCGTTCTTGAAAATACACTGAAACATGCACTTCAACATTTAGACAACTTGAAAAATAACCCAGTGGCTGCGAGTGCAAGTTTAGAGACACTGCGCGAAAAACTGCATAAACCTCTCAATATCAACGGGCTCACCGCCGAGCAGGTCATTGATGATTTAGTCGCCGATACGGACGGCGGTATCATGGGTAGCGCAAGCGGGCGCTTTTACGGTTGGGTTATAGGAGGTTCTCTACCAGCGGCTCTAGCGGCTGACTGGTTAACAAGCACATGGGATCAAAATGCCGCTTCATACTCTTGTGGGCCAGCTGAAGCCGTTATTGAGGAAGCCTGTGGTCGATGGCTAAAGGACCTACTTGGCTTGCCTGAACACGCCAGCTTTGCTTTGACCAGCGGTTGTCAGATGGCACACGTCACAGCATTGGCTGCAGCGCGCAATGAGCTGTTGACGCGCCGCGGCTGGCAGGTTGAATCCGATGGTCTATTTGGTGCACCAGCAATTCGTATCCTAAGTAGCGACCAATTCCACGGGAGTATTACACGAGCAACTCGCCTATTAGGTATGGGAACAAAGAGGGTTGTTGGTTTATCCGCCAATCAAGCCGGGAAAATTGAAGCGGCAACGCTGGAACAGGCTTTGAAAGAAGATCCGGATACATTAACTATTGTGCTGCTACAGGCGGGCGACCTTAACATCGGCGCATACGATAATTTTGAAGAGCTAATTCCGCTAGCACACCGCTACGGCGCATGGGTTCATATTGATGGAGCCTTTGGGCTATGGGCGAATACCAGTCCGAATCATAGGCATCTTTTGAAGGGCGTAGAGCTTGCTGACTCATGGGCAACTGATGGCCATAAATGGCTGAACGTGCCTTATGACAGCGGCTTTACGTTTGTCGCTCATCCAGACGCTCATCGCAGATCCATGTCCTACGAGGCCAGCTATATCACACACAATGACGGCGTTCGCGAACAAAAAGACTGGAATCCTGAGTGGTCCCGCCGGGGGCGCGGATTTGCAGTTTATGCTGCCCTGAGGCAGCTCGGCCGACAGGGGATCGCTGAATTAATCAATACAAGCTGCAAATCGGCTCATGATTTAGTCATGGGAATTTCTGCACTACATGGGGCTAAGTTAGTTTGGGAACCCAGCGTTAATCAGGGATTGATTGGTTTTCTTGATCCTCGCCCTGATGCCAAACAGCATGACCATGACGTCTATACCGATAAAATTACCGAAGCAGTGGCTAAAAGCGGTGAAGCCTTCTTCAGTAATACTACATGGCGCGGCATACGCTGCATGAGAGTCTCTGTGTGTAACTGGCAAACGGATGCGCAGGACGTACAGCGGGCAATCGCGGCCGTTGATGCAGCGCTAAAAAATATGGGATGGACCAGTAAATGACACTCTGATTCAACCTTGGAATACATATCTAAGGCTAATTCTTCCCCTCCTGAAAGCATCGATATCAGCGAACTGTAAGAAAAAATCTTACAGTTCGCTTGCGCATGACGAACGTAGCTTCTCGCGTCCCTGAATTCAAATGATAAATCACCCGCCTGTGGCAATGACACGTATTCGGTATAATCTCGAAAAATATAAAGAGCAAGAATCGGAGTGCTTGCGGTGCCATACCTGCCTATAGTGGTCACACGATGACCGAGAACAGGAAATTTACTATGAATAAGACCGTTGCTTACAAAACAGATGAGGAACGCTGGGCGGCGGTGATGGCTCGCGATCCTATTGCGGACAGCCATTTCGTCTATGCTGTTCGAACAACAGGCGTGTACTGCAGGCCGAGTTCATCTACGCGGCACCCAAAAGGGAAAACGTAGTATTTTTTGATACGGCAGAGGCCGCAGAAGCCGCAGGATATCGAAGCAGCCGTCGTGATTATGGCAACCAATCCAGTGCCGCAGCCGAACGTGCTGCTCTAGTGTCTCGCATATGCCGAACGATAGAAGCATCAGAGACACCGCCTCAGCTTGATGAGCTAGCTGCTGAGGTGGGTATGAGCCCGTACCACTTTCATCGCCTCTTCAAAGCAGAAACAGGCCTAACGCCGAAAGCGTACAGCTCGGCCTATCGCGCCCGAAAGCTGCGAGAAGGGTTAAGCTGTAAAGATGCCTCTATCACAAACGCCATCTATGACGCCGGCTTTAATTCAAACAGCAGATTCTACGAAACCGCAGACGATCTTCTCGGCATGCGTGCGAGAGACTATCGGGCAGGAGGGACTGGCGCCACGATCCGCTTTGCGGTAGCCCAGTGCTCACTGGGCGCTATTCTGGTAGCGCAAAGTCAGCGCGGTATTTGTGCAATTTTACTCGGCGACGATCCGGATCGCCTGGTGCGCGACCTACAGGATCAGTTCCCTAATGCTGAGATCATTGGCTGTGATGGTGAGTTCGAACAGCTAATTGCGCAGGTAATAGGCTTCATTGAAGCCCCCTCAATGGGGCTGAACCTGCCTCTGGATGTGAAAGGTACGGTTTTTCAGGAACGCGTCTGGCGAGCACTGCGGGAGATCCCGCCGGGTACTACAGTAAGCTATGCGGATATCGCAAACCGTATTGGTTCACCGAAGGCAGTACGCGCAGTGGCTCAGGCGTGTGCTAAAAACCACATCGCCGTAGCCATCCCCTGCCATCGTGTCGTAAGGCGCAATGGTGATATTTCGGGCTATCGCTGGGGCGTGGAGCGCAAGCGAGAGCTTCTGCGGCGAGAAGCGGAAGCTTAAGTTATGCTGGCTACTATCGCTAACACAGTGTGCCAATCGTCTTATATTTAGAATCGTTGGGGTGAACCAGAGGGTACATCCCAACGCCATCGTATAGCTGACCTACCTTATTGCCTGGCTTCGTTGAATGTAACTTTGTATCCGTCAGCCCTCCTTTACATCGCAGTAAAATACAAAATATTGCAAAGTAAAAATGTACCAACATTTATACCAACAAGAGTCGATTGATGTCGATTGAATTGAGTAGGTGCTGAGAGAGTATGAAATGAAGGAAAGCCAGTATTTACGCGGATTACAGGCAAAAAAATAGACGTCCATTGACGTCTATTGATTTGATATTGGTACCGAGGACGGGACTTGAACCCGTAAGCCCAATCGGGCACTACCACCTCAAGGTAGCGTGTCTACCAATTCCACCACCTCGGCACTGACCGATGGATGACTCCACCGGTTTAAACCTGTTCCCTTAATTAGGGATATCGCTGCTCGGCGTATTTGGCTTAACAGGAGCAACCTGCTCAACCTGCACCGGCGCGCTTAAGTCGTCAAATTCGCCGACTTTCTTTTCCTGACGGCTGCTCATGTTGCCCAGCGCCAGACTGATAATGAAAAACAGCGCGGCTAAAATCGCCGTGGTGCGGGTCATAAAGTTACCCGAACCGCCTGAGCCAAACAGCGTTGCTGAAGCTCCGGCACCGAAAGAGGCACCCATGTTGGCCCCTTTGCCCTGCTGCAGCATAACCATGCCGACCAGACCAATGGCCACCAGCAGGAAAATAATAAGAAGCGCTTCGTACATATTCTTGCCTGTAATCCTTGCGGGATACCCCGTCGTAATGCTTTACCGGCTAATTAGAAGGGAGATCTCAAGCCTATCTCAACCTAACCGGAGCGGGTGTGAATACTAACGAAAGCCACAAAGAGGTGCAAGCGCATTTTTATTCATCCTGCGCATTTGTAGAAAAAACCAACGTTTTACCTGCACTCTTGCGGCTCGTTTTCCCTATTATAAGGGAAGTCCCTCTGCTTTATCCATTCTTATATAGCCAAACGACGATTTGCCGCGCGCTATATAGTTAATACTTAAGTTTCGTAATATTCGATGGTTCGTTCCTGTGTAAAGCGATTCTCTTCTGGCCCCCACTCTGCACGCAGCCAGTTGGCGTTGTGATCGTAGCCGCTATAGAATTTCTCACTACGATTTCTATGCTGAGAGTGTGACTTCGCTTCGGCAATAATCCGCTGCAGGGCATTCTCTTTGTTATAGTCGAAATAGTAAGAGGAGACGTGATTGCTGTCCCCAGAAAGAGAGTCGCTTCTGGCTAACAGGCCGCTGGAATTGTAGTGATAGCGTTTTACCGCATAGCCTTCGCTGTACTCTTCTTCTACTCGGGACTTTTCGATAATCTCGGTCAGCTGGCCGTCAGCGTTGTAGAAGAACTCCCTCATCCACCCGCTGTTTATCAGTTCGCTTTTTACAATACGACCCTGACTGTCCTGACGGTAGCGTATAACCACGTTGCCAACATCGCTCATCTTGCCGTTAATAAGCCAGTTAATGCTCTTCACCCAGCCCTGGCTGTCCTTGTAAACATAGGTTACGGACTCTCCGCGTCGGCTTTTATCTCGCCGCTTAACGCGCAGAACGTTTCCTTCAGGACTATAATCAACCTCGCTAGAGCTTAGCCATTCCCCGTTGCGAAAAGTCACTTCTTTGAGCTTTTTCATGCGAAACGAGGTGAATGCAAGAGAGTGTGCGGAATTTTCCGTCAATGCGAGATTAAAAGAGAATATGGCCTTGTCTTCCGGACTAAGTGCAGTACTGGCATAAGAAAAGCAGGAAAAGGTAGCTAGACATGAAAGTAGAAAAAACCGGATAAAAGACAACTTCATTGTCATCATTGCGCCCTATATATTATTTACTGTATTCCATTCGGGCAGGATTTTATCATCACAAAACGGTGTTAAACAATAACTATTACATTACGTCATGATCGATGTGGTTAATTATTTATAAGCGTTTCAAATTTATCTTTTTTTCCATTAAAGACGTTAAAATCAACAAAGGTTTCAATACCCTCCAGCTTTCCTCTGTTGGCATACTGCCAGAATAGCCAGTCTCTGTCGGGCTCTGCCAGTGTGGGCTTACCAAAAATATCTCTGATCCAAATTGCATTTTCTCGCATTTGGTCAATCAGGAAATCATTGTAAAACTCTTTGGTAACGTACAGGATAGGCTTTCTGCCGTAAGCCTTCTCAAGGCGTGAAGCCAGTATTTCAACCTCTCTAAGCACCTCTTGCTTTCCCGATGTCAGCTGGCAGTTACCTCCGTATTCTAGATCGATAACCGGCGGCAAAGTGCCTTTCTCTAGGGGAACGGAAGAAATAAAGTTATCCGCCTGATCGGCTCCGCTGCTGCAAAAAGTAAAAAAGTGATAGGCGCCAACAGCGAATCCTCTGTCGCGCGCATCTCGCCAGTTAAGCTGAAAGCGTTTGTCTTTAAAGTCCCCGCCTTCCGTTGCTTTTATAAAAATAAACTGAATCTCGGACACCTTAAGCCTGTCCCAGTCAATCTCTTTTTGGTGATGTGAAATATCGATGCCCTGAATAGGGAAGTCATCACGAGAGGGGTAGTTAAGCCGCACAATGCCCTGATAAAGTGCATAAACAAAACAAGCAGCGAATACCGCCACTACGCATACTGTGCCAAGGAGATGCTTTATTCGCATGCTTTCTTAATCCCTTATCCTCGTCAAACTGTGTTAAAAGGTCAGCCTAATAAGTAGGTTCTATATGGAGATATAGATAGAATGATGAGGAACAAGCTCCTAGCTCCTCATCTATACGCTTATTCGCTGACCAAATAACGGCTAGCCTGCAGCCTTCACCGCGTCGGCAATACGGTTTGCCAACGTCACAACCTGCTGCTCATCTTCGCCTTCTACCATTACGCGGATCAGCGGCTCTGTACCTGATTTGCGTAGAAGCACCCTGCCGCGACCGGCTAAATCCTTCTCGACGTCCTGAGTTACCTGCTTCACTTCTTCTGTCGCCAGTGGGTCATGCTGCCCAGAGAAGCGAACGTTAACCAACACCTGTGGCAAAAGCTTCATGCCGCTGCACAGATCGTGCAGGCTCATGTGGTTACGCACCATGGCGGCCAGCACCTGCAGACCCGCGACGATCCCGTCACCAGTGGTGGTCTTATCCAGCAGGATAACGTGACCTGAGTTTTCTGCACCAATAGCCCAGCCCAGCTCATTCATTTTTTCCAGCACATAGCGGTCACCCACTTTTGCTCGGGCAAACGGGATACCCAACTGTTTGAGCGCCAGTTCAAGGCCCATATTGCTCATCAGCGTCCCGACAGCGCCGCCCTTCAGCTGCCCCTTACGCAACGCTTCACGGGCGATGATATACATTATCTGATCGCCGTCGACCTTATTGCCCAGATGGTCAACCATAATCACGCGGTCACCGTCACCGTCAAAAGCGATGCCAACATCGGCCTTTTCTGCCAGAACGCGTTCCTGTAAAGCCCGCACGTCAGTTGCGCCGCACTTTTCATTAATGTTCATGCCGTCCGGCTCGCAGCCAATCACGATGGCCTCCGCACCCAGTTCACGCAGCACGCTCGGCGCAATGTGATAGGTTGCGCCGTTAGCGCAGTCAACAACGATTTTAATCGAGCTCAGGCTTAGCTCACTAGGGAAGCCGCCTTTACAGAACTCGATATAGCGCCCCGCTGCGTCGTTAATCCGGCTGGCTTTACCCAGCTCGGCAGACTCTACACAGGTCAAAGGTTTTTCCATTTCAGCCTCAATGGCCTCTTCTACTTCGTCGGGCAGCTTAGTGCCGTCGATAGAAAAGAACTTGATGCCGTTGTCATCAAAGGGATTATGAGATGCGGAAATAACGATGCCCGCCTCCGCACGAAAGGTTCTCGTCAGATAGGCAACCGCTGGCGTCGGCATTGGCCCGGTGAATGACGCCGAAAGCCCGGCAGCAGCTAAGCCAGCTTCAAGGGCTGACTCCAGCATATAGCCAGAAATACGCGTATCTTTACCGATAATGATTTTGCGAGAACCGTGGCGCGCTAGGACTTTCCCTGCCGCCCAGCCCAGCTTAAGAACGAAGTCTGGCGTAATAGGATGTTCACCCACTCTGCCGCGAATGCCGTCAGTGCCGAAATATTTACGTGTGCTGCTCATGATATTTTTATCCCCTTTCGGAAAGCGTAGCTTCCACAATTCTCATTGCTTCTACCGTTTCTTTGACGTCATGTACGCGAATAATCTGCGCGCCCTGCATCGCGGCAATCATCGCGCAGGTCACGCTGCCAACCAGCCGTTCAGCAGGTGGCACGTTTAACAGCTGGCCAATCATCGACTTACGCGACATGCCAATCAGTAAAGGCAGCCCAAAACGATGAAACTGGGACAAATGCGCCAGCAGCTGATAGTTGTGTCGTAAATTCTTACCGAAACCAAAGCCGGGATCGAGCACTATTTTCTCTCTCGCCATACCCGCCTTTTCACAGCGTTCAATCTGTTCCGCCAGATACGCGTCGACTTCAGCGACAACGTCTTGGTACTGGGGTTCGTGCTGCATGGTCCTCGGCATGCCCTGCATATGCATCAGACAAACGGGCAGCTCAGATTCAATCGCCGCCTCAAGCGCACCCGGCTCTTGAAGTGAACGAATGTCGTTAATGAGATGAACGCCTGCGCGAGCGGATTCCCGCATCACTTCAGCCTTGGAAGTATCGACGGACACCCACACGTCAAAATTACGCGTCAGCGCCTCGGCAACCGGGATCACTCGCTCCAGCTCTTCTTCAACGGATACGTCGGCCGCTCCAGGTCGAGTAGATTCACCGCCAATATCAATCAGGGTCGCCCCCGCCTGAATCATGTCGTTGGCATGGCGCAGCGCGCTGTCAACATGGCGATAGCGACCACCGTCGGAAAACGAATCCGGCGTAACGTTGAGGATCCCCATGACCTGAGGGTAGTTGAGATCCAGCGTAAGTCCTCGGCTTTCTAGCTTCATGGCGCCTCTTTCACTTTTCACTACAGAACAAACCGATAAACATCTCTGTAATCATTTCCTACTGGCCGACCGTTAAGCTGTGGGCAACGCGACTAAACTCCGGCATAAACTGCTCACTCAGTTCCGCTTTCACGATCCCCTTAATGACATAGTACCCATCGGCAGAAACGACAATAGCCTGATAAACCTTCACCGGACGGTGATTACGAGCGTCTTCAGCATTAGCCTGTAGCTCAACAGCATCCAGCCCGCCTATTTTCAGGCTCTTCACGCTACCTTTCACAACTTCGGCTTCAATGAGTGATGCGGTGCTCTTTAGGTGCTTCTCAGCAAACGCCGCCAGATCGCCGGTTTCAACTTTGCCAAATGAAGGTGCGATAACCAGCAGAGGTTCAGCGCTTTCTGATGGGAACGGGTCGCCTGGGCGAGTCATCGCCAGAGCCGTATTCATACGCTTGGTAATCTTCAGGCTTTCGCTTTCCTGAATCTTGTAGCTTAGGCCATCCAGGCTCACTTGATTTCTTAGCGCATCCTGAACCTCAATGCTCAACAAAGCCTCTTTAATCTTTGCTCCTTCATCCGCATCGTTGGCCGCCCGAAAGGTTCCTACCAGCATCAGAGTGCCCTTCTCGTCACCCTGTAATAAAATCCACTTGTGATAGACATCATTCCCAGCGCGCTGTGAAATCTTATACAGCCAGAGCTTTTTCCCCTGATGCTCCGCCTGTTCTGATCCTAAAATGCTCACGCCCTTGACGGTTAGCAGGTCAGGAATAAAGCCGTGCTGTACTTCACCCAGCGAAGAAGGCATTTCAGTCGCCATAATAGAGGCGCCGCTTTTTTCATTAAAGTAGCCGGAGAACTGCGCTGAAGGAATAAACCCTTCAGGAGGATTAATCGATGCGGCAATACCGGGGATCTTTTCCAGCGCCTGCGCCGAGCTTATGAAACCAATGAGGGAAAAAAGCAGTGCAGCCGCTAAACGGTGAATCTTCATAGCGCAATGTAACTCCATGATGTCATTAACAGTCCCTGAGCATAAGAAAACGCCGTTTCTGACTTTCACAGTATCGACATTTTCAACCGCGTCCTACGGCGATATAGCCCAATATCCGGACGTTACAATACCACATTGCTCCCTTTGCCGCTGTCGTTTCTTGAGTCAAAAAAAACGGCTCTCCGTTTAACCGGAGAGCCGTTGGATACTGCCGCTCAGCGAATGTTACATTGCTGGCTTATCGCTGGGTGCGTTTTTATTGAACTCAGGCGACGGCTTGTCTTCAGACGCCGGCGGTGGGTTCTGTGCGCTACCCGCAGGCGGCTGCTTCATGCCGCCGTTTTGGGCATCATCCCAACCAGCCGGTGTGCGAACTTCACGGCGAGCCATCAAATCGTCAATCTGCGGAGCGTCAATGGTTTCGAACTTCATCAGCGCATCCTTCATTGAGTGAAGGATATCCATGTTTTCTTCTAGGATCTTTCTGGCTCTCTGATAGTTGTGCTCAATGATGGCTTTCACTTCCTGATCGATGATGCGTGCCGTTTCGTCAGACATGTGCTTGCTCTTCGATACAGAACGCCCCAGGAATACTTCACCCTCTTCTTCCGCATACAGCAGCGGCCCAAGCTTCTCAGAGAAGCCCCACTGGGTCACCATGTTGCGGGCGATAGAGGTCGCCACTTTGATATCGTTGGAGGCGCCCGTAGACACCTTTTCCACTCCGTAAATCAGCTCTTCTGCCAAACGACCGCCGTACAGCGTTGAAATGCGGCTTTCCAGCTTCTGACGGTTTTCACTGATGGCATCGCCTTCCGGCAGGAAGAACGTTACGCCCAGCGCGCGACCGCGAGGAATAATCGTTACCTTGTGCACTGGGTCGTGTTCCGGAACCAGACGACCGATGATCGCATGGCCCGCTTCGTGGTAGGCAGTAGACTCTTTCTGCTCTTCCGTCATCACCAGCGAACGGCGCTCAGCGCCCATCATGATTTTGTCTTTGGCTTTTTCAAACTCGACCATCGACACAACGCGCTTCTTGGTCCGGGCTGCAAACAGCGCCGCTTCGTTAACCAGGTTAGCCAAGTCAGCGCCGGAGAATCCCGGAGTACCGCGAGCAATCACGGATTCGTCCACGTCCGGAGAAACCGGCACGCGACGCATGTGTACTTTCAGGATCTGAGCGCGACCGCGAACGTCCGGCAGACCAACAACAACCTGACGGTCAAAGCGACCCGGGCGCAGCAGCGCAGGGTCAAGCACGTCTGGGCGGTTGGTCGCAGCGATAACGATAACGCCTTCGTTGCCTTCAAAACCGTCCATCTCAACCAGCATCTGGTTCAGCGTCTGTTCACGCTCATCGTGACCACCGCCTAAGCCAGCGCCGCGCTGACGGCCAACGGCGTCAATTTCATCGATAAAGATGATGCAGGGAGCGGCTTTCTTGGCCTGTTCAAACATGTCGCGAACGCGGGATGCACCCACACCCACGAACATTTCAACGAAGTCAGAGCCGGAAATAGTGAAAAACGGCACTTTCGCTTCGCCGGCAATCGCTTTGGCCAGCAGGGTTTTACCGGTGCCCGGAGGCCCCACCATCAAAATGCCTTTCGGGATCTTGCCGCCCAGCTTTTGGAAACGGCTCGGCTCACGCAGAAACTCAACCAGCTCGCTGACGTCTTCTTTGGCTTCATCGCAGCCCGCTACGTCAGCAAAGGTGGTTTTGATCTGTTCTTCCGTCAGCATGCGCGCCTTGCTTTTACCGAACGACATGGCGCCTTTACCGCCGCCGCCCTGCATTTGGCGCATAAAGAATATCCAGACGCCGATAAGCAGCAGCATTGGGAACCAGGAAATGAATACCTGTTGCAGGAAGCCCTGCTGTTCCGGCGGCTCACCAACCGTCTTGACGTTATTTTTCAACAGCAGGCTCAGCAGAAGAGGATCTTCCGTCGGCATATAGGTAGTGCGCGGAGAATCGTCAGCCATCTTGTACTTGATCTCACGCCCGCTGATTCTGGCCTCTTTCACCTGCTTATTGCTGACCTGAGACATAAACTCGGTATAGTCAGTACGGCTCCCGCCGGTCTCACTCGTGCCGAAGCTCTGGAACACTGTCATCAGAACAACTGCAATAACCAGCCAGAGAATTAGGTTCTTCGCCATATCACTCAAGGAATTAACCTCATATTACAATGGTGTTAACGTAACAATACGCGTTAGGGTACTATAGTTTGCGCCCAGTCGCTACAATGTATACTTCACGGGAACGGGCTCGAGAAGCATCAGGTTTACGAATCTTTACTTTGGTAAACAACGAACGGATTTCACGTAGGTACTCGTCAAACCCCTCCCCCTGGAAAACCTTAACAACAAAGCTTCCACCCGGCGCCAGCACGTCTTTACTCATTTCCAGCGCCAATTCGACCAAATACATCGCCTTGGGGATGTCAACCGCTGGCATGCCGCTCATATTAGGCGCCATGTCGGACATCACGACCTGAACTTTACTTTCCCCGACCCTTTCCAACAGCGCCTTAAGCACCATCTCATCACGAAAGTCGCCCTGAAGAAAATCGACACCGACGATAGGATCCATAGGTAAAAGATCGCAGGCGATAATTCTCCCCTGCCCGCCGATTTGCGTCACCGCATACTGCGACCATCCGCCGGGCGCAGCCCCTAGGTCAACAACGGTCATGCCGGGCTTAAACAGCCGGTCGGTCTGCTGTATTTCATCAAGCTTGAACCACGCCCGTGAGCGAAGGCCCTTTTTCTGTGCCTGCTGAACGTATTTGTCGTTAAAGTGTTCCTGTAGCCAGCGCGTCGAGCTGGCTGAACGCTTTTTATTACCCATTTGGTTTTCCAACTGTACTAATATTAGGGTGCATTCCAACTTCACGCCAAGTTGGTGCTAAGTGTCAGATGGCGGTAGAATATGCCGTTTTCAACCCCAACAGCAAATCGACATTAAGACAATGAACTTATCTAACAAGCAAAAGCAGCACCTAAAGGGCCTGGCACACCCGCTAAAGCCGGTCGTCATGATCGGCTCCAACGGCCTGACTGAGGGCGTTCTCGCCGAAATCGAACAGGCTCTGGAGCATCACGAACTGCTCAAAGTCAAGATTTCAACGGAAGAGCGAGAAACCAAAATGCTGATCGTCGATGCTATCGTTCGGGAAACCGGTGCGTGCAACGTGCAGGTCATCGGCAGCATGCTGGTACTTTACAAGCCCAGTAAAGACAAGAAAATCGCCCTTCCGCGCTAAACCCGGACAGTTTCCCAGAGAAACCCGGAGAAAAAAGGCGGCCTTCGTCGCCTTTTTCATTTCTTTACACTTGAGAGAACTAATTTTGCCTGAAAGAGAGCGTTCTCTTAAAGGTATTCGACGTTCAGCACTTCATATTCTACGTCACCGCCGGGGGCTTTAATAACCACCACATCGTCAGCCTCTTTGCCAATTAAACCGCGTGCCATCGGTGAGTTAACAGAAATCAGGTTCTGTTTGAAATCAGCTTCATCATCGCCCACGATGCGGTAAACAACAACTTCTTCCGTATCCAGATTCATGACCTTTACCGTTGCGCCGAAAATCACGCGGCCGGTGTAAGGCATTTTTGTAACGTCAATGACCTGAGCGTGGGACAGCTTTGCTTCAATTTCCTGAATTCGGCCTTCACAGAACCCCTGCTGCTCACGCGCTGCGTGGTATTCAGCATTTTCTTTCAGATCGCCGTGCTCTCTAGCATCGGCAATATCTGCAATGATTTTAGGCCGACGCACGTTTTTCAAATGATCCAGCTCTTCGCGCAGTCGTTCTGCGCCCAGCAGCGTCATTGGAATTTGTCGCATACTACTATCCCTCTAGAATCGCCGTTTTCTCTTTTAGTCACAGCGACTGTTTAAAAGCTTAAGTACCCCGCCGCACGCTCGTCCAAACAGACAAAAGCGACCCGACCCGGGTTAATCACCAGGCCAAACGGCAGTCACAGGAAGGCGCTATTTTACCTGAGAGTTCCATCGGGGTCATCGTTTAGTTTTTCGGGTTCCCCTGCTCCTCTGCCTATATAGCAATCGGGGTATAAATTAGCCGACTAAAGCGTGATACACTCTGTTCGTCATTTTTGCACCGCGATTTGCAGATAAGCAGGTAATTATCCATTATGCGTTTATTGAACACGTTCGGCGCCGCACTTTGTGCGCTTAGCGCCTTTGCCCAAGCCGCAGAGGCTGACAAGTACATTGGCCTGCTGCCGGAAGGCGCATCTCTTTCACTGAAGGTTCAGAAAGTGGGCGCATCGTCTCCCGTTCTCGACTATCAGGATAAACAGCTTACCCTTCCCGCCAGCACACAAAAGGTTGTCACTGCGCTAGCGGCTCTGCTTCAACTTGGGCCAGATTTTCGCTTCGCAACGACGCTGGAAGGCGGAGCTGTCAATAACGGCACGCTAAATGGCGATCTGACTGTGCGCTTTAGCGGAGATCCAACCCTTAGCCGCCAGCAGCTGCGCAGCATGATCCAAAGCCTTAAGCAGCAGGGTGTAAAGAAAGTTTCCGGTGGGCTTGTTGTCGATACGTCAGTGTTCGCCAGCCACGACAAAGCGCCGGGCTGGTCTTGGAACGACATGACTCAGTGCTTCAGCGCACCGGCATCAGCCGCTATTATCGATAAAAACTGCTTTTCTGTTTCTCTGCAAACCCCTAAACAGGCCGGCAGCACGGCGACAGTTCAAGTCGCTTCTTACTATCCCGTTCAGGTAAGCAGTCAGGTGAAAGTTTACCCGCGCAACGCGCCCGAAGGTCGTTTTTGTGAATTTGACGTAACGGCCGGGGAAAACCAGCGTTACAGCCTGACCGGCTGCCTGACGCCGCAGGAAAAACCCATCACGTTATCGTTTTCAATTCAGGACGGCAGTGACTACGCAGCGAAAGTGATCAAAAGCGAACTGCGCCAGGCAGGAATACAGATTGGCAACGCAGTCCGCTACCAAACTTCCCCAACTAAGCCAGGTCGCGTTCTGGCTCAAACACAGTCGGCACCGCTTCACGATCTGCTAAAAGTCATGCTAAAAAACTCAGACAACACCATCGCGGATACGGTCTTTCGCACCATGGGCTATAAGCAGTCTGGCGTAGCGGGAACCTGGCGTTCAGGCGCCAGCGCCGTGCGTCAAATCCTGCGCAAACAGGCAGGGATCGACTTAGGCAATACCGTAATGGCCGACGGCTCTGGCCTCTCGCGCCACAACCTGATTGCGGCAGACACCATGATGCAGATCCTTCAGTACATCGCCCAGCACGACCAGCAGTTGAACTTTATCTCTATGCTGCCTACTGCCGGTCAGGACGGCACACTGCGCGCGCGCAGCGGTTTTAAAGAGGCTGGGCTAACGGGGAAAGTATCAGCTAAAACTGGCGCACTGCAGGGGGTGTATAACCTTGCGGGCTTTATGACCACAGCCAGCGGAGAGCGGATTGCCTTCGTACAGTTCCTGTCAGGATACGCAATGACGCCGCAGGAAAGAGGGAACAGTAAAAAGACCCTGTCCGGATTTGAAAGCACACTCTATCGGGATATTTATAGCGCTAACTGATCGTGAGTGAGAATTAAAAAAGCCGCGAATGGTATTCGCGGCCTTTTCATTTTTAAAGAGACATTAGCGCTCGTAAATAATCTCTACGCCTTCGTCGTCTTCATCATCCCAGTCGTCCCAATCGTCATCATCTTCGTCGTCAACAACGTGGGCGTCAGCGTTGCTCAGCTGGGTACGATGGTAGTCATCCCACATGAACTCGGCCTTTTCAGGTTCAGCGTCTTTTTCGACGAGCTCTTTAGGGTTCGCATTCAGGAACGCCATGATGTCCCAGCAAAGCGCAGTGATCCCTTCCCGATTAGCCGCGGAAATCAGATAATATTTGTCTTCCCAGCCCAGCGAGTCGGCAATTGCCTTGGCTCTAGCCTCTGCTTCTCCAGCATCCAGCAGGTCAACCTTATTGAACACCAGCCAGCGCGGCTTTTGCGCCAGCTTTTCGCTGTACTGCTGTAGCTCATTGAGAATAACGTGAGCGTTTTCAACCGGATCGGACTCATCGATTGGCGCAATGTCAATCAGGTGCAGCAGAACGCGACAGCGTTCAAGGTGCTTAAGAAAGCGAATTCCCAGCCCTGCGCCGTCAGAAGCGCCTTCAATAAGCCCAGGAATGTCGGCAACAACGAAGCTCTGCTCACTGTCCATACGCACGACACCCAGACTTGGGACAAGCGTAGTAAACGGATAGTCAGCGACCTTCGGCTTGGCGGCAGAAACCGCGCGAATAAACGTAGACTTGCCGGCATTAGGCAAACCCAGCATGCCGACGTCAGCCAACAGCATCAGCTCCAGCAGCAACTCGCGCTTGTCCCCCGGCGTACCGTTGGTTTTTTGGCGCGGTGTCCGGTTAACCGAAGATTTGAACCGCAGGTTGCCCAAGCCGTGAAAACCGCCCTTCGCCACCAGCAGTTTTTGGTTGTGGCTGGTCAAATCACCCAGCACCTCTCCCGTTCCCTGATCCAGAACGCGCGTTCCTACCGGCACCTTAATGGTGATATCCTGACCCCGACGACCAGTACAGGCCTTGCTCTGGCCGTTCTGCCCGCGCTCAGCGCGGAATGACTTCTCAAAACGATAGTCAATCAGCGTATTTAGGTTTTCATCGGCCAGCATAAACACATCGCCGCCGTCACCGCCGTCACCGCCGTCCGGGCCGCCTTTAGGAATATATTTTTCCCGGCGGAAGCTAACACAGCCGTTGCCACCGTCGCCAGCCTCAACGCGAATGGCGGCTTCATCAACGAATTTCATTCTTACTCTCCACACGTTTGCCCGACACTGTCGGGGCACTTTCTCTCAGTCTATCCTATTTACACATCATCGCACGCTATAGGGCGAGCAGAGGATAAACCTACTTAATCGATATTCCCGGCCGCTTCTCTGAGCGCCGAGAAAACAGGCGATGTCCCGCAGCAGAAAACATCGCCCCCAAAACAACAATAATAGCGCCACTATAGCCCATGACGTTCAGCACCATCATGGAGAACATGTCTGGCCACACGACAGCTAACAGATCGGAGAAAATCAGCGTAAACAGAGGCGTCAGCGTGATCAGTGCACTAACCTGCGCCACCTGCCAGCGAGCCATTGCCTCACCGAGGGCGCCATAGGCCACCAGAGTATTGAGCCCGCAAAACGCCAGGCACGCCAACTGCCAGCCGTTCAGATTAAATATCTCTGATGGCGTAGCTAAAGGCGTAACAAAAATTGTGCTCAACACATACAGTAAAAACAGAATCTGGGATGCTGAAAGCCTTCGCTGCAGTATCTTTTGCGCTACGCCGTAGGCAACCCACACCACCGAAGCACACACGCCGAGCAGTACGCCCATAGTGTAGTCTGTCAGACGGGTAAAAATCTCGATCAGGTTGGTATTAAAAAACATCACCATGCCAACTACCAGCGTGATAGCGCCAATAATTTGCGTAATGCGCATCGTCTCTTTCAGGATCAGCACGCTGGCAAACAGCATGCCTATCGGTGAAAGCTGCCCAATAACTTGGGAAGCCGTCGGCGTCAGGTACTGTAGCGCCGAGCTGAAGAAGACAAAGTTACCTACTAGACCCAGCGCGGCGATCAGTAGAATAATCAGCCAACGCGGACGACGAAACAGCTTCAATCTGGGCAGCTTGCGCTGAAACGCCAACACTAATCCTAAGCCTACCGATGAAATAATGAACCGATACCAAACCAGAGTATACGGCGTCATATCGGGGAAAAGCTGTTTCATTGCAATAGGTACGGCACCCCACAACACGGCGGTGATTAAAGCGAACGTAACGCCTAATGCCATACTTTGCTTAACTTGAGACATTGCCCAACGGCTCCGAGATGAAAAAAAACCATGCACTGACCGCCAGCCGAAACGAAGACTGACGGTTTTTCAACCAACAGGATAACATAAACTCTATGCTAAATAATTCAAGCCTTCGGCGAGTGCCTTCCTGCTGACCTGAAGTACGGAGAGTATGCAAATAAAAAGCCCTGCAATGTCATTGCAGGGCCTTAAGTCTCTAAAGCTCGAAAAATTATTCAGCAACGATGCTGATGAACTTACGGTTTTTCGGGCCTTTTACTTCAAACTTCACTTTGCCGTCGATTAATGCAAACAGCGTATGGTCGCGACCGCAACCAACGTTGGTGCCCGCGTGGAACTTAGTCCCACGTTGACGAACCAGAATGTTGCCAGCAAGAATAGATTCGCCGCCAAAACGTTTTACGCCAAGGCGTTTGCTTTCAGAATCGCGGCCGTTTCGTGAGGAACCGCCAGCCTTTTTATGTGCCATTTATCCGCTCTCCTATACCTTAAGCGCTGATACCAGTGATTTTAACATCAGTAAACCACTGACGGTGGCCCTGTTGCTTACGGTAGTGCTTACGACGACGGAACTTAACGATCTTAACTTTATCGCCACGACCGTGCGCCACAACTTCTGCCTTAATCTTGCTGCCGTCTACGAATGGAACGCCGATTTTAACGCCATCACCATTTGCGACCATCATCACCTGATCAAACTCAATCGTTTCACCAGTTGCGACATCCAGCTTTTCCAAGCGAACGGTCTGACCTTCGCTTACTCGGTGTTGTTTGCCACCACTTTGGAAAACCGCGTACATATTAACTCCGCTTTCCGCGCGCTTACTGCCAAATTAATAAAAAATGTGCGAAGCGCGCTATAAAATATTCACAATAGGGCGCGAATTCTACGCAAAAAAATGACCGTTTACAAGCCTAGAATCAGTGAAAATGATTAAGCACTTTTTATGGCGTTCATCTATGCTGATTTTCGAGTACAATCTCTATCGCTATAGCTCTGTACACACGGGCGGGACGACACTGAATTAAAACGATAACACTTGCAAATACACTATGAATATTGAACAAATCACGCAGTTAGCGGAAAAGGACATGGCCGCGGTTAACGCCGCGATACTCGCACAGTTGAACTCAGATGTCGTACTCATCAATCAGTTGGGTCACTACATTATCAGCGGAGGCGGCAAGCGCATTCGCCCCATGATAGCCGTTCTGTCGGCCAGGGCGCTGGGCTATCAGGGAGAGGCTCACATCACCTCCGCAGCGCTAATTGAGTTTATTCATACTGCGACGCTGTTGCACGACGACGTTGTTGATGAATCAGACCTGCGCAGGGGAAAAGCGACGGCCAATGCGGCCTTCGGCAATGCCGCCAGCGTGCTGGTTGGTGACTTTATTTATACCCGCTCGTTTCAGATGATGACCAGCCTCGGCTCTCTCGACATTCTTAAGCTGATGTCATCAGCCACTAACGTGATTGCTGAAGGTGAAGTGATGCAGTTAATTAACTGCAACGACCCAGATATCACCGAAGAAAACTACATGCAGGTTATCTATAGCAAAACCGCCCGGCTGTTTGAAGCTGCATCGCAGGCCTCCGCAATGTTGGCTGGCGCAACGCCTGAGCAGGAAAAAGCGCTACAGGAATACGGTCGCTACATTGGCACCGCCTTCCAGCTTATTGACGATCTGTTGGACTACAGCGCGGACGGCGCTCGACTGGGGAAAAACCTGGGGGACGACCTAAACGAAGGAAAGCCAACGCTGCCTCTATTACACGCAATGCATAACGGCACTCCAGATCGTTCAGCGCAAATACGTAATGCTATTGAGCAGGGTAACGGTCGCCACCTGTTGGAAGACGTGCTAGAAACTATGAAACAATGTGGTTCACTAGACTATACGCAGCAGCGCGCCGAAGAAGAGGCTGAAAAGGCGATTTCCGCACTAGCCTGCCTGCCGGATACCCCATATAAAGAGGCTTTGGCCTCTCTGGCTCGGCTGTCCGTTCGTCGTGACACCTAAGCCTGTTCTTCAGTAGTACAATACCATGCAAAACGGGCGCCTAGCGGCCCGTTTTTTTATGCGTCAGACAGCATTTCGCTCTCTGCCAGCTCCGTACTGTCAGGCAAATTCACTTTTTCCATCAGTCCGGCAATACCTCGACGCATCAGTAGCGCCACGATCTTATCCCGTTCTAATGACGTTAGTTGGCTATAGGCGGTTACCCAGATAGTAAACGGTTCATCCGCATGCGGACTGTAGAGCACGCTGTCTTCCATCGTACGAAGGACGTGCTGAACACCGGTAGGAATACTATCAATATGGTACTCAACCGCTTTTCCCTGCACACCTTGACGCCGACGCCGCACCCAATTTTCCCGCTTCGCTCTTTGATTAACGCCCTGTGCAGTACCCGGTAGCCCTCCGAGATCGACCAGCTCTTTTGCTGCAAACCATTCTTTTTTCATATGTCATCCATTACAAAATCTGAGTGATTAAACCTGAGCCGCTTCCGCGATATCTGTAGATAGCCCAATTCTTTCCATTAAGCCGGTGATGCCGTCACGAACAATGAGAGAAATCAAACGTTCCCTTTCTGCTACTGTCAGCTGGTTATATGCCGTAACCCAAACGACAAGCGGATCGTTCATTCCCACACTTACACCGTATTTATCGCTCTCTTCTTTAGCAAAAAGCGCAGCGCGCACTTTTTCTGGAACGCTGTCAATGTGGTATTCAAGCGCTTTCCCTTGAACACCAACTCGCTTTCGACTTTTCCAATGCTCTCGGCGCGCTTTTTGATTAATGCCCTGAATGGTTGAGGGCAGTCCGTCCAGACGGGTTAATTCATGTGTTGAAAACCATTCCTTTTTCATAAAGGACGCTTCCTTAATTTCAATCCCTGCATATTGGCGCTCACGCTGTGCATTTCCAAAAACAGACAATGCACCCTTTGGCACCAAGCCTAATCGGGAGTTTTTTTATTATATTTAAATCAGTAACAAGCTTATGTTAGTTAATTTAATAAAAAAACAGAAGAGTTTAAAACACCCCCTGTCTTTTAAGACAGGATGAGGTGTTGCAAATTCTTCCTCCATGGTCGCAAAAATGAAAATAATCCCATGAAAAACAACAAATAAAATTAACCCAAACAGTGGAAATAAAAAAGAAAATAATCGAATAAAATTTTCTTAAAATTAAATTATCAATAGAATTTTTAAGTAAAAAATTTATAATAAATTAACTAATAGGAATGGGTAAGATGAAGAAATAGTTATAAAATTTAAGCTATAGATCACTTTCATTGCTTATTCACTGCAAAAAATAAAATAAAAAATTTCCAATATTAAGAAAATTATTTCCATTAAATAATTTCCAAAAAACTTTCTGCCCCTATTTATTAATATGTACACAGCACATTTTGAAAGGAGAACATACATGAACGAAAGGAAAGAGGACTGGCACCCCGCAGACATTATCGCTGCGCTGCGTAAACGTGGAACAACGCTGGCTGCCCTGTCCCGCCAGTCTGGGCTGAGCTCATCAACGCTGGCTAACGCCCTCGTTCGTTCATGGCCGAAAGGAGAATGGCTTATCGCAGAAGCGCTAAGCATCCATCCCAGTGAAATATGGCCAAGCCGCTATTTTGATCCCATCACAAACCGGCTAAAAGTAAACAGGGGAAAGAGAATCGAACACAGCCAAACCAAGGCTGAAGACGCCGCCCTTCAGTGATGTAGCAACCCCAGCGGCACAACAACAAAAAACCGCTACTGGCCTACGCCAATAGCGGTTTTTTTATCTATCAGGCGACATTAGCCCTGAACGAACTTCTCGCCCAGCTCAATATCTTTGTGCAGCACGTCCAGCATGCCTTCCAGAGATTTTTGCTCAAACGCGCTCAGGGAACCGATATCTTTGATGCTTTCAATGCCGTCTTTCCCCAGCACCAGAGGCTGAGCAAAGAAGCGGGCGTATTTGCCGTCACCTTCGACATAGGCGCACTCAACAACGTTCTTTTCACCCTGCATAGCGCGAACCAGAGAAAGGGCAAAGCGCGCAGCGGCCTGAGCCATAGAAAGAGTTGCAGAACCGCCACCGGCTTTAGCTTCAACCACTTCGGTACCGGCGTTTTGAATACGCTTAGTCAGAGACTCAACTTCTTCTGCAGTAAAGCTGATGCCCGGGATCTGAGACAGCAGAGGCAGAATAGTCACACCAGAGTGCCCACCGATAACAGGAACAATAACGTCCTGTGGCTGCTTGCCTTTCAACGCGGCAACAAAGGTGCTAGAACGGATAATGTCTAGAGTTGTAACGCCAAACAGTTTGTTTTTGTCGTACACGCCAGCCTTTTTCAATACTTCCGCCGCAATGGCAACGGTGGTATTGACTGGGTTGGTGATCACGCCAACACAGGCTTTCGGACAGATTTCTGCCACTTGGCCAATCAGATTGCGGATAATGCCGGCATTAATATTGAACAAATCTGAGCGGTCCATACCGGGCTTACGGGCAACACCAGCAGAAATAAGCACAATATCCGCGCCTTTCAGAGCCGGGCGAGCGTCTTCACCGCTAAAGCCAACGACGTTAACCGCCGTAGGGATATGGCTCAGGTCAACGGCAACGCCTGGAGTCACTGGCGCGATGTCATAAAGAGCAAGCTCGGAATTCGCAGGCATCTGGGTTTTTAACAGCAAAGCTAAAGCCTGACCAATGCCACCGGCCGCACCGAGAACGGTAATTTTCATTCTGTACTCCTTTTTGTATCTGTCTTTAGATGTATCGAGCAAAAGATAGGGAGAAGCTTAGAGGATTGTTAGCAGAATCACCAATCTTTAGCGTTAAGTTTGAGATATGCTGCAAAAAATCGGCGATTAAAAACTTTTTGTTCATCAATATAGCCAATTAAGTGCATTATGGTCGCAAGATGAAAAAGTAAAATATGTGGTATTCACAGGAATCGACAAAGGTTTTTGAGTCCTGCCCCATTTTTATTCATAATGACACCATGATTATTTAAAAACAGACGGTACCGCATGCGAAACCCAAACAAGCAAGAAGATCTGATTAAAGCGTTCAAATCCCTGCTGAAAGAAGAAAAGCTCAGCTCGCAGAGCGAGATCGTACAGGCACTGCACGACGAAGGGTTCGAAAACATCAATCAGTCGAAGGTGTCCCGAATGCTGACTAAGTTCGGTGCCGTTCGCATCCGCAACGCTAAAATGGAAATGGTGTACTGTCTGCCAACGGAGCTTGGCGTTCCTACCGCCACCAGCCCGCTTAAAAACCTAGTGCTGGACGTCGACTACAACGACGCGCTGGTCGTTATACACACTAGCCCCGGTGCAGCACAGCTGTTAGCGCGTCTGCTGGACTCTATGGGTAAATCAGAAGGCATTCTGGGAACCATTGCCGGAGATGACACTATTTTTACCACACCGGCCAGAGGCTTTAGCGTTAAGCAGCTTTACGAGGCAATTCTCGATCTGTTTGAGCAAGAGCTTTAGTTTATAGCGCTAGTTTATAGCGCTCGACGTCTCTGTTATTAACGCTTAATAAGCCACAACGCATACCGCTGTGGCTTTTTTATTGCCTACAGAAAGCCACCTTAAGCACTTTAAGTAATAAAAAACGAGCCGCTCAAAAAGGGCGGCTCAGAACAGAAGTCTAGCGATACGAACGACGTTAACTCACTTTGAGCGCCCGGCTAGCCAGTCGCGAAGCGCAGCGTCTGCCTTGGCTTTCTTGGCCTTTTCCGTATCAATCTGCGCCAGCAGGCTAGCCATTTGGTCTTCTTGCTGCTCCATTTGCTTCAGATAGCGTTTCTGCAAGTCGCTCCCGTTGGGAACCTGACCAAGGTTCTCACGCAGGCGAGCCTGTTCTGAAATAATGGTCTCTCTTGCGCCCTGCAGGGCAGCGATGGCTTCATCCGCATCGATAGCGTCTTTGCGCATTTCAGAGATCTTGCTGAAGACGCGCTTTGTTTCATCATCGATCGCGCCATTTTGCACGATAGTCTGTGCGTAATAGTTTAGCGAATCGCGATCAATCTCCTGCATCTGCTCAAAGCTGAGGGACTCTCGGCTGACTGACTCTGTCACGATATCCACGGCCTCTTCCTGCCCGGCAGCAAGAGGATGACGAATGCGATAGCCATTCTGGATCAGGTTAACGCTGTTAGCGTCCGCTTTCGGCTCAACCAGCGTTTCCCCCGGCTGACGCGGAATATCAATCACTACAATGCGCTTTTCGTTGGCCAGTGACTTCAGGCGATAGGTTGTCGTCTGGCGCACAGAGTTCTTAATCTGCACAATGCCGTTCTCAACCGATGCGGAATACACTTCTTTGGTTGTCGGCGCATCGCGAATAATGCGCACGTTCAGGTCAGAAGCAAAGCCCACCAGTCGCTTGTCTCCCGCGGGCAGAGCGCCGATTTGCCCATCGCCTAAATAGGCAGCTTCACTGCTGCCGTCATAAAACGTAATCGCTCCCGGTGGCAGCCCGGTTTTGCCTTCATTAGCAATCTCCACGGCAACAACGGGTCGATTGTTATTCAGCAGCGTGTGACGAACAGCAGGCATATCGCTGTCAATAATCGGCGTCATCATCGACTGGCCGGATGCAATGGTCTGACGCTCGGGCAGCTTAAGCACAATCTGACTCTGGTTTTCTACAGCTTCCGCCGGAGGCGGTGGAGCCAATGCAGTGCTCACCGTGATCTGCTCACGCTCAGCGGCAGAAGCCGCCGATGCCTGTGGCATAGCAGCAAACTGCCCACTGTTTAATGAACTGGCTTTCATTTGGCGAGCCTGACGAGCCTGCTCTTCTATTAAGACCCGCTGCTTTTTAGCTGCGTTAACCTCGCCGCGATCGACGATCGGCATCTGGTGGTTAAGCGTTTCAACCGGCACCACAGGGCGGTTAACGTAATAGGACTGATACAGCGGCTGGCGAAAGGCGATAGGGTTTCCCGACAGCAGCGTCAGTTCAACGTCATTCCAATCCCGCCCGCTGGTATTCTCCAGAATAGCCCATCCCTGAAGATGAGCGCGATCGTCTTTATCCAGTTGAACCCGATAGGCCACTTTCCAAACAGGTGTACTAACGACGTAACCAATTTTCACCTGCCGCTTTCCCTGACCGGATAGCACAACATCCAGCCTGCGAGGCCCGTTTTCCTGCGCCGCTGCCACCAGCGTCAGCGCGTGGTTAAGCTGATTGCGCAGCTTTTCGTCATCAAAGCGCAGCGACTGTACATCCTGCAAAACGGCCTGCTGTAATCCCTCACTGGTAAGAACAGATACGCGATAGCGGCTCTGCGTGCCCATACCGCTGCCCAGCGTTGCTGTCTCCGTTTCCACAGACATTAGCTTCCCTTTTATGGAACGAGGCCCGGTAATAGAAACGTCCGCACCGCGCAGTTCGTTCAGAAGGCTGACGGGGGATTTCAGCGCAGCAGGCGTAAACTGAAAGTCGCGAAAGCCCTTTTCCAGCGGCTCATTGTCCGGCATGCGCACAGAGACTGCACCGCCGTTGGCGCCGACAACAATCATGCTTTTCAGCACGTCGTCTATCTGATCGCGGGGTACGGAAAGAGACAGCGTCGTTGGGCCGTCAACCTCCGTTTCATATTCAAAGTAGCCGACACCGGCGCTGGACAGAGCCACTCTTTTGAGAGGAAGCGCCGTATCAGAACTGGCCAAAGAGGGAAAAGCGGGTAACGCAAATACAGCCAGAAAGTATACCGACAGATAACGCAGTCTCATGAAATCTCCTTATTGTCATACAGACGGGTCATAGCAGGGATGCCAAACCGCACGGGAACATTTAAAGAAACAGCCCGCCAGCGGCTTAACCGGCGGGCGATTTTGTGACTAGATTCAGTAGGACGCCTTCGCTTTCTTAGTCAGCGCGTCTAATAGCTTTTCGTGAATGCCGCCAAAGCCGCCGTTGCTCATCACCAGAATGTTATCCCCCGGCTGGGCGCTGTTGGCAATCATGCTGACCAGCATGTCGACATCACCCGTCCAGTGAGCGGGCTGGATACAGGCGTCGGTGACGTCGGAAACCTGCCACGGAAGCGTAGATGGCTGAAGAATAAACACTTCATCGGCGCGGCCAAACGCGGGCGCCAGCTCATCTTTACTCACGCCCATTTTCATCGTGTTGGAGCGAGGCTCCAAAACCGCAAGAATGCGCGCAGTGCCGCCTACTTTGCTGCGCAGCGCTGCCAGCGTTGCCAGAATCGCTGTCGGATGGTGAGCAAAGTCGTCGTACACGGTGATACCGTTAACTTCGCCCTTCAACTCTAGGCGACGGCGGGCGTTAATAAACTGCCCCAGTGCTCGGCAGGCGTCTTCTGGCTTCACGCCAACGTGGCGCGCAGCAGCAACCGCCATCAGGCCGTTTTGCATATTGTGCTCGCCGACCAGCGACCAGTTCACCTCGCCAACCACTTCGTCGTTCAGCAGCACTTGGAAGTGGCTAGCGTCCGCCGACAGCTTGTTGGTCTGCCAAGGCTGCCCGACGCCGCTCATTTCCAGCTCGCTCCAGCAGCCCATGTTCAACACCTGCTTCAGGTTTACATCGCTTTCCGGCAGAATAATCTTGCCTTTTCCCGGCACCAGCCGCACCAAATGGTGGAACTGCTTTTGAATAGCGTGCAGATCTTCAAAGATATCCGCATGATCAAACTCCAGATTGTTCAGCACCAGCGTGCGCGGGCAGTAGTGAACGAACTTGGAGCGCTTGTCAAAGAACGCTGTATCGTACTCGTCAGCCTCAATGACAAAGAAATCGCTGTCCCCCAGGCGGGCGGAAACGTCAAAATTCCCCGGTACGCCGCCAATGACAAAGCCCGGCTTATAGCCACAGCTTTCGAGGATCCACGCCACCATTCCGGCGGTGGTCGTTTTCCCGTGGGTTCCGGCAACGGCAATAACCCACCGCTGGTGCAGCACGTTGTCGTGTAACCACTGCGCACCCGACGCATAGGGCATCCCCTCTTCCAGTACGGCTTCAACGCAGGGGTTTCCCCGCCCCATCGCATTGCCCACAATCACCAGATCCGGGCGCGGCGTCAGCTGAGAGGGATCGTATCCCTGGATCAGGTCGATCCCCTGCTTTTCAAGCAGTGTGCTCATCGGCGGATAGACGTTGGCATCTGAGCCGGTAACCTGATGGCCCAGCGATCGGGCCAGCATGGCAATACCGCCCATAAACGTCCCGCAAATACCAAGAATATGAATATGCATTATATTTCCAGCGGTTGATGTATCGAGTTAGCTCTCATTCTAACGCCTAAGTACAGAGGCTACAAAGGGAATAGCCTATCAATTTTCTTAACGTTTAGTTAAAATCTTCATGCTCTCTCTTTCAATGATTTTGCCGCATCTGCGCGAGCTCTGGTTCACCTCATCAGACATTGCGAGAAGGGAATGATTGAAAAATGCAGCCTTATTTACAGCGAGACGGTGCGGGTGCTTGCGCCTGCCGTCATACCTTTGGTCGATTCAGGAACCGTTCATGAAAACGTTAGGCGAATTCATCGTCGAAAAGCAACAGGATTTTCCCCACGCTACGGGCGAACTGACTTCACTGCTCTCCGCCATCAAACTCGGCGCGAAAATTATCCACCGCGACATTAACAAGGCCGGTCTGGTCGATATCCTAGGCACTAACGGCGTCTCCAACGTACAGGGTGAAGTCCAGATGAAGCTGGACCTGTACGCCAACGAGAAGCTAAAAGCAGCTCTGAAGGCACGCGGCGAAGTCGCCGGTATTGCGTCGGAAGAAGAAGACAATATTGTCATCTTTGAGGGCGAACGCGCCACTAACGCCAAATACGTCGTTCTGATGGATCCGCTAGACGGCTCCTCCAACATCGACGTTAACGTTTCTGTCGGCACCATTTTCTCTATTTACCGCCGCATTACGCCAATCGGCCAGCCGATTACCGAAGCAGACTTCCTACAGCCCGGTAATCGTCAGGTGGCAGCGGGCTACGTGGTGTACGGTTCGTCAACGATGCTGGTATATACCACCGGCGTTGGCGTCCACGCGTTCACCTATGACTCTTCCATCGGTGTGTTCTGCCTGTCTCACGAGAAGGTGCGTTTCCCTGCATCGGGTAACATGTACTCCATCAACGAAGGTAACTACATCAAGTTCCCGCTAGGCGTGAAAAAATACCTCAAGTACTGTCAAGAGCAGGATGAGGCAACCCAACGCCCCTACACCTCGCGCTATATCGGCTCGCTGGTTGCGGACTTCCATCGCAACCTGCTCAAGGGCGGCATTTATCTCTATCCAAGCACCGCGTCTCATCCTAAAGGTAAGCTTCGCCTGCTGTATGAGTGCAACCCGATGGCGTTCCTGGCCGAGCAGGCCGGCGGCCGCGCCAGCGACGGCTTCCGCCGCATTCTGGACATCATTCCAGACACGCTGCACCAGCGCATGCCTCTGTTTATTGGCACAGACTCCATGGTCAAAGAGGCCGAACGCTTTATGCACGACTACCCCGATGAGCCGTAATCGATAGGCATCACGCGTTAATAAGAGAGGGCAGCGTTCACGTTTGCCCTCTTTTTTATATCTATCATCTTTTACATTTCAACGCCGCTCTCCTACTCTTCCTTATGACATAGCGAATCAATAAAAGGGAATCGCAATGCTGGAACACCTTCACTGGCTAGACGTCTTGATCATGACTGCTGGGATAACAGTCACCTACGTTATTTTTGGCATCACCGGTTTTGGCACCGCGCTGATTGCCGGTTCGCTGTTAGCCTTCTTTATTCCAGTGGATAGAATCGTTCCTATGCTGGCACTGCTCGACTGTTCAGCAGCAGTCGCCAACGTAGCTCGGGATCGTCACAGCGCCGTGCTGTCGGAAGTGAAGCGACTTGTACCGCTGATGATTTTAGGCAGTCTGGTGGGTGCCGCTGTTTTGCTGTACAGCGATCCCCAAAAGCTTCTTGTTTATCTGGCCGCATTCGTTATTGCCTATTCCCTTTATGCCCTGAGCGGCATAAAGCCCAGCGCGGAATTTACTCCCAGAGCGGTCTATCCCTTTGGCTTTATCGGCGGCATTTTCAGCGCCCTGTTTGGCAGCGGCGGCTTTATCTACGCGATTTATCTGTCAGGAAGGTTAAAAGACAATAGCGCTATCCGCGTAACGCAAAGCACTATTATTGGCTTCAGCACGCTGACGCGCATCGTTATTTTCCTTCTGGCTGGAGTCTATACCGACCTTTCTTTACTGTTGCTGACCCTGATTCTGCTGCCGGGCATGCTGATCGGCGTCTATATTGGCCGCCGAATAACTCTGGCGCTGTCTAGGGAGCACTTTCTCAAGATTGTTAACGTTATTGTGCTGCTGTCCGGCCTGTCTCTGCTGGTGAAGGCACTGGCTTAACAAGGTTATTGTTTACATTTTAAAAACATTTATAATAAAAGTAAGTTACATATTCTCTGGGAGAAACCGCAATGAACGGTGCGTGCAACAAAGGCGTCATCGCCTTAATTGCCTTCTGTGCCCTGTCTGGCATCGGCGGCGTAGTGATTGCCGGGCTACTGATCTATATCCGAGCCACTCCTTAGACGGTCTCACTCGCTCAGCACTCGCGCGTCACTTTTCCGCTTAAAAAGCCCTTCGTTAGCCGTCCTTTGCCTGCAAAAAGTTGAAGATTCCCGCTTAGAGTCGGCTATAATGAGGGCACTTTTACACTTACGCTATTGAACAGAAGGAAAGAACGATGAGCCTTAATTCCGTTCCGGCAGGTAAAGATCTGCCTGAAGATATCTACGTTGTTATTGAAATTCCGGCTAATGCCGATCCAATCAAGTACGAAGTGGATAAAGAAAGCGGCGCAATTTTTGTTGACCGCTTTATGTCAACCGCCATGTTCTATCCCTGCAACTACGGCTACATCAACCATACTCTGTCTCTGGATGGCGACCCGGTAGACGTTCTGGTTCCTACCCCGTATCCACTGCAGCCGGGCGTTGTTATCCGCTGCCGTCCGGTTGGCGTGTTGAAGATGACTGATGAAGCTGGCGAAGACGCCAAGCTGGTTGCTGTACCGCACAGCAAGCTGTCTAAAGACTACGATCATATTAAAGACGTTAACGATCTGCCTGAACTGCTGCGCGCCCAAATCGCCCACTTCTTTGAACACTACAAAGATCTGGAAAAGGGCAAGTGGGTAAAAGTAGAAGGCTGGGACAACGCCGAAGCCGCCAAGGCTGAAATCGTCGCCTCTTTCGAGCGCGCCAAGAAGAAGTAACGCCCTTCGCTGATATTGATGACATAGGCCCCGCTTTCGCGGGGTTTATTTTTTGCGCTGCCTTTTTTCTCTCTGCGAAGGCGGCCTACAGCCCTCACCCTCTTCCAATAGCTCTAGCTCGATCAGCCGCTCACAGCTTTAGAGGAGATGCCATCTACGGTTAAAATCAGCGCATGAAAATACGGGTTCTCGTGCTGGGAATCGATGCTAATTTGCCAGCCCGGTTCTGTTTTCTTATCATCTCTCGACTCCCATAGCGCCTGAAAAATATCGTCCTCAGCTTCGTCAAAATTACCCGCGCCGTAGCAACGCTCAATGAGACGTAAGGGAAGCATGATGTAAATAACCATTCTTTATCTCAATAGTTCCACTATTTTATTTTTATTCATCTCAGCCTATTTTCACACTAAGTATTAACGACGCTGAGTTCAATAAAAAAATAGATAACTCAATCAACTAAGTATTGGAGAAAAAATAAACAATAGAATTATATATATTGAATATTATTTCATATGAATATAATTAATATATAAAATAAAAAGGCCGCTCTCAGATTTAGCTTAAGCCTTTCTGTATCTGGCACAGAGACTCTTCTAACAGAACACCATTCAGGGATTCACTATGAAACAAACATGCCGTCTTCTGTTACTGCTAGTTGGCCTGCTGCCGTTAGCAATAGGCCTGCCTCAAGTACAGGCTGAGGATGATAATGCACAAGGCCACGGCAAATGCTATGTGGAAGGCTCTAGTCGCAATCATACCGTTGTGGTTAACCCTATCACGTTAAATATTCCACTGGCTCACGTCGACACTCCTGTTGAAATATTTCGTACTGAAACGGCTTATGACTTTCCTCTCACAGATATTGATGTCGGCTGCAAGGCGTCAGACCCGTATTTCGATAGTCGAACCGTCTACTTCATCAATTCAGCCGCCTCAAACATATTGAATACTCAATACTCAGGGGCAAAAGGTCAGGCATTGTTAAAAACCACTGTACCTGGTATCAACTACACGGTGGAGCTTATATGCGACTACTGCGATCGAGATAGGAAAACCGTTGTTGGTCTGCACCTACTGGCTGGCTCTAACTCCAAAAACACCTATCCAAGCCCTGATGACTGGTTCGCCTGGGAGAATTCTGACGCGATGTGGAAACTTCGGTTTCGCCTGTATCAGACGCCCGAGTTCAAGCCGCAAACAGGCGTATCTGAAGGCAGAGCGATCTCGGGGAAAATCGCTACCTGGCGCATTGGTGGAAGCGGTGAGCCAGAAATTTACTTTGTGGCTGATACCAGTTCTCTTCACTTTACCGTCACGGAACCGACCTGTGATGCCCACGTGCTGATATCAAACGGGAAAGAAATTTCAAACAACACGCTATCGCTAGGGGAATACTACACGTCTCAGGTCAAAAACAGCACTACGCCAGAAATTCCCTTTACCATTCGCGGTAAAGGCTGCTCCGCTTCGAAGATCAAAGTGAAGATGGTTGCAGCCAACAGTTCGCCAAAGTCAAACCTCTTAGGGAAAACTAACGGCAGCGCATCAGGAGCTGGGGTTAAGGTGGTTTCAAAACTCGGAAGTGCCAATACGGTAATGATGCCGAATGGTACAAACTGGGTAATTAATAACTATCAGGATGACTGGTGGGCGCTGTCTCGCGACTTTTACTTTACAGCCCAGCTGCTTCCTGACGGTCAGCCGATTGCAGCAGGAAACTTCAGCGCTAAAGCAACCTTTACCTTTAACTACGAATAGCGAAAAGCCGGCAGCGGCTCTCTCCAGCCACCGCCGCTTCAATTCAGTCGCGACGGTGGCACTGGTTACGTCTTCTCCCGGCTGATCCAGTCACCGCTGTCAATGCGCCGAAGGCCCTCCACAGAGTGCAGGTAAAGGTACATCCACGCGCTGCCGTAGGGCGTCTGAACCAGCTCACGCCTATAGTCTCGGGTATCATGCTTAAGGTCATCAAGCTCAGCCAGAATGGCTGAGTCAATGCGATACACTTCACAGTCAATCTCACCGTCGCCTTTAATCACCGCAGGGTAATGCCCCAGGTCATACAGCTCGTAGCCTGCAATGCGATAGTCACCCAGCCACTGGGCGTTAGTCATCCAGTGGCTGTTGCCTTGGCCTTTTCTTAAACTTCCATAAACAATGATTCGCATAATCAAAACTCAAACTGATAGAGCACGTCCAGCGCCTGATCGATACCGGATACCGCTTCCAGATAGAGCCGCGGCATCAGCCTGTAGCGCAGCGTCAACGTCGCCAGCGAGTCAAAGATGCCCACGCCGTACTTCACCTGTAGCCCCGGCATAATATAGCCGCTGACTACTACAGAAGAGCTGTCGCCTACGCCCTGCGTATCTAGAGACAGGTTTTTGACGCCAAAGGCCTCGCCGATTTGCCCCACCAGCTTGCCGCTCTTGGCGACACCCATCCCGATAAGCATTGACGTCATCATATCACTGTCACCACCGCCGCTGTCCAGCCCCTGCCCGCGCAGAAGGTAAGAGAGCGCAGCCTGCTGTGACATCGCTGGGTCAGAGAAAATCTCCACCTTGGGTTCGCTGGCAAGCCCGGTTACGCGCACGCCTGCGGTAACGTCGTTCTCGGTAGATTCCGGATTACGAATAGCCTCCAGATTCAGCAGCGGCTGATCCGCCGGTCCGGCAAACTGGATAACGCCCTTGCGGATAATCAGATCCTGCCCGTAGGCGCGGAACTGGCCGCTCGGAATATTTACCTGACCGTTAAGCCCCAGCCCCTTCTTGTCCTGAGCAACTTTCAAGTCTCCCTGCAGGCGAGCCTTCAACCCAAAGGCATTAATGGCCACGTTGTTACCGATGTGGATCGTCAGGTTGCTATTAATGGGGATTGACGCCGTTTTTGTCTGGATAGGCTGTCGTGAATTATCAAGCATCACTTCGTCAGACGACACGCCGGTTGCGGTCGCAGGAACCTCTTCCACGACGATACGCGCCCACGGAATGCTTACTGAACCGTTTAGCGTCAGCAGGCTCGGCGTGGCTTCAAAAACAATGTCCGGAGAAACGTCGAGCGAAACAGTGGGCGGCATAGAAATGCGGATCCGATCGCCCTTGGCAGTGATAGCCGCTCGCCAGGCTTCTGGCCTACGCCAATCGGCACTGCCGCCCAGCGCCAGAGATCCCTTTTCTGTCTGAATGGTACCGTTCAGATCCGAGCTGGTGCCGTTGAAGTTCATCACCAGTTGACCTTCTTTCACCACAACCGGGGTCCACTGGGTATTCAGCCGCAGCCTATCGAGAGCTAGCCGCCCCAAAATGCGCGGGCTCTGAGCCGTTCCCGCCAGCTTCAGATCGGCGTTCAGCATACCTTCCGCCTGCTCTTTCTTTTGCAACACAGGCTGAAGCAGGGCGAGGGAGACGTTATTAATGCTAACTTGCCCAGAGAGTCCTCTGGCACCCTGAGGATCGCTCACCTGTACTTTGCCACTCAGGCTGCCGTTATTGGCGAGGCTCATCAGCCAGTTCAGTTCCGCACGGTTGCCCCGCGCCTGAGCGTCAAGAGTCAGGGTATTAAACGCGATCGGCATCCAGCGCCCAGATACCATCTGGTTAACCGAAACACCGTTGCCTTTAAGGGCGACTTTTGCCTGCGGCATACCGCCACCCGCACTCCAGCTTACATCGGCATTGCCGGTAAACACCCCCTTGGCCTTGGTTTCGCTCCCAAGCATCGGTGCCAGCATGGCTAAATCAAAGCGGTTAAGCACAATGCTGGCCTTACCGCTGGGACCTGCCTCTATAGTTTTTGGAATACAGATTTCCGCATTCGGATTACGCCAACAGTGGGCGCCAATAGACGCCGTCTGTTGGGCGTTGCGATAACCCAGCGCCACGTCCTGAGACGGGCGCCACTCGCCGACCGGTGTCATAAAGCGGGTGCTGCTCAGCGTGCCCTTCCAGCTTTCAGAGGCGCGGTTAAAACTACCGCTCAGCGTCAGCGCACCGGACACCGGTTCTCCGTTCACGTTTAGATGAAGCTGGTGCTGGCTTTCATTGCCGTTCGCATCCAGTGCCAGTTGGGAAATCCGCATATCACCCTGTTTCAGCTCTTTCACTTTCAGGGAAAGCGTGCCCTTTATCTGAGCCGCTGACGTAACGTCACCGTTTAGCGCCACGTTGCCAATGTGCATATCCTGCCAGCCCAGGCCGTTGGCCGTCAGGTCTGCCAGCAGTTGAGGTGCTTTCGCACTGCCGCGAAGGCGCAAATTGCCCTTAGCCGTGCCGCTCAGCCCCGGCAGCATGCCGGTCAACTTCGGCGCGTTGATATCCGCATCGAGGTTCCAGATCTTTGCCAGTTCCCCTTTCGCCTTCACGCTGTTAGGCCCAAGCGCTAGCGTAAAGCTGGGAATGCTCCACTGGCCTGAATCGTTCCCCTTCAGCGCCCCCTGAATGCTCAGGCGGTTTTGCTTTACCTGACCGTTTAAATCGATTTCCGGCACCTCGAGCTGCCAGCTGCCGCCGTACAGGCTGCCTTTAGTCGACGCCTTTCCGTTTAGCGTCGCGGGCCATTCGGGCCACTGTTTAGCAGTATTGATGCCGTCCACGTTCAGCTGAGCTCGCCAGCTAACGGCGTTACTCCAATCCGCCACGCCGTTCACTTCGGCCTTGCCCTGCAGCGCACTCAGTCGCAGGCGAGAAAGAGTAAACGCCCTTTCGTTCCCCTTGCCGTCAACCAGTAGGTCAGCAGGAGGAATATCTGTTCCCTCCACGGATGCTCGCAGAGAAAGAGCGTAGTCCAACGCCGATCCCGTCAGACGCAGCCGCGTATTGTTTACCCTGTAGTCGCCTTTTCCGCTAAGAGGCCACTGCACTTTAGAGCTTTCCAGCGTAAGGGAAACCGGCAACCCAGCAGTTGCCAGAGAGGTTTCTCCCTTTAGCGTCGCGCCAACTGGCCCTGACGCGTTAAGATCGACTGTTAACTGCCCCGTCACTTCACCACCCAGCAGCAGCTTAACCTTTTCTCCTTTGAGAGTTGGCTCATTTACTGTGGCATTTAGCGTCAGGTTAACCGGCCAGCGTTCACTCATCGTAGCGTCGCCGGTTAAGGCAACAATGCCTTCAGGAGCGTTAACCTTCAGCGACAGGATCTGTACGTGAGCCTCTTTGGTTACGGCATTCAGCTCAAGGCGGTCGATTTGTAAAGGCGCGCTCCCCGTTAACCTTATATCTTCCCCGACAAGGCTTGGCAGCGAGAAATCCATCGGCAGGATCACTTCCGGTAGCGATGCCAGCAGAGGCTCGCTGAACAGCGCCTTCAGCGCGTCACCAGTCGTTTGTGTTGGCTGTGCGGGCTGCTCAACGGCACCCTGCGGTGCAGAAGGCAGATCGACGATCGCTTGACGTATATTCGTCGGCCAAATATCAATCTGGCGCTTTTGCCAGCTCGCTGCCGTGCGAAACTCACCTACGGCGATAGTAATGTCATCCACCGCAACGTTAACGTTGGTTAGCCTAAGCAGGTTCAACTCAATGGGGTAAGGCGTCTGAATGTCCGTAACGGGCGCACTGGGAGTAACCTCAACCTCTGGCGTTTCTGATACAGGCAGGCTGGCAGTGTCTATCTTGACGTTCGCGCCGTCGGCCGTCACTGCGTTAACACAGATTCGGCCGTCAGTAATACAGCCAAAATTAATAGAAAGGTGGAAAGTGTCAACGCCAACCGCCACACCGGGCATCTCATAGCCCACCTGTGTTAACGTGAGGTCGCGAAGCCCGCCTTTCACCCCACCAATGGACAGGCCGGGAACGACCTTAGGGAGTTGGCCCAGTGTGAACTGTAAACCGGTTTGCGTACCGAGCAGAAAGGCCAGCGCGGCCACCAGCAGGATAACCACCAGCAATAGGCCAATCAGCGTACGTTTTATCCATTTTTTCAGGTTCATAGCTCTGGCCCCAATCCGATATAAAACTGCATACCGCTTTCGTCCTTATCGCCAATCGGTGCGGCAATATCAAACTTGATAGGACCGATCGGCGAAGCCCAGCGCACGCCAACGCCAGCACCCTTTTTAAACTTGTAGTCATCGATCTTGTTCACGGCGTCACCGCCGTCGGCAAACGCCGCGCCCCACCAGTTGCCCGTCACGTTATACTGATACTCCAGCGAGCCGGTCGCCATCTTTGAGGCGCCGGTCAGTTTGCCGTCGCTGTCTTCGGGCGAAACGGACTTGTACTTATAGCCGCGGATGCTGCGATCGCCACCGGCAAAAAAGCGCAGGGACGGCGGCACTTTGGTGAAGTCGCCGGTTTCAATCCACCCGATGTTTCCTCGGGCAATAAAGCGGTGACTGTCATTCTTACCCAAAGAACGGATCCAAACGTTCTGCGCCTGAGTGACGGTGAAGTTAACGTCCGAGCCCCAAATCGTGTTCGATACGTCAACGGAGTAGCGCTGGCTGTCTCCCCATGAGGGCATCACGCCGCCGCGCTGCCGCGTACGGTTCACGCTAACGCCGGGGTACAGCAGCATAGTGGTATTGGTGACATCGGCCTGAGTAAAGTCGTCCACGCTCCAGCGCAGGTTGACTGAGCGCTGCCAGCCGCTGGAAAGATCCCAGTAGCGCGCCACGTTCATTGTTCCGGTACTGGACTTGGTGTCGTTTTGATCTTCATGCTTATAGCCCGCCTGCAATAGGTAATACTGTTCAAGAGGACTTTTCAGGAGAGGAATTTTATAAGAGAAATCAAGGCTCTGCTCCGGCGCCGAGAGGTTAACGCTGGTTTCCAGACTGTGCCCGCGATCGTTAATCCACGGCTTCTTCCAGTTAGCCTTCACTCTGGGGCCAATATCCGTGGAGTAGCCGCCGCCAAGCTCAATCACATTCTGGCTGCGGGGCGCCAGTACGCCCTCCAGCGGCAAAAGTTTATCGCCGTAAACATGCTCAAAGTCGGGGGAAACCACCACGCTGGTAAACCAGTTAGTGGACGAAAGGCGACGGTTCAGCTCAGACAGCTGTGCAGAGGTGTAGTACTCCCCCTCTTTAAACGGGATCAGGTTTTGCAGGTAGTCGTCGCGAATTTGCGAGCCGGTAAAGGTGACTTTGCCAAAACGGTAGCGGTCACCGCTGTCAAAATCGATGTCCCAAAAGGCCTGATGCAGATCCTGCGCAACGCCAAGCTGGCTGTGTTCAATGCTGGCGTCGAAATATCCGCGGCGAATGGCCAAACCGGTCAGCGAGCCCTTAAAGCTGTCATAGGTGCCGTGATCCAAAACCGTTCCCTTGGCGGGAATACCTGTTTTCAACAGCTCCGTGTAGGCGTCGTCTTTTAGCGCCTGTCCGGTAATCACAACGTTCGTCTCTTCGATTTTAACCGGCTCGCCGGGGTTTACCGTCGCCGTCAGCACCGGCGTTAAACCCAGCGCCGAAGGCTTCACGTCAAATTTGATTTCCGGCTGGTAGTAGCCCTTCGCCCGCAGCCCCTTTTTAATCGCCTCTTCCACTTGGCGGGTAAAGCGAGGGCTCTCCGACATTTCACTTTCCGGAATGGCGGCCAGAAGCGCGTCAACGTTATCTTTCAGTTCACCGCTAAGCCCCTCAACTGCCAAACTGACCTCTGCCGCTTTGGTCGAGAGCGTCAGAACCAAAGGCGACAACAGCAGGAAAAAAAATCTGTATCGAGATCGTGACACACGGGCTCCTAAAATTATTCGTTAGGTCGACTACAATTAACCGATAATCAGGGTCAAACCGTGACGCTCTGTTAAGGCTTTGTCATGTACTCGAAATCATTCAAGTGCAGGTTTGGCAGCAAGTAAGAAAAACCCTAAGCGCACAGCGCGCGACAAAATCAGGGTTATTGAGCGCAGCCAACGAACCTGCAATGTAAAATATGATGTGTATATTGTCGGCAAAGATCCCAAGAGATACAACACGCTTAACCCTATCTTGACAAAAACATGTGGGAGTTTTTTATGACAACGGTAAATTCCGACGCGTTTATTCAGCCGGAGAACCCGCTGGAAGGGCGTTCACGACCGATGCCCGTCAGCCTTAGGCATCGGGTTCTGCACGCCTCAATGAGCGAAGTGCCGAACGGCATGGAAGTGGCGCTTTTCGCTATGGGGTGCTTCTGGGGCGCTGAGCGCCTGTTCTGGCAGCAGCCCGGCGTATACAGCACCGCCGTGGGCTACAGCGGTGGTGTAACGCCTAACCCAAACTATCGAGAAGTGTGTAGCGGTAAAACCGGCCATGCAGAAGTGGTTCGCATCGTTTTTGACCCTACCGTTCTGCCCTATTCCCATCTTTTACAGCTGTTTTGGGAAAACCACGACCCCGCACAGGGAATGCGACAGGGTAATGATATTGGCACTCAGTACCGTTCGGCTATTTATGCCATCACGAACGCCCAGCTTGAGCAGGCTCGCGCCAGCAGAGCGGCCTTTATCGCCGCGATGCGTAAAGCGGGAGATCTTCGCCAAGTCACAACAGAAATTGTCACAGCTAAACCGTTCTACTTTGCAGAAGAAGATCATCAGCAGTACTTAGACAAAAACCCCAACGGATACTGCAATCTTGGCGGTATCGGCGTATGCCTGCCACCGCCGGCCTGACGCAGGTTTTCACGGAAATCGGGGGAGTTTAAAGAAATAGGACAAGCGTTAAGCAGCTGTTATACTTGTTATTCAGCGCGGGCAAGGGTCTGTAAGAGCAAAAGCCCGCCGCTCTTTAACGCTTTTCAAGCGCCCTGTGTCAGACTCCATTTCCAGCACATTTGCGGATAGTTTTATGTTAAACAGTTTATTACAGATCGTTTTGCTGATCGCCGTCAGCGCGTTTTTCTCGGTCTCGGAGATAGCCCTTGCCGCTTCGAGAAAAATAAAGCTGAAAATGATGGCGGATGAAGGCAACATCAACGCGCAGCGCGTTTTACAGCTTCAGGAAACGCCGGGCGTATTTTTTACCGTAGTGCAAATCGGCGTCAACGCTGTCGCCATTTTAGGCGGGATCGTCGGCGATTCGGTTTTTACCCCCTATTTAGCCGAGTTTTTCAGTAAATTTGTACAGCCAGAGGTTGCAAAGCAAATTGGCTTTATTATCTCTTTCTCCTTTGTTACTTCCATGTTCATTCTGTTTGCTGACCTGGCGCCAAAACGCATTGGCATGACGTCTCCGGAGGCGGTTGCCGTTCGGATTATCAATCCAATGCGCTTATGCATCATTCTGTTCCGCCCTCTGGTTTGGCTGTTTAACGGATTGGCGACGCTGATTTTCCGGCTGTTTAAGCTGCCGCTGGTGCGCAACGACAACATCACCTCTGATGACGTCTATGCCGTATTTGAGGCTGGAGCCTTGGCAGGCGCGCTGCGCAAGCAGGAACACGAACTGATCGAAAACGTGTTTGAGCTGGAGTCGCGCAACGTGCCCTCAGCCATGACGCCCCGCGAGCAGGTTATTTTCTTTCAGCTCGACGAGCAGGAAGAGGACATAAAAGAAAAAATCTCCAGCTATCCACACTCCAAGTTTCTGGTTTGTAGCGACTCTATCGACCACGTCGTCGGCTATGTCGACTCAAAAGACCTGCTGATTCGAGTGCTCAAGAATGAAAATCTGACCCTTAAGGGCGGAGTACAAATCCACACGCCCCTGATCATTCCTGACACGTTGACTCTGTCAGAAACGCTGGAAAGCTTCCGCAGCGCCGGTGAAGACTTCGCGGTTATCCTCAACGAGTACGCGCTGGTTGTCGGCATTATTACCCTTAAAGACGTGATGACCACCCTGATGGGCGACCTTGTCGGCGCCGGTCAGGAAGAGCAGATCGTCGCACGCGATGAAAACTCTTGGCTTATCGATGGCGTAACGCCTATTGATGACGTTATCCGCGTGCTGTCCATTGACGAGTTCCCACGCGCCGAGAACTACGAGACGATCGGCGGCTTTATGATGTACATGCTGAGAAAAATCCCTAAGCGTACCGACTCTGTCAAGTTTGCTGGCTACAAGTTTGAAGTTGTAGATATCGACAGCTACAAGATCGACCAGCTGCTGGTCACCCGCATTGTTGAAACGCCGATTCAGGAAAACGCGAAAGGAACGCAGGAAAGCGGAGAAGAAAACTAGCCGTAAGCGGCTGCCGGAGCCTAAAAAGCAAAAAGGCCATCTTTCGATGGCCATCGGCATTTACATGTAACAAATGTAATTTAACGACGGTAGCCACTTACTTCTGGCTACCGGGAAAATCAGGCAAACTCAGCGCGCAGCTCTAAGACTTCCCGATTCACCTCTGACATCACGTTAAAATGAAGCTTATCGCACACCTTTGGAAGTAGAATTTTCCCCATATCAAACTCAAACGCACCAATACCTTTGATGTAGAGCCTGCCGCGGAAGAGCGTCTTCACGTATAGCGCAACCCTCTGAGGATTGTAGCTAGGGAAGATTTTCATTTCATGTCCTCCATCGTTATTTTCAAGACCAACGCATATAGCACGGCCACGTGAATAACTTTTTAGCGTGGCGCTCGCTATTCACCTTAGTAAACACGACTTAGAGTGATACGCCTAACCTCTTTAATCTTATTTACACTCATTACGGAAACGTCAAGAAGCGTTCCTATACCCTATAAGTATAGGTTACACACTAATAATAATCGAATAAATGCCTGTAAATTGTGACATCGTCGTTATTTATAGCTAATGTTTCCAGAGTTTGTCTTCGTCAACGGAAACGTAAAAACCGGGATTGAGAAACGACTCCTCTGGTGCATAATTAAGCGGAATATCCTGCCAGTTATTCACCTGTAACCCTACCGCCCGAACGATGGCGTGGCCTGCTGCCGTATCCCAAATGTTCGTCGGCCCAAAGCGTGGGTAAAGCTGTGCACTGCCTTCTGCCACTAGACAAAATTTTAGCGATGAGCCTACCGCTGTCGTTTCGTAATCCCCCAGCGAATCTAGAAACGCCGTCAGCTGTTCATCCTGATGGGAACGGCTGCACACCACCTTTGGCGGATTGGCCGACTGAGGGCTGATTTCGCGGCGCAGGCCGTCTTTTTCCTTCCAGGCTTTTTGCGCTTCTGCCGCGTACAGCACTTTAAGCGCAGGCGCATACACCACCCCCATCACCGGCTCACCGTCTTCTATCAGGGCGATATTGACGGTAAATTCATCGTTGCGGGCAAGAAACTCTTTCGTTCCGTCCAGCGGATCCACCAGCCAGTAGCGGTTCCATTTGCGCCTGACTTGCCACTCTTGAGGAGACTCTTCAGACAGCACCGGAATATTTGGCGTGAGCAGCGCCAGCCCTTCTACTATCACTCTGTGCGCCGCCAGATCGGCAGCGGTGACAGGTGAGCTGTCAGACTTTGTGCTGACGTCCAGCGGCGCTTTATTGCGATAGACGGCCATGATGGCATCTCCAGCACGGCGCGACAGCGTACAAATGGCTTCCAGAGTGGGGGATAAGTGTGGCATCGACGTTCTCTCTTAACTCATTGCATTGCCTATCAGGGTAGCGCTTTTTCCCACAATAACCAGTACTTCCATCCCGTTATTGACCGAATTTGCGCTGTGAACCGATTTTTCTTTTTGTGGTGCAAAAGTAGCTCTCGCTAGCACTGCCCATTGCTTTCAGATGCATTAATTACAAAACAAAGTGATCAACATAACAAACTGTATATTTCTTTATTGTTTGTAAAAACACTCCAGCATATAACGACAGCCAGACGCTTTTTAAATTCTGTTCAGGGTAAACGGATCCATCAACAACCTTTCGGCTCAAAAAGCCATGAACACTGACCGCTAGCCGCTGACGACTTACCGCTTAATGACATGGAGAGTAAGAACACTATGATAGAAATTATCGCCCTGCTGATTGTCGCCGTTACCGTTTATCTGCTGATAAAGCAGTATGAGACGCGCATGGTGCTGATAGGTTCCGGCCTACTGATGTGCCTGGTTGCGCTAAGCCCTATGACGGGCTTTGAGGCGTTTGCCAAAAGCATGACCTCAACCAGCCTGATTCAGGCTATTTGCGCCAGCATGGGCTTTGCCTACGTCATGAAGTACACCACCTGCGACATGCATCTGGTTAAAGCCTTAACGGGGATGATGAGCCGACTGGGCTTTTTTCTCATTCCCGCCACTGTGCTGATGACCTACTTTATCAATATTGCCATCCCCTCAGCGGCGGGCTGTTCAGCCGCCGTTGGCGCAACGCTGATCCCGCTACTTGTTGGTTCACGGGTTCATCCGGCCATTGCCGGTGCGGCTATCCTTAGCGGCACGATTGGCTCTCTATTAAGCCCCGGCCTCTCCCATAACGCCTTCGTGTCTAACCTGTATAACGAAATCATGGTGGGAACAGAAGGCTTCACAAAAATGGAGATTGTCGATCTGATCCGATACCACGCACCGTACAGCATCGCGCTGGGCATTATTGGCGCAGTGTCTCTTTCCATCGTTGCTCTGGTGCGTAAAGAGTACCGCATTCAGCTGGCAGAGGGAGCTGCGAGCGCAGGCGAGGTCAAAGAGAAGGATGAGGTACGCACCAACTATCTCTACGCAACTGCACCGTTTATTCCGCTGGTTCTGCTGCTTATTGCCAGCACTACAACCTGGTTTGGTAGCGTAAAAATGACCGTACCCGCGGCGATGCTCATCGGCGTTATCTATTCGCTGCTGATTACCCGCCGCAGCCCTATTTCCATGACCAAAGAGTTTTTCAAAGGCATGGGCAATGCCTACAGCGACGTGCTGGGCATTATCATCGCTGCATCAGTATTTGCCGCCGGGCTTAACGCCTCTGGCTTAATTAACAGCTTTATCTATTTTCTGACCCATCACCCAGAGCTGGCCCGCTGGGGAGGCACGGTAGGCCCGTTCCTGATGGGCGTCCTGACTGGCTCGGGTGACGCGGCTTCGCTGGCCTTTAACGACACCGTGACGCGCCACGCCATGGAATTTGGCTACACCATCCCCGACCTGGGCATGGCCTCAACCATGAGCGGCGCACTTGGGCGCACGGTATCGCCCGTGTCCGGCGTGGCCATCGTCTGTGCCGGTATCGCCGCCATTAACCCAATAGAGCTCGTCAAGCGCACCGCGCCGGGCGTGGTGGTCTCTCTGCTCTTTGTTGCGCTGGTTATGCTCTAGGCCAGCGCGGCGGACAACTTTGATAAATGACCAATAAGGAAATGCACTATGTCAAACGTCGATTTAACACAGCTGATCAACTGGCGGCGCGAATTCCACCGCTGCCCAGAGTTCGGTTGGTCCGAATTCACGACTACCGCGTGCCTGATTAAGATACTTCGCGCGATGGGGCTGGAAGTGCTCGCCGGACCGAAGATGATTAACCGAGACTTTATTTACGGCCGCACGCCCGCGCTGGTTGAAAGCGGGCTTGCGCGCGCAAAGGCAAACAGTGTCGACGAAGCGCTTTTAGCAGAGATGGACGGACTAACCGGCTGCGTCGCCATATTCGACAGCGGAAAACCAGGGCCAACGGTCGCACTGCGTTTTGACATCGACTGCGTTTACGTACAGGAAACCGCAGAGGCGGAACATATACCAAACCGCGATGACTTTGCGTCTAAAAACCCCGGCATGATGCACGCCTGCGGCCACGACGGGCATGCGTCCATAGGGCTCGGCATCGCCAAGTGGCTGACGGAAAACGGAAACCAGCTTACCGGCAAAGTGAAAATCGTATTCCAACCCGCAGAAGAGGGAATGCGCGGAGGCCGCCCTGTCGCGGAGAGCGGTATCGTTGACGATGCCAACTATTTCCTCGGCATGCACTTAGGCTTTATCGCCAAGTCCGGCGAAATCGTTGTTAACCCCAATAACTTCCTTTGTACCACCAAAGTCGACTTTCGCTTCTACGGCGCGCCGGCCCACGCAGGAGCCGAGCCTCACCTTGGGATTAACGCACTGGCGGGAGCCTGCCACGCTGCAACCCAAATGCTGGGCATTTCCCGCCACGGCAAGGGCATGTCGCGCGTTAACGTTGGGGTTATCAGAGCGGGAGAAGACCGCAACGTTATTCCTTCCTACGGTGAGCTCCAGGCTGAAGTGCGCGGGGAAAACGAAGAGATTAATTCCTTTATGGCACAGCAGATGCACCGCATTGCTGAAGGTGCAGCGCACAGCTTTAATCTGCGGCTGGAAAGTGAAATTATGGGAGAAGGCGTCGATCTGGTTAACGACAAGGAACTGGTCGAACTGCTAACCAACATCGTAAGACGCAATCCTGAACTTACTGCCGTGCAGCAGCGCTCATTCGGCGGCAGTGAAGACGCCACGACCATAGCCAAACGCGTCCAGCGCAACGGCGGTAAGTCTATTTACTTTATCGTCGGTGCCGATCTGGCCGCTGGTCATCATCAGGCAGAATTTGACTTTGATGAGCGCCAGTTAAAAACCGCCGCTGATCTGTTTATCGGCTGTTTGCAGGATCTGATGGTAAATCCAGCCTAGAAAGATAAAAAAATGCCGCTCGTAAGAGCGGCATCTTCACACTGTCGATAGCTTACAGAATTTCTAACAGCTCTACGTCAAACACCAGCGTGCTGAACGGAGGAATCGACGAACCAGCGCCGCGCTCGCCGTAGGCCAGATTGTGAGGGATCGTTAAGCGCCACTTGGAGCCAACTGGCATCAGCGTCAACGCTTCAACCCAGCCGGCAATAACGCCGCTTACTGGGAACTCTGCCGGCTCGCCGCGTTGAACTGAACTGTCAAAAACCGTGCCGTCGATCAGTTGGCCAGTGTAGTGAACCCGTACGCGATCCTGACGTGCAGGAATGCTGCCTTCGCCCTGATGGAGAACCTCGAACTGCAATCCAGATTCAGTAGAGTTAACTTCGCTGCGCTTAGCGTTTTCTTCCAGAAAGCGCACGCCCTCTTCCGCCATTTTCTCTTGCTGTTCACGACGGGCACTGTCGGCGCGTTCGTGAATTTCACGCAGCGCGCGATGCACTACGTCAACCGATACTGACGGCTGGTTTCCCTGCAAAGAATCAATAAGCCCAGCAACCAGCGCATCCGGCATCAGCCCTTCCAGGCCTGACTCCAGCAGCTGTTGGCCTACCTGTAGGCCGATACCGTAACTGGCCTGTGCTTCAATGGTGTCAAAAGAGGGCTTCGTCATGGTTTTTCCTTAGCGTAATTGTTTTTAACGATGTTTTTATCAGTGAAAGGCTCGCAGCATATCACAGGAAATCCGGCAGAAAAAAGCGTTCTGCCGATTAACCGGATGTCTCCCGATATGCCTGCGCCTCTCGCTCAAGATGACTTCGGCTGAGTAACCACACGACCAGCGCCACCGCGCTCAATACCGCTCCCGCAATGCAGACATAGCGCCATTCCCCATATTGATAGGCGGTAGCGGAGATCAGTGAGCCGAGCGCGCCGCCAATAAAGTAGCTGGTCATATAGCCTGCCGTCAGGCGGCTTCTGGCCTCGGGCATCATGCGGTAGATCGTTGACTGATTAGTCACGTGTACACCCTGCACGGAAAAATCTAACGCGACAATGCCCACCACCAGCGCCGCCAGAGAGTATTCTCCCCAGGCAATAGGCAGCCAAGAAAGCAGCAGCAGTACCAGTCCTTGGGTTGTCGTGCGCGCTCCTTTACCCTTATCAGCCAGTTGCCCTGCTCCACTGGCGGCTAACGCTCCTGCGGCACCCACCAGTCCAAACAGGCCGATAGCCGCCTCGGAATAGCCATAAGGGGGAGACGCTAACAGAAAGGCCATTGACGTCCAGAGGATACTGAAGTTAGCAAAGGAGAGCGCCCCCAGTAGAGCACGGGTTTTCAGCGTAGCGCTGCGGCGAAACAGCGTAAATATGGAGCCAATCAGCTGAGGGTAGTTTAATCCCACCGGCTGCTTATAATAGGGCAGCGCTCGCCACAGAATTAACGCCATCAGGATGGTTAGCGCTGAAGCCAGCCAGTATACGGTCCGCCAGCCTCCCAGCGTAGCCAGCGCCCCAGCAACGGTTCTGGCCAGCAGGATCCCCAGCAGCAGGCCGCTCATGATAATGCCCACCGCCTTGCCCCGTTTTGCCGGTTCTGCCAGCGTTGCGGCAAAGGGTACCAGCATCTGAGCCACGACGGAGAACAGCCCTGTCAGCGCTGTGCCAATAATAATGCCGGTAACCGTTGAAGACATAGCGGTAATCAGCATACCCGCAGCGGCCAGCAGCGTCATACCGACAATAAGCCCTCGACGCTCAAACATGTCCCCCAGCGGCACGATAAACATCAGCCCGACCGCATAGCCTAGCTGTGCTGCCGTCACGATAAATCCGGCCCGACTGACTGATAGATTAAACGCGTTAGCAATGGTTTCCAGCAGCGGCTGGGCATAGTAGTTACTAGCAACCACTAAACCGGTCGCGATAGACATGATAACGATCAGCGACGGCGTGAGTACCGGGCTCTGCGGGGCTTTTGTCATAGTAGCTTGGGTAAGATTAAAAGTGTGGTAAAAAATATTTTAGTCTTAACCGTGTAGAAATAGCAGAAAAATACGCTTATTCGCCAAGATAAAAAAACGGCGGCGCCCAATTATTCGCAGGATATTTAACGGGAATATGGGTAAAATCGTTTTATTGCACAGGTAACCTCTTGTCGTTTCAGCGTTAACGGATACCCTGTGCACAATCGGTGAGGAGGAGCTATGCAGGCAAATAACGTCAATCAGCGGCGACGCGCGCAAGGCAGTGCCTTTAAAAATGCGCTCTCTGCGCTATGGCACCTGCCGGACCGCTTTCACTGGATGGCGCCGCTCCCCTATCCACATCGTAGGGGCGTACTTCTTGCCGTTCTGCTAATGCTGGTGGCTTTTCTTTGGCCAGCGGGCAGCGGATCGCCCGATGCTCCTGCTTCTGATTCACGGTCTGAAACAGCGGTTCCTCTCGCTCAGGGATCTTCTTCTGAATCAACTCAGGCGCCCGCGACTTCACCAACCGCCCAGAACAGCGTTGAACCGCCCCCGATGGTCGAATCTGGGGCAGCCCCGTCGCAGCCCTCAGTTCAAACTCAGGAATCTACTACAACACCCGCCGGATCGCATCTAGAGACGGCACAGGCTTCGGCTCAACCGCCCACAGAACAGCAGTCAACAGAACAGGCGTCGTCAACTCCAGCAGCCACGGCAGAAGGCGAATGGAAAGAGTTCACTATCCAGCGCGGCCACACTCTGACTCAGGTATTCAGGGATAATCATCTGGTCGTTAACGATGCATTTTTACTGGCTCAGGTCGAGGGGCCAGGGAAACCTGTTAACGCGCTGAGAATCGGCCAGAAAGTGCGGGTTCGCATTGCCGAGGGGAATCAAGTTACTGGGTTAGAGGTGGAAATCACCCCTACCCAGTCGGCGCTGTTTACTCGCCAAAGCAACGGGCGCTTTTTACGCGTTCACTGATTTAAGCTTGCTGAGCAGGAAGCCCCTCAGCACAACGCCCTGATTGTGCTCAACGTCTCGGCTGCCGAACATCAGCGTCACGGTTTCGCCCTGCTTGAGCAGGGTCAGCAGCGGCTCCCAGCCTCTCTGCCCGTTCAGCTCCTCAATATAGTCGCGGCAAAATGCATCCCACTGGCTGGGATCGGCATGAAAACGCTGGCGTAGTTCAGTGCTCGGCGCCACCTCTTTTAGCCAAACAACGCCCTTTAGACGCTCTTTGCTGATGCCTCGCGGCCAAAGCCTATCGGTGAGAAAGCTGTTCTTATCAGGCTGCGGCGGGGCATCGTAAACCCGCACCAGTCGAATGTTGCCCATGTTGTCTTCCCCTGTAGGATGGTCACTGTCGATATTATCGGCAGATAGCCGGCAAAATGACAGCCGTATAAAGCAAAAACGCCAGCATTCGCTGGCGTTTTTAACGGGTTAGAAGACGAGTAATTAGTCTTCTGCAACCACAACTACGTTCAGCTTAGCAAATACTTCGCCGTGCAGTTGGAAATCAACGTCGTGGTCGCCCAGAGTGCGGATAGCACCAACAGGCAGACGAACTTCGCTCTTAGCCACAGCAACGCCGGCCGCGGTAACCGCGTCAGCAATGTCGCGAGTACCGATAGAGCCGAACAGTTTGCCTTCATCGCCTGCTTTAGAAGCGATGGTGACGCTGCCCAGTTCAACGATCTTGGCGGCGCGAGCTTCAGCAGCGGCCAGAACGTCAGCCAGTTTGGCTTCCAGCTCTGCGCGACGCGCTTCGAAGAACTCAACGTTTTTCTTGGTTGCCGGAACCGCTTTACCCTGCGGAACCAGATAGTTACGGGCATAGCCCGCTTTTACATTAACTTGATCACCCAGGCTGCCCAGGTTAGCTACTTTATCAAGCAGAATAACTTGCATTACCGTATCCTCTTTAAGTTCTTGGAACGAAACCGTTACTGATGACGATCAGTGTACGGTAACAAAGACAGGTAACGCGCGCGCTTGATAGCGCGAGCCAGCTGACGCTGGTATTTAGCACGAGTACCAGTGATACGGCTCGGGACAATTTTCCCGCTCTCGGTGATATAGTTTTTCAGCGTTGCGATATCTTTATAATCGATCTCTTGAACGCCTTCCGCGGTAAAACGGCAGAACTTGCGACGACGGAAATAACGTGCCATATGGCTACTCTCCAGAATCTATCAAATCAATCTGCTCGGCATGTAACACCAGTTTATTAAGACCGTTACGCCCCTGATGGGTGCTGATAAAACCGGTTACTTTTAGGTGACTGCCGACCGTTATACTGTGAGTTAATGCCTGCGACTGCTGCCCACTGACGACGACGGGCATTCTACACCACGCCTGTCGCGTAAACCCGGCTTCCTGCTGCCCAGAACGGTGTTCTAACACGAACTGACAGTGAGGGATGCCGGATGGACTGACCTTTCTCAGCGGCGCCTTGCACACAGTGCCGGACAGCGTGAGTCGGTTAGCAGTCAACACGGGCTATTTACTCTTCAGAATCCCCAGCATCATCTGAGTCATCCTCGGCGGTTTCTTCAGCATAATCTTCGCGGCGATCGCGACGATCTTCTTTAGCTTTAACCATCGGAGATGCTTCAGTCACGGCATGCTTAGTACGCATAACCATGCTGCGGATAACGGCATCGTTGAAACGGAAGTTAGTTTCCAGCTCATCGATCGCTTCCTGAGGTGCTTCAACGTTCAGAAGAACGTAGTGTGCCTTGTGCAGCTTGTTGATTGGGTAAGCCAGTTGACGGCGACCCCAGTCTTCCAAACGGTGAATTTCACCACCTGCGGCTTTGATTGCACCGGTATAGCGTTCGATCATGCCCGGAACTTGTTCGCTTTGGTCAGGATGGACCATAAAGACGATTTCGTAATGACGCATCAATAGCTCCTTACGGATTATTCAGCCTCCTGTCAGGGTCAGCCGCGGCCCATGGAAGCAAGGAACGTGTGTGAGAAAGACGGCTGAAAAAATTGACGCGCAATTGTACGTTTATCACGGGCGAACTTCAAGGCCTGCGTTCTTGTTTACGCTTTTCGCCATAAAGCCATTGATAGTGTTGATAATATAAAGCGGGCTTAAAGGCCCGCAACGGCTTCAATCTCTAACGCCGAGCCAAAGTGCAGTTCACTGACGCCGGCCACAATGCGCGCCGGACGGTGATCGCCGATCCATTCGGCATAGATCTGATTGAACGTCGGCCAGTGCGCCATGTCGGCAATAAAAATGCGTACCTGAATCAGCCTGTCACGGCCGCTTCCCGCTGCGCGCAGTGAGGCATCAATATTGAACAACACCTGACGCGCCTGTTCGTCAAAGGGTCGGTCGGACAAGATATTGCCGCTAGGGCTTACCGGCAGCTGACCCGACAGATAAACCGTTGAACCGTGGACACAGGCGTGAGAATAGTGCCCACCCGGCTTAGACAGTTCATCGCTGTTGACGCAGGCAATCGCGCCGTTTTCATTTTTCATACTCATTGATTCACCTATTTTTATCCCAGCTGCTGCCTGAACTCCTGTGTCAGCGCCCAGTGTTCCGCGATGGGTACCGTAGCGCGCTCGCGTTCATCCAGCAGCCTATTTGGTTCAGTCCATAGAAAGGGGAAAAAGGCGTACACATCATCACCGCCGAGGGATGCCATGTCGCTACGCCAGCCCTGCCAGCGAACGGTTTGGTAAAACTGCGCTAAGTCGCCGCACAGCGCCCACCGTAGGAAGTCCGAGTACCCGACGTCAAGCGCTTCCCAGCCCAGAGAGTCCGGCGCGAGATAGTACACCTGACCGAGGTCTTCCCCTAGCCCGCCGCCGTTCAGGGCGAAAAAGCCGCCTGATGCATCGTCAGCAATCAGCAAAATCTGCATCGCCTGCTTCTTAGTCGCTAGCGCGGTCCACGCCGCCGGGCTGCGCGTCAGGCGGGGATGACCGGATCCCAAGATCCTCAGCCAGCCGCCGTCTATCAAAATACCGCCGGTTTCATACACCACGCTCCCCATTGGCGAACGCGTCGTCACCTGTAGCTGATGCAGAGCCTGTTCGGCAATCTCTGCCTCTTTGGGAAGCACCTCATAGTCATTGGTAGCGCCCTTCAGCCACTCCTGCACCATCGGCCATGCGGGTTCCTGTAGATTGATCAGTTCAGACAGCGGCTTCACGCCTTTCCCCTATGTGTTGAAGATCCATATCACTATGACGGAAAAATATCGCTCATCAGGTTACCCGCCTTCAGTCCGGTACCCGTCAGAATAACCACGGTAGTTTCTCCCGGTTTAATCACACCGCGAGACGTAAAGGCGTCAACGGCTGCCGCAGCCTGAGCGCTGGTTGGCTCAGCAAACAGCCCCATCGCCGTCAGCTTTTTCACCGCAGCGACAATGTCAGACTCGGACAGCGCGACCGTATCACCGCCGGAGCGGCGAATAGCCGCCAGCACTTCACGCAGGCGAACCGGGCTTCTGATAGCAGTGCCTTCAGCAATGGTCTTGTCATAGACGGTTTCAACCAGCTCGTCGCTGTTGGCCTGATAGGTGGCGTGGATCGGCGAACAGTTGGCGGGCTGCGCAATAAGAAGCTTCGGCAGCTTCTTGATTTGCCCTGCCGCTAACAGCTCGCAAAAGCCTATGTCACAGCCCAGCACGTTGCTGCCCGCACCGGTAGGAATAATCACGTTGTCAGGCGCCTTAAAGCCCAGCTCTTCCCACAGCTCGTAGGCCAGCGACTTCGTACCCTGCAAAAAGAACGGATGCCAGTTATGGCTGGCGTAAAAGGTAGTTTCCGACTGGCGAAGCGCCTCGTTTTCCGTATCCTGACGGCTGCCCGGCACGCCCTGAACTTCAGCGCCGAAAGAGCGGCTTTGCAGCAGCTTGGCCGGAGAGGTGGAGTCCGGCGCCAGAATGCGCGCCCTGATGCCCGCTGCCGCACAGGAGGCGGCAATCGCCGCGCCGCCGTTACCGGAGCTGTCTTCAATCAGTGATTCAACGCCGAGCTGCTTCAGAAAAGAGACCATCACCGACGCACCGCGATCTTTAAAGCTGCTGGTCGGGTTAAACCATTCAAGTTTGAACAGTACGTCAACGCCGCCCCAGCGTTTCGCCACCAGCGGTGTGCAGCCTTCGCCCAGAGACACAGGGCGAGCAATCTCCACAGGCAGCGCAGCGCGATAGCGCCAGATAGAGCGCTCGCGGCTGTCAATATCGTCACGAGAGATACCCGGCAGCGGGGTAATCATCAGCGGCGCTCGACGATCCGAGCACCAGCGCAGTTCATTAATGTCGTAGGAAAGGCCGTTGCGTTCATCAACGTAGCGAGGGGCTGCGTTCTTCATCCGTTGTTCTCCCATAGGTTCGATAAGAGGAATACTCCACTGCATCCCACGGTTATACACCGAGAAATAAACACAAACAATAAAGAATTATACAAACTGTTAATTCAATCCATTTTATCTTTCTCTATTCCTGTACTGTCTCACTCTCTTGAGAAAAATCGCACAGCGTCGGCTTCACGATCCTCTGGTAGTCCTCTACGTTAAGCAGAATGGAGCGTTCAAGAGATCCTGCGTTAAACACCATCTCCTCTTCCTGTTCAAACAGTTTCGGATCGCACACCAGCTTAAGCTCGGGGTGAAAACTAAAGGGGGGGATCGCTCCAAACACGCACTGAGTCAGCTCCATCACCTCTTTTGGGCTGGCTAGAGAAGCCCGCGTGCCGCCAAGTTGGCGGGCGACAAGACTCAGATCCGCCTTACGGTGGGCGGGCAGTACTGCCAGCACGTGCTGCTTAACGCCGTTGCCCTTAACGTGACACACCAGCGCCTTTGCTCCCTGTTCGATTTTCGTTCCGCGCACTTTTGCCACATCGGCGGAGCGGCCTGCGCTCTCGTGCTCAATCACGCGATAGCGCGCGCTGTTGCTGTCCAGCAGAGTGATTAACTGTTCAAAAATGGGTGCTGACACTGAATACTCCTTGTTAAAAGCGATGCCGCATACATCATTACGATAACTTACTCGCTTTATTTCAATATTGAAAATCCAACGTACCCTATGGCTTCTCGGCACACGGGAAGAATAGCGATTTAAAAAAGAAGTGGATTCGCACAATGATAATAAAAATGGCTTAATGGATAGTATTTATATCGTAATATTTACGAAGTTAATAAACCGACTTACTTAATCCCTAATTAAAAGTAAACAATAAAGTTAAAAAAATAAAAACCGTTAACCTATACAGCCACTCTGGCTATTTAAACAACCTAATTAACGGTCAATTATCTAACAGAAAGAAAAAAAGCGATCGTTAGATCGCATAATTACCGATTCGTCAGACAATATCATTTGAATTTTTCACAAGAGAAAAATATTATAGGCGCGTCGAAACTAAAGTGAAAAAATCCGAATTCTGATTAAGCAAAGCAACAAGTGTTGTATTTTGTCTATTATCACATTCAAAATTCACTTTATTTTTATCTCTAAAGCCTCTGTTCTTATAAGCAATTCGTCGTGCAGAGAAAAAAGGAAATTGCCACAGGGCAGTCTGTTTTTCCCGTGGATATGGACAAGAGAAAGTGCTCATGTACTCAAATACAAAACTCATCTGTGGATTAGCCGCTGCCTCGGCTTTCACACTGTCTGGCTGTGACTATGCATCAGACAGGGCGCAGCTCAGCGAGCTAAAGCAGCAGCAGGAGCGCCAGCAGGCCAGGCTAGACCAAATAGCGCAGCAGCAGGCAAACCTGGCTAATAGTACGGCGGCCTTTGTCAATGCAGTCAACGATCTGAAGAAAAAACAGGACGTATTCGCATTTACCGAATTTAATCCGTCACAAACCCGATACTTTATTTTAAACAATGGTTCTATTGGTCTGGCCGGGCGCATTATTTCTATTGCGCCGACCAATAATGGCAGCCTGGTTCATATTTCTCTGGTTAATCTTCTCAGCGTTCCCGTGTCAAATATTGGCTTTAACGTGACTTGGGGAGGGGAAAAACCGATGGATATAAAAGCGCTTCCACAGTGGCAACAGCTGCTTTTCAATACGCTAATGAATTCTCATTTAGTGCTATTACCCGGCGAATGGAAAGACATTACGCTGACTTTACAGGGCGTTTCCCCAAACAACCTGAAGTATTTAAAAATAAGTATCGACATGAATAACATTCAGTTTAGCGAAACACCCTCTGCGGAAATACCTCCTCAATAGATAAAACACTCATACTTATATTTAAAAAGATAGAGAATAATAATGAATAAGATATTTAAAGTTATCTGGAACCCGGCGACGGGCAGTTATAGCGTTGCCAGCGAAACGGCAAAGAGCCGCGGAAAAAAGGGCGGACGCAGTAAGCTGTTAATTTCTGCGCTGGTTGCGGGCGGGTTGCTGTCGTCGTTTGGGGTGAATGCCGCAGTCGCGCTCGATGGTGGCAAAAGTGCTGAAGAAGCTGCCGGGGGTACCTCACTAACTGATAACTGGATTGCTATTGGACAGGGGGCTATAGCAGCGTCAAACTCAGGTCCATCAGCAAGTATTGCGATAGGGAAAAACTCCCAATCTGCCGTTGGAGCTACAGCGCTAGGCTTCCAAAGCTTGGCAACAGGAGAAAGGTCGGTGTCTATAGGGCAGGTATCGACAGCTTCAGGAAACAGGGCCATAGCTCTCGGAAGTGGTAGTAAAGCCAGCGGGGACTATACCATTGCACTCGGCAGGGATTCAAAAGCTGAGGGGCTGAATAGTATTACATTCGGGCAAAATGCTCTGAGCCAAGGAGCTGGTTCCCTTGCGGTGGGCTTTACAAGCCAAGCGACTGAAGAGAAAGGACTTGCTCTGGGCTATAAAGCAATAAGCTCCGGCGTCAAAGCCATTGCAATGGGTGCAGGCAGTAACGCGGAGGGAGAAAACTCGCTTGCCCTCGGTGACACAGCCAGTGCATCAAAAGAATATTCAATGGCGCTGGGTGCAAGTAGCAAAGCTGACGGCGTAGACAGCCTCGCATTAGGCAGACTATCCGCCACCAGCGCAGCAAACGCCATTGCTATGGGTGCTGAGACCGAAGCCGCTGAAAATGCGACGGCTATTGGCTTTAGCGCGGATGCGCTCGGTAAATCCAGCCTGGCGCTGGGAGACACTGCTAAAGCGGCTGGCACAGACAGCCTCGCATTAGGCAGACTATCCGACGCCAGCGCAGCAAACGCCATTGCTATGGGTGCTGAGACCGAAGCCGCTGAAAATGCGACGGCTATTGGCTTTAGCGCGGATGCGCTCGGGAAATCCAGCCTGGCGCTGGGAGACAATGCCAATGCGGCTGGCACAGACAGCCTCGCATTAGGTAGAGAATCACTCGCCAGCGCAGCAAACGCCATTGCTATGGGCGCAGATACCGAAGCCGCTGAAAATGCGACGGCTATTGGCTTTAGCGCGGATGCGAAAGGGAAATCCAGCCTGGCGCTGGGAAACAGTGCCGAAGCTGGCGAAGTCAACTCCATCGCTATTGGTCAAGGCAGCAAGGCAAGCAAAGATAGTTCAATTGCGCTGGGAAGTAACAGCCGCTCATCGGGTGTGAACGCCATTGCACTGGGCACCAGCAGTAATGCGGGGGGCATAAACAGCCTTGCTTTCGGTTTGAATGCCAACGCAAATGGTGATAACGCAGTCGCCATTGGTGCAAATTCCACGGCCGGTTCAGACTATACAGTGTCTGTAGGTAGCGCCAGTTTACAGCGCAAAATTGTCAATATGGGGAACGGTAACATCAATGAAACCAGCACCGATGCCATTAACGGATCACAACTTTATGACATCAGTAAGTCGGTTTCAGACAGGCTCGGCGGATATCATCAGGATCCTACTAATGTTATAGACCCTGACGGAACGCTTAAAGCCCCCAAATATTTTCTACAAAGTGACGAATACAATAACGTGGGAGAGGCTCTCCAGGGCATCGATAATAACACGTTACACTGGGACGAAGGTGCCAAGAAATACAGCGCCAGCCATACCACCTTTAATATAGATGGTTCAACTAAAAGCACCCAGGCGACAAGCATCATTACTGACGTCGCTGCTGGTCTGATTAATGAAAACAGCACCGACGCCGTTAATGGCTCTCAGTTGAACGCCACAAATACGCTCATCAACCAGATTGCCGGGAATACCAGCACAACCTATGTCCAGAGTAATGGCGCAGGGATCAACTATGTTCGCACCAACGACACGGGTCTGATCTTTAAAGACGCCAGCGCCTCAGGGAGCGGTGCAACGGCGGTCGGGTATAGCGCAAATGCGACTGGTGTAAGCTCACTTGCACTCGGCCAAGATACGCAAGCAAAAGGTAAAAACAGTATCGCTATAGGTACAAAAAGTATCGCGAATGTTGATGAGACGATTGTTCTGGGCATAGCTAACTCAGCCGGATTGCAAAACCGGGCACTGCAACAGGGTGGAATCGCCATCGGACGAGCCAACAAATCTGACGGCATCGATGCTATTGTTCTGGGAAATGAAAGTTCAGCAGCCGGAAATTATTCCCTTTCCCTGGGGACAGCGAGCAACGCGGGTATAGAGGACGCTATTGCGTTGGGCCACAACGCTACAGTGACGGGCAAAAGCTCTGTCGCACTAGGTGCTGGCTCTGAAGCAAAAGATGCTGACGTTGTTTCTGTTGGTAATAGCACTTTAAAACGTAAGCTCATTAATGTAAAAAGCGGCACTATCTCCGACAGTAGTACCGATGCCATTAATGGCTCACAAATCTATGATATCAGCGACTCTGTAGCAACCCACCTTGGCGGTGGCGCAGGGGTGGATCAAACCACCGGTGTGGTTACCTCACCAAACTATGTATTAAAAAATGGTACCTCCAGTACAGTGGGAGAGGCGCTCGCTATACTTAATGCTCACACCGTGCAATGGGATGCGCTTAACGGGGTATACAACGCCGCACACGGCTCCGAAGCCACCAGCAAAATCACCAATGTTAAAGATGGTACCGTTTCAGCAATCAGTAAAGACGCCGTTAACGGTTCACAACTGAATACCACTAATACCAACGTAACAAACCTTGGAAATACGGTTAATGGCATCAACACAACTGTTAGTGGCCATACCACCAGTATCACTGCTCTGAACGCGGACGTTGATAATCTGGAAAAAGATGCCCTGCTCTGGGACAGCACCGCGAGCGCGTTTAGCGCTAGCCACAGCATCAAAAATCCTGACGGTACCACCACCACTTCGGACAGCAAAATCACCAACGTCGCGGCCGGCACGCTCTCGGACAGCAGCACCGACGCCGTTAACGGCTCGCAGTTGAATATCGTTAAAACCGACGTGACAAACCTTACTACTACCGTTTCAGGCCATACCACCAGCATCCAGGCTCTTGAGAACGACGCTCTGCTCTGGGACAGCACCACGGGCGCGTTCAGCGCTAGCCACAGTATCAAAAATCCTGACGGCTCCACCACCACGTCGAACAGCAAAATCACCAACGTCGCGGCCGGCACGCTCGCTGACGACAGCACTGACGCCGTTAACGGCGCTCAGCTGTATGCAACCAATCAGCAGATCAACAAGCTCATGGGTGACACAAGCAATACCTATATCACCGACAACGGCGCAGGCGTGAAGTATCTCCGCACAAATGATACTGGTCTGACTGCCAGCGATGCGCACGCGTCCGGCATCGGCGCTACTGCCGTTGGCTATAATGCCGCCGCCTCTGGCATTGGCAGCATCGCCGTTGGTAGAGACAGCAGCAGCACGGTTGAAGGCGGTATTGCACTGGGCAGCGGGTCATCCTCTACTCGAGTTATTGCCTCCGGCTCGCTAACAACCAGCGTCACGAGTAGCAGTGTCACTATCGGCTATGACACAACGGACAGAACGCTGCTCGGCGCGCTGTCATTGGGAACAGACGGCCAAAGCTATCGTCAGATTACCAACATGGCAGACGGCTCTGAAGCCCACGACGCCGTCACGGTACGTCAGCTGCAAAATTCGGTAGCCGCCGTTTCCATCACCCCAACCAAGTACTACCACGCCAACTCGACAGAGGCTGACTCTCTGGCCGTTGGGGAAAACGCCATTGCCGTCGGGCCAAAAACCGTGGTTAACGGGGATTCAGGGATCGGCATCGGCTACGGTTCAACCGTGGCTCAAACGGCTACCAGCGGGGTCGCTCTGGGTACTGGCGCTAGCGCCAATCACGCCTACAGCGTCGCCTTAGGCAGCGGTGCTCAAACCACTGTCGGCGCGCAGAGTGGCTACACGGCCTATAATCTGGACACGGCACAGAACTCTGTCGGCGAGGTTTCCGTAGGCAGCGACAGCGGCCAGCGGCAAATCACTAACGTTGCAGCGGGCAGCAAAGACACTGACGCCGTTAACGTTTCTCAGCTGAAGGTGACTGATATCCACGTTAGCCAAAACACACAGAACATCGCTCAAAACACAAAAAGTATCAACAACCTTAATATTCAAGTGAGCAGCCTTGATACCCGAGTGACTGATATCGAAAACTCTGTGGGCGATATTGTGACAACGGGCAACACCAAGTACTTCAAAACCAGCTCAACAGGCCCGGACGCCAACGCTCAGGGTGAAGACAGCGTAGCCATAGGCTCGTCGTCTGTAGCCTCTGCGAAAAACAGCGTTGCGTTAGGTACTGGCTCTGTCGCCGATGAAGTGGATACGGTTTCCGTTGGCTCATCGACCAAACAGCGCCGCATTACTAACGTTGCTGCCGGCAAAAACGACACGGATGCCGTTAACGTTGCCCAGTTGAAGTCTTCTCAGGCGGGGAATGTGCGCTATGACACCTACGCCGACGGCAGCATAAACTATGAGTCTATCTCACTGGGTAACGGCAGCGGCGGCACGACGCGCATCAGCAACGTTTCTGCCGCGGTTAACGGCAACGACGCCGTTAACTATACCCAGCTAAAACAGGGTATTCAGGAAACGAAGAGCTATACCGACCAGAAAATGGCTCAGATGAGCAACAAAGTCAGCGACGTCGAGAAGAAAGTCAGCGGCGGCGTGGCGTCGGCAATGGCCATGACCGGGTTGCCGCAGGCCTACGCGCCGGGCGCCAGCATGGCTTCGATTGGCGGCGGTACTTATAACGGTGAATCCGCCGTTGCGCTGGGCGTTTCGATGGTCAGCTCAAGCGGAACCTGGGTATACAAGCTACAGGGCAGCACCAACAGCCAGGGAGAATACTCAGCGGCAATCGGCGCGGGCATTCAGTGGTAGCGCTTAAAAGTATCAGCGCTTAAAAATAGCCGAGCGTTAATAGGCTAATCCCATCAAGTGAACAGTGTGATAAAAAGCATTGTTCACTTTTTTTACGTCCACAGAAAAAACGCCCCCACGGCACGCCTCACCAAGAAAGTGGAACGCCCTCTCAAACCCACAGAAAAGGCAGAAAGCGTTTTACCGCGGGGACACTGCATTTTTCATACTGTATAATTAGAGACAAAGAGTAAAACGGACAGCAACCATGGCACCTAAAACAGCAGTATCCAAAAAAACACGTCAAACCTCCGAGTCGGATGAAAACGCGCTGCTGCTGCGCGAAGCGAAAAAGATCGCTTTTGCACTGGGCAAAATGTTTGCTCCCGGCTGTGAAGTGGTGGTTCACGATCTGACTCACCCTGAACACGCCGTTGTCGCGATTGAAAATCCACTGTCGGGTCGAAAAGTCGGCTCTCCCGCAACCGAACTGGGGCTGGCTCGCATACAGAATGCGGAGTTTCCCGACATTGTGCAAAATTACCGCAACCACTTTCCCGACGGCCGCGAGGCTAAAAGCACCTCGATAGGGCTGAGGAACAGCAAAGACGAATACGTCGCCGCGCTGTGCCTAAATCTGGACGTGTCGCTATTTACCACTATGCAGAGGGTGCTGGAGCAGTTTACCGCCATAGACAGCCCGCAAATGCCGGTTGGTGAATCGCTGAAAACCTGGAAGCTTGACGACGTGCGCGCCGAAATCAATCGCTATGCCGCCACGCTCAATACCCAGCCCCGAGCGCTAACGTCGGCACAGCGACAAAAGCTGATTAGAGCACTGTCTGAACAGGGGCTACTCCAGCTTCGAGGAGCAGCCACCGCTGCGGCAGACACCCTTGGCATCTCACGAGTGTCGATTTATAACGCGCTGAAAAGCGCATCCACTGAGTAAAAACGCACCAACTGAAAAAAGGGAAAACGTCAGCGTTATTTCACGTAAGCTTTGCCAAATAGAGCACGTTTTTCTGAATGTTTGACCCAGTATTGACGTTCTTTCAACACTCCGTATAGTCACAGCCTGAAGCGACGCAGCCGTTCATTCAGCCTGTGTTTTTACCGCTCGACATCGCGCAGCAACCATCGACATCTATCGGACGGGCTTTCATGCAAAGTTTTTTACTCCCTCTCTGGCACCAAATCGTGCTCTCTGCGCCGCTGTTTTTTCTGGCCGCGCTCGGCTACGGCCTGATTCGCTGGGGTAAGTGGAACAAAGTCGCTGCTGACGGCCTGACCCGCTTTGTGTTTTCCGTCGCTCTACCCGCCATGCTGTTCCGCATGATGTGTAGCTTCTCCAAACAGCCTCCCGTTGACGCACGGCTGCTGATCGCCTTTTTTGGCAGCTGTCTGATTGTATTTATCATTGGTCGAGTTCTGGCGGCTAAAGTGCTGAAGCTCGACGGTACCTCCGGCTCGGTGTTCGCCCTCGGCGGCATTTTCTCTAACAACGTCATGCTCGGCATTCCGGTTGCTACTGTGGCACTGGGAGAAGCCTCGCTGCCTTCCGTTGCGCTAGTGCTGGTGTTTAACGGGCTGATTCTCTGGACGCTGGTTACAGTGTCCGTAGAGTGGTCGCGCAGCGGTTCACTGTCGGTGAGCGGCTTTGCCAATACGGTCAAAAACGTACTGAAAAACCCGCTGATTATCGGCATTATTTCCGGCACCCTGTTTAGCCTCACTGGCTATGACCTGCCGGAGTTTATCGATAAGCCTATCGGTATGCTGGGGCAAATCGCGGCACCTATGTCTCTGGTTGCTCTGGGTATGGGGCTGGCCGAGTACCGCATTCGCGACGGCTGGCAGATAAGCTCTATCGTATGCACCCTCAAACTGGTGGTTCAGCCGCTGGTGGTTTGGGGGCTAGCAGTGGCGCTCGGCCTGCCGCCGATGGAAACCCAAGTGGTAGTGCTGTTGGGCTCAATGGCAGTCGGGGTAAACGTCTACCTGATGGCGCGCCAGTTCAACGTCATCGTCGGCCCTGCAGCGTCGAGCATGGTGGTATCTACCGTGCTGTCGGCAATTACGACACCGCTGATCCTGACGCTTATCGGCGTTCGCGTTTAGGAAGAGAAAAAAGCGCCAGAAGCCATCTTGTTGTACACTTTAGGCTATCCCTCAATGCGTTAAGAAGGAGCCTTCGCGTGTATCAACTCTATATCGCCAACAAGAACTACTCTTCCTGGTCGCTGCGCCCGTGGGTATTAATGAGTCAACTGGGCATTCCCTTTGAAGAAACGATCGTTCCGTTCTCCTCCGCTCCGGGAGAGAACTGGGAAAACTACCGTCGTTTCTCACCCAACGGCAAAGTGCCCTGCTTGGTTGATAACGGCATCTCCGTATGGGACTCGCTGGCCATTGTCGAATATCTGGCTGAATCTCATCCTGAAATCTGGCCGCAGGAGCGACAGCCCAGAGCATGGGCTCGCAGCGCCTGTGCTGAAATGCACTCCGGATTTAGCACCTTACGCAACACTTGCCCGATGAACGTCGGTATACGCGTTCGCATGAATCAGCCGCCGGAAGCGCTAAAGAAAGAGCTGGAGCACCTGTGCGAGCTGTGGGAGTCCGGGCTTGCGCAGTTTGGCGGGCCGTTTCTGGCGGGTCACGCCTTTACCGCAGTAGACGCCTTCTTTGTGCCAGTTGCCTTTCGCATTCAAAGCTACGGGCTAGAGCTGACGCCTGAGTCCACAAAGTATGTCCAGCGCCTTCTTGGCCTTCAGTCTGTAATGATGTGGGAAGAAGAAGCGCTTAAAGAAGAGTGGCGGGACGAATCTCACGAAAAAGAAACGCTGGAATCTGGCATCCTGCTGCAAGACCTGCGCTGCGCCTAAAACGCAAAACGCCCGCATTCGTGCGGGCGCTTCTCTGTCAGCGTTTAATCTATCCGCGCTGGCGCACAATCTCAAACAGGCAGATGCCGGTCGCTACCGACACGTTCAATGATGACACGCTGCCGGCCATTGGGATGCTCACCAGTTCGTCACAGTGCTCTCGGGTCAGCCTGCGCATACCTTCTCCTTCCGCTCCCATGACCAAGGCTACCGGACCTTTGAACGCTGTCTGATACAGCGTATGGTCGGCCTCTCCCGCAGTGCCGACAATCCAAATCTGTTGCTCCTGTAGGAGACGCAGAGTACGAGCCAGATTGGTCACGCGGATCAGAGGAACCGTTTCCGCCGCGCCGCAGGCCACTTTTTTGGCCGTGGCGTTCAGCTGTGCGGAACGGTCTCGAGGCACAATCACAGCGTGCACGCCCGCCGCATCGGCGCTGCGCAGACAGGCGCCCAGGTTGTGCGGGTCGGTCACACCGTCCAGCACCAACAGGAACGGAGAGTCCAACCCTTCAAGCAGATCGGGCAGGTCGTTTTCCTGATACTGACGCCCTTCCCTCACTCTGGCGATAATGCCTTGGTGAACCGCACCTTCGGCCTTCGTATCCAGCCATTGGCGGTTGGCAACCTGCACAGAAATGCCGTTTTGTTCAATCTCCGACACCAGCGGTGCCAGACGGCGATCGTCTCGCCCTTTCAAAATAAATACTTCAATAAAGCGCTGCGGATCTCTCTCAAGCAGCGACTTAACGGCATGAATGCCGTAAATAATTTCGCTCATAGCCTACTTACACCCTGACAATAAAATGGGGGCGGCCTCTGTGCCGCCCCTATCAATTAAATAAACAAAGAGGCCTAGCGTTCAGCGGCTTTCTTTGCCCGCTTGCTTTTTATCGCCGCGGTAATCTTCTTCGTTTTGGCTGACGGTTTCTTGGCTTTCCCTTTCGGCGCTTTGCCCGAACCCGCTTCGTCATTTTTTACCTTGGGCTTTCTCGGCGGCTTTACCCGCACGGAGGAATCTGCCGCATAGCCTTCAGACTTGCCGCGCCGAGAGGACTTCTTCGCCTTCTCTTTCTCGGTCTTGCCTTCACCGCGCGGGCGGCGCTCGCTGGAAACCAGCGCAAAGTCGATCTTACGCTCGTCCATATGAACGGCTTCAACGCGGATCTCAACCTTGTCACCTAGGCGGAAGGTCTGGCCGGAAGACTCGCCAATCAGCCGCTGACCGACGTTATCAAACCGATAGTAGTCGTTCTCCAGCGTTGAGACGTGCACTAGGCCGTCAATATACAGCTCGTCAAGCCGGACGAAGAAGCCAAAGGACGTTACGCTCGACACGGTTCCCTTGAACACTTCACCCACGTGATCCTGCATAAAGTCGCACTTCAGCCAGTCCGCTACGTCGCGAGTGGCCTCATCGGCGCGGCGCTCGGTCATGGAGCAGTGCTCTCCGAGCTGGAGCATGTCTTCCATGGCATAGTGCCATCCGCCGCTGGAGGTCATTCCCTCCTTGCTTCCTGCCAGCAGGTACTTGATAGCGCGGTGCAGCGACAGATCGGGGTAGCGTCGAATCGGTGACGTAAAGTGCGCGTAGGCGTCCAGCGCGAGGCCAAAGTGACCGCGGTTTTCCGGATCGTATACTGCCTGCTTCATTGAGCGCAGCAGCATGGTTTGCAGCATTTCGCGATCGGGGCGATCGGCAACCGCATCCATCAGCTTAGCGTAGTCCTTAGGCGCTGGCTCAAGGCCACCGCCAAGCGTCAGACCAAGCTCGCCCAGCACGCTACGAAGCGATGTCAGGTTGTCCCCTTTCGGGCGGTCGTGAATGCGGAACAGCGCAGGCTCTTCTGCTTTTTCCACAAAGCGCGCAGCAGAGATGTTCGCCAGAATCATGCACTCTTCAATGATCTTGTGGGCGTCGTTACGCACCAGCGGTTCGATGCTCTCAATGCGGCGCTCGGCGTTAAAAATAAACTTCGGCTCTTCCGTTTCAAACGAGATGCCGCCCCGCTGCTCGCGGGCGCTGTCCAGCGTGCGGTAGAGCCTGTGCAGCTCTTCCAGCATCGGTACCAGCGGCGCGTAGTGCTCGCGCAGCTCTTTATCACCGTCGAGCAGGTGAGCAACCTTGGTGTAGGTGAGGCGAGCGTGAGAGCTCATCACCGCTTCATAAAACTTGAACGAACTCAGGCGACCGGCCTTGGAGATAGTCATCTCGCACACCATACACAGGCGGTCTACCTGCGGGTTCAGCGAACACAGGCCGTTGGACAGCACTTCCGGCAGCATCGGGATAACCTGCGACGGGAAGTAAACCGAGTTGCCTCGGCTGCGCGCTTCGGCATCCAGAGAAGTGCCGGGACGAACGTAGTAGCTGACGTCGGCAATGGCAACCCACAGGCGCCAGCCGCCGCCGCGGTTCTTCTCGCAGCACACCGCGTCGTCAAAGTCGCGGGCGTCTTCGCCGTCAATCGTCACCAGCGGCAGGTCGCGCAGGTCAACGCGCCCTTTTTTCGCCTTCTCCGGCACGCTTTCTTTCAGGCCGTTGATTTCATTCAGCACGGACTCCGGCCAGACGTAAGGGATCTCATGGGTTCTCAGCGCAATATCCACGGCCATGGAGGTGCCCATCTTGTCGCCGAGCACCTCAACAATTTTGCCGATAGCCTTCGTCCTGCGCGTGGGGCGCTGAGTCAGCTCTACCACCACCACGTAACCCATTCTGGCGCCCATGATGCTTTCCGGTGGGATCAGAATGTCAAAATTCAGGCGGCTATCGTCAGGCACCACAAACCCTACGCCCGCGTCGGTAAAGTAGCGGCCAACAATCTGCGGGCTGCGCGGTTCTAGCACCCGCACGACGCGCGCTTCGCGGCGCCCACGGCGATCGAGATCCATCGGCTGCGCCAGAATAACGTCGCCGTGCATAGCCATTTTCATCTGCTCAGCAGACAGGTAAAGGTCGTCCTTATTGCCCTCTACGCGAAGAAAACCATAGCCGTCGCGGTGGCCGATCACCTTGCCTTTTACCATGTCCAGCCGCTCTGGCAGCGCATAGCACTGGCGTCTTGTAAACACCAGCTGCCCATCACGCTCCATCGCCCGCAGGCGGCGGCGCAGCGCTTCCTGTTGGTCTTCGCTTTTCAGCTCCAGCGCCTCGACCAGCTCGTCGCGGCTGGCGGGAGTCTGCCGCTTGGACAGCAGATCGAGAATATATTCACGGCTTGGGATCGGGTCATCGTACTTTTCCATCTCGCGTGCCAGGAAAGGATCTTTATTCATGACTTACCCTTTTGCTTTCATTGAGAGCGCGGCGGAATGCGGCATAAACAGCAGCGTTTTGAGAGGCTCATTCTCCTCGACCATGTCCGCCAGCGTATAATTGTCTAACTCGTGTAGAAACGACTTTATGGCCTTATCCAGCGCCATCTTTAGACGGCAGGCTGGAGTAATATGGCAAAATTCGGCACTACAGTTAACCAAAGAGAGCGGCTCCATCGCCCTGACGACATCACCAATGCGGATATCTGCAGCGGGCTTTCCCAAACGAATACCGCCATTTTTACCCCGCACGGCATCAACCAGCCCCACCCGGCTCAGTTGGTTAACGATCTTCACCATGTGGTTGCGGGAAACCCCGTAAACGTCCGTCACCTGAGAAATGCTGGTCAATTCGCCTTTTGGTAGCGATGCCATATAGACCAGCGCCCGCAGGCCGTAGTCGGTAAAACTGGTTAACTGCACAAATACCTCTTAAATCGTTGCACGCTGTTCTTATAGTAAACGATTGGCTCTAAAGCCGGTAACCTTAATCGTAAAAATGTATGCTTTTAGCCTCATTCCCTTGGCGTGCTTCAACCCTAGATACAAAAAATCCGGGAGTCTCTCGACGCCCGGATGATTATGCAAAACGCGTTGTAATAAGAATTACGCGTCAAACGGATCGCGAAGGATCATGGTTTCTGAACGGTCTGGGCCGGTAGAAATAATATCAATCGGCGTACCGGTCAGCTCTTCAACGCGCTTGATATAGTTGCGCGCTGCCTGAGGAAGCAGGTTGACGTCTTTAACGCCAAAGGTGCTTTCAGACCAGCCAGGCATGGTTTCATAGACGGCCTCAATGCCTTCCCACGCGTCAGCGTCCAGCGGGGTCGTATCGATAACGCGGCCGTCAGGCATGCGATAGCCAACACAAACCTTAACCTCTTTCAGGCCGTCCAGCACGTCCAGCTTGGTCATGCAGAAGCCAGACAGAGAGTTCAGCTGAACAGCGCGGCGAACGGCAACGGCGTCCAGCCAGCCAGTACGGCGACGGCGGCCAGTAGTAGCGCCGAATTCGTTGCCCTTCTGGCATAGGAACTCGCCCACGTCGTCAAACAGCTCGGTCGGGAACGGCCCGCCGCCAACGCGCGTTGAGTAAGCTTTCACGATGCCCAGTACGTAGTCGATATAGCGAGGACCAAGGCCTGAGCCAGTCGCTACACCGCCAGCGGTAGTGTTGGAAGAGGTTACATAAGGGAAAGAGCCGTGGTCGATATCAAGCAGCGTGCCCTGTGCACCTTCGAACATCATCAGTTCGCCTTTCTGGCGCGCGCGCTCCAGCAGATCGGAGACGTCAACCACCATAGAGGTCAACACGTCAGCAACCGCCATCACGTCGTCCAGAACGGTTTGATAGTCAACCGCTTCGGCTTTGTAATAGTGCACCAGCTGGAAGTTATGGTAGTCCATGACTTCTTTCAGCTTGGCAGCAAAGCGCTCTTTGTCGAACAGATCGCTGACGCGCAGCGCACGACGAGCGGCTTTATCTTCATAGGCTGGGCCAATGCCGCGGCCGGTTGTGCCGATAGCGTTAGCACCGCGAGCCTTTTCACGAGCGACGTCCAGCGCCGAGTGGTAAGGCAGGATCAGCGGACACGCGCCGGATAACAGCAGACGCTCGCGAACGGGAATGCCGCGCGCTTCAAGCTCACGCATCTCTTTCATTAACGCATCGGGAGCGAGCACAACCCCGTTACCAATGATGCTGGTGACGTTTTTATGCAAAATACCGGAAGGAATTAGATGAAGTACGGTTTTTTCACCGTTGATTACCAGAGTGTGGCCTGCGTTATGTCCGCCCTGATAGCGAACAACATACTTAGCCCGTTCAGTCAGCAGGTCTACGACCTTGCCTTTGCCCTCGTCACCCCATTGAGTGCCTAGTACGACAACGTTTTTACCCATCTCACTATTCACCAAGTCAGTTAAAAAAGAATTCTACCATTACATTTTTTTACTTTCAGCTGTTTTTAACACATTCTTCGAAAGCCAAACCAGCCCGTGCTTTCATACAGCGAAAAAAAATGACATTTCCTTGCCTCAGAACAAGGTCTTCTTATGTAAGCCTTGCCGTCTGTATGATTTTTTTTCATCAGTTCATTCTGACCATAAGGGATATGAATGATGTGAAGCGTCCGTATGTCACGGTGGCGCCAAAAAGCTATTTAGCCGCTTTTAGAATAACGAAAGGTGCAAACAAAACAGCACAGGCTCTGACCTCGATAACGTTTTTTCTTACTTAATACCATCAATGGGAGATCTTTAATTTCACTTTCAACTCATCACAAAAATAAATAACAGACAAAAACCCCTCATTGAAAAAAATAAAAAACACTAAAAAAACACTAAAAAAATTTATTAAAAAATTTTTTGACCAAACAAAAAGCCAATTCTTCAATTAAATACCAACAACAAACAAATTGAAAGATCTTCAATCTAAAAACAAGCGCTTTATTGGAATTTAATTCTATCAAAAACAACATTTGTGGACGTTGAACCCACAAAACACATATTGAATGAATTAAAAGATCGTGTTTTAATCAAAAAAGAACGAGAAAAAAGTTTATAAGCGTTATTAAAACTAACAATACGGAAATTAAAAACACTCATTATTTGAATAAAAAAATCACACTAACTGTAAAAATTAGCATAAAGACAACAACTCGTCTTTATAACGGATCCTGAAGAGACATCCGTTTAATAGGCTATTCAGATTCAACCTTGGGGTTATATCACTTAATCCACAGGAGCAGATAGTTTTTTTAAATGGATTTTAAACAGGCATATTTCCGACGTTTGTCGGTTATCAAAACGTAAGTCAATCACTCACTAAATGGAGTTTACAATGAAACTAAACAAGAGCCTTCTGGCCCTTATGGCTGCTCTCGCCCTAGGAAACACGGCCGTTCATGCAGCCGACGGTACCATCACGTTTAACGGTGTCGTTACTGCTTCAGCCTGTACTGCTATCACTTCCGTCACCGCAGACAGCGTCGCGACCGGCTCTCCTATTAACGCAACGCTGACACTGCCCAACGTGACAGCAACCACGTTGAACGCAGCAGCAGGTACCTATGCAGGTCAAACGCCTTTCTCTATTCAGCTAGCCGGGTGTGAAGCCACTGCCGCGCTGAACAACGTTCGTGCCGTATTCACTTCATCTTCATCGCCAGCGGGTGATGCTTACGTTATGGCCAACGTAGCTGGTACCTCTCCAGCTGCCGACGTCGCTGTTGCGATCATGCAGCCTAACGGCATCACACAGATCGACCTGAACGGCGGCCCAGCTAAGGATCCTGGTCTAGCCCTACCCCCTATCGGCTCTGCGGCTCCTTTAACGCTGAACTATAAAGCAGCGTATAAGTCACTGAGCACTTCCGTTACCGCCGGTAACGTACAGGGCGTAGCTGACTTCGTTATTTCCTATTTCTAATAGGTCACCTTGGTTACGGCGAGATATCGCCGTAACCAGTCTTCATATGGAAACGGATGCCTCAGCTTCTGGTAAAAACGGTGGATACAATGAAAAGGACATCAAAAAGCCAAACGATCAAGGATAAAGACACTCCCCGATGGAACCTCCAGCCCAAACTTTCGTCTCTTTTTATCTGCATACTGGCTTCTTTATCAACAAACGTCGCCACGGCGGGAAACGATATTGAATTTGAAGAACATTTTTTACGTAAGGATAAAAATGGCGCATCCCCCAGCGTTTTTCTCTACAAAAACGCCATCAGTCCCGGGCTGAAAACGATTGATATTATTGTCAACGATCGCCTAGTTGACAGGTTTGAAGTGAATTTTGTCGAAGATTCTGAAAAGAAAATTGTGCTTCCCTGCCTTAACCAAAATTTACTGAACGCGGCGGGTATAAAAACTGAAATTTATAATGACTGGCAAACCCGTTTAAAAGACAGTAAAGCAGAAGAAAGCGCCATTTGTGAAAACCTACAGGAACGCATCCCTGCCTCTAGTCTGTATTACGATGACGCAAAACAGGCATTAAGGCTCACTCTGCCTCAGGAGGCAGTAAACAGTGAGCGTTTTCAAATGATCTCACCCAAAGAGTGGGACGACGGTACACCGTCTTTACGCACCGCCTATAACGGCTACGTTTACAGTTCCAAGCAGAAAAACAGCGGCCCAGACAACGATAAAACAGCAACCGACAGCAGCTATATCAGCCTTAGCAGCGTTGCAACAGCCGGCGCCTGGAGACTCCACAGCTTCGACACATTTAATAAAGAGTCAGGAAAAGGCTGGGAGACCAACCACGATCGCCTCTACATAGAGCGCAATATCGTTTCACTGCGCTCTAAGGTCTCTGCTGGCGATATTTATACCTACACGCCGAGCAGCATCATGGGCGTTATCCCTCTGCGGGGGATTACCTTTTCCACCAATGAAAGAATGATGCTGGAATCTCAGTTCACCTATGCGCCAGTCATTCGCGGCACGGCTAGAACTAACGCACGGCTTACCGTTCGCCAGCGCGGCAACATTATCTATAGTAAAACGCTGACGCCGGGCAACTTTGCCATCGACGATATTTATAGCGGTCAGGTCGGTGCAGATCTCGACGTCACCGTTGAAGAGACTGACGGCACCGTACAAAACTTTAAAGTCCCCTACACGGCTCTCCCCAATATGATCCGCCCCGGCGCAGTTCGCTACAGCGCCTCACTGGGTGAGTACCGCGACGATTCACTGTCAAGCAATCCCATAGTGGGGGCCTTCAGTCTGGAGCGGGGCTTTGAAGCCTTTACCCTCAACGGTAGCGCTCTGGGTTCAGATAAATATCAGTCGCTGGCAATAGGCGCTGCCTGGAACGCAGGCAGCGTTGGTGCGTTTTCACTCGATGTCGCCCAAGCGCACTATAAGCAGGACTGGGATCTGCCGAACGATGAAGAAAAAAACCGCAACGGCAGCGCCGTACGCCTTCTCTACGCCAAACAGTTTGACACCTCGGATACAGGGCTGCGTATCCTCGGCTACCAGTACCGCTCTGAGCGCTTTTTGGAATTCTCTGAGTTCATCAACCGCAGCGGCTACAGCGGAAGCGATCCATTTGAACAGGGTGACAGCCTTTGGAATAAACGCCGTCGAAGCCGCATTGAGGTTAACGTTAATCAGGGCATGCGCGAATATGGCAACCTGTTTGTGACTTTTAGCCAAGATCGCTACTACGGCACGAGCGAGAAAAGCACCTCAGCTTCTGCAGGCTACGGTATGCAAATAGGTAAAGCGTCCGCCAGTCTGATGTACACCTATAACAAAAACGGCGGCGACAGCTATGACAACCAAATAGGCCTTAGCGTCAGCATGCCGCTAAGCTGGGGCGAGCAGGACAGGCATCGCGGTTCGCTAAACTACGGCCTGACGCGTAACAAAGATAACCAGTACAGCCAGTCAATGGGCTTTTCAGGCAGCATGCCGGACAACGTACTGTCCTATTCGGCTAACGTTCAGCGCGATAGCAGAGGCAACTTTTCCGAGTCAGCCTCACTCGGCTACAGCGCCAGTTACGCCAACATGAACACATCCATCAGCCACAGCAAGCACAGCGATCAGCTCTCGTTTGGCGCCGCAGGCGGAGTCGTACTGTATAAGGGAGGTGTCGTTCTCTCTCAGCAGCTAGGTGACACCATCGCCATTGTCGAAACGCCGGACGCTCCCGGCATTCGCGTTGCCGGCAATAGCAGCGTAAAAACCGACCTCTGGGGGCGAGCCATCGTCACTTACCTTTCTCCCTATCGCTACAACACTGTCTCACTTGACGCCAGAGATACTGAAGGCGTCGAGCTTAAAGAGTCATCGCGCAAAATCGTACCGACAGAAGGCGCTGCGGTACTGCTGAAGTTTGTCACGAGAGTAGGCCGCAGGGCTATCGTCATCATCAAGAGCCATAAGGCTATTCCCGTCGGCGCCTACGTTACAGCACAGGATCAAACAGAGGAGGCGGGTATCGTCGGCAATAACGGCTTGACCTATCTGACCGGACTGGATGCCCGAAAAGACGAAATTTTAACGGTTAACTGGGGCGATGGTGATGCACAGCAGTGCCGCTTTACGCTACCTCGCCCGCCTGAAGAGGTAAAGGATGCGCAGGCCGAACAGTGGCATAAAAAAGTAACGGTCAACTGTAAATAACAATAGGAATTAAAAGGATATTATATGCTTAACGCACTCAGAAAAAGCTTCCTGACCACCGCTTTGATTGCAGGTTGCCTTATTTCACTGTCTGCCTCATCGGCGGTTCGTCCACAGCTAACGCGCATCATCGCCTACGCTCAGGATAAAGAAACGCCGATAGACATCGTCAACGACAGCGAAGAAATGTATCTGATCCAGTCGTGGCTGGAAGATCTAAACGGCAACGATAGCAACATTCCCCTAGTGCTAACGCCGCCAGTGATGAAACTCGGTGGTAAAGCTGAAGGCAAGCTTCGTCTGGTAGTTCTTCCAGCAGAAATTCCACAGGACAGGGAGTCCGTCTACTGGCTCTCTTTACAGGAAATTCCCCCAAAGGCCAAAAATGAAGAGATAGAGAACAGGCTGATTATTGCCATTCGCAGCCGATTAAAGGTATTTGTGCGTCCACAGGGGCTTAGCGAGAAAGGCGCCACACAGGCGGTAAAGTCTCTTCGCTGGGAAGTAGAGCGTGAGGGCGGAAAAGTCTGGCTAAAAGCGGTAAATCCGTCCCCCTACTACATCAGCTTTGGCAAGCTTGAGCTTAAAGCGGGTGGAAAAGGCGTCACGCTGGAAGACAAAATCAACATGCCCACACCAATGGGTAGCCAGCGCTATCTGGTACCTAAAGCCTTCGTTGGCAAATCCGTTGTCTTAACCTACAGCGCTGTTAACGACTACGGCGGAGCCGGCGATGAGCTTACACAAAAAATCAGCTTTTAACGTTTAAGTCAGACATAAAAACACAGAGGAGAATTTTATGTTTAATAAAAAAATACTCTGCCGACACTGTGGAAGTTGTGAAGGCATAATAAAGCACGGCTCGGGAAAATCAGGATATCAGCGCTACAGGTGTTTATCCTGTAGGCGCACGTTCCAGGCAAAATATATTTATAAAATTAGCTCAATCAAAGAAAAGAAAGGCGTTACCACAGCGGCATATTCTTAATAACAATTTCGCCCATACAATTCTATCAATATGATTTAAAAGACATAAATTAGAAAAAAGCCAAAACAAGGAGCTAATAAAAAAGGGAAAAACTTATACATTAAGAATAACGCCCCAGCGCATCCAATTAATACACCAGCCCGTAGTACCCGTGCGCTTTATGTCAGAAAACAAAAAATGCTTATTGCCTTACACAATGAGCAGGCTGGCTTTTTACGCCATTTAGTCGGCCCATAAATTAAAAAGGAATACATATGAAATATGGAAAATTTCCCGAATGTGGAAAAGAAACAGAGCCGCTCTCTGGCATAAATAAAAACAGCAGAGCCCGAGACGCCTTTACCCAAGTCTTCTCATGGCCGCCATGGCAATAGCACTGAGTTCGGGAAACGCCTGGGCCGATAACTGTACCTCTCTCACCTACGCTTCCAGCGGCATTTCATGTACCTCAACGACGGATACCGCAGAACTGACTGTCACAGGGGAAACAGTTAACGCGGCAGGAACCGGGATTCTGGTTTCCAGTGCCAGCGGAAGCACGTCCAGCCTGACGCTGTCCGACAGCAATATCACCGCCAATCCAAGCTCTCCTGTCGGCGGCATTCTGGTTTATGGTGGTTCTAGCGACAACAGCATTACGCTCAACGGCAACAACACGCTGGACTTTGGCGTGAATACTGATACGGCAATTCAAGCCGGAGCGGGTACGGGCAACAGCAGCATCACCATTAACGGCACGCTGAACCTGACCAATGCAGGTACCGGCACCACCGCGGACGGGCTGGAAGCCAGCTCTGTTGGCGGCGATGTCACCATTAACCATCACGGTAACGGCACGATTGACGTCGCGGGTGGGCACGCGCTGTTCGCGATTACCTCTGGTTCTGGCACCGCGACCATCGTTGCTGACGGCGGTGCGATTCTTAATACGACAGGTGCCAACAATTCAGCTATTCAAGGGGTCAGCGATACGCTGGTCAGCATTAGTTCCAACGCAGAGATTCACACCGCAGGCCAAGACGCCATCGGCATTGATGCCATAGTCGGAGCATCAGGCCGTGCCGAGATTACTAACGAAGGCGTGATTGACGCTGCTGCAACTGGTATTCAAATTTTCACGAACGGCGGCGATGCCACTGTCAACAACAGCGGCAACATATCCGGTGGTGCCGGGCAATATCTGGCTGACGGTATTCACGTTAACTCAGGCGGCCACAGCGTTATTAACGATCTTAACGGCAGCACGATTACCGCAACGCAGGGGGGAATCTCGTCTCGCACACGCGGCCAAGACACTAACGCGGGCGTTAACAGTAACTCTCGCATTATCGTTGATGACTCTACGCTCGGTGCCGCTACGCCTACCCATAGTCTCATCGGTATCGACAACTTCCTCGAAACGGCAGGCCTGAATTCTCTAGGCAACGCCGTCGTTAACTATGACGGTCGCAGCACAGGCGGCATAACCGTCCTAGGTAATCACACCGCAACGGACTCAATGATTGGCATTCGCGCTTACGTTGAGCAGGGTAATCTTGGCCACGCCGACATTACTGCCGCTGGCGATATTTCTGTGAGTAAGCTGTCTGGCACTGCCGGAGGTTTTGTTTACGGCATAGAGGCTATTAACAGAGGTACCGGAAACTCTCTCATCAAATACAGTGAAGGCACGCTAAACGTCACCAACAGTGTAGGCGTAGGCGCCACAGGTTTTGGCCTGGTCTCATGGTCCAACGGAGGAAATGCATCAGTCACCACGGGGGCGAATACGTCCATCAATACTGTGGGTGACGGCATCGAGGCTGTCCACGTTGCAGCCGGAACTGACGGTGCCGCCATCGCCATCACTCACTCAGCTATCACTACTGCGGGGGATTCCGCCCACGGCGTCAGCGTAACTAGCGCAGAGGGAGACGCAACGATTGTCAATACTGGCGACATCCTCCTAACAGGCCAGCTTGCCGACGGCCTTCTGGCTCTGGTCAGCTCTACCTCTGGAGCCGGCAAAGTAAGTATTGGCAATCAGGGCACTATTGCATCGATAGCGGGCAGCAGTATTAACGCCTATAACGCCGGAACGGGCGATGTGCTGATCGTCAACGAAGGCACCTTGGTCGCAGGCGTTCACGCCATTGCGGCTGGTTCAGCAGGCGGTAAGGTCGAAGTCAGCAATACCGGAAGTCTATACGGCATCGGCGCAGACTATGCCGGCGTTTATCTAAACGCCGGTGGCGCGATGGTGTTTGATAATGCAGGCGATATCACCACCGACGGCGGAACCGGGATTTTTGCAATGGGTAATGAGTCCATCGACATTATTCACCGCGACGGCTTTAAAATTTCGTCAAATACTTTGGATGGCTTAACCACTACCGGACAGGGCTATGGCTCAGCCATTCATGCAGGAATAGTAAATACGGCGGCAACGGGCGACGTTAACCTGCTCGTTTACGGCGACGTAGAGAACTACGGCACTCTCGTTCCGGCCTATACGGTTTACGCCGACAACCACGGCAGCGGCAACATTTTGATTGACGCCAAAGGTCAGGTAACCAACCACGCGACCGTTGCAGGCAGTTCAGCGCTGCGCGCCCACGCTATCGGCGCAGGAAACGTCGTAATTCAGTATGAAAATGACGCTGCTCCCATTTCTATTTCAACAATTGCCGATAGCGCGAACGCGATCCACGCCAGCAGCAGCGGTGGCGACACTACCGTTAACGTAATCAAAGCCAACGAAATCCAAACCAACGGCGAAGGCGCTCACGGCATTCTGGCTACGGCAACGGGAGCCGGTAAAGTAAACGTCTTCGTGGATGACGCCGTGATTAACATCAACGGTTCTAACGCCAGCGGCATTTACGCCTACGGCGACAGCGACGTTACTATTGTCTCTAACGCGCAAATCAACAACAGCGCTCAAGGATTAGTCTCCAGCTCAACGGACGGCATTCTGGGCTCAGTCGCCGTTGCCGGGGACGTAACCATTGTTGCAACCAACAATATTACGCTGGACGGCGGCGCAGCTTCCGCAGGTGAGCACGGCATTCTGGCAGATCACGGAGCAGGCTCGACCGGCGACAACAGAATCAGCTACTCAAACGGCACGATTCTCACCAAGCAGGACGAGCAGCGTGCGATTGAGTCTAACCACTACGGCTCTGACGGCTCAATCCGCATTGAGAACAGCGGCACTCTGGCTACGCTTGGGAATAACTCCACCGGGATCGCGACGCGCATCGGCAGCACAGCTAACAGCACAGGCTCCATCACCATTCTGAACAAAGGCGATATCTCTACCTCCGGCAGCGGTATGGGCTTCTTCAGCAGCCATGCGATCGCAGCGCTAACGCAGGGAGGAACCATCACCATTCAGAACGAAGGCGTACTGAGTCTGGCGGGCAATAACGTTGACGGCATTAGCACCAACGTTGCTGCGGCCGGCGGAAGCGGCGCCATAACTATTCTCAACAAGGCAAATATCACCACCAGCGGCGACCAGTCTCGCGCTATATTCGCCCACAGCGAAGGCGGGGATATCGTGATTGCTAACGCGGCAGATATTCAAGCGTCAGGCAATAGCTCAGTGGGGATCACCGCTGATATCAATAACGGTGGCGACGTTTCTATCGCCAATACCGGCAGGATAACCACCTCTGACGAACGCGGCATCGTGGGTTCAACCGTCAGCGGTAATGTCACTATCACTTCATCAAACAATATCACCACCGGACAGTCTGGCGGAGCAGCCAACAGTCATGGTTTGGAAGCCATAAGCATGGCTAACGGTAAAGCCCGCGTCGAGTACGACAACGGTACGGTTAAAGTCGTCGGCAATACCGCCAGCGGCGGTAACAGCGTCGGTATTACCGTCTGGGACAATGCTTCAAACGCAGCAGACGTTGATGGCTATATCCATCTGGGCGCTAACGGTATCGTTGACGCCGTTCAGGGTGTAGGCGGCCTGTTCCTCGGCGTGAGCGGCACCGGTACCGTTAACATTGATACTGGCGCACAGGTGCACGGCGGCGCCAGAGACGGCTACGGCGTTAAGCTGACCGGCGTCGGTAGCGCGGCTAACCACACCGTTAATAACTACGGCACGATCGACGCCATGAACGACAACGCCATCACCGGCAGTATCACAGGTGGTTCAGCCCTTATTGAAAACTACGGTACCGTAACCGGCTATGTCTCCTTCGACAACGGCACAGCGGTAACCTTCAATAACTACTCGCCAAACAGTTTTGATATCCGCAACTTTGCCGATACCGACGGCGACGGCGTGCGCGATACCAAGGGCGTAGCCTTCTCCACCTTCGGCGGCGCGGCCAGCACTTTTGACAATAAGACCACTGGTGTTGTGCGTTTGGTTCCCGTTAACGGCGAACAGTACGTGAACACGACCGGCCAGTATCTGGCTGACGGTTTGGCGCACTACGATACTAGCCGTAGCGGCATCGTTCAGGGCCAAATGCTGAATCTGGGCCAGTTCATCAGCAGCGGCGTGATTGACCTGAGCGAGAACGGCCTAACGGGTGATACGCTGGTTATCAGCGGCAGCGGAACGGCGGGCGCTAACGGCAACGGTCAGTTTGTTTCTAACGGCGGCGCCGTCAAGATGGACACCGTGGTAAACCGCGGTGGCTCAAGTACTCAGAGCGATATTCTGGTTGTGGACAACGCCACGACGTCCAGTGCGCCGACGGTACTGACCCTGAATACGCTCAAGGGTCAAGTAGGCCTTTCCGAGAAAGAGGGCATCAAGCTGGTTGAAGTCCTTGGTACTTCAGACGCAAACGCGTTCACGCTGGGTCAATACGTCGAAAACGGCCCGTTTGAGTACGGCCTGTTCCGTGGTTCCTTGACCAACGCGGCAGATCAAAGCTGGTACCTGCGTAACTATGACGAGAACGGCCGTCCGATGTTCCGTCCGACAGTAGGCGCCTATCTTGCAAACCAAACGGCAGCGACTGGCCTGTTCGTTCACACTCTGCACGATCGCCTCGGTGAACCACAGTTCACACACGCCTATAAAGACGGCTACACCCCGTCAGTCTGGCTGCGTATCGTGGGTAACCATACCGACAGCAAAGCTGCTGACGGCCTGTTTGATCAGGATACCGACAGCACCCTTGTTCATTTGGGCGGTGAACTGGCCAACTGGACCAGCAACGGCGACGACCGCTGGCACGTGGGCGTCATGGGCGCCTATGGTCAAAGCAAGACGGACAGCACCATCCAGAGTACCGGCAAGTCTTCAACCGGCAAGATCGAAGGCTACAGTCTCGGCGCCTACGCAACCTGGTACGCCAATCAGAACATGAAAGCACCTACCGGGCTCTATCTGGACAGCTGGATGCAGTACAGCTGGTTTGACAACACCGTCAGCGGCGGCGGCGATCCTCAGGAAAGCTACAACAGCAAGGTGATGACCGCCTCTCTGGAATCCGGCTATGCGTTCGTAGCTCACGACGCGCCGGCTCGCCAGTGGATCGTTGAGCCACAGGCACAGGTTGTCTACAGCAACTACAGAGCCGACTCCGTTACCGACAGCCGCGGCATGCGCGTCGACAACGGCGATGCGGACAGTGTGATGACGAGACTGGGCGTTCGCACCTACAGCCGCAGCACGTTGGGCGACGGCGCGTTCCAACCGTTTGTAGAAGCAAACTGGCTGTACAACAACGCCAAAAACACGCTGGACTTTAACGGCTATACCGTAAAAGACGGTACGCCAAAGAATCGCTACGAAGTCAAAGTCGGCGTACAGGGTGAAATCACCAAAGGCCTACAGGTCTGGGGTCACTTCTCCGGTAAAGGCGGCGAACAGTACAGCGATTACGGCGGTACGCTGGGCGTGAAAAAGACGTTCTAATCGCTGACGTTAAGGTGTGTCGTCACTTCTCAATGTGATTGTATGTGACGGATAAAAAACACTTTATTAAAAACCAGGGCCGCCATTAATTGATTTTAATTAATGGCGCCTTAACGACATTTGATATCAGAACAACGAAATACATTAGAGGTGCCAACAATGACAGCGTATCTTTCCTGTTTTTGCCGTCAATACACCGCTGCTCCCGTAAAGGAACAGACGTGGTGCGTGGGGAGGAGCCAGTGAACAAGACAATTTATGCGCTAGCCTATATCGGCGCAACGGTTATGGCCTCCATAGCAGCCCCACAAACGATAGCAGCAACTTATAATGTCACCGCGGCGTGGTCCAGCGGAAGCGTGCTGGGACAACCCGCCGCCTGGTGTAGCTACATAATACCTGACGAAAGACCGTTAACCATACCCAGAACGCTCGTAGTCGGGAATGATATCCCTAACGGAACCGAGATTTATTCGTGGGGATATGGAGAAGCCTTTTCTGATTTTATTGTTACCTGTACGTCCAGCGGTATTAGAGGTGGAGGTAATAATATTGATGCCTATATGGACAGTCGTTTAGTTCTTTCAACCAATAGCAGCGGGTATATTCCACTTAATGACTCTGGATTGGCCCTAAAGTTATGGTTCAGATTCAACAACCCGCCGGGGTTTGATTACACAGGCTGCGGAGGGGTATCAGCGAACTGTGAATACTATGACACCTCCTATTACGCCCCATCCTATACAACAAAAGTGCCTAGCGGTACTGAGGTTGAGGGCAGCCCAGCTGGCTATACAATGCAGGGCGCAACGCAAGTGATGAGAAAATTCAGAACATCAATTACACCAGTAGACTATATTTTTCTTACCCATCGCGGAAGCATCTCAGTGAGAATGTCATTGGTCAAAATAGGCACGATACAGTATAACAGCCCACTCAAAGTGCTTAATTCATCGGTTTTACGTAACGATATCCGCTTAAATACGGCTTCAACAAGTTTGAATGGATTTTTAGACGGTACCGGTATAACAATAGCTCCGCCAGCCTGCCAGCTCAAAACCACCGATTATACCGTTCCCATGGGGCGCTGGGCTGCTGACTCCATTACCTATGTTGGCGCACCGGTTTATGGCTCATCGGTACCTGTTAACCTCTCTCTGGAGTGTTCCAGTAAAGTAAACCACGTCCGCTTCCGCTTTGAGGATACAGGCTCATCACTTTCCAGCAACAACATCAGCCTCTACGATACTGCCGGCGGGAACAAAATTGATGGTCTGGAAATTGAGCTATTTTATAACGGCACAAAGGTGAATGTAGATAACAGCACCCTTACGGATACCGGCAGCCACGGTTCGTTTGTCTCTTTTGATCCTGTATTCGATTCTTTCAGTACAGCAACATTTCAGGCTCGCTATGTGCAGAAAGCCGCCGTCACCCGATCGGGAGCAAATTATACGGGTCCAGTCACGGGCATGGTAAATATGTATGTGACTTATGATTAGCGCCGATAGTATAAGTACATCATAGAAATCCATCTTTTAGGGCTCTTGAGTCTGATATCAGTAACAAACGAAACCCCCAGCCTCGCTGGGGGTTTTCTATATACAAAAAGCCCGGCTTTCGCCGGGCTTCACGTCTAAACGACAATCTTAAGGCTTAACGTTCGCAGACGGTGAGTTCATATAGCGGAAGAACTCGCTGTCCGGACGGATAACCATCACATCATTGCCGCTGTTGAAGCTGGCTTCATAGGCGCGCAGGCTACGCAGGAATGCGTAGAAGTCAGGGTTCTGACTAAATGAATCCGCAAACAGCTTGGCAGCCTGGGCATCACCTTCACCGCGAGAGATACGAGCCTGACGCTCGGCTTCTGCGATGATTTTAGTCACGCGGTAGTCAGCCAGAGCGCGGATCTTTTCAGCTTCTTCCTGACCCTGAGAGCGGTGGCGGTGAGCCACGGCCTCACGCTCGGCTCGCATACGCTTATAAATCGCGTCAGACACTTCCGCAGGCAGGTTGATTTGCTTAATCCGCACGTCAATAACTTCAATGCCTAGCTCAGCCATACTGTTGGCGTTCACCAGCGGCAGTTTGTTATCAGCCGGCAGCGTGTCTGTGCCAGCGGCAACAGGTGCGGCTTCAGCGGCAGGCGCAGCTTCGGCGGCGGGCGCTTCTGTTGGCTTGTCCTGATAGCCCTTGTTCAAGGCGTTCAGCACGTCCTGCATCAGCTGACCGCGGGAGTCCGTAACCAGATCCTTAATATCACGCTGACCGATACCAGAACGCAGACGGTCATTCAGCTTGCTGCGCAGAATGCGCTCGGCGTTAGCTCGGTTACCGTCACCGGTTGCCAAATAGTAGCGGCTGAAGTCAGTAATGCGCCACTTGACGTAGGAGTCAACCATCACGTCTTTGGTTTCTTTGGTGACGAAACGATCGGCTTCGTTGTTCATCGTCTGCATGCGAGCATCCAGCACTTTCACCGTATCAATCATCGGTACTTTAAAGTGCAGGCCCGGTTCGTAGACTCTAGGGTTGTCCTGCGCGTCGCGCAGCACTTTACCAAAGCGCAGTACGATGCCACGGTTACCTTCCTGTACGACAAACAGCGACGTAAATACACCGATGGCGACAATCACGAGTAAAGGAATAAATAGTTTACGCATCAGTGATTAACCTCTCCCTAAGCCCATGGATTCAAGACGCTGCCTGTAGGCATCAGCGCGCTCTTGCGTGATTCTATTTTCAGAAGACGCGCTAGAGCTGCTTTGCGCTTCAGTTCTGGCATTAGATGACGACGTCGCTGATGGTGCAGAAGGCGTAGACGCACTGGCAGGTGCAGCTTCGGCCTGAGGCGCAGCGGCAGCCGGAGATGCACTGGCCTTACCGCGCATCAGCTGATCCAGCGGCAGCATCATCAGGTTGTTGATCTTATCGTCCACCAGCACTTTGTTGGCTTTACCCAACACTTTTTCCATGGTTTCAATATACAGACGCTCGCGGGTGATTTCCGGCGCGGCCTTGTACTCTGGCAGCAGCTTAGCGAAGCGAGCGATTTCACCCTCGGCTTCCAGCACAACTCGTGCCTGGTAGGCTTTCGCGTCTTCAATCATGCGCTGCGCTTTACCGTTGGCGATAGGCAGTGCACCGTTGGCGTAGGCGTCCGCTTCACGGATGTAGCGCTGTTCGTCTTCGCGAGCGTTGATCACATCGTCAAACGCCGCTTTGACTTCTTCCGGCGGGCGGGCTGCCTGGAAGTTGACGTCCAGCACCTTCAGACCCATATCGTAGATCTGGATGGTTTTCTCAAGTTCCTGCTTAGTATCGTCACGCACAATGGTACGGCCCTGAGTCAGGATGCGGTCCATGGTGTACTTGCCGATCACCGAACGCAGGGCGCTGTCGGTTGCCTGACTCAGACTGTTGTCGGCATCGGTCACGCGATACAGGAACTTGATGGGATCCGCCACCTGATACTGTACGTTCATCTCTGCACGCACAACGTTTTCATCGGCGGTCAGCATGCTGCCAGCAGCCGACAGACCGCGCACCGCCTTGGTGTTCACCGGGCGAACCGCGTCAATAAAGGTTGGCTTCCAGTTCAGACCCGGCCCTACCATGGTCGGCTGTACTTGGCCAAATCGAGTGATAACGCCCAGTTCGCCTTCTTTAATGGTATAAAAACCGCTTGCCGCCCAGATGACAACCAGAACGCCAGCGATAATAGCGACAAGACGGCCTCCCATCGGAGAGGCGCTGAAACCGCCATTTCCACCGCCGCCGCCACTGCCGGCTTTACCCAGCAGGCTGCTTAATTTACTAAAAATATTATCGAGATTCAGCGACTGCTGACCACGACCTCGGTTTGGTCCACCGTTGTTACTTCCACCGTTGTTGTTTCCACCGGGGTTGCTGTTGTTGCCGCTTCCCCATGGATCGCGGTCCTGGCCATTATTACCGGGCTGATTCCACGCCATGTTTTAGCTCCACTCGTTTACCATTGCTCTATAGGGCACAATAGTTTTTACAGATCTACCGGACAATAAACCCTTCCAGCGCCTGTTCTTGTTTACAGAGGCGACGCCAATCTGCGATCGGCATCCTAATGACTAAACCGATGCTCCCATCCTCTTCAATCCACTCCTTAAGAATGGCCTGAAGCTGATAAAAACGGCTGCGCAGTCGACCTTCCTGAACGGGTAGTTTCAGGGTGTACTGCGCAATCTCACCGGAAAGACGTTCCGTCAATGCGCGGAACAATAAATCGATCCCTTCTCCGGTCTGAGCTGACAGCCAGACCCGAATGGGAACGTTGTTCTCGTCCCTATCAATACGCGGAGAAAAATCCTCCAGCCTATCGATCTTGTTCATCACCAGCAGCGCCGGAATTTCGTCGGCTTCAATTTCAGCCAAAACGTCGGTTACTGCGGCAACATTTTCGCTCAGTCGCGCATCGGCGGCGTCTACTACGTGAAGCAGCAGAGATGCCTGACGCGTTTCCTGAAGCGTGGCCTTAAACGCCGCTACCAAGTCATGAGGCAGGTGACGAATAAAGCCAACGGTGTCGGCCAGTACAGTCGCGCCGACGTCCTCCACCTCGATACGCCGAAGCGTGGGATCGAGAGTGGCAAACAGCCGATCGTCAGCATAGACGCCAGCCGTTGTTATCTGGTTGAAAAGCGTGGACTTGCCGGCGTTGGTATAGCCTACCAGCGAGACGGTTGGGATCTCCGCGCGCACGCGCGCCCTGCGCCCCTGTTCACGCTGCTTTTCAACCTTTTCAAGCCGTAAAAGGATCTGTTTTATTCTTTCGCGCAGCAGTCGCCGGTCGGTTTCCAGCTGTGTTTCACCCGGGCCGCGCAGGCCTATCCCGCCCTTTTGGCGCTCAAGGTGAGTCCAACCCCGCACTAGGCGAGTGGACAGATGCCTCAGCTGAGCGAGCTCAACCTGCAGCTTGCCCTCATGGGTTCTGGCCCTTTGGGCAAAAATGTCGAGTATCAATCCCGTTCGATCGATAACTCGACACTCACAGAGGCGTTCAAGATTTCGCTCCTGCGCTGGCGAAAGCGAGTGGTTAAACAGCACCACGGACGCGCCGGTTGCGCTTACCGCCTGTGCGATTTCCTCTGCTTTGCCTTCACCAACGAAATACTTGGCCTGAGGCGCTCTGCGGCTGCCGGTGACAACCTGCAGCGCTTCTACGCCAGCGGAAGAAACCAGAGATTCAAACTCCCTGAGATCTTCCGCCTCTTTTTCCTGAGAGAAGTCAATGTGCACCAGAACGGCCTGCTCTCCCGCATCGTACCGCTCAAACAATCGCACTGCTCCTCAAAGGAGAACTGACTGACCCGTTACTCAGAGGCATCGTCATCCTGCTGTGACTGGGCTCCGCCCTGATAGTTCCCCACGTTACCGCCACCGGTCGCGTTATTGTGGTGAGATACCGGACGAGAAGGCACCACGGTAGAAATCGCGTGCTTGTACACCATCTGGCTGACCGTGTTCTTCAGCAGGATCACAAACTGATCGAAAGACTCAATTTGGCCCTGAAGCTTGATGCCGTTGACCAGATAAATAGAAACCGGAACGCGTTCGCGACGAAGTGCGTTCAAAACGGGTCTTGTAAAGATTGCCCTTTAGCCATTCTTCTTTTCCTTATATTTGCTGTCTGTTACCAAGAGCCAACGGCTCTAAAATAAACTTCACACACTCGCCATGCTTCAAACAACAGGCTCACAGCCCACCATCTGAATGATTTGGAGTATAAAATTCAATTACACGAACAATCAGGCCGTTCAGTACATAAAAAACAGACGGACTCTTTAATTGTACACAATCATAAGGCTATAGCCTAATAGCGCGTGTAACTCTTTCAAACGCCGAACCAAGCTGCTCGCTGTCGAGCCACTCGACCTCCGGCCACCCCCGCAGCCACGTCATCTGCCGTTTAGCCAGTTGACGAGTTGCGCAAATACCGCGATAAACTGCCTCTTCTCTGTCTATTTCGCCCTGCAGGTACATCCACATTTGCCGATAGCCTACACAGCGAATCGACGGCAGGTCGGGATGCAGGTCACCCCGCGCCATAAGCCGTCTGACTTCATCTTCAAAACCTGCCGCCATCATCTGATGAAAGCGCGCTTCAATACGCTGGTGCAGCAGCTCACGCGACTCCGGCGCAATAGCAAACTGGTGTACGCGATAAGGTAGCGCTTCACCCGCCGTTTTTGTCAATTCCGTTAAAGTCTTACCCGAAATGTAGAAAACTTCCAATGCCCGGCTTAATCTTTGCGGATCGTTTTGGTGAATTCTCGCCGCTGCCGTCGGATCAATCTCCCTCAGGCGCGCGTGAAGCACAGCCCAGCCTAATTCGGCCGCTTCAGACTCAATGCGCGAACGGACGGCGGCGTCCGCAGTCGGCAGAGGAGAAAGCCCTTCCAGCAGCGCCTTGTAGTAAAGCATCGTCCCACCCACCAGCAGAGGAATGCGCCCGGCGGCAACAATGTCTGCCATCTCCCTTAGAGCGTCGCGGCGAAAATCTGCCGCCGAATAGCTTTCGGACGGATCGAGAATATCAACCAGCCGATGCGGCGTCTTATGCAATTCCTGCGGTGTCGGCTTTGCCGTACCGATGTCCATTCCGCGATAGATCAGCGCAGAATCAACGCTAATCACCTCAACGGGCAAGTTTCGGTACAGCTCCGTCGCCAGCGCCGTTTTACCGGATGCCGTCGGCCCCATAAGAAAAACGGCGAGAGGTTTATTTTCCATGACTCAGTGCGGCCAGAGGCCCCTTTAAATCGATAGATTGCAGCAAGTCTGTCGCCGGCCTCACCACGCTCTGCGGGCAAAGTCGCTCAACGTCAGCCAACAGTTGGATAGCCTGAGACTGTGTCCACTGCGCTGTTTCACTGCTTAATCGCCCTGCCAGCCAGTCGGCAAGCTGCTCTTCGTCAATGGCTTCATCGGCGCTTAAATAGGCCAGCAGCGAAGGCAGCAGCTGTTGGAGATTCTGCTGCCTTAACGGCAGCGGCACACCCTGGGCCTGAACTTTCTGTCGTTCAACGGAAAGCTGAATGCCAAAACGCTGCAGCAGAGCCGCATGTCGCGTCAGGCCTGGGCGGTCTTTATCACTTAAAGTCAACGCCAGCGGAATAAGCAGCGGCTGAGGCTTGAGCCCTTCTGCTGGCGGCATTAGCTGAGCGCGCCGCAGGCAGCGTTCCGCCGCAGGTAAAGACAGGATCGCCAGCCCGTCCCCACGCTCAACGATGGCGTAAGACGCCTGCCAGATTGCCAAGACGCGCCCAAGACTCTGAGGAGAGCTTTTATCGAGCAGCGAAGGCGGCACGGGTGACTGAGAGGCCGGGCGCTCAGGGAACAGCGGCGCTCTGACCGCAGGGCGCTCCTGAGATGTTGTCTCCAGCGGGGCTGACACCGTGGCCTCTTCCCCCTCAGCCGTGGACAGCAGGCGGCGGTATACGTCGTTTTCCCGCGCAATGGTCGTTGGCGAGCGGTGCTCCCCGCCAGAATAGGCATTCGGCGCGCGCTCGGCACTTTTTTCCGCTACGGCGACAGCCGGGCGGTTATAGCGATTCTCACCCGCAGAGGGACGATTTTCCGGCTGCCAGGACGCGGCAACCGCCTCCGCTGACGCTGTTGTGTCTGTCGCGTCAGCCAGCGGTAAAGATGCAGTTCCTGCCTGTTGCAGCACAGTTGCAACCGCCTGATAAACAAAATCGTGCACCAGCCGCGACTGGTGGAAACGCACTTCGTGCTTGGCCGGATGAACGTTGACGTCTACCTGATGAGGATCCACCGTCAGGAACAGCACATAGGCAGGCTGACCGTCATCGGCCAGCAGTGTCTGATAGGCCTGACGAATCGCGTGATTCAACAGGCGATCGCGCATCATACGTCCGTTAACATAACAGTACTGCATATCGGCTATCTGGCTGGAGCCGGAAGGATCAACAACCCAGCCGTCGATGCTTAAATCGCCGTGCTGCCAGGATACCGCTAGCGCGTGCTGCAAAAAAACGCTGCCGCAAATGCTGCCTAAGCGGCGCTCTCTCGGTTCATTCTCTTTTATGCCTCGGTACTGACGCACCGCTTTACCGTTGTGGCTCAGGTTAATCGTCACGTCAAAGCGCGCCAGCGCAATGCGACGGATAACCTCATCAATATGGCCAAATTCAGTTTTTTCAGTGCGTAAAAACTTGCGGCGTGCAGGGGTGTTGTAAAACAGATCCAGCACTTCCAGCGTCGTGCCGACAGGGTGAGCCGCAGGCTTGACGCTAACGGCCATATCTCGCCCTTCGGCATAGGCCTGCCATGCTTCATTCTGATCTGTCGTACGGGAAGTTAGCGTCAGACGGGAAACCGAGCTGATACTCGCCAGCGCCTCCCCGCGAAAGCCCAGGCTGACAATCGCCTCTAGGTCGTCCAGCGTGGCAATTTTACTGGTCGCGTGGCGAGCCAGCGCCAGTGCCAGCTCGTCTTTAGCGATTCCGATGCCGTTATCGCGAATGCGAATAAGCTTGGCGCCGCCTTTTTCAATATCGATGTCGATTCGAGTCGCGCCAGCATCCAGACTGTTTTCCACCAGTTCTTTCACGACAGACGCGGGGCGCTCAACCACTTCACCAGCGGCGATCTGGTTTGCGAGCTGCGGCGGCAGTACCTGAATCGGCATACGAACTCCTGATTAATTACGTACGATCGGTTATGGGGGCGCCTGCTGGCACTTTCAAGCGCTGCCCGACCCAAATACCTTCTTTTTTCAACGCGTTTAGCTCAATCAGCGTTTTCATTGACACACCGTAGCTTGCCGCAAGCTGAGACAGCGTCTCGCCCCGCTTTACAACGTGTACTTTATGTTCGCCCGTCGCCTTACTGGCAACGGCCTTTGATGAAGAGCGGGTACTTTTGCCCGTGCTGCCGGTATTTCTTACCGGAGCCGCAGAATCTAGCGGATGTGCCAGAAAATAGCTGCGAATGCCTTTATAAATAGCCTCCGCCAGCCTGTTTTGAAACTCAGCGCTGCCCAGCAGGCGCTCTTCGCCGGTATTAGAAATAAAACCGGTTTCAATCAGCAAAGAGGGAATATCCGGCGAGCGCAGTACTCCAAGGCTGGCATGTTCTGGCGTGCGCTTGTGCAGCGCGCCAATGCGCCTCATTTCTGTCAGCACTTTCACCGCCACGTCATAGCCTACACGCTGCGAGTGGCCAAACTGTAGGTCAAGCACGGCCTCGCTGAGATAGGGGTTAGACTCGCTGTTCGCCAGTACATCACCTGCACCACCCAGCAGCTCAGACTGTTTCTCGTGCTGTTCTAGCCAGCGTCCCATCTCACTGCTGGCTCGACGGTTGGACAACACCCACACCGACGCGCCTGTAGCGCTGCGGTTTGGCGCGGCGTCCGCGTGAATAGACACCAGCAGGTTAGCGTTCTTGTCCCTTGCTACGTCAGAACGCCCCATCACCGAGATAAAATAGTCACCGTCGCGGGTCAGTACGCCCTTAAAGTCGGGGTCTTTATCCAGCAGCGCCTTAAGCTTGCGGGCAACGGACAGCGTAACGGTTTTCTCCTGTAGTCCGTTTAACCCAACGGCCCAGAGTCTTTACCGCCGTGCCCCGCGTCAATAGCAATCACCACCTGTGCACCGCCAGTGCGCTTGGTCGATGAAGCGCTTGATGAGGCGGCCTTTGATGACGTAGAGACCGCCGCAGACGTTGAGGTGTCACCAGAGAACGGATTCTTACCGCTGGTAGCGCCTGATTTTTTTGCCGAGCTCGACGCGTTCTGACTACTGCTTGAGGACTTTTTCGCCGCGCTTTGGCTTTGCCCCGTCGCCTGAAGGGTAAACACCACCTGGTGCTGATTACCCTGCTTACGAGAGTTGGCCTTTACCGTTGCGCTCTGCTTGAGCTCAAACACCAGTTGAATGCTGCTGTTGTCTTTCGGCGTTCCTGAAACAATCCTGTTTACCAGATTTTGCCCACTAAACTTCAGCGGCAGGCCCTGTATCGCACGCCCGCTCTGCCTGACGTCAATCGTTACTCTCGGCGGGCTCGCCTGACTGGCAAAAGCGTACATTGGCTGACTGTCGAAGGTTAAGGTTACCTTCGCCTCTTTCCCGCTGTTATTGACCTGAATGTCCGTCAATGACGCCGACTGCGCGACTCCGGCTACCATTAGCCAGAACAGCGCACTTAGCGTTATCCAAAATGTTCTCATTCTTCAACCTTCCCTGTTGCCGTCATGCGTGAAAGGCCTGCGCCAAGCGGGAAAGCATCGCTTCACCCCGTTCGGTTCCGGCCGATAGCGTGACGCGTCGCCCTTCTCCCGCATAGCCAAACGCAAGCGCGACGTCTGCGACTGAAAAAACACCCTCACCTTTTTCGGGCCACTCAACCAAACACAGGCTGTCCGACTGGAAATAGTCGCGAATACCCATAAACTCCAGCTCTTCCGGTGAAGCCAGACGATACAGGTCAAAGTGATAGACGTTAAGATCGCCAAGCCGGTAGGGCTCAACGATAGTGTAGGTAGGGCTTTTCACATTACCCTGATGGCCCAGAGCCCTCAGGAAGCCTCGACTAAACGTAGTTTTACCCGCTCCCAGATCGCCTGAAAGGTAGAAAATGCCGGCTCTTCCACAGGCGTTTGCCAACGCAGCGCCAAGCGCGACAGTTGCGGCCTCATCGGCCAATTCAAGTACCAGTTCTTTCATTACGTCCCGACTATTAACTCTATAGAGGATTAACCAGCTTAGGTATTTCTGACAGCAAGTCCGTCGCAATCGTTCCCCGCTGCCCCTGACGATGGGTAACGCGATCCCCCGCTGCACCGTGGATAACAGCCCCCGCACAGGCGGCCTCAAACAACTCTAGCCCCTGCCCCAGCAGACTGGCGATAATACCCGTTAACAGATCGCCCATACCGCCTGAGGCCATACCGGCATTGCCAACGTCAGCAATCGCCATGCGGCCTTTATCATCGGCTATGACCGTTCTGGCGCCTTTTAGCACCGCGACGCCACCGAAGCGCTCCGCCAGCTGCCGTGCAGCACTGAGGCGGTCTCGCTCAACGTTTTCAACGCTGCACTGCAAAAGCCGCGCAGCTTCTCCCGGATGAGGAGTGATAACGCGCTGCGGCTGAATATTTGGGCTGATTGCCAGTAAATTCAGCGCATCAGCATCCCAAACCGTTATCTTATCACTGGCAGCAATCTGCTCCAACGCATCCTGTGCCCAAGAAGAGATCCCTAGACCAGGCCCTACTGCAACAACGTCCGCCCAGCCCAGCGCGGCGGTCAGGCTTTTTTCATCAAGCGCCTGCACCATCAGCTCTGGCCGGGCAGCAAGCAGCGGTGCAACATGCTGGCGACGCGTCAAAACGCGAACCAGCCCCGACCCGCTGCGAAGCGCCGCTTCCCCTGCCATTCTCACCGCACCGCCCAAGCCGCAGTCTCCACCAACCACCAGCAGCCGACCGTGGTCTCCTTTATGGGAACAGGGCTTTCGCGGCGTTAGCCATTGAGGCAGGCTTTCTGCCGTCAGGCGCTCAATCTGCGTAGCCTGTTCCGCCAACCATCGGGATATCCCCAGTGAAGCATAGTGCAGCTCACCCACCGCGTCGCGCGCTTTCCCCGTTAACAGTCCGGGCTTAAGCGCCACAAATGTAAGCGTTTGCTTCGCCTCTATGGCTTCCCCCTCTATCGCTCCCGTCTCGGCATTAAGCCCAGAGGGAATGTCCAGCGCAACGGTTGGTGCAATGTGGGCGTTCGCTGCGCGAATTAAAGAGGCATAAGGCTCTTTCGGCACGCCATGAACGCCAGTACCCAGCAGGCCATCGACGATAAGATCGCACTGCAAAGGCCACGGCGCGTCATAGGGAAGGATCTGACCGTAATTGTTCAACCAGTGCTCTCTGGCTCTCTGAGCCTCTTCGGGCAAGCGCTGTTCTGCACCGCCGCCGATAACCGTCACTTCCATGCCGTACTGGCGAGCAAAGCGCGCCACAACGTAGCCATCGCCGCCGTTATTGCCGTGCCCGCAAAGCACCAGCCAGCGCCGGGCGTCCGGGTATAGCCTGCGGCACAGCTGAAATGCTGCCTCTCCCGCATTCTCCATCAGCTGATACAGAGAGAGGTCGTGATAGCGGGCACCCACTTTTTCATTTTCCCGGACCCAGTCGGCGCTAAAGACAGAATGTGGTAAACTCGCAGCGTGTCGGTTTTGTTGATGGTCTGTCATGTCTCACCCTCTCGATCTCAATCAGTTAGCCCAACATATCAAGCTATGGGGGCAAGAACTAGGCTTTCAGCAGGTCGGCATTACAGACACCGACCTGAGCGTTGAAGAGCCGAAGCTGCTAGCCTGGCTTGATAAACAGTACCACGGCGACATGTCGTGGATGGCTCGCTACGGCCTGTTGCGGGCTCGCCCCCATGAACTTCAGCCCGGCACGCTGCGCGTTATTAGCGTGCGCATGAACTATTTACCCGCCGATGCCGCCTTCGCCAGCGCGCTCGACGCGCCAGAACAGGGCTATATCAGCCGATACGCACTGGGTCGTGACTATCATAAAGTATTGCGCCAGCGCTTAAAAAAGCTGGGTGAAAAAATTCAGCAGCACTGCGGCGAGTTGAGCTTTCGCCCCTTTGTCGATTCCGCGCCAATCATGGAGCGCCCGCTGGCGGCCAAGGCCGGTCTCGGCTGGACCGGTAAGCACTCACTTATCATTAATGGCAGCGAAGGCTCCTGGTTTTTCCTCGGCGAGCTGCTGGTGGATATCCCTCTGCCGGTCGACATTCCGGTTCAGGAAGAGTGTGGCCGCTGCGTGGCCTGCATGACCCTCTGCCCTACAGGCGCCATTGTCGAGCCTTACGTTGTCGACGCCCGGCGCTGTATCTCCTATCTGACCATCGAACATGAAGGCGCTATCCCGCTGTCGCTGCGCCCTCTGATGGGCAATCGCATATACGGCTGCGATGACTGCCAGCTGGCCTGCCCATGGAACCGATTTGCGCCGCTGACCGACGAGGTGGACTTCTCCCCCCGCGCCGCGCTGCACCGCACGCCTCTGTTGGCCCTTTATGCATGGAGCGAGGACGAATTTCTTTTCCAGACGGAAGGCTCTCCCATTCGTCGCATCGGCTACTTTCGCTGGTTAAGAAATATTACTGTTGCCCTAGGCAATGCGCCCTACCAAGAGGAAAACGTCACGGCGCTAAACGCGCGTAAAGGACTTTTCCCTCTACTGGATGAGCACATAGACTGGGCTCTTGAGCGCCAAATAGCGCAACAGAAAGGTCAACTGATTGATCTTAAAGAACCCAAGCGACAGCGTCTTATCCGTTCTATCGAGAAAGGCCTCCCCCGAGATGCATAACAGTAGATTATGCATTGAAGACGCCAAACAACAGGATATTTTTCGCTCCTTTTCGCGCTGTGTATAAAAAAAGCGTGGGATGACATAATCCCCACCTATTAAAAGACCACAGGAAAAAATTTCACGTCGTTATAATTAAAAAAATTTTATTTTTCAAACGGTAATTTAACTCGGCTTTGACACACGCTAGCACACACATTTTCCACTTAGGCAGCCAAACCTGTGGATAACTCTGTTGACAGAAAAGTGACAGGCAGGGTTAACCGAAGGGATCCCGCTGTTTTCTCCGGCATCGCTAACACCACAGGCACAACGCTTTCCAGCAGAAATCTCTATTTTAGAAACTGTCGGTTGTCGTAAAACGACCACCGCCGGACGAGGAGGATGTCCGATGGCTTCCACCGCCAAAAGAGCTGCCGCTTGAGGAGGAGGAACTGCTGCCAGAAGAAGATGAACCTCTGGAGGAAGAGCCGCTACCACGAGAGGAAAACGTCGAGGTGGAGGCTGACGTACGTGTTGTTCCCGATGATGAGGTTTTGGTCGACGTTGATGAAGATGTCCAGCTCCAGTCGTTATCCGATGACGAACTGCCGGCTTCTGAGACATATCTAACGCTTTTCAACACTTCAACCAGATGGCGTGGACCAAACTGCTTTAACACTATCGCTTTAATCAAATCGACGATTTGCTTCTGATCGATATCGTAGCTGTACTTTGCGCTATTTAACCCGCTCGCCGCGTAGTGCTGAGAAAGCTCGCGCATACGTTCGTATTGGACGTTTGTTGCCTCCCACTGAGGCTGTATGGCCTGAAGCGAATGTTCTAGGGAAGAGACCTGCTCTACATTTTCCCGAAGTCTGGCAAACAGGCGATCGTCCTGAGTTGACTGGGTTTTCTTTGCCATCTCATCCAACTGCTTGAGCGGTAGCGACTGCATTACGCTCGCCATTTTTTCTGCAATAGAAACAAACAGCGGACTTTCACCCACAATGCTGTCGCGCAGAAGATTATGAAGTCGACCGATGTCGCCTTGTCGCGTTTCAATAGTGGACACCAGCCGCGTCAGCTGCTCCAGCAGAGGTGCCAAACCAACACGCTTCGCCGCGCCGTTCACCATAATCTCGTGTCGAGAAGACACATCGTCAAGGCGAGGTCCTATTTCCTCGCGCCGATTCGTAACTTCCTGTGCCATGGCCAACAGCGTGCGGTAGTTGCGCAGGTTTTTAGGGAAGTCGATCTGGCGAGCTAGCCAGCTGTCCATATTGCGGAAAATCCACTTTCCCCGATAGTCGCTTTCACCAAACCGGCGCGCCATCAGATATTCAAACGCCTCATTGGCGCGATACTCGTCGCCCTTTTCCTGCGCTTCGAGGTGAATATCCTGCTCAAGCTGAGATATAGACTGGCTCTGTTCTCTAAGACTGGCTAGCTGGCTATCAAGCTCGACAAATTTGGGATCCCGCATCAATAGCGCAACCTTCTCTGCCTCAAGGGGCTCGATTCTTTCGGACAGCTCATTCTGGCGCTGCCTTTCCTGGTCAAGCTGCTGCTTTAGCTCCAGAAGCTGACGGTTTAACTCTGCTATCTGCCCTTTCATCTGCTTTTGCAGTACGTCAATTTCAGTGACATTTTTCAGCTCGGGGCTTTCCAGCAGCAGCACTTTTGCCATCAGCGGGTAAATCTCAAGCTGTTCCTGCTTCAGCGTCATCAAGTCTTGTCGATAAGAGGTGATGCGCACATTAAGCACAGAAAGCTGATCTTCAAACGCGCTTTCGCTGTTTGACAAAATTTGAGCAACGTTAAATGCCTTCACTGATTACCACTCCATAATGACGCTGCCGCTGGTTGAGCGGGTATAGCTGAAGTTAAGGCGACCGGAAGACTTCTTGCCGACCTGCTTTTTCTGAATACGCCCGTCGTCCAGCTTATCGTTGCGCACCCGATCGTAGTCGTTGCGGGAAACCTGTAGACCAAACGTCGTCACCCGGCGGGACTGCCCGGTTTCTGCATCGGTAAGCCACAGTGGGAACGGCTGACCGCTCGGCGTTAGCGCCTCAACAATGATGTACCAGGTTTTACCGCCGCTGTCCTCGTAGGTTCTCTCCACGCCGGACTTTTCTCCAACGCGGTCGACGATTGTCAGCGTCAGGTTCTCAGGAGCCAGCTCTGTCAAATAGCGAAGGTGCTCAAGAGAACGCTTGGCTGAGACGAGATCAAACTGCGCCAGCGCCCTCTGAATATCGTTGACGTCGCTTTGAGCCAGGCTTCTCTCTTGAGCGGTTGGCACCAGTCTCTTTAACTGCTCCATGCTCCGCTCCGCCTCTTGGGCGACCGCCTGCGCCTCCTGCGCTAACCGGTAGGCTGACTCCAGCGTTTTTAGGCTTTCCAGCCCCTTTTCTGCACTCTCTGACATGGACGCCGCAGCGCGCTCAAACGCCTGTCGAAGCGGAGCATAGCGACGAGACAGCGCCGCAAAGCCGCTGTCGTCAGCAATCTGCTGCAGCTGCCTGTCCGCATCCGCAAGGGCGCGATACTGCGCCAGTTTTTTCTCAATGCTTTGAGCGTCTATTTGCGTCGCGCTGGATATCCCATTTAGCGACGCCTTCTGCTTGCTCAACGTAATATAGGAACTGCTGCTCTCTGCAACCACTTGGGCAAAGGTTCTGCCCTGCTTCATTGCCTTTTCCGCCAGCGCAATGCTGGACGATCTCAGAGCCTCGCCGCTTGCAGACGCATAGCGCAGCTCACTGCCGTTAAGTGCCAGTAGCTCACTGTGATGACCGTTGATTTTTTGCAGCAGAGACTGCTCGACCTGCTGTAGGCCTGCAATGGTATTTTTTGTCATCTTCACCGCGATGACGTTAATCGCTATCAGAGCGACCGCCACCATCAGCAGGCTGAAAAACACCCTAAACACTCGCTTACGCTTTAAGTAAAGCCTAGCCAGCAGCCGCTGATGCCAGGCAGGCTTTGGCATGCTAAAGCGAAGTCGATCGGCAAACCACTCATCGACGCCCTGTTCAATCAGTGCGTCCTGAATGTCCATCCCTCTGGAACGGTAATATTCCCGAATGCGCTGCGCCATCGTCTGACGCAGAGCTATAGGGTTAAGCAGCTCTTCCAGCGCCGTTTGCTGCTGGTAGAGCTCATCAATAATCGCCATCGCGCCCAGCTGATCGCTGAGCTTTACATCAGTCATTCAGAGGCGGCCTTAAGTACCATGTCGCTGAAGCGACGCTTGCCGTCCTCGGCGATAGACTGTAGCTCTTTAGCGTTGTTTGACGACTCTTCACGCAGCTCTTCAATAAGCTGATAGCTAGACTCTTGGAAGTTCACGATGGCGTTGACCAGCGAACGGATAGAATCAGCCTTAATCGTAGAGCCGTAGCCCGCGCGAATGCCGGCATCCATATGCTTGTTGCCCGCTTCGGCGATTGTCTGTAGCCCTTTGTTAATGCCGTCTTTCATGGCTTCGAGGGTTTTGGTGCTTTCCGTTAGTCCGCTCAGGGAAGTCATCGACGCTGACAGCGCAGTAAAGACGATTTCGTTCGTTGAGAAAAACACCATGCTCTGGCGATAAACGCGCTCTTTGACTGACGAGGTTTGCTGAAGGCGGGCAAACACCGCTTCGGCAGCGTTGTAGGCGACCATCAGGTTGTCCGCCAAATCCTTCACAATCTGGTAGCGCTCGTCCTCTTCCTGCATTTGACGCAGGGCTTCGTCGCGCACCAGCTCCATGCGGCCCAGCTCGGCAGCATCGGTAGTCGCGGCCTGCTCGCGGGTTTCTAGCGCGCTCTTCAGGCGCTGCTTGCACGCTTCCAGGCTTTGCTCTGCCAGCTTTAACAGCTCCTGAGAGTCAATTTCTGCCTGCTTGAGGCCAAAGCGGTAATCCTGATAGGCATCAAGGATGGTCTGCTCACGGGTAATCTGCTCTGACGCTGCCTTCGCCACTTCCAGATAGGTTTCTTTAATTTTGTTAAAACGATCGGGAATGGAGCCGCGAACCAACACCATCCAGCCGTTTTTTACGCGCTCAATCAGATCCAGCTTACCGTCGTCCAGCCACTTAACCATTTCCTGAGCGTCAGTGCGGATAGAGTCAAACGCCGTCACGATTTTTCCCTGACGGTTAGCAACGTCCATACCGGTAATATTTTCACGCACAATGGCGTTAAACGCACTCTGCTGCTGCAGCGTACGGGCAATAGCCACTACGCGATTGTTGTCTAGGTTGGATACCGCATCCAGCAGCGCCATGACCGGGGCATCAGGCTCCCCTGCAACAACAATGCCTAGCCTTTTTAGTTTTTGAACAGCGCGGTCTGTGTATACAACGAGAGAAGTAGTAGAAGTCATGACGTTATCCTTGCCTATGTGCGGTAAATGCGGCGGTCTCTTCACTGTGCTTTCAGGCACTGTTTTATTAGAGCTGCGCAGCGCGTAAACAGTAGCTCTCCAAGAATGACGTTATATCATTCCTCAACGGCTATTCCAAGATAAGCGTATCATTCTCACAGAACAATACTATTGATAATCAGTTAATTATGAATTTTATCGACTGTAACTATTTTCCAAAAATACTCAGGAAACGTGTTTCTCACGAAACATGCGCAGCAGACCGCCAACGTGCCAACGCAGGCGTTCGTCGGCAGCGGCGTCTCGGCCTTCTCGCAGTAGCGACACGATGTCTTCATGATCGCTCTGTGAGCCCGCAAGCTCGTCGTTCGATCTGGCTAGGCGATTTAGCAGCGCACGAATACGGTTGATAATATTGTGGTAGGCATCGATCAGATCGCGATTCTGGCTGAACTCGATGAGCGCCATATGGAAAGCAGCATCTGCCGCGCGAAAGGCATCAGGGTCGCTGTTCATTGCCGTTCGGCCCTGTTCCAGATGCATTTCTAACGCAGCAATCAGGCCGCTTCTGTCGCGGGCAAGCGCAATATCCAGCGCGCCGGATTCAAGGATTTCACGCATTTTGCAGGTTTGCCGCATTTCCTGTTCGTTGAAGTCGAACACGAAGGTGCCCCTCTGGGGGATAATCTGCACCAGCCGTTCGGTTTCCAGCTTTTGCAGCGCCTCCCTGACGGGAGTACGGCTCACCTGAAGCTTACTGGCGATATCGTTTTCAGAAAGCAGTGCTCCCAGTTCAATATCACCGTTAACGATAAGCTCGCGGATCTGAGCGGCCATGATTAACGCCATCGACTGAGGCCGGACAATTTTTTTCATCGTCCAGCCAGAAGAACGCTTATCGGTACTCATAGCGCCGTATATCCTTTTCCAACGAAAGTGTAGAGTCGTGGAAAAATACTTACATGCTTGCTTCTTATATGCAAGGACAGCGTTACTGAAAAGGCGGCACAGGCCGCCTTTGTGTGAAGGCTACTGTGTAAACAGCAATTCTTCGCGCTGCACGTTAGCCCGATTGAGCGCCATGCCCATTCCCGGAGTTTCCGGCACGTGGATAAAGCCGTCTTTCGGCACGATCGGGTCGCATAGGAAGTGCTGGTGAATATCATTCCATTTCACCAGATACTCCTGAAACGGCGTGTGAATAGGCGACTGGGTTACGCTAAAGTGCGCAGTCGCTATTGTTGAGTGCCCGTGCGGGACAACCTGAAGATCGTACATGGTCGCCGCCGCGGCGATTTTCAGCGTTTCTGACAGGCCCCCGCACCAGTAGATATCCGGCTGGATGATGTCTAGCCCGTCAGCCTCAAAGAAGCGCTTGAAGCCCCAGCGGGTATATTCGTGTTCTGCACCAGCCATGGGGATATTCAGCTTCTCTTTCAGACGACGAAGCCCTCCCAGCCTGTCGGCCATGACGCACTCTTCCAGCCAGCGAGGCCGGTAAGGTTCGATAGCCAATCCCAGCTCGGTCACGTAGGTCACGTCCATTGACTGCCAGCAGTCGAACATCAGATCGTAGTCTTCCCCCACCGCCTCTCGCAGGGTTTTTACCAGTTCGATATTTTTCTTTAGGCCTTCCCGTCCGCTCATAGTGCCGTGGCGGAAAAACCACTTTTGCCCGCAATAGCCCAGTGATTTGTAATACTTCGCCCGCTCGCGCACCAGCCCCATATCCTGAACGGAGAAGCCCAGCATAGAGGCGTAAGTAGGAATAGCTTCACGGGATGAGCCTCCCAGCAGGCGATAAACCGGCTGTTGCATCCACTTGCCGCGCAGATCCCACAGCGCACAGTCGACCGTACTAATCGCCATCATGGCCTCACCGTGGCGACCGTGAACCAGCGCGCGGTGCATTTGATCCCACAGCCTTTCGCTATCGCGGGGATCCTGGCCGATAAGCAATCGGCTCAGGTGGCTGGCGATAATAGAAGCCACTGAGCGGGGGATTGGCCCAGCCATGCCCTCTACGCCCTCGTCGCTGACAATCTCAAGAAATACGGTAGTAATGGCAAAGCCGTCTTTTTGCTGCACACCGCCTTCGTGGTCATCAAGGAGACGGTAGTCCTGATAAATATCTAGCGGGCGCGCCAGACGCTCCTCCCAGATGTCTCCCTGCGTTGGCAACACGCCCTGAACCTGACGAAGTCTGACCTCAACAATTTTCATTTATATACTCCTTATTTTCACTCTTTAACGCCCCCTGCGGCGCAGCCGTTTTCCATAACCGGAAAATCAGCGTCAAGACAATGACAGAAAGCAGCGCCATCGCGGCAAGCCAGTAGAAGCCGCCGTTAAAACTGCCGGTTTTATCGCGAATGGTGCCGATGACCCATGGGTTGATCACGCTGGACATGTTGCCCAGAGAGTTGATAAGCGCAATGCTGCCCGCCGCTGCCGATGCGGAAAGAAACTGTGAAGGAAGCCCCCAGAAAACCGGCATCGCGCCAAAAAAGCCGATTGCGGCTCCGCACAGGAACACCAGCCGTAAAACAGGCTCGTCAAAATAACCGGCCCCTAGAAGACCGATAATAGAAATCGTCAGCGCCAGATAGTTAGTCGCCAGCCGGGCACCCGGTTTATCCGCCATTCTGCCGAGTGCCAGCATCCCCACCAGGCCAAAGACATAGGGAATAATCGCCACAAAGCCCGTCTGCACGTTACTCAGCCCTGTCTCTTTCACGATCATCGGCAGGAAAGTGCTGATAGCGCCGTTCAGGTTGGTCAAACCGTAATACGCCAGGCTGAACAGCAGCACCTGTGGGCTAAACAGCGCCTTCAGCATGCTGCCGTGAGCCTGCTTGGGCAATTGGCTGCGCTCAGCGGCGAGCTTCGCAATCAACCAACGTTTTTCATCCTCTTCAAGAAAATGTGATTCTTCTGGCCTGCTGGGCAGTGCAAAAGGAACGATAACCGCCAGCACGATGGCAGGCATTGCCTCCAACAGGAACATCCACTGCCATCCGCTCAGCCCCATCCAGCCGTGAAGCTCCAGCAGCATACTGGAAATCGGCGTGCCAATAATTAGCGCTACCGGGATACCGGCCATAAAGGACGCCACGATGCGCCCCCGCCAGGCCGACGGGAACCAGAGAGTCAGATAAAACACGATACCGGGGAAGAACCCAGCCTCTGCCGCACCCAACAGCGCACGCATAACGTACAGACTAGTTTCATTCCACACGAACATATGGGCGCCGGAGATAATGCCCCAGGTGAACATGATGCGGGCGATCCACCAGCGGGCACCAAACTTTTCCAGTGCCAGATTGGAAGGCAGCTCCAGTAAAACGTAAGGGATAAAGAACAGCCCTGCCGCCAGCCCAAAGCTGGCAGTACTCAATCCGATATCGGCATTCATAGTCAGAGCCGCAATGCCGATATTGGCCCTATCGATGATAGCGATAACATAGCAGGCGACCAGCAGCGGAATTAGCCGCCAGGTAACCCTGCGCATTACCTTCTTTTCTATTGTAGAATCATTGAGTTGCATAATAATTATTCCCATTGCTATTGGTTTTTTTATACACTCGCCCATTTACATGTAAGGTACTTGTATACAAGTTCAAATAATGAACATAATAAAATGCCAATTCAATGAGAAATGTTGTGTTGTGAGAGCTGAAAGGATTTAGCTAGAAATAACTTAGTATTCGACGCGCTATTAATCGATAGCAGAGTATTGGCGCTTTAGGGTTGCGGCAGTGAAGAACAAAATGAAGAACAAACAGAGGGATAAGTGCGTCGACCCCACGGCCGACGCAAAGAAAAACAGCTAATGCACACAGCTACCTGAATGCACCCACGTAAGATCCCGGTACATACTGGACATCGCCGCCATCAGACGCGTTTTGATGAAACTGCGCATTCAAAAGCCAGTTCGGATCGCGCAGCAGTCCGCGCCCTATCGCGACCAGATCGGCATCGCCAGTGCTGAGCACATAGTCAGCCACTGCGGGGTCTTCCAGCATACCCACGGCAACGGTCGGCAGCCCAGTCGCTTCTTTTACCGCTCGCGCCAAATATACCTGATAGCCCGCGTTAAATATCGGAGTATGATCAGGATGAAGCGGGCCGTCTCCACCGCCGCTGACGTGGATAACCTCAGCCCCTGCGGCGGCAAACCGCTTGGCAACTTCGCATCCGTACTCAACGTCAAAGCCGTTTTCACCATACTCTTGTGCAGAGATCCGCACGAGAAGGGGCATCTCTGCGGGCATAACGGCTTTCGCCGCCTGAATAAGGCGCTCACCAAACAGCATTTTGTCTTGCCCATACTCGTCAGTGCGCAGATTCATTTTTGGCGAGTAAAACTGATGAATCAGATAGCCGTGCGCTCCGTGGATCTCTATAGCGTCAAAGCCTGCCTCCACCGCGCGCCGGACGGAATGTTGAAACGCCTGAATGATGTCTGCAATCTCGTCTTTATCAAGCACCCGAGGCTCTTGATAGGCCCAGAGGCCGTTTCCTGCATCAACTGCGCCGTCGTAGCGAATGGCTGACGATGACACAACGTCTTTCTCTCCCAGCGCTTTGCGGCCAGCGTGGGCGATTTGAATAGCTATCTTTCCACCCTGAGCGTGCACTTCATCAACGATGCGCTTAAACGCATCGCGCTGCTCATCGTTCCACAGCCCCAGGCAGTTTGGTGAAATCCGCCCGTTGGGGGCGACGTTAGTCATTTCAACAATCACCAGCCCCACTCCGCCAACGGCACGAGAAACATAGTGCACAAAGTGCCAGCTGTTCGGCAGGCCGTCAGTTGCCTGATACTGGCACATAGGCGGCATGACAACACGGTTTTTCAGCGACAGACCTTTTAGAGAAAATGGGGTAGTTAGGTGGCGAAATTTGGCCATAGTGCATTCCTTCGTATCGATATTGATAAGCTGGCTTGCAGGGTAAGCTGACTGCTGTTATAAATCCAATAATCAATTTTTATCATAAATATAAATTTGAATAATATCAGAACATTCGATCTTAACCTGCTTAAGGCGCTGGACGCCCTACTGGACGAACGCAGTGTGACGCGTGCGGCAGCAAAGCTGTCCCTCACGCAGCCCGCCGTCAGCAGCATGCTAAATCGGCTACGAGACAGCTTTGGCGATCCTCTATTCGTTCGTGCGTCCCACGGGATGGTTCCGACAGAGCGCGCTCTGGCGCTGGCTAAACCTGTCAAAAAGCTGCTGGCAGATACGGATGCGCTAATGCAGACTCCGGCGTTTAATCCCGCAGAATTAGAAGCGGTATTTAAAATTGCCTGCGCTGACCACGACATGCTCGCACTCTGTCAGCCGTTTATTTTGGAGCTCAAGCGCCGAGCCCCTCACGTCAGGATTGCACTACTGTCGATTCACCGTCTTGACGTCCACGCGATGCTGGAACGCGGCGAGCTGAATCTGGCACTGCTCGATCCCAGGATGTCGCCGCCCGATCTCCGCAGCCGTAGACTTTATGAAGAGCGCTACGTGTGTATTATGCGCAAAGGCCATCCCGCCGCTGAACAGGAAGCGCTGTCTCTCGATGCATTTTGCTCGTTGGAGCACGTCATGGCCTCTTACGAAGGCGGGCAGTTTTCCGGCGTTACCGACGACGCACTGGCTAAAATTGGTCGCACCCGCCGCGTGGCGCTTTCTGTCACCAGCTTCCTGCTGTTGCTCAGCGTGCTTAAGCAAAGCGACTTTATTGCCGTTATCCCTGAGCGCTTGGCCAAAGAAGCTGAAGGCATCATCATTGTTGACACGCCGATTGAGGTGCAGGGCTATACGAAAATCATGGCCTGGCACGAACGCAGCCATCACGACCCGGTACAGCAGTGGCTAAGAGATCTGATGTGGGAAGTGTGCGGAGAAAAAGGAAACTAGCGAGGCTTTATGCACACGGTAAGGTATGGCGAAAAAGAAATGAGGCTTATTGAGAGCGGAGCGCTGGACGAGCAGGCTCCACTGTTGGCGGGAAAAGATCTGGACGTAAAAAAAAAGCGTTCTTCTGGCGCTCGACCGCTATCTCGATCCTTGGTTTGGCTACTCCCTACCCCACCAACAGGCGATCTTCCAGATGCTTGAAAAAGAGCTTTGGAACGACGTGAATGATGAAGACGTCATGGAAGACGTTGTCCTGCTGCTCGCTCAGTATTGCTCTTTTCCGCTGGATGAGCTGAGAGCCAATAGGGATCGCGTCACCAGCCCTGCGGTATTGCTAGAGATAGAAAGCCTGCTTGAAATAGCAGCATAGACCTTTAGGGCGCTCAATCAGTGCAGCCAACGCACTGATTAACTTTCCGGATAAGAGCTGAATCCCAAAAAGTGCTACAAAGTGTAGGCATTCGCGAATTTAGGCAGGTATTCTTAAACCATATTGGATTATCGATCGCATACAGACGGTCGAAAAGATGGCAGATGCAGTTGGCGAGTAGGCAGCTAAATCAATAAGGCTCATCATGGATTTGATCGTCCTCAAGCTGGTTTTTCCACCCTTCCTCATCCTGCTGGCAAGCCTGGCCGGGCGACGCTGGGGAGACGCCATAGGAGGATGGCTCGTCGGCCTGCCGCTGACGTCTGGCCCGATTTCCGCCTTTCTTGCACTTCAGTACGGCACTGATTTTGCCGCCGTAGCTTCCAATGGCTCTCTGATTGGCACGGTCGCGCAAGCGTGTTTCTGTCTTGGCTACGCTCTCGTAGCGCGTCGCGGCTGGGTTCCCGCCCTTATCGCTGGGATCGCCGCCTACGCCGGTTCAGCGCTTTTTATGCAGGAACTGCCGCTTACTCACTGGGGCTTTTTTGTCGCCGCGCTTGTCACCCTTACCGTGTCTGCAAGGCTGATTCCCTTTTATAATCCACTGCGCAACCCTATCGCTTCACCGTGGTGGGATCTGCCCGCGCGAATGCTCGTCGCTACCGTCATCGTCGTCACCCTGACCGCAGCGGCATCCCTAGTGGGAGCTCAAATGGCAGGCATACTCGCCTGCTTTCCGGTTTTTGCCTCTATTCTCGCCGTTTTTACCCACCGCATGAGAAGCGCTGAAATGGCGATGCAGGTACTGCGCGGCATGGTGCTGTCTCTTTACGGCTTCGCGACGTTTTTCTTTTTGATTGGCTTAATTATTGTCGAAGTGGGCACGCTTCCGGCGTTTGCTATCGCGACAGTCAGTTCTCTGCTGATGCAGTCGACCGCACTCTATTTTATTCGACGAGGGAAGATAGTGTATTCGCGTTAGAGATAGATAAGTAGTGTGAGAGAAAATTGGAGCGGGAAACGAGGTTCGAACTCGCGACCTCAACCTTGGCAAGGTTGCGCTCTACCAACTGAGCTATTCCCGCTTGGGAGAAGCATTTGTCAGTGCAGAAGAAAGTTGGAGCGGGAAACGAGGTTCGAACTCGCGACCTCAACCTTGGCAAGGTTGCGCTCTACCAACTGAGCTATTCCCGCATGCGCGAGGCTAACTTTCTGGTGCTGCTAACAAACGTCAAACAAAATTTGGAGCGGGAAACGAGGTTCGAACTCGCGACCTCAACCTTGGCAAGGTTGCGCTCTACCAACTGAGCTATTCCCGCAATCCAAGTGCCGTATCATATTAAGAAATAATAACGTCACGGGGAGCGCATTATACGAAAATTAGCACCGCTCGCAAGCCCCCCGAGTCAAAAAAACCGCCTTTTAATGCCGTTTGATGATTAAACCAGCAGGGCTGGCCGCTCCTGTTCACTGAATAAGCGGCCTTTTGAATGAAATCACTTAAAGCTGAATAAAATGCTCACGATAGTAAGCCAGTTCGGCAATTGAGTCGCGAATATCGTCCAGCGCCTGATGGGTACTTTTCTTCTCGATTCCCCCGAGAATGGACGGCTTCCAGCGCCGCGCCAGCTCTTTCAGAGTGCTAACGTCCAGATAGCGATAGTGGAAGTAGCGTTCTAGGTCTGGCATGTAGCGGTAAAGAAAGCGTCGATCCTGACCGATGCTGTTACCACAAATTGGCGACACCCCCTGAGGAACCCACTTTTGCAGAAACTCAATCGTCGCCAGCTCCGCCGCTCTTTCGTCCAGTGGGCTTGCCTTAACGCGCTCAACCAGCCCGCTGGCGGTGTGGGTAGTCGTGTTCCAATCGTCCATTGTCGCCAGATGCTCATTCGTCTGATGCACGGCAAACACGGGCCCTTCAGCCAGAACGTTCAGGTTGGCGTCCGTCACAATAGTGGCGATTTCGATAATACGGTGAACCTCAGGATCTAACCCAGTCATTTCCAGATCGATCCAAATCAGGTTATTCTCACTTCCAGACATGATGATTCCTGCGTGATTAGCCAGACATCAGTGTATCATAGCGGTTTAACGCCAAACGGGCGACTTCGCCGTATCAGAAAGGTGTTCTTGAAGGATGTTTTGTGAATAAAAAGAAACTGTCTAAAGGCCAACAGCGGCGTGTCGCAGCCAACCATCAGCGGCGCCTGCAGGCGGTTAACCAAAAGGCTGAGCCAGACGACTCTCTGTTTGACGAGCCGCAGGAAGGCATTGTCGTCAGCCGCTTTGGCAAACACGCTGACGTAGAGGCCGACGACGGTAGCGTTCACCGCTGCAATATTCGCCGTACAGTCCCTTCACTGGTCACCGGCGACAGAATTGTCTGGCGCCCGGCTCTTGCGGAACACGCGAAAGGCATTATCGAAGCCGTTCACGAACGCACGTCAGTGCTAACCCGACCTGACTTTTACGACGGCGTGAAGCCTATCGCCGCCAACGTCGATCGCATCGTTATTGTTTCGGCCATTCTGCCCGAGCTGTCACTCAACATTATTGACCGCTATCTGGTCGCCTGTGAGACCGTCGGCATTGCTCCGCTTATTGTCCTGAATAAAGTAGACCTGCTAGACAGCGAAGGCCGCGACTTCGTCGAACAGGCCATGCAGATCTACCGCAACATTGGCTACCCCGTGCTGCTGGTGTCTAGCATCAGCGGAGAAGGCATGGACGAACTGACCGAAGCGCTCAAAGGCCATATCAACGTGTTCGCCGGGCAGTCCGGCGTCGGCAAGTCCAGCCTGCTCAACGCCCTACTGCCGCCGGAAGAGGCGACCATCGATGTGGGAGACGTCTCCGACGTTTCCGGGCTCGGACAGCACACCACTACCGCATCTCGCCTCTATCACCTGCCCAACGGCTCAGACATTATCGACTCCCCCGGAGTGCGTGAGTTTGGCCTTTGGCACTTGGAACCAGAACAGGTTACCCACGGTTTTATCGAATTTCGCGAGTTTATCGGCCACTGTCGCTTCCGCGACTGCAAGCACGTAGACGATCCCGGCTGTGCTATTCGTGAAGCAGTTGATGCGGGAACCATCGCCGAAGAGCGTTACGACAACTATCTGAAAATTCTTACCAGCATGGCGGAAGTCAGAAGCAGGAAGAACCCCAACGATGTGAAGGAATAGGCAGATATTTCTTTGCTCTGGCTTTACAGCGTTTTGTACCGCTCACAGGCAGGAACATTAAAGCGTTGCAGCGGTCTTACTCTATGGGCTTTTGGGCAAAATGACTTTATGCCCCGTCCCCGCTACAATGCGCAACATTAGCTAATACATTGACACGAGGCTACCCGTGCTGGATCGCATAAAAGTACGATTACAATATTTACTTCCCAAGCAGGGACTTACTCAACTGGCTGGTCTGGCTGCAGGCTGGCAGGGTGGATGGCTGACGCATCTGGTCATCAAGGCGTTTGCCAAATACTATCGGGTTGACATGCAGGAAGCGCAAAATCCCGCTCCCGAATCTTATGCAACCTTTAACGACTTCTTCGTGCGCCCTCTAAAAGAGGGAGCACGCCCTATCGTTGAGGATGAACGCCAACTCGCACTGCCCGCCGACGGCGCGGTTAGCCAGCTAGGGCCAATTACTGACGGCAAGCTTATTCAGGCCAAAGGCCACGACTTCACGCTAGAAGCGCTGCTGGCCTGCAACATGCCGATGGTAGACACCTTCCAAAACGGCCTGTTCGCCACTATCTATCTCTCACCGAGAGACTACCACCGCGTACACATGCCCTGCCGCGGCGTTCTGCGCGAAATGGTGTACGTCCCCGGCGATCTGTTCTCTGTGAACCCGCTGACGGCAGAAAATGTCCCTAACCTGTTTGCCCGCAACGAGCGCGCAATTTGCCTGTTTGACACTCCCTTTGGCCCGATGGTGCAGATCCTCGTGGGCGCCACCATTGTCGGCAGCATAGAAACCGTCTGGCAGGGCACTGTGACACCGCCTCGAGAAGGCGTTCTCAAGCGCTGGACCTACCCGGCTGAGGGCGAAGAAGGCGCCGTAGTGCTGGAAAAAGGCGCTGAGATGGGGCGTTTCAAACTGGGTTCCACCGTTATCAACCTGTTTACTCAAAACAGCGTGACCTTTGCCTCACACCTACAGTGCAAAACGCCAACCCGAATGGGTGAACGCTTTGCCGATGCCGGCTAGCCCTCTTTGGGCTTACCGTTTTTAACGACTATGCGGATAACTGAGGCGGATAATTAAAGGATGAAACTGACACGTCTACTGTCAGCACTGCTGCTAAACCTAATACTGATAGGCTCTGTCTGGGCGGCTACGCTTCCAGACGCAGGGCAGATCAAACAGGAAATCAAGCAGGTTGAGGCCAACAAAGACGCCCCCGGTCAAAAGGAGATCCTTGAGGCCTATCAGGGGGCGCTTAACTGGCTAAACGAACGCAGCGAGTCCCTTACCCGCAGCCAGCAGTACCGCAAATCTATTGACGACTTTCCCAAGCTGACCAAAAGCCTGCGCGCTCAGCTGGAAAGCGAAAGCACTGCGCCCCAGCCTCTTCAGGCTGGGTTAACCATTGCCGAACTTGAGCAGCTTTCCATTCAAACCAACAGCCGACTGCTGGAGCTTAACCGCCAGCTGCTGCAAGAGCAGGATCGCACTCGGGAAATTACTAACTCCCTCAGCCAGCTCCCGGCTCAGCTAGCGGCAACGCGCAAAACGCTAAACGATTTGGAAAGACGCCTGCCGGATCAAAACCAGTCATCCGCTCTGGCCATCGCCAAACTGGCACAGCTTCAGGCGGAAGCCGCTTTCAACAAAGCCAAAGTGGACGAGCTGGAACTGGAACAGCTCTCCGCCAGCAACCGACAGGAAATTTCCCGCCTACAGGCAGAAATCCTCAAGGCTCAGCAAACCAAAACCGATACGCTGCTTCAGCTTATCAACGCGCAGCTAAACCAGCAGCGCCAGCAGGAAAGCCGCCAGACGCTGGAGCACACGACTCAGTTGGCAGAGCAGCACGGCGACTTGCCGCTGTCCGTCAGAAAGCTGCTGCAGGAAAACCAGGAACTGTCGGAAATGCTCAGCCGGCAGGCGCAGAAAATGGACCAAATATCCACCGAGCAGCGCCAAACTGTTAGCAAAATCGTTCAGGTACGCCAAGCGTTCACCACTCTGACAGAGCAGTCCCAGTGGCTGAGTATGTCAACGGCTCTGGGGGAATCCCTGCGCCTACAGGTCTCTCGACTGCCGGAAATGCCAAAGTCCCAGCTGTTGGACACCGAAATGGCCGATATGCGCGTCCAGCGTCTGAACCTGGAAGATCGCCGCGACAAGCTGGTTAAACTACCCGAACTCGTTCAGGACAACGGCCTGCCGCTCACCGAGCAGCAGCAAGAGCTGGTTAAACAGCAGATAAAAATGCAGCAGGAGCTGCTTTCGTCGCTGCTGGCGGGTTACGACACCCTGCTTATCGAGTTGACCAAGCTGAAGGTGTCTAACAATCAGCTGGCAGAGGCGCTGGCAGAGGTAAAAGACGCCTCTCACCGCTACCTGTTCTGGGTGGCAGACGTCAATCCGCTGACTCTCAGCTACCCGCTACAGGTGTTTCAAGACCTCAATCAGCTGCTTTCTCTGGACACGCTAACGGAGCTGAGCGGTGCGGTTAAAGCCATGGCGACCACCAAAGAGGCGGTAGGCCTGATTTTTGCCGCCGTGTGTCTGGTTGGCTTTAGTATCAGCTCTCGTCGCCACTATCAGGCGTTTTTAGAACGCGCTTCAGCGCGAGTCGGCAAAGTGACGCAAGATCACTTCTCGCTGACCCTTCGCACCGTATTTTGGTCTATCATCGTAGCCGTGCCGCTGCCGGTTCTCTGGTGGGCGCTGGCCTACGGGCTCCAACACGCCTGGCAGTATCCGATCGCTGTCGCCATCGGTGAAGGGGTTAACGCTACCGTCCCACTAATGTGGGCGTTTATGATTAGCGCCAGCTTCTCCCATCCGCAGGGGCTGTTTATCGCTCACTTCCGCTGGTCACAGTCGCGAGTCGCCCGCGCCATGCGCTATTACAAGCTCTCTCTGTGGGTCGTGGTGCCGCTGATTATCGCCTCTATCAGCTTTGACTACTTCAACGAGCGGCAGTTTTCCGGCACGCTGGGGCGCCTGTGCTTTATTTTGCTCTGCGGCGCGCTAGTGATGATGACCACCAACCTGCGACGGGCGGGCATTCCCCTCTATCTCGATCGACGAGGATCGGGGGAGAACGCCGTCAACCAGGCTCTGTGGACGTTTTTAATCTTTGCTCCTATTGCCGCGGCCGCAGCTGCTGCGTTTGGCTATTTAGCCACGGCACAGGCGCTGCTGCTGCGCCTCGAGGCCTCGGTAGCCATCTGGTTTGGGCTACTGGTGATTTACCACATTATTCGCCGCTGGATGTTAATTCAGCGGCGCCGCATTGAGTTTGACCGCGCCAAACAGCGGCGCGCCGAACGTCTGGCACAAAGGGCAAAAGGGGAAGACGATTCAGCGCCCAATTCCGACAGTTCAATGGATAACGACGAACCGGTAGTGGTCGATCTGGATGCCATCAGCGCCCAGTCATTACAGCTGGTACGCTCCATTCTGACGATGATTGCGCTAGTATCGCTGATTATTCTCTGGTCAGAAATCCACTCGGCATTCGCCTTTTTGGAAAACATTCGCCTGTGGGATGTGACGTCTTCTGTTGCGGGGGCTGAGAGCATTCAGGCCATCACGCTAGGCTCTGTACTGATCGCCATTCTGGTGTTTATTGTCACCATGCAATTGGTTCGCAACCTGCCCGCGCTGTTGGAGCTGGCCATTCTCCAGCACCTCGACCTCTCGCCGGGCACTGGCTACGCCATCACCACCATTACCAAATATATCCTGATGCTGATCGGCGGCATGGTGGCCTTCTCCCTTATCGGCGTAGAGTGGTCTAAGCTCCAGTGGCTGGTCGCTGCACTCGGTGTGGGCTTGGGCTTTGGTCTACAGGAGATCTTCGCCAACTTTATCTCTGGCCTGATTATCCTGTTTGAAAAACCGATCCGCATCGGCGATACCGTCACCATCCGCGATCTGACCGGCTCTATCACCAAGATCAACACTCGGGCAACGACCATTGTCGACTGGGATAGAAAAGAGATTATTGTGCCCAACAAGGCGTTTATCACCGAGCAGTTCGTCAACTGGTCGCTGTCCGACTCGGTCACCCGAATTGTGCTGACGGTACCGGCTACTGCCGATACCGATCCGGACTTGGTCAAGCGCCTGCTGGAAGATGCTGCACATCGCTGTTCACTAGTGCTGGATACGCCGCAGCCCGACGCCTTCCTGGTCGACATTCAGCAGGGCATTCAGATTTTCGAACTGCGCGTGTTTGCCGCCGAAATGGGCATGCGCATGCCGCTGCGCCACGAAATGCACAGCCTGATCCTGAAGGCCTACGAAGACAACAACCTGACGCTGCCATTCCCACCGTTCCAGATGAGCGTCAACGCCATGGCGCGTCGCAACGCCAATATCAGGCCGCCGTTTAAAACCGGTGAGTTGTGATTGATAAAAGCAAACAGGGCACCAAATAGTGCCCTGTTTTAAATTATTGACAAAGGCCTTAAAGAATCTAAATAACCTAAAAAGTCAAACGGCGGGAGAGGCCTCCATTGGGGTCGACTTGGCGTAAGCCAACGACAAACCGGCTTTGCCGGTTTGAACAGCGCTTGCGCTGGCCCTGAAAGGGTGAAGCCCGAAGGGCTTCATAACAGCCCGTAGGAGGGCTAGGCCCGCCGCGCACCTAAGCTTAATACAGGCACCCTTCCGGCCAAGCACAATGATGATATAAGCAAGTTGTATTTTCGGCCGGAATATCCTCTGAAGCTCATTAGAACGGTTTATCCACAGCCAAAACGCACTACGCCCTCTCCACCGGGAACGCCATCACCTCAGCAATAGACTGAGCGCCTAGCGCAATCATAATCAGGCGATCGACCCCCAGCGCTACGCCGGAACAGGCCGGTATGCCGTACGCCAGCGCCGCTAAAAGATATTCATCAATCGGACGAACGGGCAGCCCGCGCGCCTCTCGCCTGCGGTTTTCCTGCTCAAAGCGCTGGCGCTGCTCGCCTGCGTCCGTCAGTTCGCAGAAGCCGTTCGCCAGCTCAACGCCCTTATAATAGACCTCAAAGCGCTCCGCCACGCGGTGATCTTCAGAGCTGATTTCCGCCAAAGACGCCTGAGAGGCGGGGAAGTGGTAAACAAAGGTCGGCTTTTCATGACCAATGTGCGGCTCAACGCCAAAGACAAACAGCATCTGTAAGAGGGTATCGCGATCCTCTTCTTTTTCCGCCAGCTCCCCCAGCTCAATCTTGGCTGCCGCCGCGCGAAGCTGAGGCTTGTCTGCTGAAAGCGGATCGATCTCCAGATGACGCTGGAAAATCTGCTGGTAGGAAACGACTTCACTGGCCTCGCAGTTAAGCACCTGCTGAAGCAGATCGTCCACTTCGTTCATTAAGCGATACATGTCAAAGTGGGGGCGATACCACTCCAGCATGGTGAATTCAGGGTTGTGGTGGCGACCGGCCTCTTCATTGCGAAAGCTTTTACCAAGCTGGTAAATAGGACCACTGCCCGCCGCTAGCAGGCGCTTCATGTGAAATTCTGGGCTGGTCATCATATACAGCGTTGCGCCTTCCGCCGCTCCGGGCCCTACATAGCGGGTTTCAAAAGGCACCAGATGCAGGTCAGTTCCCGTCGCTCGGCTCATGGCTGGCGTATCCACTTCCAGCACGCCGCGTTCAGTAAAAAAGCGACGAATTTCCGCGACGATCTTGGCGCGCTTCAATAAATTGGCAATAGACGCGCTGGGCTGCCAGTTAGCCAGATCGCTCATTATTTATACTCCGTAGTTCAACCTGTCGGGCAGTCTACCGTTATCTTTTCAAACAGACAAATTCCGCCGCGACATTGGCTGATTTTGCAGGGTTTTATTTACACATCAGTCTCATAATCACATTTAATTAATATGTTGATCACATTTTATTAATGCTTGGGTTTCTAAAAAAAATAAAAACACTATCCTTTTATCGCAACAAAAAATCGACCACATCAAAATTCACCTACATCTTCTTGGGTAGAATAGCGCCCTATTCCGACATCACCGAAAGACTCGGTGATTAGCAGGGAAACGTAAGGCTTTCTTAATACAGTAAGTCGCGCAGTGAGCCCCACATTAGGCTTAACTGTTCGAAATAAAACATTTTTTATTATCACCTTGGAACATTTGGAGGAATGCAGTGCAAACCTTTAACGCCGACATCGCCATTATCGGGGCCGGGGGCGGAGGACTGCGTGCAGCCATTGCCGCTGCCGAAGCCAACCCTAACGCCACCATCGCGCTGATTTCTAAAGTCTACCCCATGCGCAGCCACACCGTGGCCGCCGAAGGGGGTTCCGCCGCCGTCATCCGTGACGACGACAGCTTCGAACTCCACTTCCACGACACCGTCGCCGGCGGGGACTGGCTCTGCGAACAGGACGTCGTCCAGTACTTCGTCGAAAACAGCCCGCGCGAGATGATTCAGCTCGAACAGTGGGGATGCCCCTGGAGCCGCAAGCCTGACGGCGCCGTCAACGTCCGCCGCTTCGGCGGGATGAAGGTTGAACGCACCTGGTTTGCCGCCGACAAAACCGGCTTCCACATGCTCCACACCCTGTTCCAGACCTCGCTCAAGTACCCTAACATCAAGCGCTTTGACGAACACTTCGTCCTCGACATGCTGGTCGATGAAGGCCACGTTCGCGGCCTGGTCGCCATGAACATGATGGAAGGCACGCTGGTGCAAATCCGCGCCAACGCGGTTGTTATGGCTACCGGCGGTGCCGGCCGCGTCTACCGCTACAACACCAACGGCGGTATCGTTACCGGTGACGGTATGGGCATGGCCTTCCGTCACGGCGTCCCGCTGCGCGATATGGAATTCGTTCAGTATCACCCGACAGGCCTGCCCGGCTCCGGTATCCTGATGACCGAAGGCTGCCGCGGTGAAGGCGGTATCATGGTCAACAAGGACGGCTACCGCTACCTGCAGGACTACGGTCTCGGACCGGAAACTCCCCTCGGCCAGCCGCAGAACAAGTACATGGAACTCGGCCCGCGCGATAAAGTCTCTCAGGCCTTCTGGCACGAATGGCGCGCCGGTCGCACCATCTCTACGCCGCGTGGCGATGTGGTCTACCTTGACCTGCGTCACCTGGGCGAGAAGAAGCTGCTTGAGCGTCTGCCGTTCATCTGCGAACTGGCTAAGGCCTACGTCGGCGTTGACCCGGTCAAAGAGCCTATCCCGGTGCGCCCAACGGCTCACTACACCATGGGCGGTATCGAAACCAACCAGCAGTGTGAAACCCGTCTGACCGGTCTGTTCGCCGTCGGCGAATGTTCCTCTGTCGGCATGCACGGCGCCAACCGTCTGGGCTCCAACTCGCTGGCCGAGCTGGTGGTCTTTGGTCGCGTGGCCGGTGAACACGCTCTTGAGCGCGCCAAGACCGCGACCGCGGCTAACGGCTCTGCGCTGGATGCACAGGCGTCCGATATCGAAGCCCGCCTGCACGCCCTGCTCAATCAGGAAGGCACCGAAAACTGGGCCAACATCCGTGATGAAATGGGTCTGAGCATGGAAGAAGGCTGCGGTATCTACCGTACCGAAGAGCTGATGCAAAAGACCGTCGACAAGCTGACCGAGCTGAAAGAGCGCTTCAAGCGCGTGCGCATCACTGACCGCACCAGCGTCTTCAACACCGACCTGCTGTACACCATCGAACTGGGTCACAGCCTTGACGTGGCTGAATGTATGGCGCACTCCGCCATCCTGCGTCGCGAATCCCGCGGGGCACACCAGCGTCTGGACGAAGGCTGCACCGAGCGTGATGACGTCAACTACCTCAAGCACTCTCTGGCCTTCTACAACCCGGAAGGCGGCGCGCCGCGCATTGACTACAGCGATGTGAAGATTACTACCCTGCCGCCGGCCAAACGCGTGTATGGCGCTGAAGCCGAAGCGCAGGCGAAAGAAGAAGCACTGAAGAAGGAGCAGGCGAATGTCTGAGATGAAAACCCTCAAAGTAGAAGTCATGCGCTATAACCCTGAGCGTGACGCTGAGCCCCGCTTCGAGGCCTATGATGTGCCTTATGACGCCTCCACGTCACTGCTGGATGCGCTGGGCTACATCAAGGACAATCTGGCCCCTGACCTCTCCTACCGCTGGTCCTGCCGGATGGCTATCTGCGGCTCCTGCGGCATGATGATTAACAAGGTGCCCAAGCTTGCCTGTAAAACCTTCCTGCGTGACTACCCGCAGGGCATGAAGGTCGAAGCGCTGGGGAACTTCCCCATCGAGCGCGACCTGGTGGTCGATATGACCCACTTCATTGAGAGTCTGGAGGCCATCAAGCCTTACATTATCAATGACGCGCTCAAGCCTGAGAACGGCCCAACGATTCAGACCCCGGCTCAGATGGAGAAATACCATCAGTTCTCCGGCTGTATCAACTGCGGCCTGTGCTATGCGGCCTGCCCGCAGTTCGGCCTTAACCCCGAGTTTATCGGGCCTGCCGCCATTACCCTTGGCCATCGCTACAACCTCGACACCCGCGACAAGGGCAAGAAGCAGCGTATGACCCAGCTTAACGGCAAGAACGGCGTGTGGAGCTGTACCTTTGTGGGCTACTGCTCTGAAGTCTGTCCGAAGCACGTGGACCCGGCGTCGGCTATCCAACAGGGTAAAGCCGAAAGCGCCAAAGACTTTATGATTGCTATGCTGAAACCCCAGTAAAGGGAGTGGGAGACGATGATGATAACCAAACGTAAACCCTATGTCCGTGAGATGAAGGCTTCCTGGTGGAAGAACCTGGGGTTCTATAAGTTCTATATGTTCCGTGAAATGACCGCCGTTCCGGCCGTCTGGTTCAGCATTGTGGTGCTGATTGGCGTGTTCTCACTCAGAAGCCTTGAGAGCTGGGCCGGGTTTATTGGCTTTTTGCAAAACCCGCTGGTGATGCTGCTCAATATCATCACGCTGGTGATGGGTGTGGTGCACACCAAGACCTGGTTTGACCTGGCGCCGAAGGCGGTGAACATCGTCAAGGGCGACGAGAAGATGAGTCCCAAGCCGATGATTACCGGCCTGTGGGCAGTGACGGCGGTGGTAACCGTGATTATTCTGGCCGTGGCGCTGGTGTAAGGAGGGGAATGAAATGATTGACCAAAACCCTAAGCGTTCTGACGAACCGGTATTCTGGGGCCTGTTTGGTGCGGGCGGTATGTGGAGCGCCATTGTGGCGCCGGCGATTATCCTGCTGGTGGCGATTATTCTGCCGCTGGGCTGGGCGCCTGAAGCGTTGAGCTACCCGAGAGTGCTTGCGTTCTGCCAGAGCTTTATTGGCCGGGTGTTCCTGCTGCTGATGATTATTCTGCCGGTGTGGTGCGGTCTGCACCGTATGCACCACATGAGCCACGACCTGAAGCTGCACATCCCTGCGGGCAAGCTGGTGTTCTACGGCATTGCCAGCGTGCTGAGCATTTTGGCGGTGGTTGGCGTGTTTATGCTATAAGAAGCATGCTGTAAGATTCGCCACATCAAGACAAGGCGCTCTGCTTGCGGGGCGCTTTTTTTATGGCAAAAAGGCAGCGTTCAGCCCAATATTGGCAAATTTGCACCAAACAAATAATTAATAGTGAAAAAAATCAATATAACTTCAAATAGCGGCTGCAAAAACCAAACATCTGCGTGATAATTAGTAAATTCGTTTACCGTATAAATTTTATTCGCTACGACATGCTACTATACGTACTCTATATTATCGGCATCACTGCCGAATCCATGACCGGCGCGCTAGCGGCGGGCAAAAGTAAGATGGACATCTTCGGCGTTATCATTATTTCTGCGGTAACCGCTATTGGCGGCGGCACGGTGAGAGACATCATTCTCGGCCACTATCCGCTGGGCTGGGTCGCCCATCCGGAATACGTGCTGATCGTCGCCGCTGCGTCAGTGATGACGGTCGCAACGTCCAGGATTATGATCTACTTGAGAAAGTTCTTTCTGGTGCTTGATGCGGTAGGCCTGGTGGTGTTTTCTATCATCGGCGCGCAGGTAGCGCTGGGCATGGGTCTGCCCGCGCTGATCGCAGGCATTGCGGGGCTGATTACTGGCGTATTTGGCGGCGTGCTGCGCGATATCTTCTGTAACCGCATCCCGCTGGTGTTTCAAAAAGAGCTGTACGCCAGCGTCTCTTTTGCTGCCGCTATGCTCTACGTTGGGCTTATTCACTTCAAGATCGCGACCGATATCGCCGTTATCGCCACACTGGCGTTTGGCTTCACCTTCCGCATGCTGGCAATCTGGTTCAAGATCGGACTGCCAATATTTAGCTACCAAACTGACGACTAGGCTGACTGGCGCTCCACCAGCTTCGGGGCCAGCGCCAGCGTTTTGGTTTCTCGATTTTTCCCTTCCAGTCGGTGCATTAACGTATCGATCGCCAGCCGCCCTAGCTCTCCGGTCGGCTGGTGAACGGTAGTCAACGGCGGCGTCATATACTGCGCCAGCTCAATGTCATCGTAACCAACGACCGCGACGTCCTGTCCAATCTTCAGTCCCGACTGGCTTAGCGCCAGATAAACGCCAACCGCCATAGCGTCATTACAGGTAAACACGGCCTCCGGCGGCTCAGACAAAGCCAAAAGCTGACTCATGGCCTTAAGTCCACCGGAAAACTCAAAATTGCTGAAGATCTGATAGTCGTCCGGAGCGGCCAGCCCGGCTTCTTTCATCGCCTGACGGTATCCCTCCAGCCGCCTTTGCGCCTGTACGTTATCCTTCGGCCCGGTAATACAGGCAATGCGACGATGCCCCTTAGATATCAGAAACTCGGTTGCCGCAAGGCCTCCCTGAAGGGAGTTATCCTGAATCACATCACAGGCGCCGCTAAACGGCCCCCAGTCCATCATGACAATAGGCAAATCTGGATAATTGAAAAAAAGCGTTTCCAGCGTCGGATTACGCTCATTACATATCAGGATCAGGCCGTCTACCCGCCGCTGTAGCAGGGTTTCCAAACTGCTCTTCATGCGTTCAGGGTCATTCTCCGTATTGCACAGGATCAGACTGTAGCCCCGCTCATAGCAGCTCTCTTCAACGCCCCGCATAACCTCGGCAAAAAATGGATTATTGCTTGAGGTCAGCAGCATCCCGACGGTGCGGGTCGACTGCGCTTTCAGGCTGCGGGCAACGGCAGAAGGCGAATAGTTCAGCGTGGCAACGGCAGAAAGGATCCTATCGCGGATCGGCTCGCTGACGAACCGACTGTTATTGATGACGTGAGACACCGTAGAAGTGGATACTCCCGCCAAACGAGCGACGTCTTTCATGGTTGCCACGATAAGGCTCCTATTGCTTTGCTAAAAACGCATCAATTTCTTCCCGCCAGGGAACAGACGGCTGCGCGCCCGGCCGGGTGACAGCTATTGCCGCTGCGGCATGGCCGAAGCGAACAGCGTCCAGCAGCGCACGACCTTCTAACAGCGCGGTCATCATACCTCCGTTAAAGGTATCCCCTGCGGCAATGGTATCAACTGGCTCCACGCGGAAGCCTTTTACCAGCTGTCCTTCACCCTCAACGCTTACCCACGCGCCGCGACTGCCTAGAGTAATAATTACCGTGCGAATGCCTTTAGCGTGCAGCGCACTGGCTGCGCGATGTGCCTCTTCCTCTCCGGTCACAGCAATCCCCGTCAGGTACTCCGCTTCCGTTTCATTCGGCGTAATGATGTCGATACACGACAGTAGCTCATCGGGCAGCGACCGCGCCGGAGCAGGGTTTAACGCCACAGTGGTGCCGTTTGCTTTCGCCAGCGCGGCAGCCGCCACGATAGTCTCTAAAGGCGTTTCAAGCTGCATCAGCAGCGCATCGGCTTCCACAACGTGCTGACGATACTTGTTTAAATAGTCTGGCGTTACCGCCGCGTTGGCTCCGGCATCGATAGCAATCACGTTCTCGCCGTGACGGTTAACGAAAATCATCGCCACACCGGTATGAGTACCCGCGATAGCTTCAACTGGCGCTACGTCAATGCGATCCTGTTCTAACTGATGCCGTACCTGCCTGCCCACATCGTCTTCCCCAACGCAGGCGATAAAAGTGATGTTGGCCCCGCTGCGCCCGGCGGCAACGGCCTGATTGGCGCCCTTACCGCCAAAAGAGATGCGGTAGCCCTGCCCGGTGATGGTCTCTCCCGGACGAGGAAATTCCTGTACGTTAAGGATGTGGTCGGCGTTAATACTGCCTAATACCACCAGCTTTTTCCCTGACATCGTTGTCTCCTGTCAAAGGGCGCGGCAGAAACTAGCCTGCCGCGCAAAGAGTGCCTAAGATTGGAATTGTTACTTGGTAATCAGCTTCAGTTCAACCGGAATACTCGCGTCAACCTTTTCGCCTTTCAGCACTTTCACTGCGGTTTCAACGCCTACGCTGCCGATAAGCTCAGGCTGCTGGGCTACAGTAGCGCCCATCTGACCCCCCTTCACTGCGTTCATGCCGTCTTTGGTACCGTCAAAACCAACAATCAGTACGTCTTTCTTACCGGCTGTACGCAGGGCTCTCAGCGCGCCCAGTGCCATTTCGTCGTTTTGCGCGAATACGGCCTGAACGTCAGGATGCGCGGTCAGCAGGTTCTGCATGACGTTCAGCCCTTTAGTACGGTCAAAGTCAGCAGGCTGGCTGGCCAGCAGTTTGAACGGGTGTGCTGCCATAGACTGTTTAAAGCCTTCGCCACGCTCACGGGCTGCTGATGTACCGGTAATGCCTTCAAGCTGAATAACCTTCGCCTCATTGCCGACCTTTTCAGCAATAAAATCGCCCGCCAGCTTGCCGCCCGCTACGTTGTCAGAGGCAACGTGGCTGACCACTTCCCCTTTGTTAGCGGCGCGATCCAGAGTAATAACCGGAATGTTGGCCTTGTTGGCCATGAGAACCGCGTTGCCTACCGCATCAGAGTCGGTCGGGTTAATCAGCATCAGCTTGGTGCCGCGCACGGTCAGATCCTGTACGTTGCTCAGCTCTTTCGCCGGATTGTTTTGCGAATCCAGCACGATCAGGTTGTAGCCAAGTTCATCGGCTTTCTTCTGCGCACCGTCTTTCATCGAAACAAAGAACGGGTTGTTCAGCGTGGAAACAACCAGTGCAATGTTTTCTTTCGCCATCGCGCCAGCGCTGACGGAAAGGGTGAGGGCGGTTGCAGACACAAGCATTGCCAGCTTTTTCATATTCATCGTCATCGTTCCTATCATCAATGGAATATCAGTAAAGTGGGAACCTAATGGAACAGAACCCTATTTGCCGCTTCGGTTTTCAACCAGCACCGCCAGCAGAATGACAGCGCCTTTTACAATCATTTGGAAGTAGGCGGAAACGCCCAGCAGGTTCAGCGCGTTGCTTAAGAAACCCAGGATCAGCGCGCCGATAAGAGTGCCGGTAATACGCCCCTTGCCACCAGCAAGGCTGGTCCCCCCCAGAACAACAGCAGCGATAGCGTCAAGCTCATAGCCCACACCCGCCGTTGGCTGCGCTGAAGACAGACGACCGACTTCGATTACTCCAGCCAGCGCGGTCAACATACCGCACAGGGCGTAAACAATAATCTTCACTCGATCGACATTAATACCAGACAGGCGAGTCGCCGCTTCATTGCCACCCAGCGCGTAAATGTAGCGGCCAAGGCGAGTGTGGTTAAGCAGGTACCAGGCCGCGATAAACACCAGCGCCATGATCCAAATCGGAGCCGGAACGCCCAGCGGTGTACCAATGCCAAACCATTCAAACGCTTCGGCTGACTCGTTAAATCCAAGGTTAATCGGGCTGCCCTCGGAGTAAACCAGCGTTGCCCCGCGCAGCATCAACATCATCACTAGAGTGGCAATAAACGCTTGTACTTTGCCCTTGGCGACTATCACTCCGGAAACGCCGCCGATGGCCGCTCCCAGCAGCAGTGCACCGGCCACCGCGACAAACATGTTAACTTCCAGACCGACGATAGACGCCGCTATCGCGCCGGTAAGAGCCAGTATCGACCCCACAGACAGGTCAATGCCCGAGGTCAGGATCACCAGCGTCATGCCGACAGCAATAATCGCGTTCACCGACGTTTGCTGCAAAATGTTGTATATGTTGTTGAGCGTAAAGAAGTTAGGGCTCAAAAATGACACCACTACAATTAGCACAATCAGTGCTATCAGAGACTTCTGCTCAAGCAGCCACTCTTTACCAAATCGGCTGGTTGCCGGGGAATTTTTTAACGTACTCACGAATTATGACTCCTGCTCTACGCGCTGCTGTTTATCTAGCTTGCCTACGGCCGCAGCCATTAACGCTTCCTGTGTGGCCTGCTCTATCGGGAATTCGCCGCTAATGCGGCCTTCATGCATCACCAGAATACGGTCGCTCATGCCGATAACTTCCGGCATTTCTGAAGAGACGAGAATAATACTCAGCCCCTCGCGCTTAAACTGGTTGATAAGCTGGTAAATTTCTTTCTTGGCGCCAACGTCTACCCCACGAGTTGGCTCGTCAAGGATCAGCACGTTTGGTCGAGTCATCAGCCCGCGGGCAATCGCCACTTTCTGCTGATTCCCGCCGGACAGTAGGCCAATAGGCTGCATCATGGAGGGCGTTTTCACGTTGAAAAGCTGAATAAAGTCACTTACGGCCTGCTGTTCTTCGGCGTGCTTCAAGCTGCCCCACTGGCGGCTAAAATAGCGCAGCGCGGTCAGCGACATGTTTTCTTTAATGGACATGCCGAGCACCAGCCCGTCGCCCTTACGGTCTTCTGAGATGTAGACAATGCCGTTTTTCAGGCCGTCCTGAGGGCGCTTAATCGAAATAGGATGACCGTCGAGCTGAATACTGCCCTTACTGTGAGGCAGCGCGCCGTAGATCATTTTTACTAACTCGGTGCGCCCGGCGCCCATCAGGCCAGACACGCCGAGGATCTCACCGCGATACAGATCAAAGCTGGCGTTATCAACACCGTTACCGCTAAGCCCACTCACCTGAAGGCGCAGCGACCCACGCGGCAAATCCAATCGGGGGTAGCGCTCATCGAGCTTCCGACCAACCATCATTTCAATCAGCTGGTCTTCGTCCAGTGAGTCCACAGGGCGTTCGCCGACGAAGCTACCGTCGCGTAAAATCGTCACGTCGTCGCAAATCTCGAAGATCTCTTTCAGGCGATGGGAAATATAGACAATGCCGCATCCCTGAGCGCGCAGCTCGTTAATGACGCTAAACAGCGAAGCGGTTTCTGTATCCGTCAGGGCATCCGTTGGCTCATCCATGATGATGACTTTGGATTTGAAGCTCAGCACTTTGGCAATTTCAACCATTTGCCGATCGCCGATAGACAGCTCGCTCACCAGTACATGGCTGTCAAAGCGAACGTTCAGTCTGGCCAGCAGACGATTGGCCTCACTGTAGGTTTTTTTCCAGTCTATGCGGCCAAAAGCGTTGACGAATTCGCATCCCAGAAAAATATTTTCCGCCACACTCAGCTGCGGGATCAGGTTCAGCTCTTGATGAATAATCCCAATGCCGGCCTCCTCAGAAGCCTTTGGGCCACTAAATGAAACGGGCTGCCCTAAAAACTCGATAGTGCCAGCGTCTTTGGCGTAAATCCCGGTTAACACCTTCATCAGCGTCGACTTGCCCGCACCGTTTTCCCCCAGCAGAGCCATCACCTTGCCGGGATAGACGTTCAGGCAGGCGCCCGATAGCGCCTTAACGCCGGGAAACGACTTTTCAATGCCGCTTAGCTTAAGCAAAGGCTGCATCTTCATATCTCCCTTAAAACACCACGCCGGAGCACAAAATAACGTTGGCATAAGGCGAGCACTCGCCGGTACGCACCAGCGCGTGGCTGTTGGCAGTTAACGCCTTAAACTCTTCGTGCAGCACATACTCTACGGCAATGCGGTTGCGCTGACGCTCTTCCAGCTCGCGCAGGCGCGCCAGCAGCTGTAGGTGCAGCTCGGCATTTTTCTCTTTGATTTCTGAGGCGATAATCGCCTTTTCCACCTGCATTTCCTCTACTACAGTGTCAAACACCTGCAAAAAGGACGGAACGCCGTGAGTCAGGGCGAGATCGATGCGCTCAACGCCGGCTGGGATAGGCAAGCCGGCATCGCCGATTGCCAATGTATCAGTATGGCCAAGCCGAGCTATCACAGAAGACAGCGGGGCATTAAGCAGAAGGCCTTTTTTCATATCGTCCTCTTAAAAGCGTGCCGATTATGGTTAAAAAATCGACATCGAAACGTTTCGCTATTGAACCGAGTTTAGGAATGAATGACAGGAAAGCAATCTATTTCTTAAAAATTTGTGAGCGCCATCGAAACGTTTCGCTTCAGGCTGAATGCCGAATCGTGACAGCTAAAAAGACAAAAAAACCTCACGACCAGCGTGAGGTTTTGTGTAAGAAAACGAATGGATATCGATAAGAAGATTATCAGGCCGCTAGTGCAATCGGCATTTCCTTCAGCTGCGGCGACACAACAAACTCCGCCTCGGTCTTTTGGCGGATTTCGTCAAGGCTGACTCCCGGCGCGTGTTCAACCAGCGTCAATTGACCGTCGATAAAGCGGAATACCGCCAGCTCGGTAACAACGATAGAAACACAGCCACAGGCGGTCAGAGGAAGCGTGCAGTTGCGCAGGATCTTCGACGCTCCGCTCTTGGCGCAGTGCTCCATGGCCACAATCACCTTACGCGAACCAGTGACCAAATCCATCGCGCCCCCCATACCGGGCACCATCTTGCCGGGGATCATCCAATTAGCCAGATTGCCGTACTGATCGACTTCCAGCCCGCCGAGCACGCAGGCGTCCACATGACCGCCGCGGATCAGGGCAAACGAGAAAGCGCTGTCGAAGGTCGCGCCGCCGGGCAGAATGCCACACGGCTGACCGCCCGCGTTAGCGGTATCCGGATCGGGATGTTCCTCGTCTGCTGGGCAGAGGCCAACAAAGCCGTTTTCTGACTGAAAAACGATATCCACACCTTCCGGCAGGCAGTGGGCGACCATGGTCGGCAGGCCAATTCCCAGATTAACCACGTCGCCATCCTTCAGCTCCAGCGCCACGCGGCGGGCAATAAAGGCTTTTGGGCTCATCGCGCTTCTCCTTTAAAGATACCGTTTACCAGCAGGCCGGGGGTCATAATGCTGTCGGGATCCATAGTGCCTACCTCAACCAGCTCTTCCACTTCGGCAAACACCCTATCGGCTGCCAGCGCCACCAGCGGGTTAAAGTTTCTCGCCGAGCGACGGTAGTAGAGGTTACCCACCGCATCACCGCGGCGGGCGTAGACAATCGCCAAATCCGCCTTAAGGGGCATCTCTAATAGATAGTCTCGCCCCTCAAAGGTCATTCTCTGCTTTCCTTCTTCCACGACAGTACCGACTCCCGTCGGGGTCAGAAAGCCCCCTAGCCCAGCTCCGCCAGCTCGAATTCGCTCAGCCAGTGTGCCCTGAGGCACCAGCTCAACCTCCATCTCGCCGGAAATCATTCTGCGGCCGGTTTCCGGATGCAGCCCGATGTGAGAGGCAATAACCTTACGCACTCTGCCCGCCTCTACCAGCGGTGCAACGCCAACGCCCGGCGTCCCGGTATCGTTACCGATAAGCGTTAAATCTTTAACGCCGGAGTCTAACAGCATCTGTACCAGCGTCGGGGAGTTCCCTGCCCCATAAAGCCGCCGAACATCACGCTCATGCCGTCGCGGAAGTGGCGGGAGATCTCCTCCCGCACAGTAACTTTAGACTTCATGACTCATCCTCCCTGTGCCTACAGGCGCTCAACGACAACAGATACACCCTGCCCACCGCCGACGCACAGCGTCGCCAGCCCAAAGGTTTTATCCTGAGCGCGCAGCGCGTGCAGCAGCGTCACCAGAATGCGCGCCCCTGACGCACCAATGGGGTGCCCCAAAGCGATAGCGCCGCCGTTGACGTTGGTTTTTTCCATGTCAAAGCACAGCTCGCGGCCTACCGCAATAAACTGAGCGGCAAAGGCCTCATTAGCTTCAATCAGGTCAAGATCCTTTACGCTGAGTCGCGCCTTCTCCAGCGCTTTCAGGGTTGAAGGCACGGGGCCAATGCCCATCACCGACGGATCGACGCCTGCCGTCGCATAGCCGCGAATGCGGGCTAAAGGCGTCAGCCCCAGCGCCTTCGCCTTCTGTGCTGACATCACCAGCAGCGCTGCGGCACCGTCATTAATACCGGACGCGTTGCCTGCGGTTACCGTTCCCTCTTTGGTAAAGGCGGGGCGCAGTTTGGATAAAGCTTCAGCGCTAGCGTCGGAACGCGGGTACTCATCGCGATCGAACACCGCTTCTTTTTTTCGCTGCATCACGGTAACCGGCACAATTTCACCGGCGAAAGCGCCGCTCTCCGTTGCCGCTACCGCACGCTGCTGAGAGCGCAGCGCCACTTCATCCTGCTCTTCACGGCTGATGCCGTAGCGCTGGGCGACGTTTTCTGCCGTAATGCCCATATGATAGTGGTTAAAGGCGCAGCTCAGGCCGTCGTGCACCACGCTGTCGGTCAACGTGCCGTTGCCCATGCGGTAGCCCCAGCGAGCCTTGTCCAGCAGGTAGGGAGCAGCAGACATGTTTTCCATGCCGCCCGCCAGCACCGCATCTGCATCACCAGCCGCAATGGACTGTGCCGCCATAATCACGCTTTTCAGCCCTGAGCCGCAGACCACGTTAATCGAGGTGGCAGGCACCGCGTCGGGGATGCCGGCCTTGATGGCTGCCTGCCGCGCCGGATTTTGCCCCAGCCCAGCCTGCAGCACGTTGCCTAAAATCACGTCATTAACCACACAGGGTTCAATGCCCGCCCGAGCCATGGCTTCTTTCGCGACTATTGCGCCTAAATCCGGAGCGCTAATTCCCGCAAGGGAACCGCCAAAGCTGCCGATAGCGGTGCGTACGGCGCTAACGATCACGATATCGTTCATCATTTAGCTCCTCTCAGGTTGAGGATCTGGCGCGCATCGTCTGGAGTTGCCGGATCGCGACCGGCCTCTTTCGACAGGCGTACCGCACGCTCAACGAACTCAGCGTTAGACTTCGCCAGTCGCCCCTTGCTGTAGTAGACGTTGTCTTCCATACCAACGCGCACGTGTCCGCCCAGCGCCAGCGTCGTCATCAGGATAGGCATATGGCCGCGACCAATGCCGAACGCCGACCAGTGGGCGTCTGCGGGCAGAAGGCCTTTAAGGTAAACCAGATTTTCCACCGTAGCCGCCGTGCCCCCAGCCGCACCCAGCACCAGCTGGTAGTAAGCCGGCGTCTTAATCAGGTTCTTTTTGATGTAGTAGAGGGAGTTGTAGAACATCCCTGCGTCAAACACTTCAATTTCCGGCCGCACATCGTTATCAATCATCAGTTGGCCGAGCTTTTCCAGAAACGCTGGATGGTTGATAAACAGGCCGCTGTGAGCCCAGTTCATCGATCCGCAGTCGTAAGAGGCCAGCTCTGGCTTCAGCGCCGCAACGTGCATCATGCGCGTTTCATCGGTAGCGTTCAGGTCGCCAGAGGTGGTCAGGTTAATCACGATGTCGCACTTCTCGCGGATAAGGGAAACCGTCTCGCGGAACTTATCGATACTCATTGTGCCTTTGCCTTGGTCATCACGCATGTGCAGGTGGGCAATCGTGGCCCCCGCCTGCCAGCACTCGTAAACGTCCTCAGCGATTTCCTTTGGCGTTAGCGGAATATTGGGGTTGTCTTCCTTGGTCGGAAAGGCGCCCGTGGTGGCAACAGTAATAATGGTTTTATTATTCATCTCAGCGTTCTCCCTGTACTTCTGCATCCGGCAGCGCGGCGGCGGTCGGCTGTTTTTCTTTATCAATATCGGGCAGCGCAAACATCATCAGCCCGGCCAGGCAGAAGAAGATGGCGCAAATCATGATGCCGGTTACCAGGCCGTAGCTCTGAGCAATAAAGCCCATGGCGAACGGCGCAAAGGCGGAAACGCCCCGGCCAATGTTGAAACAGAATCCTGCTCCCATAGTGCGAACTCGGGTTGGGAACAGCTCGGGGAAGTAGGATCCCATTAGACCCACGAAGGCGGTGAAGAAGGCATAGACCGGCCCCATAATCAGCAGTGCGGTGTGCCCAGTCATGCTGACGTAAACAGGTAGCGTAATGGCCGTGCCGATAAAGGAGATCACTAGCGCTTTACGGCGCCCCATTTTGTCCGCCATCACGCCAAACACGTTATAGCCAACGAACATGCCCACGTTCAGCACCACAAAGAACAGCGACATGGTTTCGATGCTCAGCCCGCGATCCTGCGTCAGGAACAGCGGTAGCCAAGTGGTACAGCCCCAGTAGCCAATCAGGCCAAAGCTGGCAACAACAGTGGCAAACAGCGTGTTGCGGGAAAGCTCTTTGGAGAAGATCTCGCCAATGCGCACTTTCTCGCCCTTGTTTTTCTGCGCCTCTTTTTGCTGCTTCCAGCTTTCGGACTCAGGTACGAAGATCAGAAAGTAAATCGCTGCAATAATCGCGCCTGCGCCGCACAGGAACAGGGCGCGCCAGCCGTAGGCAGGAATGATTAGATAGGCAAGGAACGCCGCAAGGCCTGCGCCCGCGGGGAATGAACTCAGTACAAAAGAGGCGGCTCTGCCGCGCTGCTTCGGCGGCCAGGTTTCTGCGATATAGGCGACAATAATACTCCACACGCCGCCCAGCCCAAGGCCGGCCAGAAAACGCAGCACCAGAATTTCAAACCAAGTGCTGGTAAAGGCGATAGCTGCCGTCAGAACGCTGAACAGCATCAGGCTCCAGAACAGAGTTTTACGCCGTCCGTAGTTGTCCGCACACCAGCCGACAATAATACTGCTCAGGCCGATACCGACCATTGTCGCGGTCGCCAGCAGGCCGCCGTCCGCCTTGGAAATGCCCAGATCGGCGATAATCACCGGCATGGACACTGCCAGTAACAGGATGTCTACAGCGTCAAACATGTAGCCAAAAAAGCCGCCAAACAGCACGTGCCACTTTACTCGGGAGTTACCCGTGGTCGCAGCGGCATTGTTATGAGATTGAGTCATAGCATCGTCTCCCGTCAGAGGTCGAACATGGCGACCGGCCTGCACCATCCTGCGCTGGCGGCCTTAATCTTGATGGGGAAGCAGGCAATCTTGAAGCCAAACGGCGGCAGTTTATCAAGATTGTTCATCTTCTCCATGTGGTAATACTCGCTCTCAATGCCCGCAAAGTGCCCTTCCCAAATCAGCGAGGAATCGCCGGTTTGTTCAAACTCTTCAGCAATCAGCGACAGTGGACGATCCCAGCTCCATGCGTCGGTGCCGACAACCTTAATGCCGCGCTCCAATAGGTATAGCGTGGCTTCACGGGTCATGCCGCAACCGGCGCTGGTATACGCAGTCGTGCCCCAGTGCTTCATAGCGCCAGTGTGGATCACAACGATGTCTAACGGTTTTAACGTATAGCCGATGCGCGCCAGTTCCGCTTCCAGGATCTCGACGGTAATTTTTCCGCCTTCGCCGGGGACTTTAGAGAAGTCGAGCTTCACGCCGTCCGAGAAGCACCACTCAAGGGGAATATGGTCGATGGTGCGGGCGGGTTCGCCCTGATTCATGGTTGGATGATAGTGCCACGGCGCGTCCAGATGGGTGCCGCTGTGGGTGGTTAGCTGGATGTATTCGATTGACCAGCCCAGCCCGCCGGGAAGATCTTTCTCTGTTGCTGTCGGGAAAAACTGGCGCATGTGCTCCGCACCCTTATCGTGCCCCCAGTAGTCAATGCGCGTTGGCATTGACGGCGGATCGCAGGGGGTTTGGTCTTCAATCGTCACGCTCAGATCGATGATTTTCATGATGGTACTCTCTGTCACTCTCATTATTGGTCGTACGTCCAACCTATATTAATTTAGACAGTCGTCCAAATTGTTTTATCAGGATCGTGAGCAAGATCGGAAAACCGCTGAAAAGGTAAAGAATTTGTTTTTGGAATGATAAAAAAATGAGTGAATTTTCGACCTGAATCGGTCACTGTTGCACAAAAGCTAACGCATTTTTTCCCGCACGACTTATAATGCCGTTTTACGCACACACAGCACGGGCTCACCTCTCTTATCGGGCGCTTTGACGGTAGCCTTAACGGTATGAACATGCAGATATCGACATCCGAAAAAATCCTGAATGCCGCAGAAGAGCTTTTCGCCCAAAGCAGCTACGACGCCGTGTCCATCCGGCAGATCACACAAAAAGCCGACGTCAAACTGGCGCTGGCACACTACCACTTCGGCACCAAAGAAGCGCTGTTTGACGCGGTCGTTAAGCGTCGTATAGGCCAGCTCAGCCAGTCTCGCCTTCAGCTGCTGGACTACTTTCGCCAGCAAAATGGCGATGCGCCGCTGCCCCTAGAGCAGATCGTCCACGCCTTTGTCATGCCCTACCTGTTTTGGCATCTGAACGGCGGTGAAGGCTGGCGCAGCTACGCGCACATCGTATCGACACTGCTGGGCTACAATCTGACACTGCTTCAAGAGCAGTTCGACGATGGAGCCAGAGCCTTTCAGCAGGAAATGCGACGCTCGATGCCTCACGCGGGGGAAGCGGGCATTCAGTGGGGATTCGACTTTATGGTCGGCGTGATGTGCAACACCTTCTCCGAAGTCGACCGCATCGGCGGTCTGTCGGAAGGGCAGTACAGTACAGAAAACAAAGAGCAGGCCTGTGAGTACCTGCTGGCGTTTATCGTTGCCGGGCTGGAAAGGCTAGCAGACAACAAGAAACAGGATCTACAGGGCAGTTTGAAAATTCTGGCGTCGCTAACGATGCCCGAAGAGGAACAGCAAGAGTCATAAAAAACGGCTCTGAACGTTCAGAGCCGTCAGTCTGTTATGGATTACGAGCTGAACTTCAGGCCGATAATGCCAAAGATAATCAGGCACAGGCTGATAATTCGCATTGCGCTCGCTGATTCACCCATCAGAATAATACCGGTTACCGCCGCACCAACAGCGCCGATACCCGTCCATACTGCATAGGCTGTACCCATCGGTAGGGTTTTCATGGCGTTTGCCAGCAGCAAAAAGCTTGCCGCCATCGCCACCAGCGTAATAATGCTCGGCGTTAACCGGGTAAATCCGTGACTGTACTTCAGACCAATCGCCCATACGACTTCAAGCAAACCGGCAATAAACAGAATAATCCAGGCCATGTGGGTACTCCCCTTAACTTACGTTGGGGTCGTCCCCTGATTGGTGTCACCCGCCGGGCCGTCCCGAGGGTCAAAAAGATAAGCGTTGCACAACGACGCACTACGCCGCGTGTAGTCTCTATTGTAGCCGAATTGACACTATTTTTGCCAAAAAAAATGAGTTGACGTTTTTCGCATCTTCACTTTAAATGGTGCATATACACCATTTGGTAAAAATCAATTAGGCAAACACTCATGCAAACGCCGCTGCCCACTGAGCCCTGCCTGTGTACTCGCACTCGGCGTACCGCGCAGAAACTGACTGACTACTATGACAAAGTGCTCCAAGCGAGCGGTATAAGCGTCAATCAGTATGCGCTGCTCGTCAATATCGCTCGCCTCGGCGAATGCGGTACAGGAGAGCTGGCTCAGAAGAGAGGGCTGGAAAAAAGCACACTGGTACGCACCCTAAAGCCGCTGCTTGCCGCAGGGCTGATTGCTGACGCCTCCGCACCCGGCAGCCGAAAACGCAAAATGCGACTGACGCCCGAAGGCGAGCGCACGCTGCAAAATGCCATTCCCCTGTGGCAGCAGGCGCAGGACGAATTAAAAAACAGGCTCGGCGACGACCACGAGCGCCTAATCCACCTCTTTAACATCGCTAGCAATCTCTAGCGATTATCTACTCCCTACGATAAAAGGAACCTCCGTGAACAACAGTAACAGCGCCGAGCGTCTCGCGTCGGGCGACGCCCCTTCTCGCGCCCCCAGCATGTGGCCGCCTATCGCTCTGGCCAGCATCATTCTGATGGTGACTATGGGCATTCGGCAAACGGTGGGACTATTTGTCCACCCGATCATGGAAAACACGGCGATGGATATCGCCGAAGTCAGCATGGCGCTGGCAATAGGGCAGCTAATGTGGGGTGCCTTTCAGCCGCTGTTTGGCGCTTGGGCAGATAAAAAAGGGGCATTTTCTGTACTGGTCGTCGGTGCACTGCTTATCGCTCTGGGGCAAATCGGCACGCTGTGGGCGTCGTCATTTCTTCCTCTGACGCTGTCGCAGGGGTTGTTAAGCCCGGCAGGTGCCGCGGCGGGAAGCTTTTCAGTGCTGATCGGCGTCGTCGCTAGCCGACTGCCTGCCGATAAAGGCTCCGTTGCCAGTGGGCTTATCAACGCAGGGGGATCCGTCGGTCAGTTTGTTTTTGCACCGGTCATTCAGGCTATCGTCAGCCTGCGAGGCGCGGCCTCTGGCTTTCTCTTTTTAGCCGCTGCGGCACTTGCTACTATCGTACCTTCCTGGTTTTTATGTAAAAACGGCAACGTGGGCTCCCATAAGGTCAAAGCAGTGGCCCACAGCCCCGTAGACTCGCTGGGGTTAAAGCATCAAATCGGCGCGGCGTTTCGCACGCCAAGCTATCTGCTGCTACACGCGGGATTTTTCACCTGTGGCTTTCACGTGGCGTTTCTTACCACCCACCTGCCGGGGGAAGTCAGCCTGTGCGGCCACGAGGCCTCCGTTTCCGCCATCAGCCTTTCCCTTATCGGCCTTTGTAATATTGTTGGCAGCATTTTTGCCGGGATACTCGGCAAGCGCTACCCGATGAAGTACATTCTGGCAGTGCTCTACGCCTCACGCGCGCTGATGATTGGCGTCTACCTGATGTCGCCGAAAACCGAGCTGACGTTCTATATTTTCGCCTGCTCTATCGGCTTCACCTGGCTTGCCACCGTTCCGCCTACGGCGGGGATCGTCGGTAAGCTGTTCGGCACCCGCTATCTGGCTACTCTGTTCGGCTTTACGCTGTTTACTCACCAGATTGGCGCCTTCTTCGGCGCATGGCTGGGAGGAGTGGCAATGCAGAACGAAGGCAGTCTACTGTGGGTCTGGTACGCTGACATCGCGCTGGCGCTGCTGGCGGCTCTGGTCAATCTGCCAATTAAAGAAAAGAGCGTAGCGATACCCATGCAGGCATCAAAAGCCTGATGTAATAACGGCGGGCGTTTACGCCCGCTTACCCCATAATCTTGTGCCGGAACATAAAGAACACAGCACCCAGCAGGCACAGGCCGGCCCAGATATAGTCAGTGCGGAAAGGCTCTTTGAGGATATACATAGAGAAAGGGATAAAGACCGTCAGGCTGATAACCTCCTGAATGATCTTAAGCTGCCCGGCGCTGGCTACCTCGTAGCCGATGCGGTTAGCCGGTACCTGAATCAGGTACTCAAACAGCGCAATGCCCCAGCTTATTAGCGCTGCGACAACCCAGGTTTTACTGTGAAAATACTTGAGGTGGCCGTACCAGGCAAAGGTCATAAACACGTTGCTCAGCGTCAACAGGCCGATAGTGATAAACAGAGACGACATAACTGCTATCCTTTGATAACAGAAAAAATCAGAAAGAGACGGATTAGCTTGCGCCGCGCTGGATAGCGCCGCCTACGTGCTGCACGTCTTCGCCGAAGCCGCGCACGGTGTTGCAGCCGCCGAGCGCTGCCGCCAAAGCCAGAACTAACAGGATTTTACCGGTGAAATTCAGCATATAGCCCCCTTCGTTTTCAACCTACAAGTACAAACAGGGCCGCTATAAAACGGCCCTGTTGCAGACTGCGGCGATTACTTCACGCGAGAAACGTATTCGCCGGAGCGCGTATCCACTTTGATCACTTCGCCAATCTGTACGAATAGCGGTACTTTTACCACAGCACCGGTAGACAGCGTCGCAGGCTTGCCGCCAGTACCGGCAGTGTCGCCCTTCAGGCCTGGATCGGTTTCAACGATTTCCAGCTCAACGAAGTTCGGCGGCGTCACGGCGATAGGCGCGCCGTTCCACAGTGTAAGAATACACTCAGCCTGCTCAACCAGCCACTTGGCGTTGTCGCCTACGGCTTTGGCGTCAGCGGCCAGCTGTTCGAAAGTGTCGTTATTCATGAAGTGCCAGAACTCACCGTCGGAATACAGGTAAGTCAGGTTCATATCCATGACGTCTGCGCCTTCTGCGCTGTCGGTGGACTTGAAGGTTTTCTCAAGCAGCTTGCCGGAAATCAGCTTGCGCAGACGCACGCGGGCAAAAGCCTGGCCTTTACCGGGCTTGACGAACTCGCTTTCAATGACAGCGCAAGGCTCGCCGTCCAGCATGATCTTAAGACCCGGACGGAAATCGTTGCTAGAATAAGACGCCATAATGGTCCTCTTTCTTAATTAATTTAGGTAGTACAGCAAAAAATGGCGCACATTGTAACCCAAAACACCACAGATAGAGAAGAATGGTTACAGCAGTTATCGGACGTTATTACCGATCCCGAAGAGCTATTGCGCCTTTTATCGTTAGCGGACAGTCCGATACTTCGCGCCGGCATTGAGGCGCGAAAGCTGTTTCCGCTGCGCGTCCCTCGAGCATTCGTCGCCAGAATGAAAAAGGGCGACGCCCGAGATCCCCTTTTGCTGCAGGTTATCGGTTTGCCCGACGAGTTTACCTTAACGCCGGGATATAGCAACGATCCGCTGGAGGAGCAGTCTCCCGCTGCACCAGGGCTATTACACAAGTATCAAAACCGAGCGCTGCTGCTGGTCAAGGGCAGCTGTGCAGTCAACTGTCGCTACTGCTTTCGCCGCCACTTCCCCTATCACGAAAACCCGGGTAATAGAGCGTCCTGGAGTCAGGCGCTAGACTATGTTCGTCGCCACACAGAGCTGGACGAGCTGATTTTCTCCGGCGGTGACCCTCTGATGGCAAAAGACAAAGAGCTGGACTGGCTGCTTAGCGAAGCGGAGTCCATTCCCCATATAAAAAGACTACGTATCCATTCCCGACTGCCCGTCGTTATCCCCGCTCGGGTAACAGCGGTTCTATGCGAGCGCTTCTCCCGCTCTCGGTTACAGATTGTTTTGGTCAGCCATATCAACCACGCTAACGAAGTCGATGCGTCACTCAAAGAGAGCATGAAGCGGCTGAGAGACGCGGGAGTGACCCTTCTCAATCAGAGCGTGCTATTAAAGGACATTAACGATGATGCTGACACGCTTATTGCGTTAAGCAACGCCTTGTTTGACGCCGGAATACTGCCCTATTACCTACACGTGCTGGATAAAGTACAGGGCGCCGCGCACTTTATGGTAGACGACGCTCAGGCACGGCGAATTATGGAAAAAATGCTGGCGAACACTTCCGGCTATCTGGTGCCCCGGCTAACGCGGGAAGTGGGCGGCATGCCTAGCAAAGTACCGCTGAACTTAAACCTGATGGGTAATGAATGATAGTAAAAGCTAAAAAATGCGTTTAAAAGGCGCTAAAAAATATTCTATTGGTTTTCATAAAGTAGAAAGATAAAACACTTTTAGTCACTAGTCTTATTTGCTTTTAACGACAGTGATTTGCTAGTTTAGCAACACAATGGGTAAGTTAAAAAAATATAAAAACGACAGAAAGTGCGGCTAGATATTGCAATGGATATTATTACAGTTTACGAACCCGAGTACGTCAGACGTTTTCAATGCAACGGCGGAGGATGCCTATGCACCTGCTGCATAGGGAAAGCCATCCCGCTGGACAAGACCAGCACCCGCTCATACTTGAAAAGTCAGGACCTCACGATCCGCGGCATCGCTCAGAAGAGCATTCAGGTGAAAAAGATCGATGAAGATAACTGGGGCACTATCGCGCTTAATCAGGACAACTACTGCCCATTTTTTGACAAATCTCGCGCCTGTACTTATTGCCGCATTGGGGACCGTGACGATCTGCACACGCGCCCACCCTTCTGCCTTGACTACCCCTATGTGAACGTACGCTGGCAGCATGAAGTGCGCAAAAGCTTGGCGATAGAGTGCCCGGAAGCCTGTGGCCAAATCCTGATGAGCCAAACGTCAATCTGGACAGAGTCCCAACATCAGCTTTCCGGTCAAAGCCAGTCTCCGCTTAACGATACCTGTCAGGTAGTTAACGCTGCCAGTATTGCGTTTGTCCTTCGCCCGGAAATGACCCCCGCAGAGCGACTGTTTGCGATTGGTCAACTGGTGCTCTCTATTCCAATCGAATCCTACGACGACGGTAAAAACGCAGCTCGTCTAAAGGAAAAGCTGGATGAACAGTCTGCACTGCTGAGTATTGAAAACATCCAACACAAGATGAATACTCTGCCCCACGACCAAGCCATTCGCTGGCAAGTATTTGCCGAAATGGGCGCTCAGGTGGCGCGGTTAGCCAACTCGGAAACGACGCCCTCTATGGCCAGCTTTTGGGAAGAAATCTACCAGGATATTATCCACCAGACCCCAGAAAGCGGCGCGTTAAAGATGGCTATGCTGGAAGAGTCTTGGCAAAACAACGTTCTGCCGATCTTCAAAGAGTACCCACACGTGATCACTAACTACCTGTTCTATCGCCTGTATCACGATGCGTTTCCCTACCACCCGCACATGTCGTCCCACGAATGCTATTACCAGCTGATTGCTGACTGCTTTATTATTCGCAGCCTGATGGCCTACTGGGCGTTGACCCATTCAAGAACCAAAAAAGCCAGAATGATCGACATTGTGAATATCTACCACCGCTGGCGTAGGCAGTACACCAACGCCTATCAGCGGTCAGCGAATACTCTCATCTCGCTCGGCCTGTATCATCCTGAAAGGATCTACAAGCTGCTGAATCACTGGTAGGCTAGCGGGTAAGTATAAGTCTGTGCGCCGGGTAAACACCCGGCGCGTTTTTTCATTCAACAAAGTAAAGCAGCAATAAATCCCTACGGGCGAGCGGCAGTGCCATCCGGCAGGCGTGCGTTAGTCCAGCTTGGCAGGCCACCCTCTACCGGGTAGCGCTTGGCTTTCTCTTCATCGATGTCGATACCCAGCCCAGGCGCATCGTTCAAATAGGCGTAACCGTTATCTATTTCCGGACAGCCGGGAAAAACTTCCCTTAAGGCATCATTCATCGGTGTATATTCCTGAATCCCCAGATTAGTAATGCTGAGGTCGATATGCATATTCGCCACCACTCCAACCGGGGAAATGTCCCCGGGCCCGTGCCAGGCTGTGCGGACACCGTGGAACTCCGCCAGCGTCGCCAGCTTTTTCGCGGGGGTAATACCGCCTATCATACTGATATGACAGCGAATAAAATCTATCAGATGCTCTGTAATCAGACGTTTGTATTCCGCCACGTGAACAAACAGCTCACCGATAGCGATAGGCGTTGAGGTTTGGCTTCGCATGACCTGCAAAAAGTCGACGTGCTCAGGCGCAACGGGGTCTTCAAGATAAAACAGGCGGTAAGGCTCCAGCGACTTCGCCATTTGCAGCGCCGCTACCGGCTGAACGCGTTCGTGCACATCGTGGATAAACTCAACGTCAAAGCCGATTTTATTTCTGAGATGGTCAAAAAAACTGCGGGATGCTTCTGGCATAGGCGTCCGGGTCAAAGTAAATCCCCGACGTGCGAGTGCGCGGAGAGCGCTTAGGGCGAATGTCTTTTGCCCGATTTAGCTGAGTAGCGATCAGTTTGAGATCGTCAGTACCAGCGCCGCCGTACATCCCCATCTGGCAGCGAACGTACTGGTAGCCTTCTTCCATTGCCGCCAGAATGTTGTCTTCCGCTTCGACAGCATCGGCGCCGTCACAGTGGCGATAAAGCGGGATACCGTCCCGGCATTTGCCCCCCAGCAGCTGATACACCGGCATGTTGGCCATCTTGCCTTTGATGTCCCAAAGCGCCATATCAATGGCGGAAATAGCGTTATTCATCACCGGCCCGTTTCGCCAGTAGCCGCTAACGGCGGCTGACTGCCAGATATCCTCAATGCGCTCAGCGTCTTTGCCGATCAGAAAAGGACGGATATAGTCATCAATGGCCGCCTTTACGGCAAAAATCCGCTGTGTAAACGTCGCGCATCCTAGCCCGTATAGTCCGTCCTGATTGGTTTCTACCTTAACGACCACCAGATCGATGCCCCCCGGTGCCGTCAGGATAGTTTTGACGTTTGTAACTGTAACCATGAATGACTCCTGAAAATAAAGTGAAATACACACTATTAAGATAAAATACCGCTATGTTGTATGACATCATATAACAATGAGGTATTACTACCAAAGGCGATAGCCAAAATCAAGCGTCTTTAAAAATAAAGCAATAGAAAATGCGAGAAGTGGAACAGATGGGAAAATCAGCGCCGGGCAGACATACCCGGCGAATCAGGGGAAATAAACAGTGTCTAGACGTTATCCAAGCTATTGATCATAACAATGTTTTCCGCCATAGCCTTATCTAGGCACTGCTTGGCGGTTTCTATATCATGATTTTTGATCGCCATAAAAATCTTGATGTGCGCGTCGATACTCTCCAGCGTAATACCGAGAACTCGGTTCAGCTCCTCAAGATAGAAGTAATACATCTCTTTGATATATTTGATAATATGAGAGAAAACCTTATTGTGAGCCGCGTGAATAATCGCCATATGGAAATCTAGATCCGCCTGCGAATACTTCTTGTAGTCGTTCTTGCTCACCAGCATGCGGTTAAGGGCGTCCTCAATGGCAAGGATATCTTCCGGCGTTGCGTTCTCTACCGCCAACTCAATACATTTAAATTCAACGCTTTGACGAAAAAACATCATATCCATAAACTCTTTTTTCGTCAGGTGTAGAATCGGTCGGTTTTGATACAGCATCTCAAAGCTGTCAAATTCGCTGGATACAAAAGATCCCTTGCCGTGTTTGGTATAAATCAGCCCTAGATTTCTCAGCTTCTGAACTGCACTACGGATGCTGGTTCGGCTTACGCTAAACATCTCGCTAAGCTCAAACTCTGACGGCAGCCGCTCTCCCTTGGGCCACTCCTCATCCAGTATTTTTTTCTGCATTTTCTGATACACCGCTTCGGCAATGTTATTGCGCGTAATTGCGTCGTCGTTATCCATAGCGCCTCATCGATTTATTGCAAGCAAGATCACAAAAAGGAAGATTCAAGATTGTTGGAAGTATACCAAGAAGGTATTACTGTTGCCAGTTATGTGTTGTATGACAACTTGATGTAATACAACTAGGCCAACATTCAATAAATTCTGTTTACGTTAAACAAAGCGAAGGTAATACACAATGGATGCTCTTAATCTCTTCAATTTAAAAGGCAAAACCGCCCTGATTACAGGCTCGGCACGGGGGCTTGGCTTTGCCTATGCAGAAGGACTTGCCTCTGCCGGTGCGTCAATCATTCTCAGCGACATTCGCCAAGAGACCCTTAATGAAGCCGTACAGAAGCTCCGTGCAGGCGGTTACGACGCTAAAGGCTATGTGCTGGACGTCGCCAGCGAAGAACAGATCGTCAGCACCTTTGAAGCACTCGACCGCGACGGCATTCAGGTAGATATCGTGATAAACAACGCGGGTATCCAACACCGCCAGCCAATGGTTGAGCTGTCGCTGAAAGACTGGCAGCGAGTGGTTGATATTCACTTAACCGGTGCGTTTCTGGTTTCCCGCGAGGCAGCGAAAAGGATGATTGCCCGCGGCGAAGGCGGCAAGTTTATCAATATCTGCTCGCTAACTAGCGAGCAGGCTCGGCCAACAGTAGCACCCTATACGGCAGCGAAGGGCGGCGTAAAAATGCTGACTCGCGCGATGTCCGCCGAGTGGGGTCAGTACAACATTCAGGCCAACGCCATCGGCCCCGGCTACATTCTCACCGACATGAACGAAGCCCTGATTCAGGATGCCGCGTTCGACGCTTGGGTAAAAAACAGTAACCCCGCCAAGCGCTGGGGGAAAACCGAAGAGCTTATCGGTACAGCGGTATTTCTCTCGTCGAGCGCTTCTGACTATATCAACGGTCAGGTGATTTATGTCGACGGCGGCTGGCTGTCGGTTCTCTGATCCCTGCCCTGCGTCAATCTCATCCATATGCACTGAGAGAGTCAATATCAACATGGAAATCAAAACGCTGACATACGATGCCTGCGTCATGCACGGCAAAAAAGACGTAAAGGTCGAGCAGCAGTCCCTTAGCTACTCCGATCGGGAAACCGTCGTAAAAGTGGAATGTGGCGGCATCTGCGGCTCCGACATTCACTACTATCATGAAGGCAGGGCAGGACTGTCGGTGATTAAACACCCGATGGTTATCGGCCACGAGTTTGTAGGTCGAGTTCATCAGGCTCCTGAGGGTTCTTCGCTGAAAGTAGGCCAAAAAGTGGCGGTCAATCCATCTCGCCCGTGCAACCAGTGTACTTTCTGCCTGGAAGGTAAACAGAACGAGTGTCCGAACATGCGCTTTATGGGCAGCGCCCAGTTTAATCCACACGTCAGCGGCGGCTTTGCCCAGTACGTCACCGTGTCGGCATCTCAATGTCACCCCTACGATGACAACGTCGCTGCGCGGATCATGGCCTTTTCAGAACCCACCTCCGTCGCTATTCACGCGGTTAACGTTGCTGGCAGCATTGTGGGAAAGCGCGCGCTGGTTATCGGTGCAGGCCCTATTGGCGCCCTGACTATTGCGGCAGCCAAAGCGGCTGGAGCAACGGAAGTCATTGCCTCAGATCTTAGCGAAAGGTGCAGAAGCATCGCGTTGGAAATGGGCGCCGACGGCGCATTCGATCCCCGCGACGGTGAGGCAACTGAGCGCTACTACAAAGACCGCGGCTATTTTGACGTTGTCTTTGAGGCCAGCGGCGCGGCGGCAGCTGTTGACTCAGCGGTTTTTGCGACCCGCCCTAATGGCGTGATTGTTCAAATCGGCATGGGCGCAAGCCCGGTTCAGTTTCCTGTCGCCCAAATGCTGGCCAAGGAGCTCTCTTGGAAAGGCTCATTCCGCTTTATTAACGAATTCGCGACGGCGGTAGCGTGGCTGGAAAAAGGCATTATCGATCCTCGCCCGATTATCTCTTCCGAGTATGACTATCGCCATATTGAAGACGCGCTGATCAAAGCCAGCGATAAAAATGAATCTTCAAAAGTGCTGGTCACCTTTTAATTCATAGCTCTGCCGGATAAATGCCGTCCTAAGCGTCATTTATCCGGTCAGCTATTCGGCTAATTTTAAATCTCTTTATCGTCACGGATAAGGACAGGCTTCGTGACGCTAAAATTTGCTAACGTGATGGTGAAATCATGAGTCAACCCTCTACGAATAATGAAAGAAGCACCTCCGATTTAATCAGAGCCTCCGTATCCGGTTGGCTCGGCACCACGCTGGAATTTATGGACTTCCAGCTTTACTCCCTCGGCGCTGCGCTGGTGTTTCACGAAGTCTTTTTCCCTGAGCAGTCCGGCGCAATGGCGCTTATTCTGGCGATGGGTACTTACGGCGCGGGGTACATTGCCCGCATTGTTGGCGCGGTTTTCTTCGGCAAAATGGGAGATCGGGTAGGCAGAAAGAAAGTGCTGTTTATCACTATTGCCCTGATGGGCGTGTGCACGACGCTGATTGGCGCCCTTCCCACCTATCAACAGGTCGGCATTCTTGCTCCGATCCTGCTGGTTGCCCTGCGGATTATTCAAGGGCTGGGAGCCGGAGCCGAGATTTCCGGTGCCAGCACTATGCTGGCGGAGTATGCGCCTAAAGGCAAAAAGGGCATTATCGCTTCGCTGGTCGCCATGGGTACTAACTGCGGTACGTTAAGCGCAACGGCCATTTGGGCAGTGATGTTTTTCGCCTTCAGCAACGAAGACATTGTCTCTTGGGCCTGGCGCATTCCCTTCCTAGCCAGCTTTGTGGTGATGGGATTTGCCATTTGGCTGCGAATGAACCTGAAAGAAAGCCCGGTATTTGAAGGCGTACACGGCGATGCGAGTCCACAGGCGGCACAGCCTGAAAGCACGCCGATTCTACAGCTGCTTAAGGGTAAATCGTTTTGGATCGCCACCGGTCTGCGCTTTGGTCAGGCAGGCAACTCAGGCATTATCCAGACTTTCCTTGCCGGATATCTGGTTCAAACGCTGCTCTTTAATAAAGCCATCCCCACTGACGCCATGATGATTAGCTCGATCGTCGGCTTTATCACAATCCCTCTTATCGGCTGGCTCTCGGATAGGATTGGTCGGCGCATACCCTATATTGTCCTGACGCTGTGCTCTATCGTGCTGGCCTACCCGATGCTGTCAATCATCGTTGACGGTGCCCAGTCAGTAAGCACCATTACGCTGTGCCTTATTCTGATACACAGCGTTGCGGTGCTGGGGCAGGCTGCCATTGAAGGGATCACCATGGCTGAAATGTTCGGCGCAAAAAATCGCTTCTCTCAAATGGCTATTTCCAAAGAGATTGGCGGCCTGTTTGCAACCGGACTCGGGCCACTGCTGGCAGGGATCTTCTGCCAGATGACCGGCAGTTGGTATCCCATCGTAGTCATGCTTATCTGCTATTCCTGCATTGGCCTGCTGTCTGCTCTGGTGATGCCGGAAGTGGCCGATCGGGATCTGGGAGACTTTAGAGACGCGACTGACAGTTAATGGCTAGGTTTTCTACAATAAGAAAATAGGCATAAAAAATGGGCAGGATAATTATCCTGCCCATTTCGTTTTGCGATTTTGCGGAACCGACCTTTCGTTTTTCAAAAGGCCGGGCGCGGCATCAGCTCAAAGAGCTGATTACATCATGCCGCCCATTCCACCCATACCGCCCATGCCGCCGCCTGCGCCTAAGTCAGGAGCATCGCCCTTAGGCATATCGGTGATCATGCACTCGGTGGTGATCATCAGGCCAGCGATAGACGCTGCGTACTGCAGTGCAGAACGAGTCACTTTGGTTGGATCCAGAATACCCATTTCGATCATGTCGCCATACTGCTCAGTAGCAGCGTTGTAGCCGTAGCTGCCTTCGCCTGCTTTCACGCTGTTAGCCACAACTGACGGCTCTTCGCCTGCGTTAGCAACGATTTGACGCAGTGGAGACTCCATCGCGCGCAGCGCTACGCGAACGCCCACGTCCTGGTCGGCGTTATCGCCCTTCACGCCAGTGATCTTGGCAGCAACGCGGATGAGCGCAACGCCACCGCCTGCAACAACGCCTTCTTCAACCGCAGCGCGAGTCGCCTGAAGGGCGTCTTCTACGCGGGCTTTCTTCTCTTTCATTTCGATTTCGGTCGCAGCGCCAACTTTCAGTACGGCAACGCCGCCTGCCAGTTTAGCAACGCGCTCTTGCAGTTTTTCGCGATCGTAATCAGAGGTCGCTTCTTCGATCTGCTGGCGAATCTGAGCAACGCGGCCTTTGATAGCGCCTTCTTCACCCACACCGTCGATGATGGTGGTGGTGTCTTTGTTGATCACTACGCGCTTAGCCTGACCCAGATCTTCCAGAGTCGCTTTTTCCAGCTCCAGACCGATCTCTTCAGAAATCACGGTGCCGCCAGTCAGGATAGCAATATCCTGCAGCATAGCTTTGCGGCGATCGCCGAAGCCAGGCGCCTTAACAGCAGCAACTTTCACGATGCCGCGCATGGTGTTAACCACCAGAGTCGCCAGCGCTTCGCCTTCAACGTCTTCAGCCACGATGGCCAGAGGCTTACCGGCTTTAGCAACGGCTTCCAGCACAGGCAGCATTTCGCGGATGTTGGAGATCTTCTTGTCTACCAGCAGGATGTATGGACTTTCCAGTTCAACAGCGCCAGTTTCAGGCTTGTTGATGAAGTAAGGAGACAGGTAACCGCGATCGAACTGCATACCTTCTACGACGTCCAGCTCGTCTTCCAGGCCAGTGCCTTCTTCAACGGTGATAACGCCTTCTTTACCTACTTTTTCCATCGCTTCAGCGATCAGCGCGCCGACGGTAACGTCAGAGTTGGCGGAAATGGTGCCGACCTGAGCAATGGCTTTAGAATCAGAGCACGGTACAGACAGCTTCTTCAGCTCTTCTACTGCTGCAACAACGGCTTTGTCGATACCGCGCTTGAGATCCATCGGGTTCATGCCCGCTGCGACGGCCTTCAGGCCTTCGGTGATGATGGACTGTGCCAGTACGGTTGCAGTTGTTGTGCCGTCACCGGCTGCGTCGTTGGCTTTGGAAGCAACTTCCTTCACCATCTGAGCGCCCATGTTTTCAAACTTGTCTTCCAGCTCGATTTCGCGGGCAACGGACACGCCGTCTTTAGTAATTGTCGGTGCGCCGAAGGACTTGTCCAGTACGACGTTACGGCCTTTAGGGCCCAGAGTGACTTTTACCGCGTCTGCCAGAACATTTACGCCACGCAGCATTTTTGTGCGAGCGTCGTTACCAAATTTTACGTCTTTAGCTGCCATCTTGAGGTTTCCCTTAACTTTTCATTCAGTTCAAAAAAGAGCGTTATTAATTACGCTTCAACAATCGCTAGAATGTCGCTTTCGGACATAATCAGAACGTCTTCGTTATCGATCTTTTCTGCTTTAACGCCGTAGCCGTCGTTAAAAATAACGATATCGCCGACTTTCACGTCCAGGGCTTTGACTTCGCCGTTTTCTAAAATACGACCGTTGCCAACCGCCAGCACTTCGCCGCGAGTAGACTTAGCCGCTGCAGAACCGGTCAGTACGATGCCGCCCGCTGATTTAGTTTCAACATCTTTACGCTTAACAATCACACGGTCGTGTAGTGGACGAATTTTCATTGATAGCTCTCCTTTAAGAAGGTCCTTACCAGGTTAGGGTTAAGCGGGTAACTTTTTGTTTACCCGCCCTGTGGGTTTGATAATGGGGGCGAAACCGACGGCTTCAAGAGGAAAAAAGAAAAAAATTTGTCAGCGCACGCCTTTGGCTACGTTTCAGCCATTGTTCACACGCCTGAACAGGCGGTCTATTTGTCTTGCTTATCGTCAAGGCGTTGGGTGTCTTCATCATTTTTGCGTTCAAATTCGCCTTCTACAGTGTATCCCCCCTGCCCCTGCGAATTTCCATCAGAAAAGCCGGGCGGTGGCGAAGCGCCAAACACGTGAATATAGGGCAACATGCGTAGCGTTAACAATTTCTGAACCGGTGGTAGCAACAACAGTAGCCCCAAGAAGTCGGTAAAAAAGCCGGGAATTAATAACAGAAAACCGGCAATCAGCAGAGAAACGCTTTTCACCATTTCTGCCGCTGGGTTTTCCCCTTGGCTGAGCTTGGTTTGCATCTGAATAAGCGTGCGAACGCCCTGCTGGCGCACCATTGAGACGCCCAAACAGGATGTTGCTATCACCAACAGCAGGGTTAATGCCACGCCTATGCCATCGGAAACTTTAATAAAGAGTGTAATTTCTATATAGACTAACAGGAACAAAAAAATAGGCAGCAACCAACGCACAACGACTCCTTAATGCAATAAAAACATTACGTTTTATGTCACTATGTTAAAAGTTTTCCAACGGAATGAATAAAACCATTAACACCAATGAGACCCTTCATTAACGCACCATTAAAAAACAACATTCCAGTTTAATGTACTGCTATAAAGTCGATAATTTAGTGATGTTATCTTTAAATTATCCAGATGACGACAAAAACACCACCTACCTCTTTTGTGTGATTTAAATCACGTTTATGCCATTTATATTTCTTATGATGTCAATTATCTGATCTAGGTTCATACTTTTGGCAAAAAGGAGCATATGATCACCGACATCAAGAGCTCCAACGCTTTTGTTATAGAAGTTTTTTACAGCTTGTTTTTCACTGTTTATTCATCTTGGTATAAAAAGAAGGTTTACATGTCAAATAATATCCGTATTGAAGAAGACCTGTTAGGCACACGCGAAGTTCCTGCCGAAGCATACTACGGCGTTCACACTCTGCGTGCTATCGAAAACTTTTATATCAGCAACAGCAAGATCAGTGACGTTCCTGAATTTGTTCGCGGCATGGTAATGGTGAAAAAAGCAGCAGCGCTGGCGAACAAAGAGCTGAAAACAATTCCTCGCGCTATTGCCGACACTATTATTCAAGCCTGTGATGAAGTACTGAAAAACGGCAAGTGCATGGACCAGTTCCCAGTTGACGTCTATCAGGGCGGCGCGGGTACCTCCGTTAACATGAACACCAACGAAGTTATCGCTAACATCGGTCTTGAGTTGATGGGTCACCAGAAGGGTGAATATCAGTATCTGAACCCGAACGACCACGTTAACAAGTGCCAGTCAACCAACGATGCCTACCCTACCGGTTTCCGTATCGCCGTTTACGCTTCTCTAATGAAGCTGATCGATGCGATCGAAGTACTGCGCGCTGGTTTCGACCGTAAAGCAGAAGAGTTTAAAGAAGTCCTGAAAATGGGCCGTACTCAGCTGCAAGACGCCGTTCCTATGACTCTGGGTCAGGAATTCCACGCGTTCAGCGTACTGCTGAAAGAAGAAGTGAAAAACATCCACCGCACCGCAGAGCTGCTGCTGGAAGTTAACCTGGGCGCTACCGCTATCGGTACTGGCCTGAACACACCAAAAGAGTACTCTCCTCTGGCGGTGAAAAAGCTGGCTGAAGTGACTGGTTTTGCCTGCGTACCGGCTGAAGACCTGATCGAAGCGACCTCTGACTGCGGCGCTTACGTTATGGTTCACGGCGCGCTTAAGCGTATGGCTGTTAAAGTTTCTAAAATCTGTAACGACCTTCGTTTACTGTCCTCCGGCCCACGTGCAGGCCTGAACGAAATCAACCTGCCTGAACTGCAGGCCGGTTCTTCTATCATGCCAGCTAAAGTTAACCCGGTTATTCCAGAAGTCGTTAACCAGGTTTGCTTCAAAGTCATCGGTAATGACATTTGCGTCACTATGGCTTCAGAAGCCGGTCAGCTGCAGCTGAACGTGATGGAGCCGGTTATCGGTCAGGCCATGTTCGAGTCTATCGAAATCCTGTCCAATGCCTGCCACAACCTGGTTGAGAAGTGCGTTGACGGCATTACCGCTAACAAAGAAGTGTGTGAAGCCTTTGTCTTCAACTCAATCGGTATCGTTACCTACCTGAACCCGTTCATCGGTCACCACAACGGCGACATCGTTGGTAAGATCTGTGCTGAAACAGGTAAGAGCGTACGTGAAGTTGTTCTGGAGCGCGGCCTGCTGACCGAAGCTCAACTGGATGACATCTTCTCTGTGAAGAACCTGATGCACCCAGAGTACAAGGCTAAGCGTTACGACGACTAGTCAATCGTTATACCTGTGAATGTTGAGTTGCCGCCTGAGGCAACGGTGCAAATCCCCGGATGAAGTGCCCGGAGTAACACAAGAGCAAGCTAAGCAGCAACATTAACGGCAACAGGAATAGGAGATAAAGGGCATGTTATCGCATAGAAGACATGCCTTTTTATCATCTATTAACGATATCAGCGCTTTATTTTGTGTTAACTCTATTTTTTAACACGCTTAAATCAAGGAAATAATTATATGTTAGCAGTGCAATTTGTGATCGTCCTGCTTGCAATCTATCTGGGCTCTCGCCTTGGAGGGATTGCCATCGGCTACGCAGGAGGCCTTGGCGTTCTGGTGCTGAGCGTTTTTTGCCAGATCAAACCCGGCAACATTCCGTTTGACGTTATCCAAATCATCATGTCCGTTATCGCAGCGATCGCAGCTATGCAGGTTGCCGGCGGTATGGACTACCTGGTTAGCCTCGCAGCGAAGCTACTGCGTAAGCACCCTAAATACATCACGTTCCTCGCTCCTATCGTCACCTATATCATGACGCTGCTGGCAGGTACTGGTCACACCGCATTCTCCACCATGCCGGTTATCGCCGAAGTCGCGAAAGGTCAGGGCATTCGTCCTTCCCGTCCGCTGTCAATCGCCGTTGTGGCTTCACAAATCGCGATTACCGCATCTCCAATTTCTGCTGCGGTCGTCTTTACGGCGGGCATTCTGGAGCCGGTTGGCGTTAGCTACCTGATGCTGCTGGGTATCTGTATTCCAACTACCTTTGTGGCCGTAATGCTGACCGCTATCGTCAGTAACTTCCTTGGCTGCGAGCTGAAAGACGATCCAGTTTACAAAGACCGCCTCGCTAAAGGTCTGGTCAGCGACACCAAAGTTGCCGACATCGTAATTAAGCCAGGTGCCAAGCTGTCTGTGGTACTGTTCCTGATCGGTATCGTCGCCGTTATGGCCTATGCGACTGCAATCAGCGGCTCTGTTGGCCTGATCGAGAACCCAATCCTGGGTCGTGACCACGCTATCATCGTCTTCATGCTGACCATCGCTACGGCAATCTGCGTGTTCTGTAAAATCGACACCAACCAGATCCTGAACGCGGCTACCTTCAAGTCCGGTATGAGCGCCTGCGTCTGCGTACTTGGCGTTGCATGGCTGGGCGATACCTTCGTTCAGGCTCACATCAACGAGATCAAAGAGTTCTCTGGCAGCCTGCTGCAAGACCACGCTTGGATGCTGTCTATCATCCTGTTCTTCGCTGCTACTCTGCTGTACTCACAGGCAGCAACGGCAAAAGCTCTGCTGCCTGCTGCGCTGGCGCTGGGCGTTTCTCCAGTTGGCGTAGTGGCGTCTTTCGCAGCGGTTTCTGCGCTGTTTGTTCTGCCAACCTACCCAACCCTGCTGGCCGCCGTACAGATGGACGACACTGGTTCAACCCGTATCGGGAAGTTTGTGTTTAACCACTCCTTCCTGGTCCCTGGCGTTGTCGCCATCGCCCTGTCAGTACTGTTCGGATTTATTGTAGGCAACATGGTTCTGTAATCTATAAAGATCTCTGGGAACCCACTGGGGCGCTATGCGCCCCAGTTTTCTTTCTGCTCTATTCTTTTCTTTCCGCTGCCGCCTTCCGTTTACTGACAATCCTCCCCTCGATCGGTATAGTGTTTCCCATGCGTCATGTGTTTTCCCACCGGCTTGAGGTAAACATAATGAAATCAGATAGCTCTGAAGCATCACCTGTCCATGCTGTGCTCGTTTTATGCACCGCACCCGATGAAGCCAGCGCTCAAGGGCTGGCGGCCAAAGTCTTGAACGAAAAGCTCGCCGCCTGCGTAACCCTGCTGCCCGGCGCGACGTCTCTCTATCACTGGCACGGGAAGCTGGAGCAGGAGTATGAAGTGCAGATGCTGCTGAAAACCGACAGGCAGCATCAGGACGCTCTAATGGACATGCTGAAACAGCACCACCCTTATGAAACACCAGAGCTGTTGGCTATCGACGTCAGCGGCGGTAATAAAGACTATCTATCATGGCTAAACGGCTCTCTAAACTGATTGCATTTTTCTGGCTGGCGCTGCTTTTCAGCGCCTTTAGCATACAGGCATCTCCATTTGACAGCCTCTCCGGCAAGAACAAATTTCTCAACGTCGACAGCGCGTTTGCCTTTGATTTTCAGCAAAACAACCAGCAGCTGACGCTAAAGTGGAGCATTGCTCCCGGCTACTATCTGTACCAGCATCAGATAAAGATTGAGCCAAAGAGCGCCGAACTTGCCCCTTTCACCCTGCCACAGGCGCAAACTCACCACGATAATTTCTACGGCGAAACGCTGGTGTACACCAACTCGCTGGATATTCCTCTGACGCTGACACAGGCCAGCGCTGACGCCATTGTCACCGTGACCTATCAGGGCTGTGCCGAGGCCGGTTTCTGCTACCCGCCAGAAACCCGTAAAGTACCGCTAAGCGCCTTAACGTCGGGAGAAACCGATTCCGCCTCATCGAGCGCATCAACAACATCAACATCGGCCAGCCAGCCAGCAGCAACGCAGGAAAGCAGTACCGAATCACTGCCGTTTTCCCCGCTCTGGGCGCTGCTTATCGGCATCGTCGCTGCGGCAACCCCCTGCGTGCTCCCCATGTATCCGCTGATTTCCAGCCTGATCCTCGGCAGCAAGCAGCGCATGAGCCTTGGTCGCGCGTTCTTTCTGGCCTTCGTTTACGTCCAGGGGATGGCTATCACCTATACGGCGCTGGGCATTGTCGTCGCGGCTGCCGGCATGCAGTTTCAGGCCTATTTCCAGCACCCTGCGGTGCTGATTGGGCTCTCGGCGCTGTTTATCCTGCTGGCGCTGTCGATGTTCGGCGTCTTTACCCTGCAGATGCCTTCTTCCATACAGACTCGCCTCACACAGTGGAGCAATGACCAGAAGTCCGGCTCCACGTTCGGCGTCTTTGCTATGGGCGCACTGGCGGGGCTTATCAGCTCCCCCTGCACCACCGCGCCGTTGACGGCTATTCTGCTCTATATTGCTCAAAGCGGTAACCTGCTGGTGGGCGGTGGAACACTGTACCTTTACGCGCTGGGCATGGGCCTGCCGCTGATTCTGGTGGCCGTTTTTGGCAACCGGCTGCTGCCCAAGAGCGGGCCGTGGATGGAGAGCGTGAAAACCGCCTTTGGCTTTGTGATCCTTGCCCTGCCGGTATTCCTCCTTGAGCGCGTTGTCGGCGACGTATGGGGTCTGCGCATGTGGAGCGCCCTCGGCGTTGCCTTCTTCGCCTGGGCGTTTATTACCAGCCTGAAAGCCAGCGCCTCGTGGGTACGCGTCCTGCAGATCGTGCTGCTGGCTGCGGCGTTTATCTGCGCTCGCCCTCTACAGGACTGGGCCTTTGGTGCGCCGACTGCATCCGTCCTTCCCTCTGAAGGGCGCTTTGCCTACGTGTCTGACGTCAGCGAGCTGAATCAGGCTATCGCTCAGGCCAAGGGCAAACCGGTAATGCTCGATCTCTACGCTGACTGGTGTGTTGCCTGTAAGCAGCTAGACAAAGAAACGCTGAGCCACGCCGACGTGGTGCAGGCGCTTTCCGGCACGGTTCTGCTTAAGGCTGACGTCACTGCCAACGAGGAACGCCACGCACAGCTGTTAAAGCAGCTTAACGTGCTTGGCCTGCCCAGCATCCTTTTCTTCGACGCTCAGGGTAAAGAGATCGTCGAAGCGCGCGTCACCGGATTTATGGACGCTCAGGCATTTCATGAACACCTGAAACGCCACGGCATTGTTCACTAAGGGACAGTAGTAACGATAAATATGGAGATAATCATGCGTACTTCTTTAGCTATAACGCTAGCGCTGCTGTTTTCCCATTCCCTCCTTGCAGCTGAATCCGAGGGCATCTCGTTTGACCACAAAGACTGGGAAATGGTCTGTGATAACGCCCACACCTGCCGAGCGGCCGGGTACGGCGTTGAAGAAAACGCGATCTCCGTTTTGCTAACGCGGGAGGCGGGAGCCGGGAAAAACGTCAGTGCGGCCGTCGTTTTCAGCGATTTTGACGACGAGACAGCGACCACCGAAAGCGTGACGATGTCTATCGACAGCGGAGCCAAACTTGCGCTGAAACAGGGCGAAGACGGCCAGTGGATCTTAACGCCAAAGCAAACCTCCTCTCTTATTACTGCGCTGATTCAATCCAAGCCGGTCGTATTTTATCAGGGCACAAAGGCTCAGGAAATTTCCAGCAGCGGCGTGAATGCCGTTTTGTTAAAAATGGACGAATTTCAGGGGCGCTTGGGCACGTCCGGTGCGCTGATGAAGAAAGGCAGCAAAAGCGAAAGCGGTGTACCACCTGCTCCAGTGCTGCCTAAAATCGTTGCCGCTAGTATATTCCCAGACAGTAAAGAAAAGCCGTTCCCTCAGGATAAGCTTGACGCCCTGTGGCCTGCATTAAGCCAAACGCTGCTTAATGAAGACTCATGCTTTATGTCTGGCGAAACAGAGAACGCACGCAAAGAAAGCCTGCGAGTCATTGCGCTGGACGAGAAGCACTCGCTTATCACAGGCGCATGCTGGATGGCCGCCTATAACTACGGCAGCGCCTACTGGCTTATCGACAGCGAGCTAAAAACGGCGCCGACGCTGATTGGTACTGACTTCACTTACTATGGAAACGGCGCTTTGCTGTCAAGCCAGAAAGGCCGCGGTATCGGCGACTGCTGGTCGCAGGACGAATGGACATGGGATGGCCGCGAATTTCAGAAAAGCCAGTCTTACACCACAGGAGCCTGTAAGGGCATCCGCGCGGGAGGAACCTGGAAGCTGTATGACTGGGTCACTCACGTCGTGAAGCCCTAACGCGCTTTTCACTCACGCGCTCACTTCGATAACGCCCGCTATGCGGGCGTTTTACTGTCCGAATCTGCAGGCGGCGCTACGCCGCTGCCTCCTTCACAATCCAGTCACGAAAGATCTCCATGGCGGGCGTTATAGGCTTCGACTTCAGGTGCGTTAGCCAGTAGCTTCCCATATCGACGTCGATATCAAACGGGCGAACAAGCTGCGCCGCCTCCAGCTCTCGGGTAAACATCTTCGGCGGCGCCAGCGCCACGCCGCCGGTGTGAATAGCGGCCTCAACCATCAGGCGCGATGAGTCAAAGACTAGGCCGTTCACTCTCTCCGCCGCCAGCCCTGCCGCGGCAAACCAGCTGTCCCACTCTTCAACGCGATAAGAGCGCAGCAGGTTCTCTTTCAGAAGATCGGCGGGGGTATTCAATCTCTGCGCGGTTTCAGCCGTACAGAGCACGCTGAGCGGCGCATTCAGCAGCATGTCGTTATGGGTTGACGGCCAAGATCCAGAACCGAAGCGGATGGCAAAATCCAGCCCTTCTGCCGCCAGATTAACGACGTTGTTATTAGTACGCAGCCTCAGCTCAACGAAAGGATGCAGCTGCCGAAACTTTTCAAGACGCGGGAAAAGCCAGCCTACGGCAAAGGTGCCAACCGCCGCCACGGTAAGCACTTCGCGATATCCGCCGCTTTCAAACTTATTAAAAATATTTTCAATCTGACCGAACACGTCAGTGAGCACGGCAAACAACGCCTGCGCCTCGTCGGTCATTTCCAACCCTCTCGGCAGACGCTTGAAAAGAACCATACCAAGGCGCTCCTCAAGCATACGAACCTGCTGGCTGACGGCTGCCTGAGTCACGTAGAGCTCCATCGCCGCTCGCGTAAAGCTCAAATGCCTGGCCGAGGCTTCAAACGCGCGTAGCGCATTAAGGGGAAGATTTGCACGCATAAACAGTTACCCATTAGATTTTCTTTAGGCTATGGGAAATTCTTCTCGCTTGTCAATAAACCCGTAACGGCGGATAGTTCTGCCACAAGACGATAACTTCAGGCCGAATTTATTTTAATTAACTATTTTTCATATAGATAAAATAAATCATGCCTCTTTTATTTTCTGACAACGACTGAGTAAATAACAGAAAGTGCATTTTTAAGACGCCCTTGGCAATACTTATTCTTTTATGTTCTTTCACGTTACAGGCTATTTATTACCCAAGGAGCTATTCATGCTTAAAAACGCCTTCCGCCACACGGCGCTTATCGCCGCCGCCACAGTACCGCTACTCTTTGGCAGCGCCTCACTGTGGGCAAATACCGCACCGAACGCGGACGCTCTCCAGCAGAAGCTGGCCGATTTGGAAAAAAGCACCGGAGGTCGTCTGGGCGTTGCCCTGATCAACACCGCCGATAACTCACAGATTGTTTATCGCGGTGATGAACGCTTTGCCATGTGCAGCACCAGTAAGGTCATGGCCGCCGCAGCGGTGTTAAAGCAGAGTGAAACCGATAGCCGCGTGCTGAGTAAAAAGGTTGCGATTACAAAAGCCGATCTGACCAACTGGAGCCCAATTGCCAAGAAGCACTTGGGTGCAGGAATGACGCTGGCTGAAATGAGCGCGGCGACGCTTCAATACAGCGACAATACCGCCATGAACAAAATCCTCACCCACCTTGGCGGGCCAGAGAAAGTCACCGCCTTTGCGCGCTCTATCGGCGACACTACCTATCGCCTGGATCGCACTGAGCCCGCGCTGAACTCCGCCCTTCCCGGCGACCCACGCGACACCACTACCCCACTGGCGATGGCAAAAAGCCTGCGCAGCCTGACGCTGGATAACGCCCTTGGTGAAACGCAGCGCGCTCAGCTAGTCGAATGGATGAAAGGAAATACAACCGGCGACGCCAGCATCCGCGCAGGCCTGCCAAAAAATTGGATCGTCGGGGATAAAACCGGCAGCGGCGACTACGGCACGACTAACGACATCGCCGTAATCTGGCCTGAAAACCGCGCCCCGCTGATTTTGGTCACCTACTTCACCCAGCCCCAGCAGAACGCCAAGGCTCGTCGAGACGTTCTGGCCTCAGCGGCCAAAATTGTGACTGAAGGGCTATAGCCATCAGCGAAAATCACCCGCTAGACGGGTGATTTTTCTCCTTTAAACGGCAAAACGCCGCAATGTTAATCAGTCAAACGCCCTTTTGACGATTTGTCATTGACGAAGCGGGCCGAATCGGGTTTAATGCCCGCCGTTGCCCGGATAGCTCAGTCGGTAGAGCAGGGGATTGAAAATCCCCGTGTCCTTGGTTCGATTCCGAGTCCGGGCACCACTTCTTCAAAGAACCCGCTTTTTAGCGGGTTTTTGCTTTTTAAATCCCTTCATATATTCGTTTGAAAGCATTAGGAAAATTCGCTAATCAATCAGATTTCCTCATACTGTAGAGCATCCCTGAGTTTTGTTACGCCCGTATTTTTATGGGTCTCGTTGGGGGTCTTTGGGTTCGATCAATGGTAAAGCCCCCACAATAGCCCTTACCTTTATGAGGGCAAACCTGCTGTGTTTCGAGATCTTCTCTCCTGCTTTTTCAACACAGTAATAATGTCGGTGGGCTGCCCGTCCGATTGCATCATACACATACCGCCACCTCGTCGATAAACTTCACGCCGTCGGCGGTGCGCAGCCAGCGCGGGGCTTTCATTTCCGCCGCAAAGTAATTGATCAGGTCATACAGCAGATAACTCAACTGTTTCTCCGTTTCAGAGGAAAATCCCTGTCCCGCCAGCGTCTGCGTCAGGGCAAGGCAGTAGTTGCAAAGTTCGGTGCATTCAGGCTCAAACTGGGGAGAGTTTGCAGGGAGAGTATCAACGGTCAGGCTTTCAACAAGATGGGGAGGGATGGGTTCTAACAGCGTGGGCTGGAGCAGCGTCAGAGCGGCGTTGAGTCTGCCGCAAAGCGCCATTTTTAACGCCATATCTTTGCTTTCAATCAGAGTTTCGGCGAAGTTTTCGCAGTGGCTGGCAAGGACAGTGAAATCAGTGGCGGCGTTGAAGGGAACGGAAAGTAATGGGTGTGTTTGGATTGGGGTAGTAGCCATAGGGGCAGCCTCGTTGATTAGGTTTTGCAAACCTCACCAGACCGCTGCTAAACGGGGTGGTGAGACGTAACAGGGTTAGCAGACCGGCATCAACGGAACCGGCGAGCGCGAACGCTCCCCGCTACGCCCCACCATAATATGGGCGTATGAAGGACACAAAAAAACCGCACTACGAAAAACGGCGGCTGTCCGCGTTGATAGTCAGGCTGCTAAACCCGGCACCTGAATTTGCAGGTACGGGCAAAAGATACCGCTATCAATTACAGGCCTCAAGCAGTTTTATTACGATAAGCGAGGCGTGGCGTTAATCTGGAATCCGCCTCGCAAAATCGTATGAGGGATTATTGTTTAGCTTTGCGTCTATGTTACACGTTTCGCTTAAACTGACCGAATACGTTTGAGTCCGCTTGTCTGTCGCGACCAGAAGTTTATATTCTCACAGATATGTCGATTTAAAGCGACATATCACAGAATAATCAAACCTAATGTTGCTATGCAGCATTGATGACTTTAAAATGGTTTAATAATTTTCAAAATTGTCCATCAAGAGGCGACATTTGCCAAACTATCTAAACTGGTTGATGCAAAACACCCTCCCTGGTCAGGTGCTGCTCCAATCATGGCTTACCCGTAACGGCATAGATCGTAAGCTCTCTTATCTCTATGTCCAGAATGGCTGGCTCAGACGAATCGCTCACGGCGTTTACTGCCGGACGGGTCGCGATCCAGACTGGGTGGATGCGGTTTACTGCCTGCAAACGCAGTGGGAAAAACCGGTTCGTGTAGCGGGGCTGACCAGCCTTGCACTACAGGGCCACGCTCACTATACCGAGCCGGGCAGACAACAAATCTGGCTCGCGCTTCCGGCTTACGTCAAACTGCCGGGATGGTTCGCCACCTTTGAACAATCCGCGACGTTTGTCACGCTGTATACGTCAGGCCTTACCGTTGATATCACGTTATTGACCACGGAACTGAAAATTGGCGACCGGCAGTTAGCAGGCAGTGTCCCGGAACTGGCCGCGTATGAGATCGCCTGCGGTGTTCCTTCGTTGATCTCGTTCGAGCATGCCGATGCTCTGTTTCAGGGAATGAATCTTCTCAGTCCGCGTAAATTGCAAACACTGCTCTGCGCCAGCCATTCGGTTAAAACCAACCGGGTGATGCTCTATCTTGCCCGGCGCAATGAGCATCCTTATTTTCGGTATCTCGATCAAAGCGGTATAGAAACAGGTACGGGAAAACGGCAAATCGTTCCCGGCGGCTGGCTGGAACCGGATTATCAAATCACCGTTCCCCGCGCATTTAAACCGGAAGGAGTCGAAGATGGATCTGCGTGATAGTTATGCCCGGCAGGTCAGGCTATTAATGGCTGCCCTGCCGCATGTGGCGAAGGAATCCTGTTTCGCATTGAAAGGCGGCACAGCAATCAATTTGTTTGTGCAGGATTTTCCCCGTCTGTCGGTGGATATCGATCTGGCGTATAAGACCTTTGCGGATCGCGATACCGATTTGGCAGCTATCAACGATGCTTTGAAGAGAATTACTGCATCGCTGAACAGTAAACCGGGGATCACCGCGATTCGACAGGAAAATAAAGCGGATGAGAAGCGCATCATTGTGAATACCACTGATGCACAGATAAAGATCGAGGTTAGTCCAGTCTGGCGCGGGCTGCTGCTGCCACCAACAGAAATGCCAGTATGTGAACAGGTGGAAATGGAATATGGATTCACCACCATGAATGTCGTTTCGCTGGCAGATCTTTATGGCGGTAAAATCTGCGCCGCGCTCGATCGCCAGCATCCGCGCGATCTGTTTGACGTGCTAAATATGCTGAAAAAACCGGGCCTGACGCGCGAGATCTTTGACGGTTTTCTTTGCTATCTGGCAGGCCATCCTCGCCCCATTGCTGAGTTACTGACTCCCAACTGGGATACAGCGCGGATCGCCACATTGTACGCACAGGAATTTTCAGGAATGACAACACAGCGGGAAACATCGCTGGAGTCGCTTTTATCAGTAACGACGTTGTTGCCACAAGCACTGAAATCGCATCTTACGGACAGGGATCGCCAGTTCTTACTCAGTTATAAGCAAAATACCCCTGACTGGTCGCTGTATCGCTATCCTGAAATTCAACACCTACCGGCTATTCGCTGGAAGCTGCGTAATCTGGCCGTACTGAAGGAAAAGAACCCGGCCAAGAATACGGCGGCGGTGAGCAAGTTAGAAGGAGTTCTGGAGCAGTACTTTTAGCTCTGGTTCTGAGGAAATGAATTGAGCCATGATGTTTAGTTATCTCAACTGCCTCATGTCCATATCTCAAAAACCGATTAAAATATTTATGTAATTCAATAAATAATAATTAACACTGTCAAATATTATCTCAAAAGTGCCTAATCCGACATATCAGCGTAAAGCTCAATGCAGGCGTGACGGTTCAACACCCCGCGGGCGAGGTAGGTATGTTTTTCACACCGTTATATGTGGACCTCGAACCGTTATGTGTGGAGTTCCATCCACTATATGTGGACCTCAGACCGTTATGTGTGGACCTGACTCCACACATAACGAAGCCTCTACCCTTAAACACCGATTCTTCGTGATAACCCTCAAAAAAACCAAAGCGATTCTTTGTGGGAGCCTTCGTGGGGTCGTTATTTACAAGAAATACCAACAATACCAATAACAAACAGCATGTTAATCGTGGATATGATTCCGAGTCTGGCACCACCTTTTCTTTTTTATACTCCCTAGCAAGTTCCCGTTCGAAATAAATTCAATAAATTAACGTAAAAACCTCTTCAGATGCTCTTTAATTTCCCCCTTCGTATCCAGAAAATCAGGGTCAGATTGAGTGACGAGAGCCGCCCCTATTCACCCTGCTACCGCAGGAAGCGACGGCTCTCAGCAAGTCAGGAGCCAGAGCGTTCTTGCTGGCGGGAACAAAGATCCAGCGCGACATCGACGATCATATCTTCCTGTCCTCCCACCATGCGGCGTTTACCCAGCTCAACCAGAATATCCACTGCGTTGATGCCATATTTCGCCGCAGCCACTTCACAGTGGCGCAGGAAGCTGGAGTAAACTCCGGCATAGCCCAGCGCCAGCGTTTCGCGATCGACGCGAACGGGCCGATCCTGCAACGGACGCACCAGATCGTCCGCCGCGTCCATCAGGGCATACAGATCGGTGCCGTGGTTCCAGCCAAGCTTATCCGCCGCCGCAATAAACACTTCAAGCGGTGCATTGCCGGCACCGGCGCCCATTCCGGCCAGGCTGGCATCTACACGATCGCAGCCTTCCTCCACGGCGACAATCGAGTTGGCAACCCCTAAGCTCAGGTTGTGGTGCGCATGGATACCGGTAAGCGTTTCAGGTTGAAGTACCGCTTTCAAGGCACGGAAACGGGCGCGAATATCGTTCATGTTCATCGCTCCGCCGGAATCTACCACGTAGATACAGGTTGCCCCGTAGCTTTCCATCAGTTTCGCCTGGCTTGCCAGATTGTCCGGCGTGGTCATATGGCTCATCATCAGGAAACCCACGGTGTCCATACCAAGCTCACGCGCATAGGCGATATGCTGTTTAGAGACGTCCGCTTCGGTACAGTGAGTGGCCACGCGCACAACCCGCGCCCCGGCGCTATAGGCATCTTTCAGATCGTGGATCGTGCCAATGCCCGGCAACAGCAGCGTGGCGATTTTTGCATGATGGGTGACGTCCGCCGCCGCCTCGATCCACGCCAGATCGGTATGTGCGCCAAAACCATAGTTAAAGCCGCTCCCTTGCAGGCCATCGCCGTGCGCAACTTCAATCGAATCCACCTTCGCGGCATCCAGCACTCTGGCAATATCTTGTACGTTCTGCAGCGTATACTGGTGGCGAATGGCGTGCATCCCGTCGCGCAAAGTTACATCCGAGATATAGAGTTTTTTCTCGTTCATCTCTGTTCTCCTGTAGCATCCGTCATCGCCTGAGCCATGCGCTCAGCGGTTGCCAGCGCAGCGGAAGTCATGATATCGAGGTTGCCTGCAAAGGCAGGCAGGTAGTGTGCTGCCCCCTCAACTTCCACAAACACGGAGGTTTTGAGGCCAGAAAAACGCCCAATGCCGGGCAGATTGAGCGGGGCTTCCGCCGGGATCTCATCAAACTGCACCTTCTGTTTTAGGCGATAGCCGGGAACATAGGCCTGCACAGCGGCTGCCATTGCATTAATCGACGCCTCAACCTTTGCGCGATCGGCGGCTTCGCTTAGCACATAAACCGTATCACGCATCATGAGCGGCGGCTCTGCGGGGTTCAAAACAATAATGGCTTTTCCTCTCTCTGCGCCACCGACAGCCTCAATCGCCTTGCTGGTGGTTTCGGTAAACTCGTCAATATTGGCGCGAGTACCCGGCCCTGCGGACTTACTGGCAATAGAGGCAACGATCTCGGCATAGTGGACTCTGGCCACTCGCGCGACTGCCGCCACCATCGGGATGGTCGCTTGGCCACCGCAGGTCACCATATTGACGTTAGTCTGATTAAGATTTTCTTCCAGATTAACCACCGGCACACAGTAAGGGCCAATCGCCGCAGGCGTCAGATCGATCAGACGGATCCCCGGTTTAGCCGCCCGGAGAATAGCTTCGTTTTTAACATGTGCCCCCACACTGGTGGCATCAAAGACAAAATCAATGTCGGCGAATTCCTGCATCACAATCAGGCCTTCCACACCGCTATGACAGGTCGGGACGCCCAGACGACGCGCGCGCGCCAGGCCATCCGACTCGGGATCGATACCCACCATCGCCCCCATTTCCAGATGTTTAGCGTTACGCAGGATCTTAATCATCAGATCGGTACCGATGTTGCCGGAACCGACGATCGCCACTTTTCTTTTACTCATAACTGGCTATCCTCACAGAAGTGAGCCGATACCGTACCCACCCCTTCAATTGTTGCCATAAAACTGTCGCCCGCTTTCACGGGTACCATCGGGCCTAGTGCCCCAGTCAGTACCACATCACCCGCACGTAACGGCGTCCCCAGGCTCGCCATTTTGCGCGCCAGCCAAACGGCAGCATTTATCGGGTGCCCCAGGCACTCGCTGCCATACCCGCTGGAGACCGCCTCGCTATTGCGCGTCATGGTCATACTGCAATGCTGCAAGTCCAGTCCATCAATCCGGCGCGCAGGGCCACCAAGGACATACACGCCGCAGGAAGCGTTATCCGCCACGGTATCGACAAACGCGATGGACCAGTCCTTAATACGACTCCCCACCACTTCCAGCGCGGGCATCACCCATTCCACCGCACTACACAGTTCATCGAACGTGGTATCGATATGCGGTAAATCACGCGCCAGCACTAGCGCAATCTCCGCTTCGATACGTGGCTGCATCACCCGTGAAAACGGAATGTTCTGGTTGCTGCCGTAGCACATATCGGCAAACAGGGTGCCAAAGTCCGGCTGGTCTACGCCCAGCTGTTGCTGAACCTTGGGATGGGTTAATCCCACTTTTCGTCCAATGACCCGGCGGCCAGCGGCCTGCCAGTGCTGCACATTCAGCTGCTGAATGGCGTAGGCGGCCTCCCCGTTGTTAATACCGAGGCGATCGCGCAGCGGTTCCATCACCTTGCCGCTGTTTTCTGACTGGCGTAGCGCCTCAGCCAGCCGCTCCAGACTGTAATCACTCATCATTCACTCCCTGATTAATGGCTGAGGAAATCCAGCACCAGACGATTGAAGGTGTCGGCATGTTCCCACTGCACCCAGTGTCCGCAGTTGCTGAACACGTGCAACTGCGATCCGGCAATACCCGCCAACAGTCGCAGTCCGGTATCCATTGGCACAAAGCGATCGTCACGCCCCCAGACGATCAGAGTCCTAGCTTTGATTTCGCCCAGACGCGAGCTGAAGTCCGGGAACTGCTTAGGATTAGCAGACAGGCTCTTGATAAAGTTCTCTAGGTGTTCGCGGTTCGCCAAAATGTTGTCGAGGCGGGTTTTAAACAGCGCTTCGGTCAGATCGCTGGGATCGTACACAAAGATGTTCATCATTTTGCGCAGGTTATCGATGCCGGGCTCACGATAGAGCCCCTGCAGAAGCTTGATACCTTCCGTCGGCATCGGCACAAACGGGCTGGCGCCTCCGGTGCCGCCTCCCATCAGAACCAGCTTGCCAACTCGCTCAGGCCAAGTCAGGGTAAAAGCAACAGCGCTATGACCCCCCATCGAGTTCCCCAGTAGATGCACCTGTTGCAGATCCAACGCATCCACCAGCCCTTTCAAAATGCGGGCGTTAAGGTCAGAGCGGGAGCCGGTGCTGACAATCGAGTCACTCTTGCTCCAGCCGGGGAAGTCCAGCAGGATCACGCGATAGCCTGCGGCGACCAGCGGTTCGATATTGCGGCTAAAGTTCGCCCAGCCGCTGGCTCCGGGGCCCGAGCCGTGGAGCATCACCACAGTTTGTGCACCGCTGCCGCAGTCGTTGTAGTGGATACGCAGCTCGGCTTCACCCTCGCGGATTTGTACGAAACGGCTGGTCTTCTCTTCAGTAAGGTCAAAATGTTGCGATGTCATGATGTTCTCCAGCAATAGTTTTTATTTCAGAGGCGCCGCACTCACGGAGCCGAATCCCGTGATCCACTCGGGTAGGGTGCGGTAATACCGCCCTTCGGCCTGATAGGGACCGAAGGCTGACAGCGCAGCGAAGGCAGCCATCCAGGATTTAACCTCATGGGCGGAACTGTCCGCGATCGCGGACAGTTCGTCATTGCCCAGCGCATCCAGCTCAGCGAGCTGTCCACTGGAAAGGATGTCCATAAACTGGTTGTCCCAGACCGGGTTGAGTGGATGCAGCGAGTTTTGATCTTCTACAAAGGCGCGTGCAGCAGAAATAACGCGGTGCTGGCGCAGCTGACGCTCGTCCGGCGGTAGTTTGCGACCGCTGCCCAACAGTCGATCGCGCATGTGGGCATCGGCACTGGCCAGCTGCGGTACCGGTGGCTGATGCGATAGCCCGCCTGAGCCTAAGATCAACACCCGTTTATTCAGACCGCGCGCAAAGCGCCCTATGGCTTCGCCCAGCAGGCGCGTGCGCTGAAAACCAGGCAGTGGCGGAGCCACGCCGTTGACGAACACCGGCAATACCGGGTAATTCGCCAGCCCCCCCAGCAAATACTCCAGAGGCTGGGCAAAACCGTGATCCACCTGCATGCAGTAGGACACCGCAACATCAACCCCTGCATCCAGCACCGCCTGCGCACAGGCTTCGGCCAACTCTGCGGGCACCGACAATTCACCCGCAGCGCTGCTGAAATCACCAATCGCTGTTGCCGCCATGCCAATACAGAAAGGCGGCATAATGTCGTAGAAAAAACCGTTGTAATGATCGGGTGCGAACAGGATCACCAGCTCGGGATCGAATGCCTTGATCCGCTCCCGCGCATCGGCAATGGTTTTTTCCACTTCTGCCAATACCTCAGGGACGGGGTCAACATACCCCATCAGCGGTGAGTGAGAGAGACAATGAAGATAAGCGTTCATATTAAGCCGCCTTGTTTTTAATCATTGGTGTATTTAGCGCGGAACGGAACGGCGATTGCCTGACGGTTCATCGTTCCGGGCATTAAAGCCCCCTCTCACCCACTCGCAAACCAGATCAACTCCCTTTACTGCGTAAGAAAGTCGAGTGAGAGGGGGAAACCGGTTAGCCCTCGCGTGGCTAAATCAAGCTCTTTAGCGCCACAAGTGGATCGGTCAACTGTTTTTCATCCACCTGACCGGCTTGCTGGATCAGCGTGCGCAGATGGCGCATTTCCCGGCCCTGGTTCAGGGTAATAGCCCCCACCAGACGCCCGTCCCGTACCGCAAACCAGATGGCGCTGTGCGCATCGGCGCTGCCACGCATCAACCAACGCTCGTTCTGCATGTCCCCGATAAATTGGATATTGCTGTCAAACTGATCGGTCCAAAACCAGACCGGCACTGCTGCCGGCAGCGGCTTGTCCAACATGGCGCAGGCCGCTACCGACGCCTGCTGGTTAGCGTTATCCCAGGTTTCCAGACGAACAAGCTGCTCCCCCCGGCGCTGTAAGGTGACGTCACCCGCCGCATAGATATCCGCCTCGGAAGTCCGGCAGCGATCGTCGACAATAATGCCGTTGGCCGTGGCCAAGCCGGCCTGACTGGCCAGCCGATCGTTGGCCTCAATACCAATGCCGTAAATCACCGCATCGCCCACCAGCCGTTCGCCGTCCTGCAACGTCAGCACGACATTACCCTGCTCCAGAGCAGCCTGTTCGATCCGGGCATTCAGACAAAAACGAACCTGATGCTGTTGATGCAGTTTCGTCAGGTATTCGCGCACCGGCGGCGGAGCGTTGCGTCCCATCACCGTCGATGCCTGCTCAATCACGGTGACCTCACAACCACATTGCCGGGCGCTGGCAGCCAGCTCGAGGCCAATGGTGCCGGCGCCAACAATCAGGATCCGTTGGTTCGCCTTCAATACCGTACGCAACCGGCCTGCATCTACCGCCGTACGCAAGGTATGCGACTTATCACCCAGCGCATCCAGTAATGCCAGACGTCGCGCTCTGGCTCCGCTCGCCAGCAGTAGCCTGTCCCACTTCAGCTCTTCCCCATCAGACAGCACCACAGTGCGCTGTTGGGTATTGATAGCCACAGCCCGCGTGCTGCGGCGCAGAATAATGTCATTCTCCTTATAGAAGCTGGTGGGAAGAATGCCTTGCAGCTGCGGTGTGGGCGATAGCAGCGCGTCTTTAGACAAAGGAGGGCGCTCATAGGGAATGTCCGGTTCGTCACTGACTACAGTGATGGTGCCGGCAAACTGCTGTGCGCGCAGCGCTGCGGCTGCCATAACCCCAGCCTGACCGCCGCCGATAATCACTATCTGTTTCATAGCTTGCTCCTATAACAGCAGCCCACCCGCAACGTGGCGGATCCCCCAGATCGCCAGACCCGCATCGGCATTGATCGTCACGCCGCTCAGTGTCCGGTTGTTACGGCGCGAGGCCAGCATCACGTAAGGGCCAGTAAAATCTTCCGGCGCAGGAGAGAATTGCAGCGGCAAAATGGCGGCGATCTTTTCTGGCGTCAGCGATTGCATAATTGAGGTGTCCTGCTGCCCCAATGCCTGCGGACCGCGTAAATCGCTGGCCATCCCGCAGGGGCCTACACCGTTGACCCGAACCTTGGGAGCCAGCTCATAGGCCAGCTGACGAATCAGCCCCACCGCCGCATGCTTGCTGGCGGTATAGAGCGGGCCACCGCCGCCGGGATACCAAGCCGCATTAGAGAGGGTGAAAATCATGCTGCCAGAGGATTCAAGCAGCGCAGCGGCGCTGGCTCTAGCCCCCAGCAGATAGCCTTTAACGTTAACGGCAAACAGTTCGTTAAAGCCCGACTCCAGCTGCTCTGGCGATGTGGCTAACAGCGACGCGTTATGGTCCCAGATACCGGCATTGCCGATAAAACAGTCCAGACGCCCGAAGCGGGACAGCGCCATCTTCACCGCTCGCTGATTATCGGCAAAAGAGGTGACATCCCCCTGCACCGCAACAATCTGCTCGCCAAACTGCTGCTGTAATCGGGTTACCTTCTCAGCAGAGCGTTCCAGAGTCACTACGCGGGCGCCCTCTTCAATAAAGCGCGCTACCAGAGCCAGCCCCAACCCTGAGCCTCCGCCGGTTATCAGCACTACATCATCATTGAGATCGGACATCAGGCACCCTCCGGTAAATCAATAAACACCGACCCCTCTATCACGGAAACCGGATAGGTTTGCAGCGGTACCGTAGCGGGCATGCATAGCGCCTTGCCGGTTTTCAGGCAAAAGCTTGCTGCGTGCAGCGGGCATTCCACGGTAGCGTTATCCTCGATATAGCCTTCAGACATTGAAGCATTGCCGTGGCTACAGCGATCGTCGATGGCGTAATACTCTCCAGCTACGTGAAACAGCGCGATCGCTGGTTCAGTATCGAGCCGGAGAGCTTCTCCCTCCGGCAGCGCCCCCACAAGACAGACATGGATTCGTTTCATCAGAACATTACACTCATGTTGTGAGAAGTGATGACCGCCTGGTCGAGAATAATTTCACGCCCACACAGCCCCCAGCCCTCCGCCGTGGATCGGCGTCGTAGCAGGTCGGTACGAGTGCCGACATAAAAGGTTTCGTCGCGCTCTTTTTGCGCTCGATAAAGCAGATAGTTCACCCGTACCGAGAACACATCGGCCTGCGCCGTTTCGCTGATAATACAGTTGCTAACCATATGGCGAGTGCGGGACGGAGGCTCCTCCGCCCAGGCCATGCCGGTTTCCAGACGGGCAATCCGGCGCTCAAGCTGCGATTTGGTATCGTTAAAAATCCAAGTAGTCGGAGGCTGTATCCCTTTGCGCCGATCGCGAGTCTGGGCGTTGACTGTGGTACGCATGGTGTAGCTCAAGTCATCATCAAGCAGTTCCAGCCAGGCGCGGAACTCCCAGTCATCCAGCAGTGCGGCCTCATGATAGAGGAACTGGGTAATCTGATGCTGAAGTTCAATAGAGATGGAAGGGCTCATTTCATCACCTCCTGCTGATAGGCTGCGGTTTTTTCCTGAACTTCCTGCCAGCTGTCGCTGCTCAGTAAATCCGCCCAGCGCTGGTACATGCCGCGCGCTGCGGTTTCAGAAAAAATGTAGTTAGTAATGCCGGGGATGCCGTCTTCACGGCGTTTTTCCTGATGCAGCCCCATCTCTAGGCAAAGTGGGCTGTGGCGAGCCTGGTGGCCTTTAAGCAGTTTCTGGATCTCGCACCAGTTTTCCGAGTCATCCTGTTCAAGGAAGCCGGCAGGGCCAAAAGCTCGGGTGGCGCTGTTTTCAAACGCCGCCTTGGTTTCTGGCGAAGCGGCCTTATCGGCGATACAGAACGCCCAGACTTCTACCTGATCCGGCCCGCGAGGATGCCAGACTCGCAGGGTGGCGGTGCCATTAAGCCAGGAAAGGGTCGGGAAAATATTGTTATGCCCGGCTAGGCGTAAGGCACGGATCTTACCAAGGCGCTGCTCTGCTTCAGGGTAGCTTGCGGTAGTAGCGCGAGACTTCGCCGTCAACCCACACGTTAGCGTCCGGCTTTTCGGTGAAGAAGAAGCCGCTGCCGTGACCATCCTGACCAAACTGCACCGCGTCTTTGGCGGTTTCCCAGACCGGACGTGGCGTCTGGCCTTCTCCCAGCTTTTTATCGCTACCGTCGTGCATACCGCCTAACACCTGTACCGCCGAAACGTGGCTGAACAGGGCATGATACTGATCGCTGGCGAACTGCTCTGCCGGGAATTTCCAGTTACAGTTAATCACCCACTTCTGTATGCCACCCACAATTTCGGTACCGCTTTCACGGCGATCCAGCAGACCGTCCAGATACCAGGCCATATCTCCCAGATATTCACCAAGTGGCGGTGCGCTGGTATCCCAGTTGCCGAATATCAGGCCTTTATAGCTTTCGACACAGGGCACCTCTTTCAGTCCCCAATGGGATTTACACAGGCCTTGTGGATAGGCGCGCGGCTCTAATGGCACCTCGGTCAATTCGCCATCAATACCATAAGACCATCCGTGATAGGGACAGGTAAAAGCGCGGGTATTACCACTGTCTGCGTAGCTGACTCGCATTGCCCGGTGCCGACACTGGTTGAGAAACGCCTTGATGGATCCGTCCTTTTGTCGGATCACCACCACTGCGTCTTCACCCATATAGGTGTTAAAGAAATCGCCTGGGTTGGGGATCTGGCTTTCATGTGCCAGAAACAGCCAGCAGCGACCAAATATGCGCTCCAGTTCTAATTGATAAATTTCTGGATCGGTATAGATTCGCGGCAAAACCTGTCCATTTTGGGTATCAATCAGGCTATAAATGTCTAATTTTGCGTTTGTGGTCATATTATTTGATCCTCATTAAAGAGATGTGTTGACCTTCGTAGGGAGTTGCGTAAAAGATGTTGCTTTCAAGTTGCTATTTTGTGAAATAGTAAAAATCGACCGTACCAGACATTTTTCCTATAATGGGAGAAAAAGGCATGTAACTAAGACACTTACGTTATTTTGTCGCGGTAGCTGAAGAGCTTAATTTCACTCGGGCTGCAGAAAAATTACACACGTCGCAGCCCTCCTTGAGCAGCCAAATCAAAGATCTTGAGGGCTGTGTCGGCGCCCCACTGCTGATACGAAATAATCGCCAGGTTTCGTTAACCCCTGCCGGAGAAGTGTTCTTGCAGCAGGCCATCAACATCCTTGAGCTATCCGAACAGGCAAAGCAGCTGGCGCGGAAGGCAATGGAACAGCAGGTGCAGCTGATTATTGGGTTTGTTCCCTGCGCGGAAGTGAATATCCTGCCCGACGTTCTGTCTCAGCTACGTTTACAGCTACCCGCATCCAGCATCGAGCTGGTGAGCGTCGCCACTACGCAACAGGAAGAGAAATTATTAAAAGGAGAAATTGACGTTGGCTTTATGCGCCACCCGATTATCAGCGATCGGCTGAACTACCGAGTGGTTTATCGTGAACCTCTGATGGTAGTTATGCCCGTCGATCATCCGTTGAGTAAAGAATTGCAGCTAAAACCGCATCATCTTGATGGTGAAAACTTTATCGGTACCGATCCGGCCCACTCGGGTGCGCTCTATCAGATAGTGACCGACTATCTCGCGGAGTCCCACAGTGCCCCCCATATCGTGCAGGCTGCGACCAATATTCTGGTTACCATGAATCTGGTGGGGATGGGGCTGGGGATTTCCATTGTGCCACACTATGTTTGTCATTTTCAGTCATCGAACGTGGTATTCCGGCCTCTACCGGTCAGTGCACCACAGATTGAACTATTGATGGTGTGGCACAGGGAAAACGATACCCCGGCTCTGGCTCAGATGATCGATCTGGTTGAGGAGAAGTCCGCAGCTTAGCCGCAACCCGACCTTCTTTTAGTCCTCTCCCGGATTTAGTGATTCTTTGTAACATCAACAGCATAAGCCTTCTACACAGTCACACAGCGATGCATTGCGAAAGATACCGCGACGATACGCCTTGATGTATCTCTATATGCTCCAACGAATTGATATCAGTTATTTAATAAAGCTATGATCAGGCCTTATCGATAGCGGATGATGACAAATGCTCAAAAGAGACGATGTAATACCACGCGCCTATAAGCAGGTGGATGTATTTACCTCCTCGCCATTACAGGGGAATCCTTTGGCGGTGATTCTAGATGCAGAAGGGCTGAATGATGCGCAGATGCTTTCACTAGCCCGCTGGACCAACCTTTCGGAAACGACGTTTGTTTTCAAACCGACTAACCCGCTTGCAGACTATCAGGTGCGCATTTTTACCCCCGAAAAAGAGCTGCCCTTTGCCGGGCATCCAACATTGGGAACGGCCCATGCCTTGTTGGAAGCCGGGCTAGTGCCCAAACAGCCGGGAGTTATTGTGCAAGAGTGCGGGGTTGGTCTGGTTACGGTCAACATCTTACCTGAAGGGACGCTGGCGTTTGCCGCGCCTGCGGTAGCGTTTCGAACGCTGACTATTGAGGAAAGGGATCGTCTAGCAAACGCTTTTCAGCCCGCAACTATTGAAGCAGATATTGTGCCAGTGGTTGCCGATATGGGCATTCGCTGGCTAATGGTTCGTATGCCAAGCGCGCAATCCTGCCTGACAGTAGCGCCGACTCAGTCCATGATTAAAGAGCTGCAAACTGATTATCACGTTGATGGCGTAGTGATTTATGGCGCCTATTCATCTGGCTATCCAGCAGACTATGAAATGCGCGCGTTTCTGGTTGAGCAGGATAAGCTAGTTGAGGATCCTGTGACTGGCAGTGCAAATGCGTGCCTGGCCCGCTTGTTGAAAGCCAATGGCTTCCCCGACGGAGGCTTAACGGCACAGGGATATCAGGTTCGACAAGGCACTCAACTGCATCGAGAAGGTCGAGTTAATGTTCGTTTTATTCACGATGAACCATGGATTGGCGGGCAGAGCTGCACGCTGATTAATGGATGGCTACACATTTAAGTATAGTCATCTTAAGTATGTTTAACGCCAGGAAAGCCGCTTTTTTGATGACTGGACTGGCCGGTCTTTTATTCTAATATTTATCGTCAATATAGAGTTACCCCTGTGGATAACTCTATATTTGAATATTGATACCTGAACGAGAAAGCACACAGTCTCTTTACCATCAGTGCTACATAAGCAAAGATTATTCTTCTAAAATATATTTCACAGGCGTTGCATTCTCTATATTATCAATAGCTGCACCAATTCTTGAAACATCCACAATTAATTTATTTTTCTGCGCTTCCGATAGCGATGATGTAAACGATAGTTTAACAGTCAGTGATGGAAAACCGGCTCGGTGTTCATCGCTAACGCCCATTGCCTTAGAAAAATCAACGGTCCCGGTTACAGACACTTTAATATTGCTGATGTCCAATTTTTGCTGTACGGCTAATAGCTGTATTGTTGAAAGAACACAGCTTCCATAAGAGATCGCTAACAGCTCAGGAGGCGTAGGCCCAGTGTCGTCCGCCCCGAACTCCTTAGGCTGATCGATAATAATTTTATGCCCGCGAACCTGCGCCTCTTGAGCGCGATTTTTGATTTCCCGTATTTCAACATTGATTGGATATAGCATCGTTTTATCTTCACTTTTACCAACTGCTATCGCTGGCATAGCCACTATAGTGGAAAATATAAAAAATAATAAAGTTTTATACATAGCCTTCACCCTTCCCTTTTTATATAAAAATACGCCACAAACTCCATTAGCAATAATTTCACTATTATTTATATGCGTTCTAAAAAACAACAAAAATTAAGACAAATAGAGTCTCAATTACTCAATAAAATCATGATGAATATTTATTTTTAACTGAAAACCATCTCATAAAAAATAAAAACTCATCCTATATTCATGATTCAATTCATTAAGGATAAGATTTATTATGCCGGTGGATTTTATGTGTCACGCTTTAACAGTTGACCGTGATTCAGGTTGTTTAGCGTGGTAGATGATGTTAATCGGTAGGCTCTGGCAATCGACGTTGAACGCGATTAATGACAATAACAAAGCAGTGGACACTCTTCCCTTTCACTCCCCATTCGTCTTTAAGAAAGTCAGGTTCTAGGCGGGTCTTGCCACTCTATGAGTAGAAAGCCCCGCCCAGAACCTAAAATAGACGGCTATTTAGGCCTGCATTAACCCTGCAAATTGACGACGACTCGGCCTCTTATTTTACCATCCATTAATTGAGCGATAGCGGGGATAACGCCATCCAAGGATATTTCTGAACTGATTTTATCGAGCAGCGCGGCGTCGACAATTTCAGCCAGTCGATCCCAGGCCTGAACTCTGTCTTCATAAGAGCGCATGACACTGTCTATTCCGGCGAGCGTAACGCCGCGTAATATGAACGGGGCAACATTGCTGTTGAAGTCCATCCCCTGAGCCAGACCGCAGGCGGCTACAGTTCCACCGTAAGCGGTACTGGCACAGACGTTCGCCAACGTGTGGCTTCCCACGCTGTCGATTGCCGCCGCCCAGCGCTCTTTCATTAAGGGCTTACCCGCTTCTGAAAGCTCTTTTCTATCGATAACTTCCGCTGCGCCAAGCTCATTCATCAAATAGTTAGACTCTTCAATACGTCCCGTTGAGGCAATCACCTGATAGCCTAGACGCGACAGGATGGCGATTGAAAAGCTCCCAACGCCGCCGTTGGCACCTGTCACTAATACTTTACCGCTCTGAGGCGTAATACCGTTCTTTTCCAACGCAATCACTGACAGCATCGCCGTGTAGCCTGCGGTTCCGATGGCCATAGTTTGCTTTGGCGTTAGCCCTTTAGGCATGGGAACAAGCCATTGACTATTGAGCCGAGCGATTTGAGCAAGCCCACCCCAGTGTTTCTCACCAACGCCCCCATCCATTAAGAAGCACCTCATCCCCAACGCTATATTGAGACGTTGAACTCTCTATCACTGTTCCCGCTAAATCGATACCCGGCACCATAGGGAACTTGCGTACTACCGGACTTTTTCCCGTAATGGCCAGTCCGTCTTTATAATTTAAGGAGGAGTAGCTGACCTTAACCGTGACGTCCCCTTCAGGCAGCGATGCTTTATCAATATCCACAACGTCCGCACAATACGTATTCTCGTCTTTATTCACTAAAATACCTTTAAACATACTATTTTCCTTTTATAAGCCCATGATATTTTGATAAAACCCACATTCAATAAAACGAATAAACGTATTTAAATAACAGCACGCTCCTAGAACCCAGTAAAAAAATATAGACCGTTCGTCTATAAAAAATGAAAAAATTTACCGGGGCAGCATGCTAATAAAATTATTGATGAAAATGCTCATTGGCTCTTGGTCTTTAACAAGCTTGGCGCGCATAACCGCGCCTTCCCACCCGATCCAAAAAAATGCAGCTAGCGCGTTACAGTCCGCGCGTGACGATATCTCACCGACGGTTTGTGCCTCTTGTAAACAGCGCGCAATGCGACTCTGCCAGTCGATAAGAATGTCATTCAGAATCTCTCTGTATCCATCGGGCAGTGTGGCCACCTCCTGACCAAGATTGCCGACTAGGCAGCCCCGCTCAAAAGCGTATTTTTCCATTCCCCGCTTTGCATCTTCATAAAACGAATATATGCGCTTTAGCGGCGTCAGGGAGTTATCAAGCAGGCATTTATCCAGTTTATACGCGAAGTAGCGAGAGTAACTCGCCATGATTTCTCGGCCAAACGACTCTTTACTCTCAAAATAATAGTAAAAAGACCCCTTTGGAACGCCGACTCTTTTCAAAATCCCGTCGATATCTGAAGTCATGTAGCCGCGTTCAGTGAGCATTTCGATACCGCTGCGGATCAGGGCATTCTTTGTATCAGGATTATCCCTTGGATGCTTTGGAGGGCGCCCTCTGCGCGGCTTTACTTCAGAAATGCTCATTGTTTACCTGCACCGTTTGTTTGCGTTCAAACAATATAGACCGATCGTCTATAAAAAAATAGAACTATTTTTGACGACTTCACTAAACCCATGCTGCTGTATAAGCCACAGGCCAGACCGGCGGTAGACCGTTCTATTTTCTACCTGACCCCGTTGATCAAAGCTTATTTCATAGTCCAGCTGAGCACCTTGGTCGTTAATAAGATAAATCTTGGCTGTTTTAACACGGTGATAAAACATATTGGCCTGAACTCCGCCAATGAGGATTACACTATTAGAATAGTGAACCATATTATTAGAATAGGCTTTTTTACTAAGAGGCTCTTCTGAACTATTCGGACTACAGCCAGTCATCACCGCCAGCGAGAGCAAAAAGGTTACCGATAGCAGCTTTTTTCTTTTATAAAATTTTTAACATGAAAACATCCCTATTCATCATCCACTGAGTTGACTAACGTAACTGAATACTACCATTACAGAAAAATTATCCAATATGGTCATACAGTTATACAATTTTTATAATACATCCACCCTTCCCAAAGCCTACAGCAGCGTTTCCAGCCACTCAGCAAATGCACGCACCTTGCGAGAAAGATGGCGGTGTGGATAAAGCAGTGACAGCTTGCGTGGCGGAACAGGGTGATTCGGTAAAACTTCCACCAGCTGTCCGCTGTCGATGTACGGCTGTAAAAAGATATTCATCCCCTGTAGCAGCCCCAGTCCCGCCAGCCCTGCGGCGATGTAGGCTTCAGAATTATCCAGCACCAGCCGGCCCGGCAGACGTACTTCCTCTGTCCCCGACGCGCTCTGAAACATCCATGACATCGTCCGACGACTGCTGCTGTTGATCCAGTTGACGGCCCGGTGTCGCTGTAGATCCTCGAGGGTCTCAGGAATGCCGTAAGCCCCAAGATAGGCCGGACTGGCGCAAGTGGTCATACTGATATTGCCCAGAGGCCGGGCAATATAGTCACCGTCCTCCAGCGCCCCCATGCGCAACACGCAGTCAAGGCCGTTGCGCAGCATGTCCCGACGCCGATCGGAGCTGCTCAGTACAATTTCAATCTCGGGATACGCACGATAAAAATCAGGCAGATTGGGCACCACCAATTGAGTAGCAAAAGAGGTCGGCATATCCACGCGCAGTTGACCACACAGAGGCCTATCGACGGCAAACGTCTCCAGCAGGTCGTCTGACTGAGCCAGCAGCGGTTTACTCCGGTGATAAAACGCCTCCCCTTCGGGCGTCAGATGAATACGCCGCGTAGTGCGCTGTAGCAGGCGCGCGCCGCAGTGCACCTCAAGCTGCTGTACGGCCTTCGTCACAGCTGGCCGATGAATTTGCAGATTTTCCGCCGCCTGGCTAAAACTGCCCGACTCAACAATCTCGATAAAAATTTTAATCAGTTCATAAAGGTTGATATGCATGTCGTGCGCGCTCTGGAAGCAAAGAAAGGCTGTCAGGTATCTCTATTGTCACCCATTTTTCCACTATTACAAAATCAGTAATTCTGTTTTAAGGATTAGACCGTTTTTCCGAATAATAGTCAGAGGTAGAATCTGCTTTATCGTATCAGCGGCCGTGTAGCCAGCGCCGTTCAAAATACATCTATAAGGAAATCACGTTATGCAAAGCAACAAGATCTGCCAGATTCTGGGCATAGAAAAACCGGTTATTCAGGGGCCGCTCTCGTGGCTAACCGATGCCCGACTGGTCGCCGCCGTCAGTAACGCCGGTGGGCTGGGCGTGCTGGGGCCAAACGCTGGCTTAACGGCAGAAACGGCGGCGTCCACACCGGAAGAAACGGCGGAAAAAATGCGCGAAGAAATTCGCAAAACCAAAGCTCTTACCCAAAAGCCTTTCGCCATCAACCTAATCCCTACGCCTGAGAACGACGTTTGGACACCGCCTATCATGCAGGTCATAAAGGAAGAAGGGGTCAAAGCCGTTGTCTATACCGGCTACGGTGAAGAAGCCATCATCCCTGCTCTATTTAACGAACTGAAAGAAGCCGGTATTAAAATCATCTACCGCGACCTTAATCCTACCCCGGGAAATGCCCAGCAGGCAGAAAGCGCCGGCGCAGATGTGATAGTGGCTACGGGGTTTGATGAAGGAGGCACACTGCCCGGTACTGCCCTTGGTACGTTTTCCATCGTGCCGATGATTGTCGACGCAGTACAAAACGTCCCCGTCCTAGCTGCTGGTGGTATCACCGATAACCGCACCGCCAAAGCTGCTCACGCGCTTGGGGCGCAAGGGGTCTTTGCGGGCTCGGTCTTTATTAGCACAGTGGAAAGCCGCGTCCCCCAATCGATAAAAGATAAAATCGTCGAAGCCAACGGGCTGGATTTGCTTCTGTTCCGCACTCTTCCCGACTATTACCGCTCGCTGCCCGGCAAGCTGACAAACAAACTGGTTGAGATGGATCGGGCAGGAGCGACGCGTGAAGAGCTGGGCAAAACCATGGGGGGTCTACGAGGTCTGCGTATCGGCATGCTAGAAGGAAATATCGACGAGGGATATATCTCACTGGGTACCGGCATTGGCAGCATCAGGCGCGTTCAAAGCGTTGCTGAAGTGGTCAATGAGCTCACCGCCTAAGGGCTATCGTTGAGCTACTGAGCTATTTACCGAGTTCTTCACTGAGTTGTGCAGGCTGCTCCTGCACAACCCCCAAGTATTCTGGCTTTACTGAACGCCTGGGATAATAAATAGCGCTATAAAAGCTTAGTCCCAAGCGGTGCTTCTTTATCCGGAACGCAGAGTATCACGCCGCCGTCACGATCGTGGAACCCGGTCACCAGGCATTCTGACTGAATGGGCCCAATTTGTTTTTTAGGAAAATTCACTACGGCAACGACCTGTTTTCCAATCAACTCTTCGATTGTGTAGTGGTGAGTAATTTGCGCACTGCTTTTTCGAACGCCAATTTCCTCACCAAAATCAACGTGCAGTATATAAGAAGGATTTCTTGCTTTAGGGAAAGGCTCCGCGCTAATAATTTTTCCTACTCTGAGCTCAACGCTTAAGAAGTCTTCAAACGTAATTTCATTCATTTCATTAACCTTATTCAAGAAATATCCTGAATGCGAATCCCTTACGAATAGGAGACGTCCATAGTAATAAAAAACTAAACGGCTATCTACGTCGGTCCCGCCACAGCTTGCTAAATCAGGCTACCAGCGCCTGATGGTGCACGCGAACTAACCGTCAGCGCCAAGCAAATTTATTCTTAACCCTGTAAAGCATCATTTAAAACGACACATTAATATTATAAGCATGCTTATATTACATCTTTATAGCAAGTACTCCTCAATAATTTCCAGACCCACATCCTTTATTTATGCATGGGTATTTTCACCCTCTTTAACCGAATTTTTATTTTCTACACATATCAATCAATTCAATAAAACCACAAGGATCCACAGAAACTTCAGGGATATTTTCAGTGCATCGTCCTAGATTATTGGCTATTCCAAACTACACTTCTACGAATCGGCAGATTACTAGCATATATAACAGCTGCCGTGGTTAAATTTTTATTCTGTGGAGCACCACCCATGAACAAATCATATCGCGTTGTTTTTAATTTTAATTTAGGCATATGGATTGCTGTTGGTGAGTTTGCCCGAGGGAAAAAGAAAGCAGGAAAAAGCCTCACTGCACGAATCAAACCACGCGCTTTAATGCTGCCGTTACTTTTCTTAACAAATTATGTTTACGCCGCTGACTGTACATCGACGCAGCTGCCGCCGGTTGCCGGGGCAAGTGCCGGGGTCTATGAATGTTATGTGTCCGGCGCACTACAGGATACCAATGGCGATGGCAAAATCGACGCTATCGATACAACCAACTCAGCAAACTATAAAAATAGAAATCAGGTATTTAATAGCGATACCGTCTTTTCATTAAGCAACGGCGTTCAGTGGCTGCCGGCGGTAAACGGCCCAACCACGCCGCTGCCGGTAGACTATGTCAACGCCTCTGACCTCTACGACAAAGGCGCGCTGACGATAACCGACAAAAATGGCAACGTGCTAACCTCGCTCCCCACCATTGACGACTGGAATCTGGACGCCACTGGCGGGAAAACGCAAATCAGCTGGGTGAAAACCGACGGCACCACCGGTTACGCTGACGTTTACGATATCGACGGCATTGGCATCACCAAAGACATCAACGCAGCGACCGGCTTTGCGGCACAAATCATTACCTCCCAGCCAACAGAGCCGTTTATCAACCTAACGCTGGCCACCATTAGCGGAGCCGCCAAGCTCGATCTGGTCAGTAACGGCGTACAAAATGCCGACGGCTTTGCCATTGACTGGCAGCCGGGTCAGGTAAAACAAAGCTCGTTCTTCGTCGCTGAAAACGGCGGCACAATCAATCAGGCAGCAGACACGCCAATCCGAGTCACCTTTGCCTATACAGACGGCGTAAATAACCCAACAGACAACACTCCCGTGTCCGGCGACTTTGGCCCGACTAAAGTACTGTCAGGCTCCAGCGTCACCTTTCAAGGCGCTAACTACGTTATTGACTCGAAAGATGCCCTGAACCGCTACAACCAGGCACTGATCGCCGCGATTCAGGACAACACCCTGACCGCCTCAGATTATGAGTCCTGGTTCCGCAAGGCGTTTAAAGACGGCTCACCGGAATATACTTACACCTACGATCCGTCAAAAGTTGACTATACCGACTACTACATCACGCCAGAGATGCGAGCCAGTATCGGCAAACGAGCCATTTTTGAGGCTGACGGCACTGGAGTCGTGAATCTCAATGCTAACGTGGCGGCTATCGGGCAGCCGTCGATTCAGGCCTATAACGCCTGGGCGCACGACGGCGGAACGGTAAATAACCACGGCGACGTGATTGTAAACAATGCAGGCACACAAAACGCCCTGATCGAAAGCGGCGCTGCTTTTAACAATACCGGTACTCTGACCTTTAACGTCGACGGCACCAACTGGGCGGATCAGGTGGCAAACAGCGGCTCGGTGTATACCAACACCGCCAGCGGCGTCATCTCTGTGTCCACCTCAAAGAAAAACAATGCCGGGGGCTCATACCCTAACCGCTACGCGAAATACAGCCGTAACGTCGCCACTGAAGTGCTGGACGGCGCATCGGCTATCAACCAGGGAAGCTACTTTATCGGTACCAGCGAGCCGTCGGGCAGCGTTGGCACCGCAACCGGTGTGCATATTGTTAACTCAGGCAGCTTCCTCAATAGCGGCACCATGACCATCGGTAAAAACGCCAGCGGCGGTGACGTCACCCTAAAAGGCGGTTCAAACGCGGAAACGCTGTACGTCGATGAGTCTTACAACGCTGCCAGCGCCTATGTGAATAACAGCGGCGCAGCTATCTCCATGCGTAACGACGGCACCATCAACATTAACCGTACCGCGCAAAACAGCGTGGCGATGAATATCGGCGAAGATCCGGTTCTGTCCAACACCACCGGCTCGGTATTTGTGCCGAAAAACGTCACCGTTGAGAATACCGGCACCATTAACGTGAACGGCAAGAACAGCGCCGGGCTTAAAGCGGCGGGCGCATTTACCCTTGCCAACAGCGACAGAATTATCAATACCGGCATCATTAACGTCACTGGTGCGGGCAGCTCCGGTATTTTTGCCGCCTCAGGGGCTGAAATCATCAATGACGGCAGTGTTGTTGTCACCGGTACGGCCTCCCTGAACAACCGCGCCTACGGTATTCGGGCAGACAATGCCACCGTCTCGCTGGAAAGCAACAGCTCTCTGACGGTTAAAGGCAGCTACACCACCGGTCTGTATGCGCGCACCGGCGGCCAGATTAACGTTAACGGCGGCACCATCGCCGTCCCCGTAGACGCCAATGCCACCAACCAAGTGGTGTTCTGGGTCTCCGGTAAAAATGCCGAAGGCGTTACCTCCACCATCAATTTCTCCAACCCAACTAACTACTCGCTGGAGAATAACAATTCGACGCTGTTCCGCGTCGATCAGGGCGCGACCTACAACGGCAACAGCTCTAATCTGGAAACTGTCAACGTCGACGGCGACGGCTCTAACGGCTATACCATCGCCACCCGAGGCACGACCTTTATCAGCAGCGCGACAACGCTCAACGTCAACGGCGCTGGTGCTACCGGCATTAACGTCAACAGCGGTGCGGGTACCGACAACAGGGTCAATCTGACCAGAGACACGGAGATTTCGGTCAACGGCAGAGGCGCAACTATCGCCACCGTAGACGGCAACACCTACGACGTGCTCGGCAATAAAGTCGGTCAGGACGGCGCTAAGCTGATTACTGAAGCACAGCTGAAAGCGGGTAACGGCGGCCAAGTAGCTGAAAACGCTATCGGCTACAAGATCATCAACAAAGGCGAGCTGGTGCAAAACGGCACCATCAACTTCAGCAACGCCTCTAACACCACCGGTGTGTACATTGACGGCGGCACGCTCACCAACAACGGCGCCATTACTTCTAACGGCATCGGCGTGGACGTCTATCAAACCGGCTCCGACACATCAGTGGTGAACAACGCCAGCGACATTACGGCTATCAACGGCACTGCGGCCATTCGCCTGAATAACCGCGCCTCTCTGAAAGTCGGCGGCAGCGGCACTATCACCGGCCACGGCACAGCGGATGCGATTCGCGTCATGTCCGGCGCCAGCCTGACCACCGACGGCGCTAAAATTGTCGTCAACGGTACCGGTAGCGGCATTCATTTCCTAAATACTGCCAGCGATGCCGCAGGCAGCACCTTCCACTTATCCGGCTCGGGCACAATTAGCGTGACGGGAAACAACGCTGCCGGGATCACCCTCGAAGGCCAGAACAGCAGCGGTAATCCGACCATGTCCAACGCCAATATGGACACCCGAGGTTCTGAACAGCTGATTATTAACGTTAACGCGCTGGGGGGTAATGGCATCGTTACCAATACCTCCGGCTACGTGTATTCCGGCACCAGCGTTAATATCAACTCCGCTGACGGTCAGTCGGCTCTGGTCGTTAAGGGCACCACCACGGACATCCAGCAGGCGGGTAACCTGACGTCTCAGTCAACGAGCTCTGCCGTGGTTGACCTGACGCAGTTAAGCAATCCAACCTCTACACTGGGCTTTGCCAACAGCGGCAAAATTACCGCTAGCGGCGGCGGGCTGGCAGTAGACGCGGCAACACATTCCGGCAAAGTGAACTTCTCTAACACCGGTTCGGGGAACATCACCGGCGGCGTTGCGCTGGGCAGCGGCGGCAACAGCATTCTGCTGCGCGACAGCAGCAGCGTGGACGACGTGACTACCGGAAACGGCAACAACACCATCACCGTGCAAAATGCCGCTAAGCTCACCGGAACGCTAACAGCGGGCGACGGTGCAAACACCGTCAACCTGAAAGACACCAGCCAGACTAACGCCGTCACCCTTGGCAACGGCGGCAACGTGGTGAACGTGTACGGCGGCACCCTTAACGGCACGCTGCTCTCCGGCTCAGGAAGCGATCGCTACTCGTTAATTGGCGTCAACGTCGGCAATGCCACTCCGGCACAGAGCGTCAACGCCTTTAGCACCCTGAACGGCGGTGCGGGCATCGACCTGCTAACAGCCACTCAGAAAACCTGGTACACCCTGACCGACCCCAACAATATTCAAAACATTGAAAACCTCAGCGTGGAGCAAAACTCCACCTTTGAAGTGAAAAATATCAATCTGGCGCTGACGGACGCCGGCGCAGGCACCAACATCGTTAGCCTCGATAGCGGCAGTACCTACTTTATTAACTTTGACGCCACGTCCACAGACTACCTGCTGCAGCAAAATATCCGGGGCGACGGCACCATTCGCACCAATACCAACGGCAAGATGTTCGACTTTGGCAATGCGGATTACACCCGAGACAACTTCACCGGTACTCTGGCACTGGGTAACGGCAGGATGAACGTGGATGGTGATAATACGATAGCGTTAACCAACGCCACTCTACAGCTCGATACTGACGGTGTTGGCATACTGGAAAAAGGCCTGCCGACACAGGTTATTGGCGGCCTGCGGTTTAACGGCGGTACCCTACTGGTCGAAGAAGGCTTTATCGGCTCCAAGCAGAACCAGCTGCACAGCCACCTTCAGGTTACCGATCTGGATGTGAGAGGTGACGGTACCGTCAACGTTATTGCCGACGGTTTTGACAACGACTACAACCCACAGCAGCAGCTAGAAGACCTTTCTCGTAAATCACTGCTGCGACAGGATGAAGGTAACCCGCTGGTAGCGATAGTCAATGCGACCGGTACGGTGCTTGGTAAAGCCGTGGATCTCGATCTGGTTCTGACGGATCCTAACGGCAACCCGCTGCCTGACGATAGGGATCAGGATCAGGACATTCGCCAGAACAATGAAACCGTTGCTATCGGCACCTACGGTATTGGCGGCACTACCGGCACCCTCGGCGATGGCCTGTACGCGGCCTACCTGCTCAAACAGATAGACATTCTCAACGGTAAAACCGTCAATCTGGAAACTAGCCCGGGAGACACCAACAACTCTCTCGATCTAAGCGCTAAGCTGACCGGCACAGGCAACGTGAGTATTAACGCTTATGGCACCTATCTGTCGCTTTCCAACAATAACAACAACTACACCGGCAGCACTGTGGTCAATCACGGGATCTTGATCCTTGGGGACAACAACGTGCTCGGCCAAGCAAACCAGCACACCAGCGCCCTTAATCTGGTGACCAACACGCAGGTGCAGTTTGGCTCAACAACGCAGTACGTCGGCCAGTTAAACAGCCAGCGCAGCAGCCTTGTTGCCCTTGAACAAGGCACGCTGAATATTTCCAACGGCGGCGTTGTTAACGGGCAAATCACCTCTGCGGCAAACGCGTTCTTAAAAGTGAACGGCGGCACGCTGGACGTCACCGCAGCCAATACCGGCTACCACGGCACCACCGCCATTGCAGCTCCGGCCACGACCAACATTTACCACGTTGCTGGCCTCGGTGACGGCGCTATTTCACTGGCGGGTATTTTGAACGTCACTAAGGCTGCGCCGGGTAACCTGATGAACGCTATCTCCGGCAGCGGAAAGGCAAATATCGTTAACGGCTCAGACGTCAACCTGACCGGCAACAACAGCGGCTTTAGCGGCAGCTTTAACATTGATGCCAAAAGCACTCTTCGCGCCTCTTCTGCGCAGAATATCGGTGACGACACGCCAAGCAGCGTTACACGCGCAGCGCCGCTGGCAAGCGGCACGCCTGCTGCCATTCACAACAGCGGCAGCCTCTGGCTGACCAACGCACAGGCGAAAACCTGGACCGTCAATAACCTGATCGACGGCACCGGTGACGTCTACAAACAGGGAGGCGGCACGCTGGCCCTCACCCAGTCCGCCGCGCAGTATACGGGTAAAACCTATGTGAATCAGGGGGCTCTCACCGCTGGTGAAGTCGCCTCAGCGATCACGGTGAAATCCTCTCTGGTAAATATTGCTCAGGGCGCCCAGTTTGGCGGCTACGGCTCCATCGCCGGTTCAGTTGATAACAAAGGAACCTTTAACGTCGGCGGGCTGGATAAAGCCGAATTGAAAAAGGCCACCACTTACAGCGTCAACGGTAGCTTCAGCAACGCGGGCAGCATCATTCTGGGCAGCGATAGCGTCACGGGCAGCACGCTTAACGTCGGTGGCGACTACGTCTCCAAGGGCGGTGCACTGTACCTGAATACTGTTCTCAATAAGGGCTTTGCTGAAACCGACACAGACCAAATGCGGGTAGGCGGCAGCGTCCGTAACGACGGCGGCCCGACCCGTATTTACGTCCAAAACGTCTTGGGTAAAGGCGCCTTTACCCAGCCGGACGCCATTAAAGTGGTGGACGTCAAAGGCGGCACAGACGGTTCAGCCTTTGTACTAGGTCGCCCAACGGTCATCGGCATTTACGAATACCGCCTGAGCAAAGGCACCAAAGACAACAGCTGGTACTTGAGCTCCTTTAACCCGGTCTACCCACCGGGAGAAAACGTCGGCGAGCCGAATCTGCACTACGTTAACCCGATGATCGGCGGCTTTGCGGCAAACCAAAATGCCCTGTCGCTGTTCAACATGACGCTGCACGATCGTCTGGGTGAACCGCAGTACGCAGAAAGCCGTCGTCAGGATGACGATCTGGCTCACTCCCTGTGGATGCGCGTCGTCGGCAGTCACCAGCGCTACAACGCTATCAGCGATCAGGTACGCCTTGACGGGCACAGCACCGTTGTTCAACTGGGCAACGATCTGATCCACTGGAGCGATAACAATGACTGGCGCGGCCGCGCCGGTATCATGGGCGGTTTCGGCAACCAGAAAATGTCCAGTAAATCGCGCCGTACCGGTTCCGAGGCCACGGCAAACGTCAACAGCGCCTACAGCGTTGGGGTCTACGGTACGCTGTACCAGAATGATGAAAATCCGCTGGGAACCTATATCGACACCTGGGCGCTGTACAACTGGTACAGCAATACCGTTGCTATGTCCGGCTATTCTGACGCCAATTACGACAGCCACGGCTACAACCTGTCCATTGAGGCTGGGCACACCTTTGTCTTCGATAAAGACGAAGAAAAACAGCGCGAATGGCAGTTTATGCCGCAGGCACAGTTAACCTACGGGCAGATGACCAGCGATGGCGTCAGCAACGATGCCGGGCTGTCGATTGATAAAACCAAGTCAACGTCTCTCGAGTCGCGTCTTGGCGCTCGCCTGACTCGGGTTTATCACTTCGAGGACGACCAAAGCGTTCAACCTTTCGTCGAAACCAACTGGCGTCACCAGTTCCGCAGCAATACGCTGACGTTTAACGAAACCTACCAATTTGAGAATAAGCAGCCTGAAAACCGCTATGAGCTGAAAGTCGGCGTTGAGGGCCAGCGCAATAAAAACCTCAACGGCTGGGCTAACGTCTCCTACTCTGTGGGCGACAGCGACTACCGGGAACCTAAGGCCATGGTGGGAATTAAATACCAGTGGTAGAGACGGGTCTGCCGTCCGGTGAAAGGCCGGACGCGTAGGTTCTATACGATTAAAGGCCGCTTTTGAATCAGGCGGCCTTACTCTTTTATGGCACCAAAAGCCGCAAATCCCCCATTCATTCCCCATCAATTAAAAGTGTTCCTTCTCCAAGACGTTCCTTTTCCCCTCTACATCCAGCACGTTTACTAATGAAATATCGCCCATCCAATTTGATCGTTATTGATTTATCATAGCTATCACATTAAATAATCACGGTGCGTTCATTAATGCACTGTTTTTCAGACAGCCTATTTTTAGCACTTAAAGAAAAAGCCGATAAGCAGGAAGCAATGAAAAAAATAAGAAATTTCTTACTACTCTTTCCCGCACTCCTCGCGGTCTGTAGCAGCTTGCTTCTAATGGGTGTCGTGAAATTGAATCACCTTATACGATACCCAGACGAGAGATTTTCAGAACAGTTTCTGGGGATTTTGATGATATGGCTACTGATGCAGAATGCTGCCCTCTGCCTGTCTACCTATACAGCGCTATTCAATCTGTTTTGCCAAGTACGCGATCGTCTCTGGGCATCGTTACTGAGCTTTTTTCTACTGCCATTGATTATTTTTAGCCTGTGTTTTTCGGAAAGCTATAACAGCGTTGAAAGCCTTTGGACTTTATGGGTATTACCAGGTTTGTGTTTCTGGCTCCCATATATCGCGCTATTTATCTACTTTCGCCAAAACGCCAGAAAAAAGGAAACGGGGCAAGTAACGACATCTTAGCGCGGGCTACGCAGTACCCGCTTTATCTCCCCCAGCGGTAGCCTGAAAGATCGCCATTTAGTCTGACTACCCGATGGCAGAGTAAAGAGACTGTTTAATTGGGGTCATATTTCGTTTCTTTTATTTCTGATAACAGGTCTCTCATAAAGGCTTCCCAATCAACCTCTCGGCATCACTTAAACGCCCTCAGGCAAATGCTGTAATCTCGGCACGTTAGACAGCGAAAGGATCGCTAGCTGAACCATAAAGCCAGCGACGGCAGCCCATAGGCAGCTTTCTACGCCGTAGCGAACCGCCAGCAGCGCGGCAATGGCAGAGCCCAGCGGCCTTGCACCAAACGTGGTGGTTAAAATCAGCGCCGATACTCTTCCCATCATGCCTGTCGGCGTAACCGCCTGCCTTAAAGACATGGTGGTGATTGACCAGATAATCGGCCCTACGCCAAAGAAGAAATAGCTCAACCCGGCAAGGTACGAACTGGGAAACCATAGAGTCATCAGCATGATGACTGACCCGATAAACCCACCAACCGGGCCTAAGACAACCATCAGGCCGTAGGGCAAGCGGCCCGAGATATATTTGAGGCTTAGTGCCCCGATAATCATACCGGCTCCGTATAGCCCAATGGTAAAGCCAATCTGAGCCGCATCAAGCGCCAGATGTGTCGCCGCATAGGCAACAAAAACGCCCTGAACAATAAACCAAGATGTATTAAAAAAGACGGCGGTAAACAGCATTGGCCGAAGAAGGTCGTGTTTAGCAATAAAGCTCGCCCCTTCCGCCAAGTCGTGAAAGAGGTGTTTTTTTACACCTGGTATTTTTACCTCTTCAGGTAAAGACATCAGCAGTATAAAAGCCAGAATGGACAAAGTTGTGGCAAGCACGTACGCCACCGGAGCCCCCATATAGCCAACAGTAAAGCCGCCAATGGCTGGCCCTGCGGTATAGGCCACGCTGCGGGCCAGTTCAAGCCAGCGGTTAGCCGACACCAGTTCATCTTTAGGAATAAGGGTGGGAACGTAGGCGGGAGCCGCTACGTTATAGCACACCGTACCTACCGCGCCGAAAAAGCCCAAGACCACTAACAGCGGCAGGGTGATGGTTCCTGAAATCAACAGCAAAAACGCCACCGTCAGCGATATCGCTCGTACGGCCTCGGCGCCGATCATCAGCTTTCGTCTTGAGATGCGATCGACAATCAGACCTGCGGGAATGGAGAGTAAAAGAAACGGCATAGTTTGGCCGGTTTGTAGCCAGGCGGTTTCACTCGGCCCGGCGTTGAGCAACAGCACTGCCGCCAGCGGCGCGGCGGCAAGCGCGGTCTGTTCGGAAAACTGCGCGCACAGATTTGACCAGGAAATTTTCTTAAAATGACTATCAAGCAGGCGCATGGACATACTCTCTTCTTTAACCCCAACCAGACTTAGGGTGAGTTTAAAGAGCGATCGATCGGGTGCGCACTCCGTTTCTTGCTTTCAAAATTTGGCCGTCAGTCAACTTAGGACTTAGCGTTAAGAGGAGATATAGGCTGAATAGATGTATTTCGTCTGAAAGGTCTTATTGCAATCCATACACTTGTACCGCGGATACCCAGACCGCCCTTTTCCATGCTTTCTGACGGAGTCTGATTTACCGCAGTACCGGCATTTTACTTCAGGTAGAAACAGCTTTCTCCACGGCATATATTCATCCCCATCCTTGATTAACTGCATTGATCTAAAGACAGAGAAGGACGCGATATGCCCCTTCTCTGGTATTAGTCATTACCGCCACTCATTCAGCGTTTCAACGAATTACGGCGTGGTGTTTCAATACTGCCGCCCGATTTACTGACCGGCTGCGGATCCTCAATGATCTTCAGGTTTACAAAGTACTCTTTCCCCAAGATCTTGCTGTTACCCAGCCAGTCTATGTCGCGGTAGCGCAGCGCTGCCCTGTGGTGCTCTTTTACCAGCTCGTGGCCTTTCTCATCAGAAATGCTGAAGCCTAAGGCTGTCACCCCGTTAACGGTTATCGCCTGACTGCGGCTATTGAGATAAATGGTCTCTATTGCTCGCAGATATTCAGGAGCGTAGTTTTTGAGGGTAAAGGCGACGTTTCTACGGTATTCCACCATCGTCAGCGGTACGCTATTCGGCGTGTTGTTGGCAATCAGCCCGTAAAGCTGGGCGGTGGCCTGGGCGACTGCCAGCTGAATTCTCGCATCGTTGATAAACGCATCTTGATTAAATGTGTCCACCTCGACCTCGTGGGGAACTTCACGTTCTGGCGTTTTCTGCCAGAACTTCCAGCTACTCGGCGCCTCGACATCCGGCTGGGTTGCCGGAGCGTTTACTTTCTGTTTGCCGGTATATGCCACATTGTTGACCGGTGCGTAAAACGACGTTGCCAAATAGGATGCACAGGCCATCTGCTGCTGTTCAATATTGCCGTTCACCAGCATCGAAAAAGTATTGCCCGACGCGGGGATCTTCTCCGGCACGATATTGTTTTGGCGCAGAGCGGCGTTCACCTCCTGCTGGGTTTTCTCCCCTCTAGCCAAGTGACATACTTGTGCCATTAAAAAGTCACTGCGCTGGCCGTTAAACATCGGCGTAAAGCTGGTCAAGGTTTCGGTAATCAGCGTGGAGGCGGGTAGCGTAATATACCTGACGCTTAAATCCTCAGGCGCAGCCTGCACCGAGGCTGCCGATAAAAGAAAAAGACCGCTTGCGGCAGTCCTCACCAAGCGGTCTTTATTCATGACATATTTCCTAAACGATCTGACAGGTTATTCAACAATATCAACGGTCATGCGGCGGTTCGGCGCCAGGCAGGCAATCACCTCAGCCGTCGCGCTGCCCGGGCAGGTGACGCGCGGCTCGCTGTCGCCCAGTCCACGGGTGCTAATCGTAGCGCCGGCAATGCCCTGACTGACTAGCAGCCGCTTCACGGATTCAGCCCGCGCCTGGGACAGGCGCTGATTGGCCGCAGGTTTACCGATACGGTCAGTATAGCCCGTCACCACTACCCGCTTGCCGTTCAGGCCGGTTGCCTTCATATCTGCTGCCAGCTGAGATACCTGTGCTACACCGGCTTTGCTCAGGGTCGCGCTGCCAAAGGCAAACAGCCCTTCTGAACTCAGCTCTTTATGCATCGTTCCGGTCTTCAGCATGCTCAGGCAGTTCGCCGGAGAGAAGTAAAAGCTCTGAGCTTTCATCGACGAGTCAAACAGCACCTTGAACTGGCAGGTCAGTACCGAGTTATCTGCTTGACCGAAGTGGAAGATGTAGTCCCACTCTTTGACGCGAATAACTCCCTCTTTAAAGTGCGGCACGCCAATCAGCTCATACAGCTGAGCCTTGGTCATTTCAGGACGTACCTGACGGAGGTTGTCCAGATTGACAAAGCTCCCCTCGGTGCGCACTGCTGACGCAGGGTCAGGGAATACCGGCGAAACAGTTTTGCCCTGTGAATCCACTTCACTGACGGAATGGCTACAGGCGGTCAGAAAAAGCAGGCTTCCAGCAGCAATCACAGCCGCCGCGTTGTATTTCAATTTCTTTAACATCACATGATTTCCTTCATTGTTCTGGAGCTCCCCGCCCTCCGGGCAGGGAGAATATTGCATCGTCTTACCCGTTTACGCGGTTACCACTGATAGCCCACGCCAACTGCAACGCCAAAGTCGTTCTGACTGTTGGTGGAACCGGACAGCTTGGTGACCCACTTGCCGTTGTCGGAGATCGTCGAAACCCCTAATGCAATAGCGGACTGACCCTGATAGGTACCGCCTGCGATACCCACCATGCTGGCACCCGGTGAATACGGCTGAGGCAGGCCAGACATCGCCATAGCTCCGGCAATACCGGCACTCATCTTGTCTTTCTGGTCGTCAATCATGTTCTTCAGGTACGCTACTTTGTTATTAACGTACTGATTGGACGACGCTGCGCTTTGCTTCAGCTGGCTGACGTTCACTGCGTCCGTATCGGCAGTACCCGCTGCCACGTTAGTGATTTGACGCTCTCCGCCGGCATAGCCTACGGATACCGAGTTAGCGCGATCCGCGACAGAGCCGGCACCGAGCGCTACCGAGTTGCTGGCCTTGGAAGACGCACCGTTACCCAATGCCACACTGTTGGCACCCGAAGACGAGGCCTTGGTACCCACCGCCATACTGTTATTGCCGGTAGCGCTGGCGCCCGCACCGCCCGCCAGCGAGTTGGTGCCCGTCGGCGACGGCTTGGACAGGTTGTCAGTGTTGTTCACCTGGAACATGCCGTCCTTACCGTTGTTGATGTTGTTGACTACGTTGCCGATGTTGGTCACATCGCCAGCAACCTCTTTCAGCTGGCCGACGTTCACGGCATCAGTGTCTTCAGTACCGGCCGCGACGTTGGTGATTTGACGCTCATTGCCCTCAGAACCCACGGAGACCGTGTTGTCGCGGTCAGCCACCGAACCTGCACCGAGTGCTACCGAGTTGTTGCCGGTCACGCTAGCACCGTCACCGATAGCCACGCTGCCGGTACCGGAGGCGCTTGAGTTATTACCCATGGCAATCGCCCCGTTACCGCTGGACTGCGCGCCGTTACCCGTAGCAATGGAGTTGTCCCCGGAAGCGACGGTGCTCTGGCCCAGCGCAATGGCGTCAGCCCCAGTGGCTATGGCATCCGGCCCGTTGGAGTTGACCTTCAGGTAGCGCATGGTCGGCACGATATTGTTGTAGACGATGTCTTCCACGTTGGTCAGGCGGTAGTCGATGTTTTCAACCTTCTGGTTGGTAGCGTACAGCTGGCTGCCGTTCACCGCATCGGTACTGGTGGCGTTCAGGTCACCATCGGCCACGTTGGTGATTTTGTTCACCACAGAAGTACCGTGGCTGGCGCTAAAGGCGCCTAAGGTCGGATCCCACAGCAGAGCGTCATCCCGCAGGTTGCCCACGTCGGTGTACAGGTTCTCAACGGCAGTATTTGTGGCAAACAGCTGCGAACCGTTAACGCCATCGGTGCTGGTAGCGGAGAGGCGCCCTGCGGCTAGGTTAGTGAGCGTTCGCTCTGCGCCGACAGAACCGATGCTGACGGTGCTGGTAGGTGCCGTACCCGCGAAGGCATAGGTCACGCCGTTAATCGTCACGTCAGTAGTCGCTACCGCAGAGGCCGTTTTTGAGTTCGCCCCCAGCGCCACGTCGTTCATATTGTTGGCAACAGCGCCCATGCCAATAGCGACAGAGTCCAGCCCGCCTGCGATAGAGTCGGTGCCGGTGGAATTAGCGTGGAAGTACTTGGTGCCGGTGTTATAGATATTGCTGACGTTGTTGTTGGTCTGGGTCAACTGAGCAAAGTTCACCGCATCGCCGGGATTGACGCCTTCCGCCACGTTAGTGATTGTCGTGCCGCCAGTGTGAGTCACGGAGTTATAGGTGTCACCGCCCAGCGTAATGTTGTTGTAGTTGATCGTTCCGTCTGGCTTAAGGTCGTACTGCACAGAGCGATCGCTCAGTTCGCCAATAGCGGTATTGGTCGCAAACAGCTGTGAACCGTTGACACCGTCAGTACTGGTGGCGGATAGCCGGCCCGCCGCTAGATTGGTCAGGGTGCGCTTAGCCGTAGCTGAACCTATACTCATCGTCCCGACCGGCGTGGCTCCGGCAAACGCATACGCTTTACCGTTGATCGTGGTCTGCATGGTGCCTACCGCTGCCGCAGTCGCGGAGTCAGTGCCCACTGCGATGCTTTGAGCATGGCTTGCTTTTGAGTTATAGCCTATCGCCACTGCGTTAGCGACACTGGCGGCTGACAGTGAACCGATGCTGACACTGTTATTCGCTGAGGCTTTCGAGCCGGCGCCAATCGCCGTCGCTCTCATTGCTGAAGCCACCGCTGAAACACCGATAGCCTGAGCCTGCGCGCCAGAAGCGACAGAGGCATAGCCAAACGCGACCGAATCTGCGCCTGAAGCAAGAGACGCGGTACCAAACGCCGAGGCCCCCATTGCCGCACGGGAATAAGTTCCGTAGGCAGAAGACCAAGGCCCTACCGCAGAAGCATTACTGCCGATAGCAACAGAACTAAAGTCCGATACTGCATTCAAACCAATAGCGACTGACGAGTTCATTGTATTGTTGATAGCCGTGTTGCCGGTCCCCACGTTACCAGCACCGGTAAGGTGTGCAGCGCCTGCCCAGGCTCCAGTGCCGATAGCAACGGCGTTGCCATCGGCTGAAACGCCACCGCCAACCACGTAAGCCTGAGCCGGAACCGCCAGCATCGCCAGCGCTAATCCGCCTGCACACACTAGGCCGCTGCGCCCGCCTTTTCCTTTGGACGCCGACAGCTCGCTGGCCGCAACCCATATTCTTAAGCTTGAATTCCAGACTGAACGATAAATTTTATTCATAGATGCTCCTACCCATTCTAAAAGAGTGGGTTGATTTCCTTATTTTCTCTTGGTTTTCTATTAATTAAGCTTGCTGAATTTTTCGACTTCACGGTTGATCAAGGGACGTTCCAGCGAAATATCGTTAAGCTTGCTATAACTGCGTTGAAACACTTCTCGTGCTTTGGGAATATCGTTTTTAACATATTGAAAATATCCCACAGCAAAGAACGCCGCTTCCGTTTGGGCATCCAACTTTATCTCCGTCGAGATATCAGGAGTATTTTCAATCGTGTTGAATAGGGTTTCGGTATTTATCTTCCCCGCATATAAATCAGCAATTGCCTGACCGTATCCGGTATGCCATCTGTATTCAGACACTTTCTGGCTCAACGCCTTTTCTAACGCTGTTTTTCCCTTCGTCCAAGTGCGTGCAGTAAGCCATAAGTCCCACAGACGGGCATAGTCAGCCTCTTTGACATTGCTGCTGAACATGAGCGGGGAGAAGGCTTTTTTAGCCGCGTCAAAATTGTCTAAAGCCACATAATTCACGCTAGAAGGAACGGCAATCAGGGGGGCAATCTGAGTGTCTGCCAGATAGTCGTAGCCTTTTCTGGCCAAGGAAGGATTGCCTGCCAAATCGCTCTTAACGGCGTTTTGGAAGAGCTTATTGAGCTCCTGCTCACTAAGCTGGTGAGAATTCTCTCTCAACGACGTATTTATATTTCCACTGCTGTTTATCGCTGGAAGACGATTATCTTCAGCATAGGATGAGTGAGGCGTTATCAATAATCCTCCCATAGCCAAAGTAACCACTAATATAGCTAAACCTGCTTTATATCTTTTTTTATTTAGAGAATATTCAGCCATACCCTTACCCTCCACTGGCAGAGTTTTAATAAAAATAAATCGTATTATTCGTTAACCAATAACGGTTAACGCTAGAAGTTTAATCTAGTTAAGACGTCAGCCATCCATTGACGAATAGTCAAAGACATTATTTAGAATATGACCAAAAATCCCGTACTAGATTCTTTCTGTGCGCTTTTAGCGCTTTTTATCTTTCAGTAGATTAAAAACCTTTAAATAGCCCCTATGGGATGGTTGCATTATACCCATGAGGAAAAAATTTGGAATATACGATCGAAAATATTGAAGTATTCAATATAAAATTCCATAAAAATAAGTGAAGGTAGCCTTGAGAACCTAACTTAACAACAAAATTGAACTTATAAACTAAAATGTTTATAAAATTAAATATTATCAACCTATATGAGTGTCTTAAAAATCAACTTAAAACTCCAAAAAAGTGTTAGTAACAATTAAAAACAATACCAAAAATTACAGTAACTAAAAATTACATTAACTATTGAAATGTAATACCCACCCTCTAAAAAAGCATAACCAAATGATAGGAATTCTATTTTTTTAAGTACTTACTGATGTTTTATAGTGATAGTTTCAATTTGTTATATTCACAGCGAGATAAATAAGCACCTTGTCGCTTTTTATTGTTCCTATTTATAAAAAGTTTTTTTACTTTTTCAGAATAAAAATAATATTCTTATTAAAACGCTGTATATGCTTTCCTTCTCCCCCTAACCGCCGATATGACTCACTAAAACCCTTGTGACACGCAGTACCCACTTCAGCGCATCATCACTACCAGCTGCCGTCGTGATAAAGCGCTTGCATTCACCTCAATATTTCAACAATAATTGAAATATTGAATTAACCGATATTGAGAACCTTTACAGATGGAAAAACAAACCGCGACAACGATCTTCGAATCCCTGTCCTCCGGCGTGCGTCTCGACGTCTACCGTCTGCTGGTCAAAGCCGGTACCACAGGCATGGTGGCAGGAGAGATCGCCTCTACGCTTGAGATCCCTTCCACGAATCTGTCGTTCCACCTAAAAGCGCTGACGCAGGCGAGCATGCTAACGGTTGAACAGGAAGGCCGCTATCAGCGCTACCGGGCTAATATCCCGCTAATGCTGGATCTGATCGCCTACCTGACTGAAGAGTGCTGCGCCGGTCACCCGGAACAGTGCCAAGGCCTACGCTCTGCTTCAACCTGTTCAGAAGCCGTTCTTCCTCCTCGTGAAACGACAAATGAGGCTCAGCCATGAATGTTCTTTTTCTGTGTACCGGTAATTCCTGCCGCTCGATTCTGGCAGAAGCCACGTTTAACCATCTGGCTCCGCAAGGCTGGCGCGCACTCAGCGCGGGCAGTCAGCCAACCGGCTACGTTCATCCCCGCGCGCTAGCGCTGCTTGAGCGTGAAGGTATTTCAACAAAAGGCTACTTCAGCAAATCCTGGAATGACCTGCCTCAAACGCCAGACCTTGTCATCACCGTGTGCTCAAACGCAGCGGGAGAAACCTGCCCGATCTATCTTAGCAACGCAGTGCGTGCCCACTGGGGCGTTGCCGATCCTGCCCACGCAATCGGCAATGATGCCGAAATCGATGCAGCCTTTGATAAGGCGTATCGCACTCTGCGAAAGCGCATTGAAGCCTTTCTGGCGCTGTCACCAGAGGCACTGGCGCAGGACCAACATCGCCTGAAAACTGAATTGGAACGCATCGGCGGCCTTTTTTAACCATAATTACTTCAATAGTTGATGAAATTTTGAATGAAGATCCTACAGATTTTCACCCTAACCTTCACTGCGCTACCTAGAGGATCTTATTGTGAATCGGTTTGAACGCTATCTGACCCTGTGGGTCACGCTCTGTATCGCGGCCGGCATTCTACTCGGGCAGCTTATGCCTAACCTTTTTCGTGCGATTGGCGGGCTAGAAATCGCCCGGATAAATCTCCCGGTCGGGCTGCTTATCTGGGTGATGATTATCCCTATGCTGCTGCGCATTGACTTCAGTGCACTGGGGCAGGTTAAGGCGCACTGGCGCGGCATTGGCGTCACGCTGTTTATTAACTGGCTGGTTAAGCCGTTCTCTATGGCGCTGCTGGGCTGGCTGTTTATCCGCTATCTGTTTGCACCGTGGCTGCCCGCCGATCAAATCGACAGCTATATCGCCGGGCTTATTCTGCTGGCCGCTGCGCCCTGCACCGCGATGGTGTTCGTCTGGAGCCGACTGACCGGCGGCGATCCCTACTTTACGCTGTCTCAGGTAGCGCTGAACGATACCATTATGATTTTCGCCTTTGCTCCGCTCGTTGGGCTACTGCTTGGCCTGTCGGCCATTACCGTACCCTGGGCGACGCTGCTAACTTCCGTGGTGCTGTACATCGTTCTTCCGGTGATTCTGGCTCAGCTCTGGCGCAGGTCGCTGCTGCGTAAAGGACAACAGGCCTTTGACAGCGCACTGGCGAAAACCGGGCCGTGGTCGATGGCTGCGCTGCTGGCGACGCTGGTACTGCTGTTTGCCTTTCAGGGGGAAGCGATCCTCCAGCAGCCGCTGGTGATTGCCCTGCTGGCGGTGCCGATTCTGATCCAAGTGCTGTTCAACTCCGCGCTGGCCTACTGGCTTAACCGACTGGTAGGAGAAAAGCACAGCGTTGCCTGCCCGTCCAGCCTGATTGGCGCATCAAACTTCTTTGAGCTGGCCGTAGCCGCCGCCATCGGCCTGTTCGGATTTCAGTCCGGCGCAGCGCTGGCAACGGTGGTTGGCGTACTGATTGAGGTACCGGTGATGCTGCTGGTTGTACGCGTGGTGAATAGATCTAAAGGGTGGTATGAAAAGACTCGATAACGGGTAATCATGCTAATAAAAAAGCGCCGACGGTCAGTACATCAGCCGTCGGCGCTTTTATCTATAACCGCGATAAATCGACTACAAAAAATCCTTATCTTTTAAAACAATCAGCGGTTCGATTTCGCTTTCCTTTTTGATCACCAGCGACTCATCGCCTCTGAGGCAGGTGCCGCCGTAGCTGCCGCCGACGGTGAAGGCGCACACTTGAATGTACTTGCCGTCCACTTTCGGCAGGCACCACAGCTGTTGATAGACATTCTTCTGGTCGGCAAAGCCGCCGGAGGTTTTGTCCAGCAGCTCTTCGTGGCGGCTGATCAGGTCGATATTGCTGCCGCAGCGCCCGGCAATGGGCTTCACCGCGTAGCCGGTTTTAATCAGCTCGTCGTTGACCTCAAAGTCGGTATCCAACAGGTAGCGGTGATGAGGGAACAGCGACCACAGCACCGGCAGGATCGCCTTATTGCCGGGGATCACCGTCCAAAACGGCTCAAACACCATCACTTCTGGGCGCAGCAGCACGTCGATAAGCCGCACATTGTTTTCCGGGTGGCCGGTGCGGATAGGCACGGCGGCGTACTCCGCATCGCTGACTTCACGCACCTGCTCAATGGCCGTTTCCCACGCCCAGGTTTTCCACACGCAGTTCACTGGGCGACCGTCGCCGTCGATAAGCTGACCGGTTGCGTCCCAGCCCAGCTCGCCCAGCCCGCGCAGGATTTTGCTTTCAAATCCGGCTTTGGTCAGGGCGCTTTGCATAAACTTGGCGTGGTAGTCCTCTTCGGCATCATTTTCGTCCTGCATGATGTGCACGAAAGAACGCGCGCGGCTGTGTTTCCACGCCCCCACCAGCTCGTCAAACAGATCTTCACCGGGGTTATGGCCGGGGCCGCGATAGCCGTGGCGCTTCCACTGGTCGAGGATCGGCCCGGCCTCGGTATGGCAAGACGCCGAGTCAGCGTTGTATTCGTAAACCTTCAGTCCGCGCTCGTCCATGCAGAAGTCCATTCGCCCGGTCACCATATGGTGCCGACGACGCTGCCACGACAGCCGCAGTCTCGGCCAGAGGATTTTAGGAATATCGAACAGCGCCAGCAGCGCGTCGTCTTTCAGCACTTTGTCCGTGGCGTGCAGGTACATCAGGTGCAGCTCGTTGGTAGCCTTAATCAGCTCCTGCTCGGCGCTTTTCGAGATGGTGAAATACTGATAGGAGTCTTTATTCAGAGCCGGCACGTTGGCCTCAATAAACGGCTGCTGTAGCGGATCCCGCGCGTTGAGCCAGGTGCCGTTAAACTGCCCGTCGTTAGGTAGGCGATGGCCGTGGATCATCAGCGCTTCGGGAGGTACCGACGGCTGAGGCAGAGAGTCCTGTGCGTTTTCGGTTTGAATCATCCAGCCGAGAATAACCGTGTCGTCAAACGAGTCGCTGATGGTATACATGCCGTCCTGAACGGTTAGCGCCAGCTCCCGCGTCCACTGCTGGCCCGGCGGCAGCGTCGCGTTGTGGACGTTCTGTTCAGCAATTCGAACCCTGTCATTGAGAAGCTGAGTAATCACCGCCACGTGGCCAGTGTCCTTAAACTCACCGCCCTTTTGCCAGATCAGCAACGCCCCCGCCACCGGAGGGCGCGAAGAGCCGTTGGCAAACGCCTGCAGCGGCAGCAGGTTGTCATTGACCACTTCCCGCAGGAAGCGCAGCGAGAAGATCTCATAGGCCATGCCGACGTCGGTAAACACCACGCCGTAGTTCAGATACAGGAAGCGGCGGGCGAACTCGACGCACTGCCACTTGTGCCCCATGTATTCATTACCGATATAGCTGCGAAAAGACGCCTCGTCCGGGTAATCACTACGATCCAACGTTCGGTAGTTTGACGAATACATCGCCACGCCGCCCGGCGCATAGCCCAGCAGTGTGCCAAACGGCGCTTCACTGCCTGCCGATTTTTTGCTCATTAACCTGACCTCAAATAAACAACGCGACCCGAGACGTCGACGGTGAAATCCACTTTCTATTTTGCTTCGGGATCGTGGCCAATAGATGTGTGTGCATAATAACACTCATTCAGTATATACCCGTCATACTTCATACCCCACCAAGGCCGAAGCGTCTTAACATCGAAAAGCAACACTTTCCATACAAATCAACACACTATCCCCTGCTTAAAAAACATGCATTTTTAAGGCATAAATCAACGTTTCATCATACAAAGGGTGGTAATTTGCCCCTATTCCCTAGATCCACCATGAGTGGACGTAAAAAATAACAGCACGGGGCAATCAACAGCAATGAACGAGAAAACCAGAACGCGCTGGCAGCGCCGTCCCGGCACAACGGGCGGCAAACTACCGTGGAACGACTGGTGCAACGCCCTGACGTGGCGCAGAGCCACGCAGGCTCTACTGCTGGCGATTAACGTCTATATCGGCGTCGCCTTCTACTTCTGGGTGCGCTATTTTGAAACCGGCGGCACCAGTGTCTATGTCCCTCGGCCGGGCGGCATTGAAGGCTGGCTGCCGATAGCCGGGCTGATGAACGCTAAATTCTCTTGGGAAACGGGTCAGCTACCACCTATCCACGTCGCTTCAATGCTGCTGCTGTTGGCGTTTGTTCTCACGAGCCTGCTGCTCAAAAAGTCGTTCTGCTCATGGCTGTGCCCGATCGGCACTCTGTCGGAGCTGGTCGGCTCGCTGGGCAAGCGGATGTTTGGCCGCAGTTTCACGCTGCCGAAATGGCTGGATATTCCGCTAAGAAGCCTGAAGTACCTGCTGTTGGGCTTTTTTCTCTACATCGCCCTGCCCATGCCGGCACAGGGCATCTATATGTTTCTGATGTCGCCCTACGGCCTAATTGCCGACGTTAAGATGCTCGGCTTCTTTCGCAATATCGGCGCTATAACACTGGCCTGCGTTTTCGCCTTTACCTTTGCCAGCCTGTTTATCCGCAACTTCTGGTGTCGCTATCTGTGCCCCTACGGCGCGCTGATGGGACTGTTCTCGCTGTTCTCGCCTTTCAAAATTCGCCGCAGCGCTACCAGCTGTATCGACTGCGGTAAATGCGCCAAGGCCTGCCCGTCGAACATTCCGGTGGACAAGCTGATTCAGGTGAGAACCGTAGAGTGTACCGCCTGCATGACCTGCGTGGAGTCTTGCCCGGTCGCCTCAACCCTCACTTTTTCCGTAGTAAAACCGAAAGGCGAGCCTAAAGACAGCGTCGCTGCCGCCAAGCCGCTATGGCGGCAAACGGCGCTGTCCGGTATGGCGATGACGGTGCTGGTGCTCGGTATTCTCTTCGGCACCATAGGCTACGCCATGTACACTGACCGCTGGGACAGCCCAATTCCCGAGCATATGTATTTTCAGCTGATTCCGGGGTCGCAGGCGATGGGGCATCCGTAGGTTGGGAGCGTGTTTGCTGTTACATGAATGACAGAAAATAGCGTAAGGATGATATTATTGAAGTCAGACGATGCAGGCAGGCATAAACCCTGGAGACAACCTATGAATAGTGAAGTACCCCTGAAATATTATGACATCGTAGATGAGTATTCGATCGAGTGTGCAGAACCCGTGGGCGAATCAGAACGTAAACCTCTGGCGCACTATTTTCAGCTGCTGATTACCCGTTTAATGAATAACGAGGAAATCAGTGAGAATGCGCAGAAAGAGATGGCTCGTGAAGCCAATATTGACGAGCAACGAATCGATGAGATCGCTGAGTTTTTGAATCGATGGGGCAATGAGTAGCTTTTTGTTTTATTCAGTCTGTACATAAATTTGTGTCATTGCATGATGTTGATATGTTCAATCTCACATCAAGTGAAGGTGGATTTATGTACAGGCTCTAGCAGACGGTCAGAGGCTATTTCTGCTTTCCTCCAGCCGTTTGTCATACTCCTCCACCGTCACTCCACCCACGCTCCTCGGCTTAACCCCCGCATCGCACTGATAGCTGTCCATTTCCACCGAGTAATTTGGCAGCGTTTTCTCTTGTCCGTAGACGGTACGGGACTCACCGCCTCTGTCGTCGTTCTCCAGCGCGATCCTCGTATATTTATACTCATAGCCGTTCGAGACGTATACGGTCAGAGTGTTCTCTGTCATCACGGTGGTGAAGTGCTTTGAGTACGCTGGCGGATCTAGCGCTTCGTCACGACTGTCGCGTCTCATAATGTAGTAAAACGGCTTAAACGTTTTGCCGTAGTCGGTGGAGTAGTAAACCATCGACTCGCCGCACAGGTCTTCTGCACAGCTGGTTCTGTCCGCCATCACCGGAAAGGCCAGATTCTTGCCGCTTGGATCAACGTTAATCACTCGCCCCTGATAGTTACGCATTTTTGAAAACAGCCGGGTGTTAATGCCGCGCGCAGGGTCACGATACCAGACGTCCACCACCTTTTCGTCTTCATAGGTTGGCGTGCAGCCGCTGTAGTTGCCTAACTCGACGTAGCCGTCGCCGTTGGTTCGGTAGAGCACCTGTGGCTCGACATCGTAGACTGCATAGTGGGTGCGCAGTATCACCTTAGAAGATCCAATCCCATCAAGCACAATGGCTGCGGCGTTCAGGGTCGATAAAAAATCGGGAAAGAGTTGGGGCTGGGCTTTGTATTCTGCAGCAGTGATGCTGCCAATGGAGGTAGGCCTGATGCTGTCGTCACACTGATAGTGCGTCATAGCGACGGGGTAAGTGGGGATGGTTTTTGTACTGCCGTATATATCTATCGGCTTTCCTCGGTACAGCTTTCCCGCTGTCTCAATTTTGGTAAAGCTGTAGTCGCCCTCTCTTCCGCTATAGGCAATAAGCTCTTTATCCGTCATCACCACAATATGCTTTTTAGACACGAGCGAAGGATCGCCGCTGGAGCCGATGGTCTCTGAGTGCCCCCAGGGCTTAAAGGTTCTGCCGTAGTCAGTCGAATAGATGATAATTAAGGAATAGCACTTATAGTCAGAGTTTCGGCAGCCCAGACTATCGCTGTCATTGGATATGGGAAGAACGATATTTTTTCCGCTCGGATCGGCGTTGATGACCATCCCCTGATAGTTGCGCGTTCCGGTGCTGACTCTGGTTCTTATTCCCCTGCTTGAATCACGATACCAAACATCCGCCACGCTTCCGTCTTCATCTGTCGGCCGGCAGCGCTCGTAGTTGTCCAGCTCTAGATAGCGCTCGTCGTCCAGCCGGTAAATTACCTGCGGCTCCACATCGTAAACCGGATAGTGCGTACGCTCGGGTAACTTCACGAAACCTGCACCGCCAAACGCCGAACCGACGCTCATGCGGCTTTGGAAGCGCTCAAAAATGCCAAACCCAATGAGCAGCGCTAAAACAGCCGCGAATACGATAACCAGAGTGAAACGACCCGACTTTTTTTCTTCCTGCGGCGGAGATGGATCCATGCAGCCTTCCTGTGGCGATAAGCGAGAAAGGCCATGTTAGCGCAAGTGAAAGCGTTGGTGGGAATTTTATGGAAAGTCGGCTAGCCACCAAGGGTGGCTAACAGCTATCAAGGATGACTACCTCACCGTCAACCGTCTCAACACCGCCCTGCCCTCGGGCATAAAGTAGGTGCCGAAGCGCACCAGTCCGACTTCTTTCAGGTGGCAGGTCAGGGTGTAGGTGAGCAGCGCGTCTTTAGCACCCGGCTCTAGCGTGAGTTCGACCGCCAGCAGGCGGGGCTCGTACTTTAATAGGGTATGCTGGATGGCGCGCATCAGACCGTGGGCTGAGGACGGCAGTTCCTGATAGATCAGACTCAGATCCGGCAGGCCGTAGTCGGGCAGGTACTTGATGGCGCCCGCTCGGCTGTTGAGAATGCGCTGCACGTTGTCCATCACGCTGAGGATGGTTTGGGTCTGTTCGTTGACTTCATCCAGCGCGATTCCGGAGCTAAAGCCCCCCATCAGGGTTTCATACAGTGACGGTCCCATCGTCAGCCTCCTATTTCAGCGGCACTAGACCGATCGCGCCGTAGTTAGCGATCAAAAGCCTCGGCTTATCGGCGTCCAGTTCGCTGCGCTTGATAACCACTTTCCAAGTTCCCTCTTCCAGATTAGGCGTGCGGAACAGCGCCACCACGCCAACAAACCCGGCGTCTTTGTGCATCGGCACGTCGAGAGAGACAGCGGAGGCGGGATGCAGCACCACTTCATTGCGCGCCAACAGATCGGTGGAGAGCGTCTTTACGTCATCCTCCACAAGCCGTGGGTAGGTCGCCTGTTCAAAGTTGTCCACCTTGTCGAGCTGGTAGACGCGAACCATCAGCGACGCCGGGGCGTCTTCATCCCCCGGATTAAGCTGAGCGCGGGCAGCAAAGTCCAGATGCAGCGTGTTGATGTTTTTAATAAAGATGGCTCTGGCTACGTCAGTTGCCCCCTCGGTAGCGGACTGGAGGGCACCGCAGCCGAACAGCAGCCCGGAAAGGAGCAGAATTCCCGCCTTGGCGAACGTCGATGCCGTTTTTGTTGAACGTAATGCGTGTTGATTCATAGTGATCCCTTTAAAACGTTTTTATCTTTGCCTATCCCTGCGCGACCAGCCCGACATAGCGGCCAAGGTTAACGCTAATTTCCTGCCGCTTTCGCTGCTCGTTCGTTACCGGCAGCACGGAGGTCAGGCCCAGCCGAACGCGCGATTCGCCGAGCTGTGCTCTGGGCAGCAGCTCACGCCTGACGTTCATCATCATGCAGGCGTCGAAGCGATAGCCTAAATAGGCGCGCAGCAGCGCCATCAGATCGGTATGCAGCGTTTCTCCCGGCAGCAGGCCTTCGATCTGCTCGCGGGTAGCGGGCGTAATCGTCACGCGCACGGCGCTGTTGCTGTCCTTAAAGCGTCGCCCCAATACGGTAGAGCCCTGTAGGTCAAGCCGCTCTCCGTAGCCCAGACGGGCGGGCCGATCGAGGCTTACCCACTGGGGGTAAAACTCGTCAACGTCCACCTCTGCCCCGGGCAAAAGCAGGTTGATAACCCCCTTAAGGCCGTCTCCGGTGCGGGTTCGCTGAGTAATCAGCCCCATCAGCGCCAAAAAGCGGGACGGCGGCGCGGCGATCTGTTCGCTAGAGCCCTTGATGCCAAACCCCGCCAGCCCCAGCAGGCACTGCGATACCGAATCCACACCGCCCGAACGAAAGCCCGCCGGGTAGTAATACTTGCGCCAGATGCGGTAGTACTGGGTCATCACCCGATGGTTAAAGATGTCGAGAAATTCCTCCAGCGCTTCGTGCCCTTCCTGACGCTGGACGATGTCGTCCAGCCAGGCGTAGGGCAGCACGGCGTCCACGCCGTACAGGCCGAGGAATGTGGTGCGCACTGTCGGCGGGCGTTCGGGGTTGTCCCGATCCCACTCGACGCGCTTCATTTCGCTGGAGGGAAACCCCATCTCAGGCAAAGGGCGAAAGCGCACCGGGTCGGTCGCGGGGGTTTCCCCGGTTCCCAACCCTAATGACGACGGGTTTTGCTGTTCCAGATACTGGCAGAACCGGTAAAAGTTCATACGCGGCGCCTGCCGGAACAGCCCCTCCATCAAAGGGGTGTGCGTCAAAGGGGCGAGCGCACTGTCTTGCTGTCGGTCCATGTTAGGCGTTTTCCCGTAGGTAAGAGCACCAGCGTTAGGCGGGTGAACAGGTTTAGGTCGGCGTATAGCGCGAAGAACTGATGCAGCAGTTCACCGAACAGCTGAATGTCCCCCTCGCCGGGGAACTGGTGAGCGTTGAGGGTGACTTCAATTTCTACGCCGCGCTCGCGCATGCCCCGCGTCATCCGATTAATTGGGCGATGGGTCACTTCAACGATACCCTCCAGACGGCGGCGGTTCAGCTCGTTGTCTGTCCAGTCGTACAGCGCCAGCGTGCCCCGCAGCACCTCGGCGTTCATCAGCGACAGGTAGTTGGGCGCAAGGTGGGAAAGCACTCGCCAGTGGAAGCGGTCGTTCACCGGCGGGTAGCAGGGCAGCGTTGGCGCACACAGGTTGCGCACCGCCATGACGCCCGTCTGTGCATGAGTAATTTGATTAATCGACGCATTGCGCAGCGCCTTGCGCGGCAGCATGCCGTTAGTGCCGGTCACGCGCAGGGAGAGGGTTTCGTCATACACTTCCTCTTCCCGTTCCCACACCTGCCCGCCGAGAATCAACCACGTATCGTGCAGGCCGGACGCCCCCAGCCGCACGCGGGTATGGTAGTAGCGCTCCGGCGCGTCGTGCCGCAGCATGCCGCCGCGGTGGCGGAAGCTGGTGAACGGCACGTAGACCGCCCGCCCCTGTCGGCTGATGGACTGCACGGCGTCAACAGAGTAAATCTCGACGTGGCCGTCCTGCATCAGCAGCGGGCGCAGCAGGTACTCACTTTCCAGCTGGTTAATACGTACCGGATCCGCCTCCATCGGGAACAGGTTAATCACCGGGGCACAGTGCAGACGGATGTTTTGGCCGTTAAACGGCAGATCGTCAGGCCAGGTTTCATTCAGCACCATCTCGACTTCAAACGAGCGGACGCCTTCCGGTATGCGGCTCACGTCCAGCCCTGTCAGATCGACGAACATAAACTTCTCGCGGAAAGTGAAGTATTCCAGCAGCAGCTGGTATCCGCTAAAGGCGTTGTCCGGCTTGAGCCACAGCCGCTCGTCCGGCGAGAATCCGGCGGGGGTAATACGCCCGTTCATCGGCTGCGGAGAGCCGTCGCGGTAGCCGAAGTAGCGCACCTGCATGGCGGCCACCTGCCCGACCAGCGCCTGATACAGGGCTGACGCCACCGGAGTATCGGCATTGAGGTACAGGCGCAAGCTGGAGAGATCCATCTGCGGCAGAGAGGCCATCGGGCCTAGCTCGAAGCGGATATAAATCACCGAGCGCCCGTCGTGGTGGCTGCGCACGCCCGCTTTGGTCACGCTCAGGGGTTGTAGCTCTACGGCCTGTGTGGTGCGGTACTTACAGCGAGTGCGGGCGGGGCCAACGGGTGCGGTCTGCACGCCGAAGCCAGCCTCGACGACCTCTTTGCGCGCCAGCACGCCATAGTCGGGCATCAGTTCGACGATGGAGAGTGACGGAATAATGCGCAGGTAGTGAGGCCAAAGCAGGCTGACGATCCCTTCTGTGAGTTCCGGCAGGTCGTCGTCCAGCTTTTGGCGCAGCCGCCCCATCAGGAAGGCGAAGCCTTCAAACAGGCGCTCGACGTAGGGGTCGCGATCGCCGACGCGGTCAAGGTTGAGCATGCCCGCTCTGTCGGGGTGAACCTGAGCGAACTCTTTGCCCGCTTCGCGCAGGTAGCGCATCTCGGATTCGTAGTAGCGTTTGATTAGATCGTCCATGGAGGGTTCTTATGTTGTTTATTAACTGTTTTAATGAGTTTCTGTGTATATTCCGGCCGTAAATACTCTGTGCTTATATGTATATTGTGCTCGGCCGGTAGAGCGCCTTTATTAGCTTTGGGAGTGCGTCGGGCCTAGCCTTCCTACGGGCAGTTATGAAGCCCTTCGGGCTTCACCCTTTCAGGGCCAGCGCAAGCGCTGTTCAAACCGGCAAAGCCGGTTTGTCGTTGGCTTTCGCCAAGTCGACCCCAACGGAAGCCTCTCCCTCCGTTTGACTCCTGCATTCAAAACCAAAACAATTTTGATTTACCTAGAGCAGAATTAAGTAACCCATTCATCTGACTCAATACGTCAGCGCTCTTCCTCTGTTTAGCCTCAATATTCAAAGCCAAAACACTTTTGATTTGCCTAAATCAAAATTGAGTAAGCCATCTATCCAGCTCAATACGTCAGCGCCCTAGCGGGATTGAGTACGGTGAGTTCGGCGAGCAGGCGTTCGGCTTCGCGGTTTAGGGTTGTTCGGTCGGCGTCTTTTAGCAGGCTTTTGTGCTGGATGAGCTTTAGCAGTTTTGCCTTAAGTTCAAATACTAAATCGGGTTCCCAGTCGGTGAGGCGGTAGCGGTCGCAGCGGTCGTCGAGGGCTTTGAGCAGGCGCAAGGCGACGTCCGGCTTGCCGCTCTGTTCGGCTAGGCGGGCCAGCAGCATGCGTTTGAGGTAGTCCTGTCTGTCGGTGACTAAGTCTGGCAGGGTGTTCAGGAAGCTGAAGGCGGCTTCCAGCCCGTCTCGCCCGGCGATTTCGGTGGCCTGCTGTTCGATTTCGTTCCAGCTGTCGCTGTCTAGCGCTACCGGCGCCAGCGCTTCCCCTTCGTCAAGGTGACGCATGGTGGCAGAGGTGGCTATCCACGCCAGCGTTTCGCCGTCGGCGAACGGCGTGCCGTCGCTGTAGGTCAGGCGTTCGATGCCTCGCAGGCGATCTAGCATCAGGGCGACGTCGGTCAGGCAAAGTTCCTGCCAGGCGCTGTAGGGGGCGCCTGCGTTTAGCATGGCGTCGCAGGCGTAGCGCTGTAGGTCGAACCAGAAGTGGTTGGCCGCCTCTGAAAACGCTCGCTCGACCTGCTCCAGCAGCTCCAGCCAGTTTTGCTGTAGCCACAGACGGTTCAGGTGTTGCTTCAGCTCGACTCTGGGGGCAATCAGCCGGGTGGCGTAGCGGTCGTCGTGGGGAGGGAGAGCGGTTACCGTATCCCAGCGGACGCTGCGCATCAGGCGCACCGCCGCCAGATAGCCGTCGGGCTTTTCTCGCAGGAAGGCCGACATGCGCCGCGCCTGATCCAGCACGTCCCGCAGCGAACCAACGCCCTCTTGGCGCACGCTGCCGCTTGCCGCAGTGGGGCTCGCCGAAGGCGATGGCGAACCGGTTACAGGCGACGGCAAAGGCGCAGGCTCGGGGCCTTCGAGGCGGTTTTCAAAAAAGCGGATCAGCGCACCCAAGTCCGGGCGCAGCGGCTCTTCCCACAGCTGGGTGTACTTCATCATCAGGGACAGAGCCGCAATGGCGCGCTCGAGGTCGTCGTGCTTGAGATCCGGCTGATTCTCCAGCAGGTCAATAAACTTGCCGCTCGCCAGCCACTCCACCGCGGCCTTTTTGCTTTCCCCTCGGGCGGGGAACAGCAGGGTGTCGTAGCGGGCAATAAGCCCGGCCATCAGCTCGAGGCCGTCCGCCAGCCCTTTGACGCCGTCTAGCCGCAGGCGCGCCCAGGCGTAGTAGGTGGCAACGCGCAGGTCTTTGGTGCGCTCATACAGCAGCCCTTCGCTTAGCGACATAATCAGCGCGGCGTCGATGCCGGAAAGCTGGGCGATTTCCTCTTTAATTTGCTGGAAGTCGTCGTCGTAGCCGGGGTCAACGCCCACAGGGCTGTCGCCGTCGATGGGCTCTAGCCACGCCTGCCAGTGCTGCTTGATGCGGCGGTTGACGGCGTCCTGCGGGTTTTGGCTGCCGAACAGGGTTTGAAGGAGTTTAGTTAGCATCGTGTTCGATTCTTATCATTCCGGATGAGGAAGGTGTAGTGGAAGACTCACTGGCCGCTGCGGCACTCTCGGGCGCGGCTTCACCTTCCTGAGCTAAAGCGGTATCAGTCGTATCGGCGCTGGCAGCCTTGCCTTTTTTCGGCGGCCTGACGGTGGAGGCATCAGCTGTAGAAACAGGATTACCGATGATTTTCGGCTCCCCCGCTGCCGCTGGCTTTTTGCGGGCGCTGCCTTCCCCCGCGTCGTCGGCAACGTAGGATTCAGCCGGTGACTGCCCGGCGGGGCTGTTGGCGGTAACAAATACGCTGGACGGCAGGCGGAAGTTGCGCAGCTTAAGCAGCTCCAACGGCCCGCTGTAGCTCTGGGCGCGCAGGATGTAGGTCAGGCTTTTACCGTCGTCAGCCTGCCAAGTGACCCGATAGCGGCTGCTGTCTATCTGCGTGACTTTGGCCTGCTCAAGCAGGCGAACCCAGCCCCAGCTGCCTTTGGGGCTGTCTAGCAGGCGCTGGCCGGCATCGGCGGTGCTCCAGCTGAGCTGTGCCCCCGGTGAGTAGGTGTCTCCCGGCCAAGTCATGGTTTTCCACGCTTCCATCTGGTTGAAATAAATCAGGCTTTCGCCATCCAGTAACAGCTCGGTTTTCACTACGTCCTTGCTGGGGCGAGCCATCAGCTCGAAGGGCATCTGCGCATCGCCGCTGGCGTACAGCATGCCGGAGACCCGGCTAAGCTGGTTAAGCGCGGAAATAAACTGCGGGTTAAAGGTCAGCCCCTGCGAGTTCAGCGCGTCGGCCACCCACAGGTCTCCCTGCTTGTGCAGGATACCGCCGAGCTGGGTGGTGACAAAGCGCTCGATCATGCCGCTGTCGGGGCGTAGAAAGCGTCCCAGCTCCGGCAGTGAGGCATCGTTGCCAGTGGCTCTAAACGGGTAGCGTCCGTTAAAGGTGCGGTTCCACGGGTCGGCGATGCTTTCGCGCCAGGCGCTGTTAAAGCTCATGGCGGCGGGCTCCAGCACGCCCTGCCACGCCTGCTCTAGAGGTTGAACAAACAGGCTACTGCCAAATCCGGACCACTCTTCACCCAGGCTGGCGGCAATCAGGCTGCCGTAGTCGCGGGTGTCGGTCAGGTCGATGGCTTTACCTTCAAACACCGTTTTCGCCAGCGCCTGAGTCATGGCCTGCGGATCCGGTGCGGTAGTGACCTGCTGTAGCTTAAGCCTGACGCGGGTCACGCGGGTTAGGTAGGTTTGCAGACTGAGGCTGTCCCCCTCGGCCTTGCCGCCGCTTTGCAGAATGCGCAGCAGCGGGCCGAAGGTGCCGTCCAGCGGGCCGGTCGGCTCGTCGCTATTCATCGGAATAGCGTCGAGCTTTTTCGCTTTGGCGCCGAAAACTTCCTGCGCTGACTGCACCAGCGTCTCCGACAGTCCGCGCCCCTTCTGTGCCGCCTGCCCCTGATACTTGACGGTGTTCATCAACGCAATCAGCGGTGACTGGCGGGCATCGGCCATCAGGGTAAGCTGGTCAATAACCTCAGAAATGGATTCCGCGCGCTCCCAGCTGATGCTATTGAGGAAGTTGAGCCAGGCAGCGCCGTAGTCGGTAAAGTAGCGGTCGGTCAACCTTGCCTGCAGCGCTTCCGGCGCAATTTCGCCGCCAAGGCTCTTGCCGCTGTCGGTCAGCACCCAGTCGATCTCTTCGCGGCGGTCTTTCACCGCTTTGTCGATCTCTTTTTCCACCATGCCTTCCCACGCTTCGCGGGTAAACATGCCGGGCACTTCCTCTTCGGTGTTAAACAGGGTGTGGCCGTCGAGGCCGTTCAGCACCTGATTCAGGGTCAGGTTGCCGTAGTTTTGCGCAACGCGCCGGAGAATGCCCTGATAGATGGCGGTTTCGGCGTTCTGCATGCCGATTTGGTTAATCAGCACCTGACGCACGTCGTTAATCAGGCGGCGGTCGGGCTTAATCGCCCAGTCAGGGTGGCGAGACAGGTTGTCGGCGTAGAACTGCATTAGCTCGGCACCTACGCTCTGCCAGACGCCTTCGGTCACCGCTGCCGGAGCTGGCCCCGCGTTGGCAATCAGGGTTTTACCCAGCAGCGGCGCATCGACCCGATCCGGGCGCGACAGCATCAGGTAGGCCTTTAAGCGGTCGTAGCCGTCTTTCGCCAGCTGGGCGCGCTCGGGGCTGTTAGGGGGCATCTGTACCAGCTTTTCCAGATTGCCGCTCAGGCTGGCCACCACGATAGACTGCACGTTCTGTTCGTTGGCGGTACGATAGTGAGGCCACAGCGCCGCGAGCAGCGCGTCGTTGCCGCTCAGGCCAAAGCCCAGATACCACGGGCTGCCATGCTGCATGCGGTGCTGAAGCTGGGTCATCTGCTGTTTGAACGCCTGCTGGCGAGTCAGGCGGGTGGTCATATCGGTGCTGAAGTCGTTCGCCTCAGTCGCTAAGTCTTTTGATGAGGAAATCAACCGCACGTTGCCAATGTAGGACACGACGCTGCCCACGCCGAACAGGGCAATCGCCGCCAGCGCGGCGACGTTAATCCCGCGCATCCACGGCACGCCGACACCCTTTCCCTTAGCCAGTCGGCTGTCGTCAACGATGGCCTGCCAGACGGGCGTCGGTACAAAGGCGCGATCGGCGACGGTATCGGGGCGCGTTACGGCGCAGGTAAACATCAATCCGCGCAGCGGGTTCGCGCCCTGCGCGGTCAGAAGCTGGGGCAGCCAGCCCTTCAGGCGCGGAACGTCGCGCTGTTCGAGATCCTGCGCCAACTGTAGGAGGAAGGCGTGACGGTTGTCGATCATCACCTGCGCCATCCCTTCCTCGGTAGCGCTCTGACCAACCGACGCCAGGCGCTTGGCCAGCTCGTCCGGCGTGGCCCGGGCGGGGAACAGCGTGCCGACCGCCTGCTCTTCGCGATCGGACTGGTCCCACGCGGTGGTGCGCAGGTCGAGCAGGTAAAGCGGCGCGGCGTAGCCAAGCTGCTGGTTGCGGGCGTGCATCTGCCACAGGGCTTTGTCCTGTAACGCCTTTTTGTCTTTGCTGGGAGCGTAGTCTTCGGCTTTTACCACCCACACCTGCGCGTCAACGGGCCGAATACGGCGAAGGTTTTTTAACTGCTTCAGCCAGGCGTCGTCTAGCGCCGCTTTGGTGGTTCCGCCCCAGATCAGCAGGGCATCGCTGCCTGCCTGCCAGCCGTCGCGGATAAGGCCGGGAGCGACCTGCTCTACGTCGGTAGTTTCACCGACGACGAGGATCCAGCGCAGCTTGCGACGCCAGAGGAGACCGTAGCGGTGGCGGAGTTGTTTAGCTAAATCTGTAAAAGGTAATTCTAATACTTCCTTATCCTTATCAACTTTACTCGATGGTGGAAGTTTTCCCTCTTTCTGATGCTTGATTTTTACTTGGTTATAAATATAAAAAATAGTTGGCACTAATCCCAAAAGTATTAGCAATAGGCAAGATACCCCCCAAACAAATATCTTTTGGCTAAATTCAGACCACCCAAAAAAATCAGAAAAATAATTAACCCCTCCCCACAACACCAAAGCAGCTAGCAAGGTAATTATAATCAAACATAGTACCTTCCATTTATTCATTAACTATATCCTTTATATAGAACATTAGCCTCTAAGCTTCCTATAAAGTGGGAAAAACCAGGGAAATTATAAATTCAAAAAAATTTACTTTTAAGAAAAGAGAGCGTCTCTTAATCAACACTAAACTCGTTCTGGCTAGGAAAAAGAACAGAACCACAGGCGCTCTTGCATTGTTCAACAACAATACCTTTACCATCTTCACTATATGAAAGAGAGCATTCAACAATAGGATTTACACCATGGATAGGGCAAGAAACAAGATCGTTGATCAATGCAGCTGAAATACCATTTATTTTTAATGTTGATGTCGCGGTAATTACGCTGCCACCGTGAGATGTTTTATCGTTAAGTCTAATTATTTTCTTCATCATATACACCGATTATATTTCACATCAAGAATAAACCATACTCATTGATAATATTTCTTTACGACTATGGCACTACATAATAGTCGATGCAAGAAAACAGAGGCCATAATTAATATTCCCGAACCTAGTATAATAGAAGAGAATAATCCTAAATAGCCTAAAGCAGGAAAGATTGAGCTTATAGATACAGCAAATGGGAGACTTAACGCCAGCGAAACAGCAATACTACCAAGAGGAAATACAATAACATTTCTATCGTATATAAAACTTTGTTTTAGCTCGTCACTATTTCCAGCGATCTGTAATAATACTTCGCCATCTGAGTGAGTTGAAATTAAAAGGCTTGCACCCTCTTTTTTCTTTAAGGAAAGTCCACTCAAGGCCGATAAATACCAATATTTTTTTGATTCAATATCGTCAACAGCACCATTCAGATTAATTATTCCAAAAGGAACACGCTCCCTATTTAAAGGAATATTCAGCTCATTAGCAATAACGTTAAGCTGTAGCTCTGTTTCTTCATCCAAACCGCTATGCCAAATCGCATTCATTAGTGCCAGTGGCTGCTGGTTAGCTTCGATGAGGTGCTTTATGTCCTCTAGTAAATGCTGTTTAGATGAACGCATACTGCGGTATAAACAAACTGAATTGGGAAAACTTACGCAAGATGCCGAGTAATCAGGGATCCAAAGCGAAACTGCCGCAAGCTCATCACATCCTTGAGTCACTACTGTCTGGTACTTCGCTGTAATAATAAGTGCACTGTATTTGCACTCGTTTTTATCGTCTAGCCGTTCCCACAATGTTTCCAGTGCTGTCCCCGCAGCAACAACACAAATTTCAATCTCAATACTTAAATTCAATGAATTCCAAACGGCTTCAAACTGTCTTTTAATCCGTTTCTCCTGCAATGACTCCTCCTGATTTTCGCTATTAGGTATAGAACACAGGCTAAACTCATCCAACTGCAGATAGATCAAGAGTTTTTCTTTATTATTTAACTTTTCCAATGAGGATTTAATGTCATTTAGAAGATGTTTACACATTAAATCAAACCGCCCCAATCCTGGAGGTGAAAAACTGTCAGGAAACAAGGGATGTTTGTCCTCTTCATTCTCCAGAGCGTTTCCACTTTCCACTATTTCAAGAAGATGACGATAGGTTGATAACACAGCGCTGTCGGCAAGCACATAGTGTCTATGGGTCCAATCTTGCCAAGCAGATAAATCTTTAGCCCGCCAACGATTCCAGATAAGCGATTTCATTTGCTGGTGTTCAATGGGAATGGCGTAAGCCGCTAGAATGAAAAATAATAGCGTAATTGTCACTACAATAGTTGAATAATACTCCGTTAATCCTTGACGATGCAGCCTATCGAAAGGAGTTGTTAAAATAATAAAAACTCCTCCTCCGATTAAACATAACATACATAGCAGAACAATTACCCAGTAGACATAGCGAGCATTTGTCTCTGACCGATTTATTTCAGGAATAAACCAGTTCATTTTTCACTCCTCATCTATATACTAATATATCTTTCATATGCATATAGAAATATCACTTTAAATTAATTTCCATATAAACCAACTTCATTTAATTTATTATATTTCAATAAAAATTTTCACCCAAAAACACATCACCTATTGTAACCTGGACACTAATACTAAAGAAAAAAGATATTTTTTATAAAAATAAACAGGCTAATTGTAAATAATAAAAAAACATCACCAAAAACAACCCATAAAATTTATATAATTAGATTAATCATAAACAATTCCTTGTTCTCTAGCTTCTTCATAATCCTTTGCCACCTCATGCCCAATGGTAATTAATGCCTCCAACTCTTTTTTCGAAAGTTTACTGCTATTAATTGTTGATGGCATAGATGGAGATAACTGTGTTTGATTCATAAAGTATTGTTCTATTAATTCTTTTCCTTGAGAGGTTTGCGCCAACACTCCCTTTTCCATATAAAAATCACTTCCTGGCAGCGTCCAATCTGCCTGCTTTATCAATTCCATCTTAATTTCATCTAGACAACGACCAAAACCTATAGGTAAATCAAAGGCTGCAACTCGGCTCATAATCTTATGACTTCTAGGCAATGTACTATGATCAGTTGGACGAGAAATATAGGTTTTTAAATTTTCGTCTGTCTGCTTCATCAGGTTATCTGCTTTTTCATGTTTAAATTCTAGGTAACCGTAATACTGAAATACTCTATCGCCATCATTTCCCCCTAATTTTTTGGCATTATAATTACTAGCGTAATCTTTATGTTGCCAGACTATCCAACCATTTTTTATTCCCAACTCTCCCTTGCTTCGATTGATTTGACGTTGTTTTTCTGCCACTGGACTGGGGTCTATTCCCTCAGGAAGCGTGTTTAATAACGTTAGCGTATGCATGTTAGTCCCGTTCTGCTCCTTCAATTGAAAAAGTGGCAAGTAATAACGGTAAGCCTCATCATTCGCTTTTATCTTTCCTTTCTCTACTTTACTTTCTCCCCACCCTTCATTTTCTTTACCAACTTTATCTCTATTGTTTTCATCAAAAATCTTCATATCATCGCCGTTCAAAGGCTCAGGTACTTTTTCTGCATTAATATTCATCGTCTGCCACTCAGGTGGGGTTTCCCAAATAGGCATAAATTTATCTTTTAGAAGAAATACTGGATAAGCGACCTTAAATGCCCAGTTAACTTCTACCGCATAGCTCATGTCATCCCAAAACGGTTCATTTCTTACATTCATTATGTAAGCTGGTCTACTTAATTCCTCATCGGCTGGAATATTTACTGGAGTATACATATCAGGCAATGTACCAAAATTGGTTTTGACATTCGGCTCATCGCCACACGGCGTTCCCCTAGCCATCAAACGCTGAAATAATTTGCCTTTACACTCATCCAGCAAAGGATGTATCTTCCCATCTTTGCTGTTAGGAAGACCTTGCCAACCGATACTCACTAACGCGATAGACCCCATAACACGATCGTGAGCATTACAATAAATATAGGTACGGCCGTGGTTGTCCCTTTCTGGAACAGCTGCCCCATCAGATCCTTTATGTATTGCATTTGGCGTCCATACCTTACCATCCTTGCCTCGACCTAAAGAAAGATGTTTCTCTAAACCACATCGAGAAAGCTTATCCTGATTCTTTGCTACAGCCTCCACCACCGCCTTCAATGTCTCCTCTCTAGCCCCATCACTTACCTGTTCGGAGCTATCTACAGCAGAGTAGTCCGTCATAATATTCATCATACGATAAGGCGAATTGAGTAAAAATAACGAGTCAGGAGCGCTGATTAATGATGCTGCCAGCGCCACCATCGTTCCTTTACTGTGGGAAACGATAGTTACTGTGTCATTTGGGCTGTGGTCACGAATACGCTGAATAAGCATCGCTAGCCGCCATGCGGCGTGAGAATAATATTTACGTGATGGAGCTGTCGCCAACAGCCGATCTTCTTCCGGGTTAAACCACTGAGTCGACATCAAGCCGCCGAGAATATCCTCGTTAAAGCTAAAATCACCCCACATTGGGTTAAGAGTGGTCGACGCATTCTGAAACGGCCCTCCTCCCCAAAAATAGGGACCTCGTTTAGCAATCTCCTCCTTTGACATCTTCCTGTCTAGCAGGTGCTGTTGATAGCTTTCTCCTTTGAGATTTCTTAGCGGCACTAGATATTTTCCCAACTCATTATCATTGGCACGATATCCCCAATAAAAGCGAATTACAGGAGAATTGTTGGATTTAATTAAATAACTATCCTCATTATTTTCAACATCAAGAATACGTTCAGTCTTAACCTCAGCCTTCTCATCATTTTTATATACGTTAGGTATTAGCTCAAAATCACTACCTGATAAAAATAGACGCTTATTCAATCCATCACATAGTGCCTCTTCCGCCTTTTCATACCACTCTCCTTCTGAATTAACACCATGTACAAAAATAATCACACCAGGAAGATGAGTTCCTGGAGACACTTCAGGGGTTGAACACACGTTCTTCGGTGTTGCTGATACCGTAGCCGTAACTTGGCCAAGCTGATTAATTGCAGTCGTCGGCCTTCTTGTTGCTCCGTCATGCTTTCCCATAATTAATTCCCTTTTTCTTGTCTGTTGTACTCGTCTACAGAAATATTACCAATGCTTTTAGGTTTAATATTGGTATCGCATTGATAGTTCTCCATGAAGGATGTATGAGGAGGAATTATTGGATCTTCTGTGCCATAAATTTTATCTTCATCTTCTTTATCTAACCTTATTTTTGTCGTTTTATAGCTCTTCCCCCACTGTTTATACACCACCAATTCTTTATCTGTTATTACAGTAGTAAGATAATTTTTTGAGTATTTTAGTGAGTCTCGTGGTTCATCTCTATTATCCCGAGTACCATCACTATATCTAAGATAATAAAAAGACTTAAACGTCTTGCCGTAGTCAGTAGAGTAATACACCATCGACTCACCACAAACCTCATCCATACAAGTCATTCTGTCGCTCATTACCGGAAAGGCTAAATTCTTACCACTCGAGTCGGCATTGATTATTTTTCCCTGATAGTTGCGAACTTTTGAAGGTAGTTGTGTTTTGATATTACGATTCAAGTCGTGATACCAAATCTTTACCACCTTTTCGTCTTCATAGGTAGGCTGACAATTTTCATAATTGTTCAGTTCCACGTAACGATTATCGTCCAATCGGTAAATTACCTGTGGTACCACGTCGTAAGCTGCATAGTGCGTCCGCAGAGTTACCTGCCAAGACGCTAAGTTAACAAGCACTGATATAGTTTTGTTTGTAGCAGATAAGAGTTGCTCAAAGTACGGACGTCGACGCTCATCATATTCTTTTATCTTAATTTCGCTGACACCTCTGGGCTTAATGTCAGCATTGCACTGATATCTCCCCATGGGAGCTAGGTAAGCAGGGATATTTTTTACATTACCGGAACTAGTTACCGACTTTTCATCAACATTTTTTCCATCAAACACTTTCTTAGCAAAAAAATACTCATCTTTCTCTTTCTGATAATAAACTAGTTCTTTATCTGTAATCACGAAAGTAACATCCTCAGCAGAACTAGCTATCTCAGAGGGATCACCTCTTACCCAAAGAGACACTGTTCGTCCGTAATCAGTGGAATACAGCACTCTTGAATTTCCCATAGGAAAAACCAAGTTCTTACCCCTCGGGTCAGCGTTGATAAACCTCCCCTTATAAGCCCGTATCAATGGTGATATTTCTGTTTTAATGCCCAGATTCAGGTCGTAATACCAAGCCTTCGCCACTTGCTCGTCTCCCAGCATAGATTCGCACCCCATATAGTGGCTTAATTCCACATAGCGATTTTCATCCAATCGGTAAACAACTTGTGGTTCGATATCAGCAATCGCATAGTGTGTTCTTACAGGTGATTTACCATCAAATCCTGCTCCACCAAACGCAGCCCCAACACTTAGCCGCGATTGGATCTGGCCAAACAGCCCTAGTGCAATGACTACCGCTACGACAATAAGCAAAACCACATAAACCGGCATTTTCTTTTTTGGTGATGGTGTCGTCATACATATTCCTTTTGTAGAAAACCAAATCGCAGCCAAATCTATAACAGTTCGATTTTTATCCGCTCTATGGAGCTAAACTCCATCAACTCGGTTAAGCCATCTTCTCCCGTCACACCTTCAATGACATTACCGGAGGAAGTCGTTACTCTATATTTCTGATTTGGTAGCGTTTCACCTGTACTTTGGTTCGTTATAACAAAACGCTCTTTAAACGTGTTTGGTTCAAAAGACTTCATGGCAGCTTCCTGGCTGGAAGGACCCTGCTTGGTTACACCTGCGGTTTTTATTAGCAATTCCCCTGGGGCACCAATTTCTACTTTCCCGCCAGCAATCTTAATATATCCACCACCGCAAACTAAAATAAGCTCATCCTGAGCAGACAGTACCATTCGCTTTCCACTACCGATAAAAGTGTCTTTTGTTGACCAAGAACTCACCTGCCCCTGATGAGCCTGAATATCAATGTCGCTATTGGATGCGTAAAGCTTCATCCCTGCATCAAGAGCATATAAACCAACACCACCTCCCGCTGAAATAGTGACATTTTTGATCGCACCTATATCGACTTGGTTGCCTGCGGTCAATGTCATATTTTGTGCACTGGCTATTTGTGTATGCTCTCCACTCGTTAAACCTATTCCTTGAGGCGCGCTAGCCAATATGACTTTCGCACTTAAATCATTTAAACGCTGTTCAAGTAAAGATTGTTGAGATTCAATATCAGCAACCAGCGCTTTCGCCTTATTCGCGGCATCCGTCAGGCTTAACATATCCATTTTGGCCTGAGTCAGTTGATTTAATGCAGCACTCATCTCAAGGCTTAATCCCGAAGCCTTCTCTTGACCATCCGCACTAATAAAAATCCCCTTCCCCGCCCTTATCGCCCCCCACTCATCGGTGCGCAGCTCAAACCCTTCCCCTCGCTGCTTGCGCTCGGCGTCCACCAGGTGGCCCATATTCAGTTGCGTCTTGCCATACTCGGTGGCGACTTTGATATGCTCCTTGCCCCGTTCGTCGTCCATCCGCAGTTTGTTATTGGCAGGAGTACGTATCACGTTGCGCTTGTGGTTAGCCGCCGTTACCAGTTCAGGGTGGCGGGAGTCGTGCATGGCGTGGGAGATATAGGGTCGGTCGGGGTTGCCGCCGGTAAAGGCAATCGCCACTTCAGTGCCGTCAATCAGCGGGAAGTGCAGGCCGTAGGTCTCGCCCGCATAGACCGACGCGCGGCGCATCCACAGGCTTTCTTCGCCCTTGCGCCAGCTGTCGTTCAGGTCAAAATCCATCTTCACCCGGTAGCGGCCATGGCTGTCCATATAGCCGTACTGATCGTTGTCCGGGCTGGTAACTCGGGCAGGCAGCGTGCCGCCAATACTCGGCCACGCCAGCAGCGCGGGCCGGTAGGGACGCAGCGCGTCGTAGGGGATACCGGTAAACGTCAGCTGATAGGCCTGACTTCTGTCGCCGATGCTCTCCACCGACACAATCAGAATGCCGCCGCCCGCTTCCGCTATCGGCGAGCCGTTCACCGTCAAAATTTGCCCCGGAGCGAGGTGCGCCAGCGTAGTCTTGCCGCTAATGGTTATCTGCTCGGTCATCAGCCGCTGATGGCGCAGTTTGCCGTACCACGCGCCCTGCCCGACGCCTTCCGGCTCTTGGCTTTCTTCACCGCCTTCGCCGTTCTCGCCACCCTCTCCGTCACCAAAACCAAACTTGTTTAGCAGGTCAGTGCCTTGGCCCATCAGGTCCTGCGCCTGTCCTGCAATACCCTGTGCGGCACCGCTGACCGCGCCGCCGATGGAGCTTGCCGCGCCGCTAACGGCAGAGCCGATGGAACTGGCGGTGGAGCTTACGGCAGACCCCACCGAGTTCGCCACGCTGCCCGCCATGTCGCCAATGCTCGCGCCGGAACCGCCGCCGCCAGCAAAGTCCACTGGAGAAGACCCAACGCCGGACGCGCCGCCGGTAATGCCGCCTATCGTACTGCCTACAGCGCTGGTTACGCTTCCTGCCGCGCCGTCAATGGCGCCCTTCACGTTGCCGATGGCACCGCTAACCGAGTTCGCTACGCCGCTCAGCTGGCTGATACCCGGAATATCTCCCAGACCGTCCAGCAGGTTGCCAAACTGACCCAGCAGGTCGTCCTGCTCGTTGCCGCTCTGCACCACCTCGCCCCGGTCGCGGTAGTGCTCGGCGTACAGATAGTACTGCCCGCGGGTGGTGGCGTCCTTCTTCTGTTCGTTAACGTCTGACTTCATGCCCGACTGGGCGGCGCGGTAGTTGTAGTCCTGCGTGATAACGTTCTGTGGCACCGTCTTGCGGGCGACCGACATGTCCCACACCGCCTCCAGCCCGCCGTCGTTATTGCCGGTCGGCTGACGATAGCTGGCCTGCGGGCCGTCCTGATACTGCTGCACCGAGTCGCCGAACACCACCACGTCGCAGCCGTGCTCCGCGTGGCTCTCAAAGCGGAACCAGATACCCGAATCTGCAAGCAGGCGGCGGATAAACGTCAGGTCACTCTCTTCCCACTGGGTCAGGTACTCCTTGACCGGGTAGGTCTCTGCCAGCTCGAAGCGGAAGTCTACCCCCGTCAGTTCATGCTTGCGCAGCACCTCTTCCACTACCTGTGGCACCGTCTGATTTTGGTAGATGGCGTTACCGCGAGTGTTGTCCAACAGCTGTAGGCGCGGGCTGACCGTCACTTCATACCGCGCTTCGTCGCCGGAAGTGGACAGCTGGCTGAACGATGTCACAATGCCGTACAGAGCGCGGGTTTCACCAAACGCGCCGCCGCCGTTCATGCCCAGCGCACCGGCTGCGCCGCTCACGGCCGAAGTCAGAGACGACAGCCCCGAGCCTGCCTTGCCCAAGGCTCCGCCAACGCTGCCCAGAAGCCCTGATGCTTTGCCCGCTATTCCGCCGACGGCACCCGCCGCGCTGCCAAGCCCGCTAGCCATGCCGCCCATCTTGCCCGCCACGGAACTGACCCGACCGGCAATCGATGCGCCCTGACTGGCCATCTGCGTAATGCGCTTGATGGAGAAGCCGCCGATAGGCGCGTTAAAGGCCTGACCAATCTTATCGCCGAACATCCCGCCAAAGGCGTTAAACGCCGACATCAGCTCGCTGCTCAGGCCGGAAGCGGCCCCCATCAGGTCGCTAACCCCGCCCGGCGCCAGCGCAATGGCCACGTTCTTACTCAATACCTGAGACATCGACAGCCCGTGCGGGGCGGTGAACTGCACCACAAAGCGCCACGGCTCGCTTAATTGCTCATGCCCCTCAATGCGCAAGATAGACAGCCGCGCCCCGACGCCGTCTATACCCAACTGATAGCGGTTCATGCCGTCCGAGGCGGGCGTCGCGCTACCCGCACTGCTGCCCGCGCCGCCTGAGTTCCCTTCTCCACCGCCAAACAGCCCCCCCAGCCCGTAGGCCGACAGCTGCTCGTCCAAAAGCGCCTTGCCCTTGTTGATCAGTTGGTCTTTCATTCCTTTACTCCTTGTCTGGCTTCAGAGCCGCTGCAAGCGGCTAGAGCGAGTGACGAACCGTTTTAATCAGCTTCTGCGGATATTCCGGCCGAAAATACGCTGTGCTTTAATAACTATTCTGCTCGGCCGGAGAAGCGTCGGTATTTAGCTTGGAACAGCGGCCTCCGCCACCGTTCCCTGTTCAATCACATCCAGCGTAATCCCCTCTTCCTCGCTATAGCCAAGCGAAAGCGCCTTCGCCCGGCGCTGCTGGGACTGTAGGCTTAGCAGAGTTTGCGACAGCACTGGCAAAATTTGCTGATTCAGCAGGCTGTCGATATTGCGGGCACCGCTGTCCGGCAGCAGGCATGCGCTGACAAGCGTGTCAAACAGGCTTTCCTCAACCTTGAATTCGATGCCGTAGTGGCGCTGGAGGCGTTCCGCCACTTTGTCCATCTTGATCGCCACGATCTTACGCAGCGCCTCAGCACCCAGCGGACGGTAAATCACCGTCTGGAAGCGGGCCAGCAGGGCGGGCTGGAAGTGATCCCGCAGGATCGGGTAGATCGCCTCATGCAGCAGAGAGGTCGGCGACTCCGGCTCGGCCTCCAGCTGCGCAACCATCTGGTCGCTGCCGAGGTTGGCGGTCATCAGAATCACGGTGTTGCGGAAATCGATTTCCCGCCCTTCGCCGTCGCGCATAAAACCGCGGTCGAATACCTGATAGAACAGGTTGATCACGTCGCGATGCGCTTTTTCAACCTCGTCCAGAAGGACTACGCTGTACGGGCGGCGGCGCACGGCCTCGGTCAGAACGCCGCCCTGACCGTAGCCCACATACCCCGGCGGCGAGCCCTTAAGCTGGGAAACGGTGTGAGCTTCCTGATATTCCGACATGTTGATGGTGATAAGAGAGCGCTCGCCGCCAAACAGCAGATCCGCCAGCGCCAGCGCGCTTTCGGTTTTACCGATACCGGACGGCCCCACCAGCAGGAACACACCCAGCGGCCCCTGCTCCGGCGTCAGGCCAGTTTTGGCGGCACGCAGGCGCTGAGCCAAAGACACCAGAGCTTCATCCTGGCCGATCACCCGCTGCGCCAGTTCGCTTTCCAGCGACAGCAGGTTGCTTTGTTCATCTTTCAGCAGGCTTTCCAGAGGTACGCCTGTCCAGTCGGCAATCACGCCCGCCACGGTGCGGGCATCCACGTCGAGGGAGAGCAGCGGAGCGCCGCCGCAGCCCGCGTGCAGGCGCTCCTGAAGCAGCCTGATTTGGTCTGCCTCTTTTTCTTCGCTGGCTCGCAGAGCAATCAAACGCTCAACAATGCCTTTTTCTTCGGCAAACTGCTTATTCAGCGCCTCGATGCGTTCTGCCAGCGTCGTTTTTTCAGCAGCGATGTCTGCCAGACGCGACGTATCGACGTTCTCCCCTAGCTCGCGATCTTCTTTCAGAGCGATGTCTTCATATTCCAGCGCCGACAGCTGCGCTTCCAGCAGCGTGATGTCTTCCGGCACGGTGTCCAGACTCATGCGCACACGGGCGGAGGCGGTGTCGAGCAGGTCTACGGCCTTGTCCGGCAGCTGACGGCCGGTAATGTAACGGCGGGAAAGGGTGACGGCGGCGCGCACTGCTTCGTCAAGAATGTGTACGCCGTGGTGCTGGGCGTAGCGAGACTTTAAACCGCGCAGCATCAGCGCGGCGGTATCGTCGTCCGGCTCGTCCACTTTGACCATCTGGAAGCGGCGCTCCAGCGCGGCGTCGCGCTCGAAGTACTGCTTATATTCAGACCAGGTGGTTGCCGCAATGGTGCGCAGCTCTCCCCGCGCCAGCGCCGGCTTAAGCAGGTTGGCGGCGTCAGCGCCGCCTGCCTGATTGCCCGCGCCGATAATAGTGTGGGCTTCGTCAATAAACAGCAGAACGGGGGTTGGCGACTGCTGAACGGCGTCGATAACGTTTTTCAGCCGCTGTTCAAACTCGCCCTTTACGCCCGCGCCCGCCTGAAGCAGGCCCAGATCGAGCACGTGAACGCTAACCGGCTTCAGGCTGTCCGGCACATTGCCTTCGGCAATGCGCAGCGCCAGCCCTTCCACCAGCGCGGTTTTACCCACGCCCGGTTCGCCCACCAGAATCGGGTTGTTTTTACGGCGGCGGGAAAGAATGTCCACCATCTGGCGGATTTCTACGTCGCGACCGAACACCGGATCGATTTTGTTCTCTTTCGCGCGCGCCGTCAGGTTAACGGTAAAGCGGTCGAGCGCCGTCGGCTGGGCAGGAGCGTTTGGCGCATCGGCGCCTTTTGATGTCAGCGGCGCAGCAACGGAAGCCGCAGCGCTATCAGCGGTTTCTCCGGCCTGATACTGCGGCGCATTGACGCGATCCGGATTCTCATCAGACAGCTCGTCCAGCATCGGCAGTAGCCGCTGTAGCTGTACCTGTGACAGGCTCAGCAGCGGCCAGGCGTCGCGCGCCTTCAGCCACTGGGGGTTGTCGATCAGCGCCTGTAGGATATGGGCTGAGCGCACGGATTCTACGCGGTTTTCTAACGAGGCGATGAGCCAGGCTGACTTAAGCAGCTCCTGAACAACGCCCGACAGCACCGGCTTTTGCTGTACGGTATGGGGTAGGCTTTCCAGCTGGTTGAGCAGCGCCTGCCATATGGCATCCAGATCCAGCTCGTAGCGTCGGGCTATAACCGTCAGATCGCCAGCCCCCTGTTCCAGCAGCTTTAACAGCCAGTGCTCTAGCGTGATTTCCGGATGGGCGCGGGTCTGGCACAGGCTGGCTGCGGCCTCCAGCGCCTTGGCGCAATAGGGATTGAGTCGACGTAGTAAAACGGACGGGTCGGAGATCATTGGCAGCTCCCTGGCTCAACTGATACAGATAACAAAATGAATAAGTGGGATTTAGAATGACGTCGGCGAGGGCTCGCCGACGTTTTTAGCTAACGGAGCGCCTGACGCGCCCCGGCAAGCGGGATTAACCGCGGCCTTCGTTCCAGCTGTCGGAATGGATGATGTTGCCATCCTTGTAGGTCCACGTGATTTTCTCGTAGCGGACTTCCACTTCTTCCAGATGGTTGTAGCGCTCTTTAGCAGCGTCCTTGATGTTGTACATCACCGGCTTGATAGACACGACTTTTACGGTATCCATCATGGTGTTGAAGTACTCCACTTCCTGACCCGCGTCATCAATGCGGTACCATTTGATTTCGGCAGACTTCAGGGTCTGACCGGTAGATACCGCTTTGTACAGGTACGGGGAAGAGGAATCGACCTCTTTCACGAACTTCAGCGGTGCGTGAACGCGGGTGCCAGTCAGTTTGCCGGTGTTGCCATCGGTAGGAATGTGAAGCTTGTGTTCAAACTCAACCACTTCAATGCTGCCTTCGCGGCCTTGAACGGTTACAGATCCCTTAATGTCGGCGCCGCCGTCGTCTTTGATAAACAGATATGCAGGAATTGCCATTACTCTCTCCTTAGTTTTGTTGAGATATTTGGTGTTCGGGCGCCAGCCGACAGGCAGACGCATCCGGCACCAAACTGATTTCCACTCTGCGGTTAGCCGCTCTTCCCTCTGCCGTTGCGTTATCGGCAATGGGTTGTGTCGCTCCATACCCCTGAATGGCGAAACAGGTTTTATCAATATCGCTGGTCTCTATCATCCAGTCGCGAACCGCTTCCGCTCTGGCTAAAGACAGCGCCTGATTGCGTTCGGCATCTCCGGTTACGTCGGTATGGCCCGCAATCAAAATCAGCCATCCCGGCTTGGCCTTAACGTTGATTAAGGCATCCACCAGCACTTTGGTGGAGTCCGGTTTGAGCATCGATTTACCGGTGTCAAACAGCGACATGCTGTCTAACCGGACAACTTTCGGCGCCTCCACCACAATTTGCGGAGGTGGAGGCGGCGGCCTCGGGCGGTAAGCCATGATGGCGACATCCAGCGGCGGTATCATTCTCGCTCCGGCGTAAAGCCCAACGCCCAACCGCGCGGGTTCCCCAGCTCGGTAGTACTGATCCAGCAGCGCTCTGTCGGCCTTTATCACTTTCAGGCCTGCCAGCTTGGCGTCGTAGCTGTCCATCGGAATACGGTGATAGGACGATAAGTCGCCACCTACCTGTTCAAGCAGCCTGCCGTTGTTATAGGCCGATGAGCACAGGGCGACGACGGCAAACAGGGCGGTAAACATCAGCGCGTGACACAGCGCTCGCGCTTTCGGCGCCATCGGGCTGCTGATTGGCATATTGCTCACCAGCGGTTCCGGCAGAGTCATCGAGACGTTGCAGTTCACCGCAGGCAGCGTTAGCGTGGTCAGCTCGCCAAGGTAGTCGCACCAGACGCTTTCCCCGCTGCCGCCAACCGCGTTCAGGCACGCTACCGCCCCCGGCGTCCACGGGGGAACCGGTAACTGTTTGTCGCTAAGCGGTGTTAGAACGCTGTCGTTCAGCCACTGCCGCAGCGTTTTCAGCATCACTGCCAGGCTTTCGCGCTGGACGCTTTGCTGCCCTTCCCCCTGCCGCCGCCACACCTCCAGCGGCGTATGCGCGTTGTCTAACAGGCGGATATCCTCTTGCCCCGTCCACCAGAACCACTGCGGTTCAGTTGACGGCATTCCCAGCCGTGCATTGACTGCCAGATAGCCCGGTAGGCGGTAGCCGCAGGCCTTGCTGGCATCCGCCCACGACTGGCGAAACGTCTGCAGCAGCCCCTGAAGCGCCCTCTCTGAAGCGTGCCGCTCAGGAGACAGGGTCAACATCACCCCAATCCTTCCTGCCGTTTCCGGCCAGCGTCCGCTTAGAGCGTCTGCCGTTAGGGCCAGTTCGGCCATGGCCGGAACGGCTATCCATATCCCTTTGCCAGTGACCGCGACCCTGTCGCCTTCTCCATCGGAGAAGTAGTTCATCGTGGCATCGCCGGTAACCAATACCACCGGCAGTCGGCGCCTGAGGCGCTCCGGTAGCGCTTCAAGCCGTTCTTCCAGCGAGTCCAGCCAGGGAGAAACGTGCTTGACCTGTTTTGCGTACCGGTGCGTGCGCCACCCTTTGTAACCGCTGACCAAGATCGTCAGCACACAGCCTATAGCTACCCAGCCCGCAGGCAGAGGTAGGAAGAACAGCAGCAGCGCCACACACAGGCAGGTGGCGTACAGCAGCTGCGCTCGCCAGGGGTAATCACCCACGTTCACATCCTTAATACTCTCTATCCTTCAGTCGGCCTCTTCGCTGGCTGCATGATGTCGAGTACATTTTTAATCCCACGTCGATTTGCCTGTCTCCGTGCGGGATCCCTACCGCGCCCCTCTTTGTCTGTAAAAAAGCGCTGTCTGTAAAAACGCGCTGCGCTTTTATGCCGGCCGCGGTAAGAATGCCGGACTGGATGTCTTGCTAAACGGCCTATGCGCCCTGAAGCAGCTGCGCCAGCAGGCTGTCTATGTGGTAGCGCAGCGCGAAATAGAGCGCGACTACCGCCACCAGAGAAACGCCTGTCCAAAACAGCAGAGACGTTCCCCGCCACAGGCCTGTACGCGCGGAAAACGCGTTCATCAGCCCACCGCCGCCCGGATTTTGCGCGGCGGGAAGCAAATCCCGCACGGCCATAACCAGCGCTTCGCGCTCGCCCTGCGGCTGTGACTGATAGCGCCCCTGAAAGCCCAGCCCCAGCACGCGGTCATAACAGGCCAGTACTAACTGGCTGCCCTCAGGGTGACGAATGCGCTCGCGAATTCGCTCGTAAAGGATATCGCCCGCCTGATAGGTGTTGAAAAACGTCACCTGTAGCGGTACGCCCTGCCACACTTCGTAACCTTCGTCGTTGCTTCTTTGCAGAACGGTTTCATCCAGCAGCGCACAGGCGGCATAGCTCACGTCGTCAATCACGGTGGCGTCGTACTGCATCTCGGTCAGGCGCTGGCGCAGAGTGGTGATCTGATCCACACAGCGCTTGTAGAGCGCCTCGCCCTTCTCAACGACAGCGCCCGCCCGCAGGTGAACTACGGTTAAGGCGACGTCGCGCAACAGTTCGTCAATGGATACGGTTTGGCTGCTTTGACTCATGATTTAAGTACCGCAAAAAGCTCTAGAGACACGTCCGGCAGCGATCGGGGGACGTAAAACTCGCAACAGCGAGCCGCCAGCATGCTGGCGGCAGCCGGATGAGTTAAGTCCAACGCGAAGTACTGGTTGTCCAGACGCAGTGGAATGGCCGCCGGAACGTGGCTCAGCGCCTTGAGTGGAATGCCGGACAGCGCCGAGTTGACTGTCTGGCTGACGTCGTCCGGTGAGCCGACCTTGCACAGCAGCGGGAACAGCTCCAGCAGCTGATGCGACGGCATAGACGAACGCACAGACAGGAAGAAATCGGCCTCTTCCGTCAGGCGGCTGTCTTGCAGGCGACCCGACCAGCGCGTGCCGCGATCGTGAATCAACTCGATGGCGATCACGCGGGACGGCAGGCTGGCCTCCAGCAGTTGACCGACTAAGCGGAACAGCGGCGGAAACACCTGATTAAGCTGTTTGTGCTGGTAGGCAGGAATAGCCTCCACGTCGTGCTCAAGGGAGAACGTCAACAGCGCACCCGCCAGCGATGAAAGCTGCTGATAAAGGCGCTCTGGATGCGATGCCGGAAACTGCTTGAAGAACTTCAGCAGCGGCTCGTGGCCGTTAAGAGCGTTCAGCAGCCAAAACAGCGACACATCCGCCACAGCGAATTCCGCCATCTGCTGATTGCGCTCTCGCCGCATGCCCATCAGGCGCTGGCGCTTGGCCTGTACCTGAGTGCAAAGCATATCCAGCTGCTGAGCCAGCATGCCGCCGTCGGCGGTCAGATTCAGCATAGGCGGGAGAAACGACGGATCGACAGCAAACGCGCCGTTGGCGTCGCGCTTGAGGCGCGCCACCGGACAGGTGAGATAGTCACCCTGCTCTTCAAAATCGAACAGCAGCGTGAGCGCAAAGCGCTCCACAGCGATATTTTCGCTACCCTGCCCAAACATGTCCTGCACGTCTATCCACTCTTTGCGATAGCGCAGCGGTCTTTCGGAATGCGTACCGTCCTGATGGCAATTGCCGCCGTTGGCGAGCAGCAGCGGTAAACCAAGCAGCACGACGATCTCACTGCGATCGGCGGGAACGCTTTGCAGCAGGTCGCGGGCAGGCGGCAGCGCATCCGATACGTCGGTGTCGACGAGCGTGCCGTCAGGGAAACGAATGCTCAGACTTTCCGCATTCAGGCGGTTCAGGGACAGCGCCTGGGGGTCAAACGTCGCGCGTTGGACTCCCCAAGGGTTCGCCAGGCCGAGCCTGGCGATACTGTCGTTGCTGAACGCTTCCCATCGGTTTTGCTGCTGGAACTGCTCCGGCGACAAAAAGGCGCCCTCATTCCACAGCGGGCGATGGATCTTCATTGTGACAAACTCCCGATCCCTAGGGGATTACGCCTTGGCCTTTGGCATCTGCGATACCATTGACAGGTTGATATCCATACCTTCGATCTGGAAGTGAGGCACCAGGAAGGTCTTCACGCGGAAGAAGCCCGGGTTGTCCTCAATGTCTTCAACGAGAACCTTCGCCTGACGCAGCGGGTGCGATGCCTGAACTTCGTCACTCGGGTCGGTCATTTCTGTCACCAGATTATTGATCCACGTGTTCAGCTCAAGCTCCAGCACGCGGCGATCTTTGGTGGCGCCGATGTTTTCGCGCTGAATAACCTTCAGGTAGTGCGCAATGCGAGACAGCAGGAAGATATACGGCAGGCGCGCGTTGATGCGGCTGTTGGCCGTCGCCTCTTTGGTGTCGTACAGCGCAGGCTTCTGGGTCGAGTTGGCGGAGAAGAAGCAGGCGTAGTCGCGGTTTTTGTAGAACGACAGCGGGATAAAGCCTAGGTTGGCGAACTCAAACTCGCGGGTTTCTGGGATCAGCACTTCGGTCGGAATTTTCACCTGATTGCCGGTGCCCAAATCGTAAAGGTGGATCGGCAGATCGTCGACCAGACCGCCCGCCTGCGGGCCGCGCACCTGTACGCACCAGCCGTTGCGGATAAAGCTCTTCACCATATTGGCAGCGAAAGCGAAAGAGGCGTTAGTCCACAGATAGCGATCGTGATCCGGGCCTTTCACCTGCTCAACGTAGTTGAAGTTGCGTACCGGCACGGTGTCTGGGCCGTAGGGCAGGCGCGCCAGAACGCGAGGCAGCGTCAGACCGATGTAGCGCGAGTCGTCCGTATCGCGGAAGCTCTTCCACTTGGTGTACTCGGCGCGGTCGAAATAGTTAGCGATATCCTTAATGGCCGCCACTTCTTCCATCGTTTCCTTGCCGAAAAATGCCGGGCCGACAGAGGCGATAAACGGCATATGTGCCGCAGCGGCGACTTTAGACACGTTGCGCAGCAGGGCGATATCCTGTGGGCCGCGGCCAAACTCAAAGTTAGAAATCGTGACGCCGATTGGCTCGCCGCCGGGGGTGTCGTATTCCTGAATGTAGGTATGGCGGTAGAAGCCGGTCTGGATGGTTTCCGGTGCGTCTTCGAAGTCCTGCTGCAGCGCTTCTTTAGAGACGTCCAGCACTTCGATTCTCACGTTGCGGCGAAAATCGGTGCGATCTACCAGAAACTTCAAGCCGCGCCACGACGCTTCAATTTCCTGAAACTCGGGGTGATGCATGATGGCATCCAACTGCTCGCTGAGCTGCTGGTCGATCTGGCTGATATGGAAATCCAGCAGGCTTTTGTCCAGCTTGTCGACCTTCTGGGCAGACTGTTGGATCATGTTCAGGAAGACGTTAACCGCCATAGTGACGCGCTCGTCAGCAGAGGCTTCCGCCAGCGCGTCGTTGTCCTGAAACTTGACCAGATCGTCAAACTGCTCAACCGGCGTCAGGTTGATTTTATCGAACAGAGATTGATAGACGCTGCTGCTCTCTTTAACCGTCGTACTGCCCGCTTTTGTAGCGCTGGCGTTTTGCGTAGACATATAAAATCCTTCTTAAAAATACGTATTGAGAAAAAGACGTTATTGTGGAGAACTGTCATCCGGCAAAGAGCCGATGGCGGCCAGTTCGGCCCGAAGTTCATCCGACAGCTGTTCGTCTTTTAAAATACGTTCCAGCTCCAGGCGGAAAGTCGCGTTGTCCAATAAATTGGATTTCAGGTCGCGTAATAAATTACGCATAGCGAGAAGAGAGCGCAGAGCGGGTATTTGCTTAGCCACCTGCTCGGGTTCGAAATCTTTCATATCCTTAAAGCTAAGTGAGACGTTTGTTTCAGAATCATCACCCGCTAAGGTATTTTTAATTGTCAGTTTAGCTTTAGGATTGAGGTCGGCTAATACCGCATTGAAGTTGTTTTTATTAATAGAGATCTTTTCTCTTTCAGCGATCGGACGATTCTCCTGACCGTGACTATAATCTCCCATGACTAGCATCTTTAACGGCAGTTCAACTTTTTTCTGTGCGCCACCGGTATGGAGGTCCAGTTTTATATTAACGCGCGCCGCAGGGACTTCATTTTGAAAACTATCGGCCATATCTTTCTTCCTGTTCCTTATAGACAAAACACACCACTACTACCTTCCCTATTTCCCTATGCTTTACTACGCTGAAATACCCGATATCTCGGATGAGGCCTAAGCCTCACGGTCAATAACAGCGGCCTTCTTCATTAATTTCATAGAAAACAGTTCAGCACAGAAATATATCTCCGCGCTGGCCTCCGTTATGCTGAGTGCAGATTTCTGTATGAATTTTAACCTTTTACCTGTCGCAATTTTCCTGCGTTTATACCAAATCAGAACAGGGGTGCCTACCTGCTAATTTTTACAGGTTTTATATCTAAATAAGGCGTTGAATATAGAAAATCCAAATAAGTTTCCCAGGGGAAATAATAAAATATTTCGTTATTAAAAAATAAATAGAGAAGAAATTTCCTATAAATAGAAAACATAAAAATTCATAACACACATTGAACACAGCAGTTGCCTTTTAATTATTTTTGAGAACTCCATCTAAATAAAATAAAGCCGTAAAAAATAGAAAAATGACAAAAAGAACACTAATCATCTATATTTCATAGATATTATGAAAATAGTCCAACACAACGGATACAGATAAAGTCTAAGGCTCAGTATTCAACAGGCTATTTGACTAAAAATTCTTAGCCACTCTTGTTCTCAATAAATCAACCAGATTGGCGATGTGTCAACTATTTTCGTACTCCGGCAGCTCCGATGAAAATGCTTTCATTCGTCCTATAAACGCCTAACGCATTAATTAGTGAAAATTTTTTTTCAAAAACATGAGCAACTTCAAGAGATGGTCAAATATTAGGCAGAAAAAAACGCATCAGCAGCAAAAGATCTGCCGAAAAAAAGTCAATTAGGGAAAGATAAGGAAAAAACAATAAAAAACCCCGCTCGATCGAACGGGGCATAAAGCACGTCTATACGGTGCTATCAGTTAGGGCACTTGTAAACCTGACCAACCACTTTGGTGTCCATCGGCGCAAGATCTGACAGGATGTTTTGCTTTTCACTCACAACGCCATAAACCACGTTGCCGCCTGCTAATGCGGCCTTGTTACGCAGATCGTTGACCGCGCTTTTAAACGACTCGTAGTCGCTATTAATGCCAGACATCCAGTTGCTTTGACGGCCTTCTGCGTTGCCCAGCAGCTGACATTCGGCTCCCGGCTGCTCTTCGACAACCCGCACCTGCTGGCCTGCGCCGCTTAGGGTGTTAGAGCTGCTGCTGCAACCCGCTAAAAGCAGTGCGGCAACGCCGCCTAATAACCATTGAATCCGCATGTTTCCTCCGTATCTTTTTGATAACGGGGTCGGTTACCTCCCCCATCGCGCATCTCATTGTCAGATTACTCTATTCGCCGTCTCTATCGCAACGCTCTCTTGGATACCGTGCTCAAGCAGGCTGCTTTGCCAGCAGTGTAGCAAATCACACCCCGCTCCGCTGGCCGTCGACGTTCGTTTTGTGCTGTAACCCTAGCTATTTACCATCTTTTGGCTGCATCAGCTTGCCCTCAAAGGGCACTGGATAGACAAAATGAAACCATAAAAAGCGCTCTCAACAGTAGGATAATTATGCCATTAGTGAGGAACATGCGGGAATACGGGAGAAGAGCAATAAACAGGCCGCACCCTTACGGGCTGCGGCCTAATGGTTTATTGAGGGTGATTAAAACGCCTTTTTAAAGTTCAGCATAAAGCCTTTATCGCTCAGACTGTCCTCTTTCCACTGATAGGCATCTAGCTGCAGCGCGCTGTTTTTGCTGCTGTACTTCACGCCCACTGTAGCAAGGCTGTTAACGCCGCCGCCCTGTTGATCGTCATCAACATTGAAGCGCTGACTGCCCGCACCGGCAAGCGTCGCAGAACGCTGGCTCTTCACGTAGCTCAGGTTCGGCCCGCCTTCCAGCATTGCGCTCGCGCCCCAGCCGTTTTTACCTACATAGTCCAGCTTCAGGCCGACAATGCTGTCTACCGCCGTTTCACTGCCGCTGCTCATATTCAGGTTAAAATTACCCGCGTTGCGTTCCTGATAGCCGCTTTCCAGAGTGTGACGCAGCTTCACGCCAGCATAAGGCGTTACGTTTAGCCCTTCTTGCAGTTCAAAGGTTTTAGCCCCTTCGCTGCGGAACTCCAGATACTGCTGCTTCACGCTAGTATCTGCCGTTTCGCTCACGCCGTTCCAGGAAATAGCGCGGCTGCTGTCAAGATTATGCACGTCATAACGCAGCGCGTTGTTCCAACTCAGGCCATCGCCAAACGCCACTTGGTGCTTCAGACCGAAGAACTGACTGTAACCACCAGTCAAGCCATTATCACCCGCTTTATCTGAGCCATTGCCGTCCAGACGCGCGATACCATACACCATGCTCAGCGTTTGACGCTCTGTCAGATCCAGCGTTTTACCCAGCGCCAGCATGTCGTACTGTGTGTCGTTGCCCAGTTCTGCACGCGGATCGCCTTTCGCCACGACGTTAAACGACATGCCGTTTCCTACCTGCTGCGCGGCGTCCGCCAGCATTTCGAAACGATTACTCAACACGCGCGCCTCGCGGAACGCGGTCGTCGCTTGGCTGCCACTGACCTGTTTCAAGGCATTGTTCAATTCTGCCGTAGTGCGAACGTTCAAACTGGAGAATAGGCTATTGTTGGTATAGCTCGCATCCAGCGCCTTCGCGACGCTGTTAACGGAACTATCTGTTACCAAGTTCGTGTAGGCATTTTTGGTCATGGTGACATCAACGTTGCCGCTGGCGTTAGTACTGCCTTGAGCGTTCCATACCACGGAGGTTGATGTAATGGTTTCTGCATCCGTCAGGTTATTACCCTGAACTACGTTGTCGAAGGTAACAGTTGTGGAGCTGGTTCCAGCCGTAAATCCAGTGTTAACAGAAACCCCTTTCAGGCTCGCGTTGTTCACTTTCAGCTTACCTGCACTGCCGTCAGAACTGGTTCCTACAACATAGCCATTAAGTTTATTCTGGCTTCCACTATTAGATGTGTTATCGGCAATGGCAGAGACTGATGAACTGGGAACGTCAGGCAAAGTGTAATTAGCATAATGAACTTCACTATTGTTACCGTTATTGCCGTTCACGCCTTCAACATTAATGCTGTCACCTTGCTTGATAAGCCCTGACCCCGTCACCCCATCGGCAATAGTTACTGTACCGTTGTTTACGAGATGGCCTGCAGAACCTAACATACTAAATGCAAAGGAGTTGTTGGCGTAAATGTTGATAGCGCCATTGTTCTCAATTACCGCATCAGCCGTCGCGCCGCTGTCCAGTTGCATCCCGATCATACCGGTATTGGTCGTGCCCTGCGTTCCGAGGTTGATAGTGCCGTTGTTGACCAGTTGTGCGTTTTTATTGCCTCTCATCGCAATAGCGTTATTGCCGCTAATATTCATGGTGCCATCATTCTGTGCAACGTAGTTGCTGTGAGTGAATTTCACTACAACACCATTGTTTTTATCAAAATTGACTACACCACCATTCTGATTCCAGAAATATGCCTTGTTGGCGCTGGCATCATTACCACTGACCGCCAGCGCGTTTGCCGTAACATCAGCAGTACCGCCGTTAATAAAGCGACCATTGTTATCCGCATACCAGTAGTTTATTGCGTTACCACTATAGTTTGCGCCAGAAATTAACATCTTCCCGGTGTTGTAGAACGTCCCCGACTGAAATAGATGAATAGCATTCCTGCTGTTATTCAAAATAAAATCGCCGCTATTGTTAAACACCGCTGTATGAAAAATTTCCATCATGCTGGCATTATTACTATCACTACTACTGCTGGCCCCGAGATACCAGGTACCGGTGTTATTGACTATCGCGTTTTTACTCACCTGAGCACCGTTTGCCACGATCCCATTTTGCTGGTTATTAAACGTTCCTCCCGTCTGGAACATGCGCGAATTAACCTTACCGGTGTTATCAACACTGCCTGCGTTTTGGGTTATCTTCGCCACTGAACCTGCGTTATTTAAAGCCCCGCTGTTGATAATAATTGCGTTATTGACAGTCCCCGTCGACGTATTCACTAACTCACCGTTGCTTATCGTAATATCAGCGCCGGAGATCGTTCCACTGTTAACGGTCTGACCTTCTTTTTCGCCATTAACTGTAGATTTTTTATTGAGGGACTTTGTTTCACCCTGCGCTGTTATTACATCACCACCGGAGTAAATCACTGGAGCGTAGGGATCGGTATCATTATAGTCATTACCCGTCAGGCAATTACTGTTAACGCAAATAGTGCCATAGTTAAGAATGATACCTGAACCATCGCTATAGAATGCCTGTCCGCTATCAGCGTTAATATTAATTACGCCCGTCCGATCGTTAATAGCAGTACCTTTTTCATAGGCCGCCATACCGATAAGAGAATTCGCGCCCAGGCTACCATCGTAATTACCGTTTTTCTCCAGATTGATCGTACCCCGGTTAATAACGGTATTTGTATCTCCGTAGGCTGCCATACCAATCCCGGCGTTATAAATAGTGATAACACCACCCAATCGGTTAATAGCTGTGGCATTCTTTTTCGGCCCGCTAGTGGTATCTGTCCCCACTGCCATACCCACACCGTAACTTCTGGCGCCATTACCGATATTGCTGCGCAAAGTGGTAGTGTCGTTTGCATCAACCCAGAGTGAATCCAGTGTAATCTGCCCTGCGTTTTCTGCAGTGCTTTCGCTAATGGCCAACATACCGACATTGCCACGACCATACATCTCGATCTTGCCGCTGCTCTCATTAAGAACGTAACCACGATCGAAGGCCTCAAGCCCCATCATACTGAACGCATCTGAATAGAAAGCATGTGGCTCTTTAAGGCCAAATGAGGCACCAAGATTAATTACGCTCTCCTGTTCCATGACTTTTGCAGTAATGGTACCCGTATTAACTGCCCCACCCCCCTGAGTAGTAAAATAGCCGGCTCCGCCATTCTCCAAAATGCCATAAACAAACTGAGAAAGTGAGATATTGCCGCTATTGCTTCCGGTTGAATTCTCTCCTGAAATAGAGGCAAAGCCGATATTTCGGATATTAACATCACCTTTATTGACGACCTGAGCACCAGACTCTGCATTAATCATTTGAGTTTCAGGCGTAGAATAGTGATCGTAAGTAGTAATATCCTGCATATTAATCGTGGCGCCAGTTCCAATTTCGAGCATGGCGTCATTACGTAATTGGATCATTCCTGCATAGCCTAACGGCAAATCACCACTGATGGAGGAATCTCCATTCAGGTAAACAGATGACTTGCCATCTACCGTAATAACCGGCGTATTACCATAGCCCTTGCGCTCAGATGCCACTGTAGAGCCGTCGGTTAGCTTACCCGACTCGCCCAACAGTTGAACACCGCCATTCAGATTAACAATATTGTCGTTACCAGATACCACCAGACCGAAAATATTCTCCTGACTGCCATCGATGTTGGCATATTTGCGAGCGGTCAGTTCACTGTCAGCCACAACGGTTAACTTGCCGTCCAGGGTCACGCTATTGCTATTACCATTAACGTTTATGCCAACGGACGGATCGTAGAAATATTCCAGAGCGTTTGCCGCCGTTTGATCCTTATCGACCAGAACGTTACCCGTGATATTCACTGTGTTGGCATCACCAGAAACGTTTACCCCTGTCGCTTTCTGCCCAGTGACTGTCAGATCTTTAGCCGCCAGCGTCATGCTGTTGTTGTTGCCGTTGAGATCTACCCCGGTCGAGAAATCGCCAACCTGCATACTGCCTGCCAGCGATATGTTTCCGTCGTTAGTTGTGATGCTGAACCCGGTTGCTTCATTGCTAACGCTAACATCACCCGTATTGGATACGGTTGCTTTATCACCGTTGACGAGAACACCAATTGAGCCCGCATCGGAAACACTCATATCCCCTTTGTTGTTCACCGTATTACTGTCACCAGTAATCTCAACGCCAAACGCGCCACCGGTAACAATCAGCCCACCCTCCAGATTTACAGTACCGTTATTACCCGCAATTTCAGTACCGGTGGAGTCTTTGCCGTCTACCGTGGTTTTGCCATTATTGTTAACGGTGGCTTCGTTACCGTCGATCTGCGTGCCGGTGCCGCCGTTGGTGATAGTGCTGTCGCCGCTGTTGTTGATGACAGCCTTATCGCCCGCAATCTCAGTACCGGTGGAGTCTTTGCCGTCTACCTTGGTGCTACCGTTATTGTTCACGGTGGCCTCATTGCCGTTGATCTGCGTGCCGGTGCCGCCGTTGGTAATGGTGCTGTCGCCGTCGTTATTGACAACGGCCTTGTCACCGTCGATCTGGATACCGATGGAGTCGGCGTCCTTAACGGTCATGTCGCCCTTGTTGTCCACTTTGGCGCTGTCGCCGGTGATGTCGATACCGTGACCACCGCCGCTGACGTCCAGCGTACCGTCCTGATGCACGACGGCACTGTTGCCTGCGATCTCGGTGCCGGTAGAGCCCTGACCGTCAACGGTGGTTTTGCCCGTATTGTTGGCGGTCGCGTCGTTCCCCGCGATGCTGGTGCCGGTGCCGCCGTTGGTGATAGTGCTGTCGCCGCTGTTGTTGATGACAGCCTTATCACCCGCAATCTCGGTACCGGTGGAGTCTTTGCCGTCTACCTTGGCGCTACCGTTATTGTTCACCGTGGCTTCGCCACCGTTGATCTGCGTGCCGGTGCCGCCGTTGGTAATGGTGCTGTCGCCGTCGTTATTGACAACGGCCTTGTCACCGTCGATCTGGATACCAATGGAATCGGCATCCTTAACGGTCATGTCGCCCTTGTTGTCCACTTTGGCGCTGTCGCCGGTGATGTCGATACCGTGACCACCGCCGCTGACGTCCAGCGTACCGTCCTGATGCACGACGGCACTGTTGCCTGCGATCTCGGTGCCGGTAGAGCCCTGACCGTCAACGGTGGTTTTGCCCGTATTGTTGGCGGTCGCGTCGTTCCCCGCGATGCTGGTGCCGGTGCCGCCGTTGGTGATAGTGCTGTCGCCGCTGTTGTTGATGACAGCCTTATCGCCCGCAATCTCGGTGCCGGTGGAGTCTTTGCCGTCCACCTTGGTGCTACCGTTATTGTTCACGGTGGCCTCATTGCCGTTGATCTGCGTGCCGGTGCCGCCGTTGGTAATGGTGCTGTCGCCGTCGTTATTGACAACGGCCTTGTCACCGTCGATCTGGATACCGATGGAGTCGGCGTCCTTAACGGTCATGTCGCCCTTGTTGTCCACTTTGGCGCTGTCGCCGGTGATATCAATACCGTGACCGCCGCCGCTGACGTCCAGCGTACCGTCCTGATGCACGACGGCACTGTTGCCTGCGATCTCGGTGCCGGTAGAGCCCTGACCGTCAACGGTGGTTTTGCCCGTATTGTTGGCAGTCGCGTCGTTCCCCGCGATGCTGGTGCCGGTGCCGCCGTTGGTGATAGTGCTGTCGCCGCTGTTGTTGATGACAGCCTTATCGCCCGCAATCTCGGTGCCGGTGGAGTCTTTGCCGTCTACCTTGGTGCTACCGTTATTGTTCACGGTGGCTTCGCCACCGTTGATCTGCGTGCCGGTGCCGCCGTTGGTGATGGTGCTGTCGCCATCGTTATTGACAACGGCCTTGTCACCGTCGATCTGGATACCGATGGAGTCGGCGTCCTTAACGGTCATGTCGCCCTTGTTGTCCACTTTGGCGCTGTCGCCGGTGATGTCGATACCGTGACCGCCGCCGCTGACGTCCAGCGTACCGTCCTGATGCACGACGGCACTGTTGCCTGCGATCTCGGTGCCGGTAGAGCCCTGACCGTCAACGGTGGTTTTGCCCGTATTGTTGGCAGTCGCGTCGTTCCCCGCGATGCTGGTGCCGGTGCCTCCGTTGGTGATAGTGCTGTCGCCGCTGTTGTTGATAACAGCCTTATCGCCCGCAATCTCGGTACCGGTGGAGTCTTTGCCGTCCACCTTGGTGCTACCGTTATTGTTCACGGTGGCCTCATTGCCGTTGATCTGCGTGCCGGTGCCGCCGTTGGTAATGGTGCTGTCGCCGTCGTTATTGACAACGGCCTTGTCACCGTCGATCTGGATACCGATGGAGTCGGCGTCCTTAACGGTCATGTCGCCCTTGTTGTCCACTTTGGCACTGTCGCCGGTGATGTCGATACCGTGACCGCCGCCGCTGACGTCCAGCGTGCCGTCCTGATTCACGACGGCACTGTTGCCTGCGATCTCAGTACCGGTGGAGTCTTTGCCGTCCACCTTGGTGCTACCGTTATTGTTCACGGTGGCCTCATTGCCGTTGATCTGCGTGCCGGTGCCGCCGTTGGTAATGGTGCTGTCGCCATCGTTATTGACAACGCCCTTGTCACCGTCGATCTGGATACCGATGGAGTCGGCGTCCTTAACGGTCATGTCGCCCTTGTTGTCCACTTTGGCGCTGTCGCCGGTGATGTCGATACCGTGACCGCCGCCGCTGACGTCCAGCGTGCCGTCCTGACTAACCACCGCGCCGTTACCCGCGATTTCTGTGCCGGTGGAGCCTTTGCCGTCAACGGTGATATCACCTGTTTTTACAGTGGTATTGTCACCGATGATAATCAGTTTACCTTTATCATCATACCGCCATACGGCACCGTTCGCGCTGGTTCCCTCAATCACCACGGAATTGTCCGCTTCATTCACCTGCCATCTATTAACAACTGCTGTACGCTTATCGGCTGACGTTAACGTATAGGTGCCATCCGCATTTTTACTATAAGTAAAAACAGTATCGCGAATCGTCAGCGTTTTTGCCGTTTTATCCAACGTTACACCGTTGCTGAAGGTCACTTTAGATGAAGGAGTTGGAGTACCATCTCCACCATTCTCCGACGGCACCACAACATCATGAGAGTCACTGCCATCCGACAACTCACTGATGGCAAAAGCCGCGACCAGTGAGGTTGCACCTGCAGCGATCCACAGCTCGGTCTCACTGCCTTGACACTCGGCCGGCAGCTTTTTCCGAGCCTCGGCACTCAATTTTTCGGCATCAGCGGGGCAGCCTATATTTGACTCCTGACGCGCTTCCTCGACGCTGTCTGTCGCCCATGCCGCTCCACTCAGAGCTATCGCTATACAGGCGGAAAGAAGTTTTTTCTTTTGCATCTATAATTCCTAAAAACGTTTTTGCGTCACTACCCGTATGATGCAGCAGAAAATTCTCAATCCACGCAGCAAATTAAAAAAGCTGAGAGCGGATATCCTTGCGGGATATAAAGAATCACCAGACACCAGTGGATATATTCAGCGTCAATGAGCCTAATGTATAAAGTAATATCTCGATATAAATACTTATTTCAAATAAATAAAATACTTAGATTAAATATGATCGTTCTATAACCCAGAAAATCTAGCACGTTAACAAGATATAAGTATTGATTACACCATGATAAAAGCCTTCCTCATATTTATGAGAAATCTTTCTACTGTGTATCGGTGAAATAATATTAAATCAGGCTATTCTTGTCTATAACATCCAAGCTAGCATTTCGTAAAATGGATACAGAAAAAAGCATTTTTATCCATATAAATAGGAATTAATCACGCAGTTCTTACTCTATATTTATAAGTAGCCATGACTATTTTAACCATATGAAGCGTGTTAAATTAATTTTAAATCTCTTTTATTTTTTCTCATATCGCCACATTCTATTTAAATACGATATAACAATATTAATCATTAAAATTAACCCATTAAAAACAAAAAGATATTTATATATTTAGGAATCTAATCCTTGTTTTTAGGCCACTCATCTAAATACTTATGTAGTATGGCTTTTACAAAAGACTCTTGAGCTAACTGGCTCTTTCTCCCAAAGCCACTGTGCTTTTTATTTCCCCATGCTCATTTCCATTTACTCCATGTAGAAACATTTCTGGCAGCCCATTCTCGGACTTAACGCACAGGAGCGTCAAAGATATACGCTCACCAATACAAAACTGTCTCTCTATCAATATGAAAAAATCCGTCCTCTCGGTATAATTCAAACGGACAGATGCTTAGGGGATTTTCGATGACGCACTCTTCTAACATTTCAGAATTAGTGTCTCATTTTTAATATTTAAACCCCAGAATCTCGTCAATGTAAAAGTAACTCTATCGTTAAAATACTTACCGTACAGTACAAAAAATGCATTCACGAGTAAGAAAATGTGGACGGTACCTTGCACGACCTCACAAGTCGTAACAAAACAGAAGATATGTGTTGTCCTAGATAAAAAGGCATAACAAATGTATTCCCACTATGTGGAGAGCTTCTGTTTACAAATGTCAGGAGCTGCTAATATCTAGACAGCTGATTAAACGTTTAAGACAGTTAGAGATAAAAAGTGTTTCTGGTGGAAGGGCGTTGCAAAGAACTATTTATCGAACGATTCAACAAGCGATGGAAAAATAAAGTGCGCCGCCTCGGATACGACGGTTCACATTTATTATTGAACTCGGTGACCGCCTAACGATCACCAACAATAATAGACTGTCCTAGGCCGCTAGACGCCAATAATTCTCGTCAAGAAACTCAAGAGCAGTAGTCTGCATTCAAAAAAGCAATCGACTAGTTCTGCTTTTCCGAGCCCAACAGCCACCAGTGCAGAGGATATCCCTTTTTGACGCCGGTTTTCAACACCAGCCCTTCTTCCATAAGTTTCAATAGATAGTAGCGAGCCTGATAGACGTTAATAATGCAGCTTTCTGCAATATCGTTTGTCGTAGGAGCAATTTTGCGAAGCGTTTCATCACTCATATTATCGCTAATCGAAACTTCATCCTTTACTGCAGCATATTTTTCAGCACATTTTTGCGCCAGAGCGTCCACTATTTCCTGCGTGATCGCAGCGCCTTTTGTCACTTTTTGCACTGACTCATCGTTATTTTTCATCCCTTCCTCCTTAGAAAAATATAAATAAGTACAATAAGCCCGAGATTATACACCAATTACAAAAGGGACATCCATTTCTGCCGATCCATGCCCTTTTTTCTCTTTTTTCACTCAACGATAAAATGTTAAAAAACAGCCTCGTTTAAAGAGTGGTGACTTCGCTTATTTACTAAAAATACTGGCCCAAATATATTCCTGCCGGAAGCTCTGCCGCAATCGCAGGCCCCGGCAGCAAGGCGATAGCTACTTCAGCGTACGTATCGGACTCCCGGCTAAAAAAGCCTGAATGTCTTCAACAGCACCCTTAAAATACCCTTGATAGTTGCTGTCGGCAACATAGCCAAGGTGAGGCGTAGCCAACACGTTAGGCAACGTTCTCAGAGGATGGTTCAGCGGCAGCGGCTCTATGTCAAACACGTCCAGCCCGGCACCAGCGATACGCCCCTGTTGCAGCGCGTCAATCAGCGCCTCACCGTCAACAATCGCCGCTCGAGACGTATTGATCAGCAGTGCCCCTGGCTTCATCACACCAATGTCATCGCGACCTATCAAACCCCGACTACGCTCACCCAACACCAGATGGATAGAAACAATATCGCTATCCCTCAGCAGTGCCTCTTTTGACGCCGCCAGTTCTGCGCCACACTCCTGCGCGCGTTCTGCCGTCAGGTTAGGGCTCCATGCCGTGACTTTCATGCCGAACGCGCTGGCGATCTGCGCCATACGCCCGCCGATTTTCCCCAGCCCCAGCAGGCCAAGGCGCTTGCCGTTCAGCGTCATACCTACAGAGCTCTGCCACGGCCCGCCTTGGCGAAACGCATTGTTTTCCGGCACTACGTGGCGCGCCAGCCCTAAAATCAGCGCCCAAGTCAGCTCCATCGGCGGTTCAGAGCCGCTCGCCGTTCCGCACACCGTTACACCCCGCTCAGCGGCAGCCTTTAGATCGATAGAGGCGTTCCGCATCCCCGAGGTGATCAGCAGTTTAAGCTTCGGCAGGCGGGCAAACAGCGAGGCGGTAAAAGGCGTTCGTTCACGCATGATCACAATAATATCGCAATCACCGATCTTTTCCGCGAGCAGTGCTTCATCGTCAATATGCTCGGTTAAAGAAAAAACGTCCACACGCTCCTGTACAGCTGACCAATCAGCTATCGTCAACGCCACGTTCTGATAGTCATCAAGAATTACGCACTTTAAGTTCATTTAATTCATAAACCCCACTTCATCAATAGGTTATAGAAAATCATAGTGCTGCGAATGTACACATAACCCAAGCTAAAAACGTTGCCTGACCTCTAATTTCCGATATTACCTGACGCTCATTTGGGATGTTTGTTTAATATGACTAATACCGCTTTTCATGATTAGCTTTCGCAGCCACGGCGTCGTGAGTATACGAGCCTTCACGATCTTGCTCAGGAGCTTCACGCGCAGCCGGAAAGTGCTTTTAAAATAGGCCTGATTCAGAGATGTTCCCCCCCGGTTAAGAATCTGACTCAGCAGCTCGGCGCTGTCCAGTGCGTAGCTGATCCCTTCCAGAGAGCTGGCACTGATAAAGCCCGCCGCTTCACCAATCAGGAACGCGTTATTTTGACCGCAAACAAAGTCCTGCCATCTGGACGGGCAAAGCACCGTACACTTCTCGCTTTTTAGCGCGTCACCAAAAGTAAAGCCGTGCGGCACCAGCCGCTCTTTCAACAGGTCATAGCGCGCTTTCCCTTCCTTCATCGGAAACGCGCCGCCAAAAATAAAGTGACCGTCTTTGCTGATGCTCCAGGAATAGCAGTCGGTGACTTCGTTATCAAACAGGCAGGAGTAAAACGGCACGGGGTGGCGGTCTTCAAACCACTGCTGAATAGCCTGATAGCGCCGAATTTCATGATTGGGATAAAGGAAGCGCCTAACCATAGAGTTAGCACCGTCAGCACCGACCAAATATCGCGTAAAGATGCGCTTTTCTTTACCCCCCTCCGTGAAAGTGATGCAGTAGCCGTCGTCGGTCTGTTCTATGCGTTTACACAGCGTATCGTGATGCACGTCAACGTGATTTGGCACCAGAGACTTCATCCACAGGTCAAAAGCGTGGCGATTGATGTTGATATAGCTGCGCTGGTAGTTACGGCTAATGCCGGTTTGGGTATCTAGCGTTTTAACGCTAAAAATCTGAGGGTTTGCTATCACGCTGGTTGGCAGATTGAGCCCGAATCGAATAAACGCCCGCTGGGCGTCCGGCGCCAGCAGCCCACCGCAGGGCTTTTTAAAACCGTCATCGCCGCTTTCGCGCTTTTTATCTAGTGCAATTACGCGCAGTTTCTTGTCCAACAGCCGAGCCAGCGTGGCGCCAGCCGGGCCTAAGCCAATAATGGCTACGTCATAACGTTCCATCGTCATTCTCCCTATATGTATGTCGTCAGGGAAAATACGCATCCCATGTGAAGTCGGCATGAAGCGAATCTGCCGACACTGCGGGGAATTTGACGTCGCTAGTAGGGGTAGTCGTGATAGCCCATTTGGCTCGAGATATCGCGTGCAGCGGCGTGCAGCAAAGCAACCAGCTGAGGCCGACCCTCTTCGCTAAAGCGAAGAGTAGGTAAAGAAAGGCTTAAGCCTACACTCACTGTACCGAGGCGGTCGAATACCGGTACGGCAATACACCGCACGCCCTCTTCTTGCTCTTCAGCATCTTCTGCATAGCCCTGCTGCTTCACCTGCTCCAACAGGGGAAGAAAGTCCTCCCGACGCTGAACGGCATTGCCGGTTCCCGGGCTAAAGGTGATTTTTGCCAACGTCTCTTCACGCAGTCCCGGATCGCACCAGGCCATCAGCACCTTGCCGATAGCTGTCGAATGGATCGGATTGCGTCGACCAATGCGGGAGTACATGCGCAGGTTGTACTGGGAATCAATCTTGTGGATATAAATGATCGCGTCGTCGTCCAGCGCCCCGAGGTGAATCGCCTCTTTAGTTTGGCGCGACAGCTCGCGCATCGGGCCGTTGGCATAGCGGATAACGTCGACGTTTTGCAGCGCCTTTGCACCAAGCTCGAACAGCTTGACCGTCAGCGAGTACTTCTCGGTGTCTTCTTCCTGACTGACATAGCCCAGCGTTTTCATCGTTTGTAGGAAACGATACACAGTGCTTTTCGACATCATAACCCGCTGAGCCAGCTCAGAAATACCGATATCTCGCTCGTCACCCAGCGCGTTCAAAATACCAAATACTTTCAGAACGGAAGAGACGGAATCCGGCTGTTTATCTAAATCCTCTGCCGCCATGGCGATGTTACCCGTTTCAATGTTTGTTTCAGAAAAATTGGAACACAGCCTAGTATAATGTTACCTCGCCAATACTAACAATTCTTCATCAAAAATCCGCAGGTTATACCGTAAACGACGCGAGGTCTCTGGCCATTTCTACATCAGGAAACACCTCTTGGCACTCTGCCAGCAGGCGCGCTTCATCTTCTTTGCCGTAGCGCGGGCTTAGGTGAGTAACAATCAGTCGCTTTGCTCCGACGTCTTTAGCCACCTGCGCAGCCTGCCGGGTCGTAGAATGCCCGCGACTGTTGGCGCGTTCAGTCATGGAGGCCTCTAGCGTTGCTTCGTGCACCATTACGTCGGCATCCTTCGCCAGCAGAAATGCGCTTTCCGCCGGCGCCGTGTCACCGAATATCGCCAGCGTTCGTCCTTTTGTCGAAGGAGATAAAAACGCGCTTCCATCAATAACTCTGCCGTCGTCCAGCTGCACTCGCTCTCCGGTCTTTAGCCGTTGAAACAGCGGCCCGGGCGACAGCCCGGCGGCTTTCAGGCGCCCGGCATCCAGAGAGCCGGGGCGATCCGCCTCTTCAATGCGAAAACCAAAACAGGGCACAACGTGATTGAGCGGCTGCGCTGTTACGCAGAAGCGTTCGCTTTGATAGATAACACCAGCATCAAGCTCTACGATATCCAGTGGGTAAGTTAAATAAGAGGCGCTGAGGTTCAGAGAAACTTCCACGAACTCTTTGATGCCCTTAGGGCCGTAAACCGTCACTGCACCACTGCCGCTCAGCATGGAGCGGGTCGTCAGTAGGCCCGGCAGACCGAAAATATGGTCACCGTGCAGATGAGTAATAAATATTTTCTCAATTTTTGCCGGGCTAATGGGCGTGCGCAGGATCCGGTGCTGAGTACCCTCACCACAGTCGAATAGCCAGACTGCACCGCCCTCTATGGTCAGCGCAGTGCAGCTGACGTTGCGCAGTCTGGACGGCGTTCCCGCTCCGGTGCCTAAAAACAGCAGCTCCATGTCTCACGTCCCTCTTTTTTGCCCTATGAGTCGATATTAATCACGTATTTTACCGCACGGTCGTTACGCTTAAGGCGCATCAGGCTCTCCGGCAGTGCGTCAAACGGGCTAACCTCAAAAGGCGGCAGCACTAGCGCGCCGCGCTCAACGCGAGCCAGCAGCTCCTGCCCGGCCTGCACCAGTTCAGCCCATTGAGCATCGCTGCCGTGCTGGTGCATCGCACCGAGCGCAATTTCGTGCAGCGAAAGACAGGTGGTAAATGCGCCGACGGGCGACGTATTGACGCGATCCTGAACGCAGACCAGATGCCCATAGTATCCCAACAGCGGAGCCAACGTGGCAGCATGTTCGCCGCTAACCATATCAAACGCGGCGTGCAGCGCGTGAGAACCCAGCTGCTGACGCAGCTGTTGTCGCCAGTCGCTCTGGCGGTAGTCAAATGCCTGAATAACACCCCAGTGACCAAGTCGGGCATGATTCGTTTCGCTGGCGGTGGCGTAAACCAGCGCACCCTGTTCAATCAGAAGCTGAGTCAAGATAGATCCAACAGAACCGCCCGCCCCGCTGACCAGCACACGCTTGCCCTTAAGCTCAGGCACTTTCTTCAGCGCCTGCCACGCCGTTAAGCCCGGGCAGGGAATAGCCGCAGCGGCTTCGTCTGTAACGCCGTCTGGAACGGGGATCGCCGCTTTGGCGGAAATAACCGTATGGTGGCTAAAGCTGCCGTTAGTTCTCAGGTTGGTATGGTAGCAAACGCGACTGCCGACGCGCAGGTGGCGCACGCGAGCGCCAACAGCGGCAACAGTGCCCATGGCGTCTACGCCCGGAATATGACCCGCTTCCCAGAGGTTAAACGGCTGCTCAATAAACTTCCAGTCAACGGGATTCAGACCAATGACCCGATTTGCCACCAGAATCTCGTCACTCGCCAGCTCCGGCAGCTCCGTGTGGCTTAAGGTCAGCGAATCCGGCTCTCCGGGCTGTGCCCAACACCAGGACAGCGTTTGTTTTGACATGGTTTACTCCTTTATCCGTTAAGCGAGATTGATAATCAAAGTGAGCCCCATCCCCAGCCCTATTGCCAGCAGTACAGCACCCGCACCGCGCTCGATCCAGTGGATGACGCGCCCGAGCCGCTGCTGCACCAGAGGAAGACTGATGACCGACGCTACCAGCAAATCCCACAGCAGTACCGCTGAAAACATCCAGACGCCGCAGCTCACCTGCTGCTTTAGCGTCACCTGACTTCCCAACAGAGTGGTCATCAGGCTCATATAAAACAGCGCATTTTTAGGATTCAGCAGCGACGATCCCAGCCCCATCGCTAACTGTCTAGTCATCGACACTTCCTTCGCTGCCGCGCCCAGCGCTAGCCCATCGGAACGGCTCTTTATCAGCTGTGCGCCAATATACAGCAGATAAAGCGCTCCCGCCGCCTGAACCAGCGCAAACAGCCACTGGACGTTAGCTACGCTGCGAAAGCCGACGATCGCCAGAGCGATATAGACCGCGTTGCCCAGCGCAATGCCTAAGCATATAAAGGCGCTGCCGCGAAGCCGATAGCGAATTGCATGGCCTGTGAGCAGAAAAAAGTCAGGCCCGGGGCTTAGCAGCGCCACCCCGTGTGCCAACGCCAGCGAAAGAAACGTCGGCGGCAACCAGTCGTTTATCATGAGTGCTTTCCCGATAGTGAAACATCGGAAAGACTCTACCTCTCGCCGGGGGACGGGGGATTGTCAAAAATTGATCTCTCCAGCAGATACTGCCCCGGCGTCGCGGCAGTGGCGGCAACAAAGCGCTTGTGAAAGTGGCTCTGGTCGCTAAAGCCTACCGCCTGTGCCGTATCAGCAATGCTCTCTCCCTGCCGGAGAAGCGATTTCGCCCACTCTATGCGCATACTGTTCAGGTAAGCGTGGGGCGTCATACCCGCTTCGCGATAAAAGGCTCGGATCAGGGTTTCTGGGCGCAGGCGAAGGTCTTCTGCCAACTCCGCAAGGGTCGGGGGAGAAGGTAAATTTTCCTGAAGGCGGTGGCGTATAAAACGGACAATATCCCGTTCAGAAGAAGCCGGCTCCGGAGAACAATAGCAAAGCATCAGGGGATCGATAAATGCATCCAAGGCAAGCTGCCACACAGGAGGCTCATCACTGTGCATCAGCACATCCACCAGCTCCAGATAGCGCCTGAAAAGCGCCGAATCGCTGACAGAGAAGTGAGAACAGCACAGAGAGTTAACCGAATGGCCGACAAGGGCTGACAGACGCTGAAGACACCAGTGAGTATCAAGATAGAGCATATGATAGCTGCGCTCTCGGCCATCCAGCGGGTTACAGCTGTGTGCCGCATCGGCTTCAATCAGCACAAGCTCCCCAGTCCGAGCCAGTCTCTCTTGCCCTCGATAGCGAACAAGGGTTCGCCCTTCAAGGATAGCGCCGATGGAAAACGTTTGGTGCAGATGCTCGCCGTAGCCCACGCGGCTTTGGTAAGTCGAACGTAGCTCAACATGGGGCATGCGCTCGCTGCGCCAGTAGCCCTGAGTGACCGACTTTACCCGTTGAAGCGCGCTTTGCATGCGGCGAGTTCTCCCCTCGGCGGTGAATGCCCTATCTTAACGCGTGGGTAAAAAAAACGGCCATAAAAAATGACCGTTTCCCGTTTTTATCTGCAATGGGAAATCTGTCGATCAACCAAATACCTGCACCAGATGAGCATCCAGACGCTTCAGGTTGTTTTCCACATCAGGCCGCTTCATCACGTCGGTGCACAGGAAGGTTGGCAGCGGCGACATGCCCAGGAACTGGTTTGCCTTGTGGAACGGTAGATAAACGCCGTCAACGCCTACGCCTTCAAAGAACTGCTCTGGATCGGTAAACGCCTCTTCTGGCGCGTTCCAGGTGACAGACAGCATGTAGGTCTTTCCCTGAATAAGGCCGCCTGAACCGTATTTCTTGGAATCGTCTGAGCGAGTGCGGCCATCGCTGGCATACAGGCGACCGTGGCCTTCAGTGAAAACGTCGTCGATATACTTTTTCAGGATCCACGGAGCCCCCATCCACCAGCCCGGCTGCTGATAGATAACCGTGTCGGCCCACAGGTACTTTTCAATCTCTTCTTCAATCACGTAGCCGCGATCGACAATAGTTTCTTTCACGCTGTGCCCCAGCTGCTGCAGCTTTTCAACCGCCGCATGGTGCAGAGTCATATTCAGCTCGCCGTTGGAGTGGGCAAATTTCTTCATGCCGTTAACAATAAGGATGTTGCTCATAGCCTTGTTCCATATATAAAAAAGAGCCTGCGGCGAGATGCCTATGGCGTATCAGGGAACTATTCTACTGCCTCTATTTAGTAAATAAACTGCAATAAATGCATAATATAATTGACTGCTAGTCAACTATGCGAAGAAATCCCTGCATCAGCGCTCGTGAAACGCGTTGCATTTTGAAAAACAAAAGCGGCTAAAAAGGCGAAAACTCGCGCCGCCAAGCTTGGCGAATGACACAATTTCCTTCACTATAGTGAGTTGCATCACAGAAAGAATTAAGGAATTCCGTTTCCCACTATGAGTGAATTAGCGTCGGACACAGCCCTCTCTTCTTCTCCGTGGCGCAGTTTTGTGAAAGGCTGCGTTGCGATACTGCCCCTTAGTCTGGCTGTGCTTCCCTGGGGTCTTTTGGCTGGCTCAATGGCAATAGAAAGCGGCATGACTGCGGCGCAGGGCGTCGGCATGTCTGTCATTATCTTTGCTGGCGCCACACAGCTGGCCGCTATGGGCATGATCAAGGCGGGAGCTGGGCTAGTCGCCATGCTGATCTCGGCCTTTTTTATCTCTTCGCAGCATTTACTTTACGGCCTGACGATGCGCGAGCGCATTGCGCCGCTGCCTCTGCGATGGAGGCTGATTTTAGGCTTTCTGCTTACCGACGAGCTTTTCGCCCTGATCGGCGAGCCTCGGGAAAAAGCCTTTGACCGCTGGTACGCGCTGGGCATTGGGCTGTTTTTCTATCTATTCTGGATTGCCTCAACGCTGGCCGGTGCAGTTGCCGCCACGCAAATAGAGGACTTAGGCAGCTACGGACTGGACTTCTCCATTGCCGCAACCTTTATCGTTATTGTTGTGCCGCTGATAAAAAATCTGCCTACGCTGGTCTGCGTACTGACAGCACTCATTCTGTCAGTGGTTCTAGGCTATTTTCAGGTTCCCAGTTCGCTTATCATCGCAGGCGTGATTGCCATGTTCGCCGGGCTGATTACGTCGCTTATCGTGGGAGATAAGCCGGGAGAGAAATCATGATTTGGGTTGCCATTGTCACGATAGCGCTGGTTGTCTTTTTTAACCGCTACGTTTTTCTTGAACCCAGCCTGCCGATTAAGCTAAGCCCGGTGATTAAAAAGCTGCTGAGCTTTTCGATTCCCGCAATTTTGACGGCAATTTGCGCACCAATTATCTTTTTAAACGACAGCGGATTTAGAACCTTTCCGCTGAACCCTTATTTTATTGGCGCGGTATTTTCTATATTGCTGGCAATGTTCATTCGTAACACGCTTATTTCCGTGATATTAAGTTTAGCTATTTTTATGCTGTTAAAATCTGGATTATCATCTTATTTTTAACGCAATAAAATTTAATCACCAGCCGTAATTTTTACAATAAAAAATATTATTATTCCCTTATACTCTTAATAGATTTTTCTATTAAGGGTACAGGGATGAACCAAGAACTTTCTGAAAAAAGCGTTATTGCACAGCTTACTGATATTATCCCATTACATATCATCCGCTCTGAGGAGCTGGATAGTCTGACTTCGCTTATTGCCGACCACTTTCACACTCCAGCCGCCTTCATTACTCAAGCAAACGGTGAGCCTCACTGGTCTGACTCTTTTTTTCAGCCCAGTGATAAAAAAGAAAGCCTCCATGCCGTGGTTGAAAATATGTTTTCGAAACAGGCGCCGCTGATTATTTGTAATCTCAAAGATAATGAGCAATATTCACATCACCCTTTTGTCAAAGAACTGCCAGAAATAACATTTTATGCTGGACATCCTCTTTATTCTAAAACCGGCCGACTTCTTGGTGCGCTGTCTTTAATCGATCGGCGGCAGCGCGACTTTAGTGAGAAAGATAAAAAGCATTTTCACTATTTTGCAAAAATTCTTGAACGCTATTTCCAGCATCAGGAAGAAAGCCGTCATATTAAATCTATAGAGGATAGCCTGCTCAACAGTGAATCCATGTTTATACAAACGTTCAATCTGGCCGCCGTAGGCATGGCAAACGTGTCGCTCACCGGAAAATGGCTAAAGGTAAACCCCAAGCTGTGCGACATGCTGGGCTACAGCGAACAGGAGATGCTGGAAAAGACCTTTATTGACGTCACCCACCCAGATGATTTACACATTGGCTTTCAGCTGATAGACGACCTGCTGAACGACCGTATTCATACCTATACGACGGAAAAGCGCTATATCAACAAGCAGGGAAACGCGTTCTGGATCCTGCTTAGCGTATCTCTGGTACGCGACATTCAGGGAAACCCCAGCCACTTTATCAGCGCTGTTATGAATATTAATGAGAAAGTGGAAGCAGAAAATGCCCTGAAAAAGCTGGCAGATGAGCTAGATAGTCGGGTAGAAGAGCGCACTGAACAGCTAAGAATGGTGCTTAACCTGATCAATCAAGAGGTGGAGAAAAACATCGAATGCAACGATCTCCTCAATATTGAAAGAGATCGCCTGAAGGAGATCACCGATAACGTTCCCGCCCTTATCAGCTGCGTTAACCACGACCTCCACTACACGTTTGCCAACAAAACCTACGGCGACTGGTTCAATATTCCTCCGGCAGAAATCATTGGTCAGTACGTGCCCGATGTCGTCGGCAAAGCGAGTTTTCACCTGGCTGAACGCTATCTTTCGTTGGTAATACACGGTCAAAAAGTGGTGTATGAAAATCAGTTCACGACGCGAGAAGGCGTTAAGCACGTCCAGACGACGCTGATTCCTAACCCCGATCCGTCGCGCCGAGAGTTCTACGTACTCTCGCTGGATATTTCCGAGCTTAAGCACCTACAGGATTCTTTGATTGCAGAAGCGTCTCACGATGCGTTGACCGGCCTGCCGAACCGCCGGGCGTTTATGGGCGTCCTTCAACGCCTGCTGCACGGCTCGCAACCCCATTGGATTGCGCTGTTTTTCATGGATCTGGACAGGTTTAAAGCCATTAATGACAACCATGGCCACGAGTTTGGTGACAGAGTGCTGCAAACCGTCGCCCAAGTGCTAAAGCGCTCGGTTCGCCCTGGAGATATCGCTGCCCGACTGGCTGGCGATGAATTTACCATCCTGCTTCACTGCGACAGCCATCCTCAGGCCATTGTCGCAGAGATCTGCAAGCGCCTGCTTGACACGCTGTCAGACATCAAGCTCATAGGGGAAACCCCCGTTCAATTAAGTATGAGTATCGGTGTAGCTATCAGTAAAAACGGGCCGGACGTTACTCCAGAATGGTTGCTGTCGCAGGCGGACAAAGCCATGTATCAGGTCAAAACCCACGGGCGAGGGACTTACCGCATTATCGAGGGAAACTAGCGTTTTCTTTTAGGAAATTTATCACGAAGTTGCCGTGAAAATACGACTTTATATACTATACTTCTAAGCAATACTGTCGGCTATGAGAACGCGTAATGATGCCCGCACGGATCCCTGCTAATGAACGGGAACGCCTGAGTATTTTAAACGATCTGCATATTCTGGATACGCCACCTTCGGCGCAGCTGGACTGTATCACCCGACTGGCGGCGGAGTTCTTTCACGTTCCTGTCGCACTGGTCACGCTGATAGACAAAGATCGCCAGTGGTTTAAGTCCTGCTTTGGCCTTTCACTGCAGGAAACGCCGCGTGACATATCGGTGTGCAGCCACGCTATTCTCCAGGACACTACGCTGGTCATCTCAGACTTACGCAAAGACCCACGCTTTAGAGATATCCCACCGGTTATTGAAGCGCCTCACCTCGTCTTTTACGCGGGCTGCCAAATTCATTCCAGAGAAGGCATTGCGCTAGGCACGCTTTGTATTATCGACACTAAGCCTCGCCGATTTAGCAAAAAGGACCAAGACCACCTCAGCGATTTTGCGAGACTGGTAGAACAATATTTTCACAGTCTGCAAGAGACCACCTATACCAAAGCCGTTGAAGATACGCTCAGCACCACAGAGTCGATGTTCGAACAGACGTTTAATCAGGCTGCGGTCGGCATGGCCAGCGTGGCGCTAAACGGCGAATGGCTGCGGGTCAATCCCAAGCTTTGCGATCTGCTCGACTATCGCGAAGAGGAACTGATGAGCAAAACGTTTCAGGAGCTCACTCATCCTGACGATTTGGATTCTGACCTGTATATGGTACAGGGGCTACTCGCTGGGCAAATGGACACCTACTCAATTGAAAAGCGCTATATCGATCGTCAGGGAAGCGCGTTCTGGATCCTGCTGACGGTATCGTTAGTCAAAAACCGCCAGGGGAATCCACACCACTTTATCGCCATTGTGGTGGACATCAACGATAAGGTCGCTGCTCAAACGGAGCTGCGCCAGCTTACCGACGAGCTGGAAGTGCGCGTTAAGCAGAGAACCGAGCAGTTGGAAAGAACGCTGCATCTGGTTAACGAAGAGGTAGAACAGCGTATTGAAACGCAGTCGCTGCTCAATCTGGAAAAAGAGCGCTTAAAAGAGATTACCGACAACGTTCCCGCACTTATCAGCTGTGTGAACCATCGGCTTTACTACACCTTCAGCAACAAAACCTATGAAGACTGGTTTGGCTTTGCCGCTGCCGGAAAATTTATGCCTGAGGTGATTGGCGAAGAGAGCTTTCGAAAAGCCAATGGCTATCTAGCCCAAGCCGTCTCCGGTAAACGAGTCTCTTTTGAACACCGGCTGCTAACGCGTCAGGGTGCCAAACACGTTCAAACAACGCTGATTCCCCACAGCGACCTCGATCACGGTGAGTTCTACATCCTGTCTTTGGACATCACGGAATTGAAGCAGCTGCAAGAGACGCTGATTTTTGAAGCCTCTCACGATATTTTGACCGGGCTGCCAAACCGTCGCTCATTTCTTAGTACCCTTAACTCACTGCTACAGGATCGGGAAGCACACCCCTGGATTGGGCTGTTCTTTCTCGATCTGGACGGCTTCAAGCAGCTTAACGACGTCTACGGTCACGACTTCGGCGATCGGGTGCTAAAAAGTGCCGCCTCCACGATCAGCAGTGCGGTCAGGCTAGAAGATATCCCCGCACGGCTGGCGGGGGATGAATTTACTATCCTACTGACCCATACAGAGCGCCCTGACGACATTGCCAAAACCATCAGCCAGAGGATACTCGACAGGCTGGCGGAGCAAAGCGAAATCAACGGTATCTCCGTCAGGCTCAGCATGAGCATTGGCGTTGCCATCGCCCGCAATACACCCGCCCTGACGCCGGAGATACTTCTCTCCAGCGCGGATAAGGCAATGTATCAAGTTAAACAGCAGGGAAAAGGCACCTTCCGCCTTGAGCTTATTGGTGACTAGGCAGCCACCTCCGGCTCACTGAGCTGGAGATTCATCAGCCTAATTTGCTTAATCAGCAGGAAAATGACCGGAATAGCCAAAACAATCGCCGATATCGGCATCGCCAGCCAGATTCCCGCCGTGCCGAGAAACCTCGGCAAAATAAACAGAAAGGGCAGCTGAATAAGTACGTTACATATAGTAATAATCAGCGCCTTGTGGCCTTCGCCAATGGACTGAAAGAAAGCTTCTGTTATCACAAAGAATCCCTGACAGAACAGCATAAACAGCGATAGCCGAATCGCCACCACAATAGCCTCAGACAGCGCGCGATCGTCTCCGGCAAAGAAGTCAGAAAAGGTGGTTGGGAACAGCAGCATTGCCAAGGTGTACACCACACCGAAGCCAACGCTGTAGGTCATCGCCAGCTTTAAAATCTTGCCGGAAGATACCGCATCTCGAGCGCCAAAGAATCGACTGACCAGCGGCTGCATGCCGTGAGCCAGCCCTTCTGACAGCAGATAGTAAAACGTCAGCAGATAGCCGATAACCGCGTACGCCGCCACTTCAATCACGCTGCCGTACCGCAAGAACATGAAGTTATAGGCCACGATGGTCAAGCTGAGATAAATGTACATAAACAGGCTTGATGAGCCATTTTTGCAGATTTTCCAGCACAGATCGCCGCGTACTTTAAAATCGCTTATCGCCAGCCTTACCGGACTGCGGCGGCTAAACACATAGCACAGCGCCAGTATCATGGCGGTCGATTCGGCGATCAGCGTCGCTAAAGCGACACCCAGCAGCTCTAGGTGCAAAACGACAATAAACAGGTAATCCAGCGCAATGTTCATCAGCGCCCCGATCACCATAAACATCGTTGCCAGCCGTGGAGCATTCAGGTTTCGCATCAGGTAGGGCACCGCAATACTGCCGAGCACCAGCGGTGCGCCAAAGGCAATCACCTTAAGGAAGTCATAGCCGTAGCTAAGCACCTGCCCTTCTGCCCCCTGAAGAGACAGCATTGCCCTACCGCCGTAGTACAGAACTAGGCTAAGCAGCAGACCGGGAATAATAATCAGCAGAGGCAGTTGACCAATATAGGATGCTGCCAGCGCCGCCTTGCCCGCGCCGCGAGAAAGGGAAACGTAGCTACCGATGCCAATACCCACCATCAGCCCGACCGCGAGCAAAACGCCCACCATCGGCCATGCAAGATTGATCGCCGCTAGGCCATCGCTGCCGATGTAGCGACCAACGAAAATACCGGCAATAATTTGATAAGTGCCGCTCACAAGCATTGCGATCAGCGCAGGAACGGCATAACGGGCGAACTGCGCCCCTATGCGTGTGTCAGACATACTTCACCTACATAACGTCTCATTTGAGACTTAAAACGACGCCGGATCGGCGCCAAATTCGTTGATAATGCCGTTTTTCAGCAGGCTCGTTGCCGTGGCGGGCAGCAGGACGTCAGCGCTGATATCAAATATGGCTATCACGCCAAAGCCTACGGACATCAGCCGCCACGCTCTGGCCGACACGTCTTCAGTGCTGAGGTCAGGGTGAAACGCGCCGCTGCGGCACCCTTCTTCAATAACGCGAACCGCCTCTCCGTGCAGCAAAAGCAGTGACTGGGCGTAAACCTCGCCAAACGTCTTGTTGCGCACCGCTTCTGTCCAGGCGTCATTCCAAAGGCGGGAATCGGGGTCGTCCGCTGTGCTCCCTGAGTAGTCCAGTAGGGAGAGCAGCTGTGCAGCAGGAGTCATCCCCTGAATGCGCTCACAGGCGCGCCGATGCTCTTCCTGAACGAAATACTGGAAGACTTCTCTTCTCAAATCCGCCGTTGAAGAAAAGTGGTGATGAACAATCCCCGTGGCGGCGTTCATTTCAGCGCTGACCTTTCTGGTAGTGATATTCATCAGTCCATCTCTTAACGCCACGCGCATCGCCGCGTCAACAATCGCTGCGCGCCGTTCGTCTTTTGCCATATAGGACATCGCTACACTCTCTCTTTTCTTCTATTTTTAAATTTTGATCAATTGTTCAATTTGAACAGACGCTCATATTACCCACACGTTGGTCAAAGATCTAATACTTTCTTCACCGATAAAAGTGAGCAGTCAGGATTTGGTTGAACTTGGCTGGAAGAAAAATGAAAAAACCCCGCTTTCGCGGGGTTCAGATTTTTCAATCGAGAGGGCAAAGGATTGTCGATTAAGCTTCAGCCTCTGAACGCCCCTTTCCAAGCACTTCACGTTCGTACTCGCGGGACTTCTTCACATCGAACTGGCGTTCCCACTTGGCGATAACCAGCACGGCCAGCGCGTTGCCGACCACGTTCAGTGCGGTACGAGCCATATCCATAATGCGGTCTACGCCGGCAATAAACATCAGGCCGTCTAGTGGGATGCCCACGCTGCCCAAAGTCGCCAGCAGCACCACGAAGGAAACGCCGGGCACGCCAGCGATACCTTTGGAGGTCACCATCAGCGTCAGCACCAGAGTGATTTCCTGCATCAGCGACAGCTCGATACCGTACAGCTGTGCAATAAAGATCGCCGCAATGCTCTGATACAGAGTAGATCCGTCAAGGTTAAACGAATAGCCGGTAGGCACCACGAAGCCAGTAATGGCCTTCGGGGCACCGTAGGCTTCCATTTTCTCGATAATGCGCGGTAATACCGTTTCAGAACTGGCGGTCGAATAGGCCAGAATCAGCTCATCCTTCAGGATGCGGATCAGCGTCCAGATGCGCAGGCCACAAAGCCTCGCAACGAGGCCAAGCACCACCAGCGCAAAGAACACAATCGCAGCATACACCAGCAGCACCAGCTTCAGCAGCGGGATCAGCGATGAGAAACCAAAGGTAGCGACGGTCACGGAAATCAGAGCAAACACACCAACGGGCGCATAGTTCATGATCATGTGCGTCACGCGGAACATAGTCTCAGACATCGATCTGAACACGTTCAGCAGTGGAGCGCGCGTCTCCTTCGGCAAGGAAGACAGGCCCAGACCAAACAGCACCGAGAAGAAAATAATCGGCAGCATCTCACCGGACGCCAGCGCCTTAAAAATATTGGTAGGAATGAGCGACATAATGGTGATTACCAGACTATGTGCGCCGCTCTGAACCTCTTCGGTGGTGGCCTTATATTGAGAAATGTCTACCGCGCTAAGCTGGGACATATCAATGCCGTGACCGGGTTGAAAAACATTAGCCGCCGTCAGGCCAATAATAATGGCGACGGTGGTGATGATTTCGAAATAAATAATGGTTTTCAGCCCGATGCGGCCAAGCTTTTTGGCGTCGCCAACGCCCGCAATGCCGACCACCAGCGTGGAAACCACGATAGGCACGACAATCATTTTAATCAGGCGGATAAAGATATCGCCCGCAGGCTTAAAGAAGTTGATGACCAGCCAATCAACAGATTCTGCACCGTGCATGACGGAGCCAACGATGACTCCAAGGATCAGCGCGATAACAATCTGCCAGGCTAAGCTAATTTTAAAACCTTTCATATAACTCAATTTCCTTCACTTTCATTGAACGCCTCCAGATGGGCGCCGCCTGTCAATCAGGCCTTTTTATCTGAGCCTCATGCTCTCCTGAAATAGGTCTTCCTCTTTTGCAACATTGTGGATAGAAATCTGCGAACAAAAAAATGCAGGCGCTCTTTTTAGCACTTTATGAAGCAAAATTACATTTTTCTTTACGTAACGGCTGCAATTCAGATGAAAATACTGAGAAACCGGCGTGAATATGGCTATCTGGCCTATAAAAATGGAAGAGGGGTTTTTAGCTAAAAAGTCGCTAATGATGTTAACGAGGATAAGTAAAACAGTGTGGAAATATGTTAATTAACTCATTAATTTTAAAAATAAATATCTTCTGTATATTGTCATTTTTTCTATGTACTCATTAAGTGTAAGAGAGGTCACCATATACGCCTGATTTCACAAATTTTATCTTAGATAAAGATTTTTGCTCTAACCGCCGAAAACCGAATATAAAAATTGCGTTGTAGTGAAATTTATCAGCGCCTCACATGATGTCTGCCTACTTTACATACGTTAAGCGTTTCTCCACTGCATTCAAGATAAACGCTTTTTTATTCATTATGTTAGCCGCAGGCTTTTCTCTTTTACCCCCTTTCTTTCTCTGCGTATCGATTCAGCATAAAAGAATGACATTAGGGTGAATATCAGTCCTTTAGTTTGGATAAATCCTCTTAAAACGCCCGTTTCGTCATTATTCACTGTGAAGAAGCGTGATCTTCCGCGCAAAAAAGAGATCTGAAATGTGCGCAATTATTATTCAACAACTAAATTACATAATGTTAACAATTTTGAGGGGTCAATAATGAGCGCTGTTCATAAACATCCCATTCCTGCAGCCATTGCGGACAATGCATTAATAAACAGGCAGCAGTATGAAACGATGTATCGGCAGTCCGTGGAGGATCCCGATACGTTCTGGCGCCAGCAGGGGAAAGCCGTTGACTGGATAACGCCCTATCAGAAGGTCAAAAATACCTCCTTTGCGCCGGGAAACGTCTCCATTCGCTGGTTTGAGGACGGCACGCTAAACCTGTCTGCCAACTGCCTAGATCGCCATCTCGCCGAGCGCGGCGAACAGACGGCCATACTGTGGGAAAGCGACAGCGGTGAGGAAACTCAGACTATCACCTATCGCCAGCTTCATCAGCGCGTTTGCCGCTTCGCCAACGTGCTCAAGTCGCTAGGGCTAAAACAGGGCGATGTGGTTGCTATCTATATGCCGATGGTGCCGGAAACCGCCGTCGCCATGCTGGCCTGTGCCCGACTTGGCCTTATCCACTCGGTTATTTTTGCCGGATTCTCTCCTGAAGCCATCGCCGGGCGCATTATCGACTCCAATGCGCGTCTAGTCATTACCGCTGATGAAGGACTGCGCGCCGGGAAAACTATTCCTCTGAAGAAGAACGTGGACGACGCGCTGGCGAATCCCAGCGTTAACAGCGTTGAGCACACCATCGTCTTCCAAAGAACTCGCGGCGCCATTGCCTGGCATCCGAACCGCGACCTGTGGTGGCACGAACTGCTCGAACGGGCTGAAGACGACTGCCCACCGGTTGAACTGTCGGCAGAGGCGCCGCTGTTTATTCTCTACACCTCCGGCTCAACCGGGAAGCCAAAGGGCGTACTGCACACCACCGGCGGCTATCTGGTTTATGCAACCCTGACGTTCAAGTACGTATTCGACTATCACGACGGCGATATTTACTGGTGTACTGCCGATATGGGCTGGGTCACCGGCCACAGCTATGCCCTGTACGGCCCGCTGAGCAACGGTGCGGTTACGCTGCTGTTTGAAGGGGTGCTCACATCGCCAGAACCGAACAGAATGGCGAAAATCGTCGATAAATATCAGGTTAACATTCTCTATACCGCACCAACCGCCATTCGCTCTTTGATGGCTCAGGGCGATCTCGCGATTGAAGGCACCTGTCGCGACTCCCTGCGCATTATGGGCTCCGTCGGCGAGCCGATTAACCCAGAAGCCTGGGAGTGGTACTACTACACCATTGGCAACGGCAAGTGCCCTATCGTGGACACCTGGTGGCAGACGGAAACCGGCGGCTTTATGCTCACTCCCCTGCCTGGCGTTACCGAACTAAAAGCAGGTTCCGCCACCAAGCCGTTCTTTGGCGTTAAGCCCGCGCTGGTAGACAACGACGGTAAAATTCTGGACGGCGCCTGTGAAGGTAATCTGGTAATAACCGATTCTTGGCCCGGTCAGGCGCGGACGCTGTTTGGCGATCACGACAGGTTTGAGCAAACCTACTTCTCTTCCTTCAAGAACTTTTACTTCAGCGGCGACGGCGCCAGACGCGACGAAGACGGCGACTACTGGATCACCGGCCGCGTTGACGACGTGCTCAACGTCTCCGGCCACCGCCTCGGCACCGCCGAAATTGAATCGGCGCTGGTCTCCCACCCCAAAATTGCCGAAGCGGCAGTGGTCGGCATCGCCCACTACATCAAGGGGCAGGCAATCTATGCCTATATCACGCTGAATCACGGTGAACAGCCCAGCGATGAACTTTACGATGAAGTCATCAAGTGGGTACGTAAAGAAATTGGCCCAATTGCTACACCCGACATTCTGCACTGGACGCAGACCCTGCCTAAAACGCGTTCAGGGAAGATCATGCGTCGCATACTCAGGAAAATCGCCGATGGCGACACCAGCAACCTGGGAGATACCTCAACTCTGGCCGATCCCGGCGTTGTAGAAAAGCTGCTGCAGGAGAAAGCGTCAATGAAAGCGGCTTCATAGTTTGCGCCGCCTTGCGCGGCGACATTCAACCGTTTTGCTCTACATAATTCAGGCTGCGCGAAAACGGCTGAGCCGGAAGGCTTGGTCGGGCAACGCCCGCGCGGCTTGGCGTATGGCGAGTCTATCTCACAGGAGATGCTCCTATGAACGAACAGATTTATCAACGGATTGAGAGCAACCCGCGTTTTAAAGAACTGGTGCGTCGGCGCGATAACTTTGCCTGGACGCTGTCGGCCATTACGCTGGCCCTTTACGTTAGCTTTATTCTGCTTATCGCCTTTGAACCACAGTGGCTAGGCACGCCGCTCTTCGAAGGCTCCAGCATCACACGGGGTATTCCCGTTGGTCTGGGGCTTATCATCGCTTCCTTCATTTTAACCGGCATTTACGTGTACCGCGCCAACCGGGAATTTGACGAGCTGAATGCTCAAATACTGAATGAGGCTCACCAATGAAAAACCGCCTGCTCCTTGCGCTGCTCACGCTGCTGACCGCGCCGCTGGCGCTGGCCGATGCCGTTACCGGTGAGGTCAAGCGTCAGCCGCTAAACGTCGAAGCCATCGTGATGTTCGTTCTGTTTGTCGGCCTGACGCTCTACATTACCTACTGGGCCTCAAAGCGAACCCGTTCACGCGCTGACTACTACACTGCTGGAGGAAAGATCACCGGCCTGCAAAACGGCCTGGCAATCGCTGGCGACTTTATGTCTGCCGCCTCGTTTTTAGGCATTTCCGCGCTGGTCTATACCTCCGGCTACGACGGCCTGATTTACTCGATTGGCTTTCTTATCGGCTGGCCGATTATTCTGTTTTTAATCGCCGAACGGCTGAGAAACCTCGGGCGCTATACATTTGCCGACGTTGCCTCTTATCGACTAAAGCAAAAGGAGATCCGCACTCTTTCTGCCTGCGGTTCGCTAGTGGTTGTGGCGCTGTACCTGATAGCGCAAATGGTGGGTGCGGGTAAGCTTATCCAGCTGCTGTTTGGCCTCAACTACCACGTCGCGGTGATTCTGGTGGGCATTCTGATGGTGCTGTACGTGCTGTTTGGCGGCATGCTGGCTACCACTTGGGTACAAATCATCAAGGCAGTGCTGCTGCTATCCGGCGCCAGCTTTATGGCTATCATGGTGATGAAGTCGGTCAACTTCAACTTTAACGAGCTGTTCGTACAGGCGATTAAGGTGAGCCCGAAAGGTGCTGCCATTATGAGCCCCGGCGGGCTAGTGTCGGATCCGATATCGGCACTTTCCCTTGGGCTGGCATTGATGTTTGGTACCGCAGGCCTACCGCACATCATCATGCGCTTTTTCACCGTGAGCGATGCCAAAGAGGCGCGTAAGAGTGTGTTTTACGCCACGGGCTTTATCGGCTATTTCTATATACTGACCTTTATCATAGGCTTCGGTGCGATTTTCCTGGTAGGCGGCAACCCAGCCTTTAAGGATGCAGCAGGCGCGCTGATCGGCGGTACCAACATGGCGGCGGTTCACTTGGCCAACGCCGTTGGCGGCAGCTTCTTCCTAGGCTTTATTTCGGCGGTTGCCTTTGCCACCATTCTGGCAGTAGTTGCCGGATTAACGCTGGCGGGAGCGTCTGCGGTCTCCCATGACCTGTACGCTAACGTCATTAAGCAAGGAGCCGCCACAGAGCGCGACGAGCTTAAGGTATCCAAAATCACCACGGTGGTGCTCGGCTTTGTCGCCATCGGCCTGGGCATTCTGTTTGAGAAGCAGAACATTGCGTTCATGGTAGGGCTTGCCTTCTCCATTGCCGCCAGCTGTAACTTCCCGATTATCATTCTGTCCATGTACTGGAAAAAGCTAACCACTCGGGGAGCTATGATCGGTGGCTGGCTGGGGCTTTTAAGCGCGGTGACCATGATGATCCTTGGGCCTACAATTTGGGTGCAAATCCTCGGCCACACCAAGCCTATCTACCCCTATGAGTACCCAGCGCTGTTCTCCATGCTGATTGCCTTTGTCAGCACCTGGTTCTTCTCCGTCACTGACACCTCGGAAAACGCGGTTCAGGAAAGGCTGCTGTTCGATCCACAGTTTATTCGTTCGCAAACGGGCTATGGCGCATCCGGAGGGGTTTCTCACTAGCGTTCTTTTGAGCAAGGCCCTGTAACAAAACAAAAGCGCCAGTCTACATATATGAACTGGCGTTTTTTTCATTAGTACTTAAGTATTTCAGTTAAAAAAAACACCGGTCGATAAATCGACCGGTGTTTGTCTTTTAGAACGTTCGCCTAGAGGCTGCGTCGATTATTCGTCGTCGCTATTGCCCAGACCGGCGTTTAGCAGTTCCGCCAGATTAGCTGATGCCTCTTCTGCACTTACCTGCGGTGCTGAAGCGATATCTTCTATATGGCGACGGCGCATGCGATCCTGGTGGTAGGCATAGCCGGTACCTGCCGGAATCAGACGACCCACGATGACGTTCTCTTTCAAGCCGCGCAGTTCGTCGCGCTTGCCAGCAACGGCCGCTTCCGTCAACACGCGGGTCGTTTCCTGGAACGATGCCGCAGAGATGAAGGACTCGGTCGCCAGAGAGGCCTTGGTGATACCCAGCAGGTCGCGAGCGAAGGACGCTCCCAGTTTGCCTTCCGATTCCAGACTGCGGTTAGCAATCTTGATACGGGAGTATTCCACTTGTTCGCCTTCCAGGAACTCGGTGTTGCCCGGATGCACGATGGTGCCCTTACGCAGCATTTGACGAACGATAACTTCGATGTGCTTATCGTTAATCTTAACGCCCTGTAAGCGATACACTTCCTGCACTTCGTTGACGATATAACGGGTCACTTCGTGGACGCCGCGCAGACGCAGAATGTCGTGCGGTGCTTCAGGACCGTCGGAGATCACGTCGCCGCGCTCTACCAGTTCGCCTTCAAACACGTTGAGTTGACGCCACTTTGGAATCATCTCTTCGTACGGATCGCTGCCGTCCATCGGCGTGATCACCAGACGACGCTTGCCCTTAGTCTCTTTACCGAAGGAAACCACACCGCTGACTTCTGCCAGAATAGCAGGCTCTTTCGGACGACGGGCTTCGAACAGGTCAGCAACGCGCGGCAGACCACCGGTAATATCGCGAGTACCGCCGGATTCCTGCGGAATACGCGCCAGAGTATCACCCGGATTGATTTCAATGCCGTCTTCCAGCTGGATAATGGCTTTACCCGGCAGGAAGTACTGTGCAGGCATGTCGGTACCAGGGATCAGTACGTCGTTACCTTTAGCATCAACCAGCTTCAGCGCAGGACGCAGATCCTTGGTGCTGCCGGTACGCTCTGCGCCTTCCAGAACCACGATAGAGGACAGACCGGTCAGTTCGTCGGTCTGACGAGTGATGGTCTGACCGTCAACCATATCGGTAAAGCGAATGAAACCGCCCACTTCTGAGACAACCGGCATGGTATGCGGATCCCAGTTAGCGACCATTTCACCGCCAGTGACGTTGGCACCGTCGCCCTTGGCAAGCGTTGCGCCGTAAGGCACTTTATAGCTTTCCTTGGTACGACCGAACTCGTCGATCAGCGTCAGCTCAGTGTTACGAGAAGTAATCACCAGCTTGTTGGCTGCGTTAACCACGAACTTGGCGTTCTTCAGTTTCAGGCTACCGGAGTTCTTCACCTGAATGCTGGACTCTGCCGCAGCACGGGATGCCGCACCACCGATGTGGAAGGTACGCATGGTTAACTGTGTACCCGGTTCACCGATAGACTGTGCAGCGATAACGCCGATGGCCTCACCCTTGTTGATGATGTGACCACGAGCCAGGTCGCGACCGTAGCAGTTAGCACACACGCCGAAGTCGGTATCACAGGTTACGACAGAGCGTACCTTGATGATGTCAACAGAGTGCTCTTCCAGCAGGTCACACCACTTCTCGTTCAGCAGCGTATTACGCGGAACCAGAATGTCGGCAGTGCCCGGCTTCAGTACGTCTTCAGCCGTTACGCGGCCCAGTACGCGCTCACGCAGCGGCTCTTTAACGTCGCCACCTTCGATAACCGGCGTCATGGTGACACCGTCGTAGGTGCCGCAGTCGTCTTCGATAACGACCAGATCCTGCGCCACGTCAACCAGACGACGAGTCAGGTAACCGGAGTTCGCGGTTTTCAACGCGGTATCCGCCAAACCTTTACGCGCACCGTGCGTGGAGATGAAGTACTGGAGTACGTTCAGACCTTCACGGAAGTTTGCCGTGATCGGCGTTTCGATGATGGAGCCGTCCGGCTTCGCCATCAGGCCACGCATACCGGCCAGCTGACGGATCTGAGCAGCAGAACCACGGGCACCGGAGTCAGCCATCATAAAGATGCTGTTAAAGGAAACCTGCTTCTCTTCTTCGCCGTCACGGTTGATAACGGTTTCAGAAGACAGGTTTTCCATCATCGCCTTGGCGACGCGCTCGTTAGCGGCAGCCCAGATATCGATGACTTTGTTGTAGCGTTCGCCAGCGGTTACCAGACCAGACTGGAACTGCTCCTGAATTTCCGCCACTTCGGTTTCGGCTTCGTTGATGATTTCCGCTTTCTTAGCCGGGATCACCATATCGTCGATACCTACAGACGCACCAGAGCGAGCCGCATAGGCAAAGCCGGTATACATCGTTTGGTCAGCAAAAATAACAGTAGGCTTCAGCCCCAGGATGCGATAACAGGTGTTAATCATCTTGGAGATGGCTTTTTTGCCCAGCGCCTGGTTAATCACGGAGTAAGGCAGACCTTTAGGTACGATCATCCAGAAGATGGCGCGACCCACGGTGGTATCCACCAGGCCCGTTTTTTCCGTCATTACGCCTTCGGCGTTTTTAACGTATTCAGTGATACGAACCTTAACGCGAGCGTGCAGCTCAGCGTGACCGGCACGGTAAACGCGCTCGGCTTCTTTCGGCCCGTTCAACACCATGCCTTCGCCCTTGGCGTTCACCTTGTCGCGGGTCATGTAGTACAGACCCAGCACCACGTCCTGAGACGGAACGATGATAGGCTCACCGTTAGCAGGAGACAGAATGTTGTTGGTAGACATCATCAGCGCGCGCGCTTCCAGCTGGGCTTCCAGCGTCAGCGGCACGTGAACAGCCATCTGGTCACCGTCGAAGTCGGCGTTATATGCCGCACACACCAGCGGGTGCAGCTGGATAGCTTTACCTTCGATCAGTACCGGCTCAAATGCCTGAATACCCAGACGGTGCAGAGTCGGTGCACGGTTCAGCAGTACCGGGTGTTCGCGGATAACTTCGTCCAGGATATCCCAAACGACAGCTTCTTCACGCTCAACCATTTTCTTAGCGGCTTTGATGGTGGTGGCAAGGCCACGCAGTTCCAGCTTGCCGTAGATGAACGGTTTGAACAGTTCCAGAGCCATTTTCTTCGGCAGACCGCACTGGTGCAGACGCAGGTATGGACCCACGGTGATTACAGAACGACCGGAGTAGTCAACGCGCTTACCGAGCAGGTTCTGACGGAAACGACCCTGTTTACCTTTGATCATGTCGGCCAAAGATTTCAGAGGACGCTTGTTAGAACCGGTGATCGCACGACCGCGACGACCGTTATCCAGCAGGGCATCTACTGCTTCTTGCAGCATACGCTTTTCGTTGCGCACGATGATGTCCGGCGCGGCCAGATCGAGCAGGCGCTTCAGACGGTTGTTACGGTTGATCACGCGGCGATACAGATCGTTCAGATCGGAAGTCGCAAAACGACCGCCGTCCAGCGGAACCAGCGGACGCAGGTCCGGCGGCAGAACCGGCAGAACGGTCAGGATCATCCACTCAGGCTTGTTGCCGGACTGAATGAACGCTTCCAGCAGCTTGATGCGCTTGGTCAGCTTCTTGCGCTTGGTTTCTGAGTTGGTTTCGTTCAGCTCTTCGCGCAGCTGCTCGCACTCCTGCTCCAGATCCATGTTCTTGAGCAGAGCCTGAATGGCTTCGGCGCCCATTTTGGCGTCGAATTCGTCACCGAACTCTTCCAGCGCGTCCAGATACTGCTCTTCAGTCAGGATCTGGCGCTTTTCCAGATTGGTCATGCCGCCTTCGACTACAACGTAAGATTCGAAGTACAGTACGCGTTCAATGTCGCGCAGAGGCATGTCAAGCAGCAGGCCGATACGAGACGGCAGCGACTTGAGGAACCAGATGTGAGCGGTCGGAGACGCCAGCTCGATGTGGCCCATGCGCTCACGGCGCACTTTGGTCTGGGTCACTTCAACGCCGCACTTCTCACAGATAACGCCGCGGTGCTTTAAGCGCTTGTACTTACCGCACAGGCACTCATAGTCTTTTACTGGCCCGAAAATACGGGCGCAGAACAGACCGTCACGCTCAGGTTTGAACGTACGGTAGTTAATGGTTTCCGGCTTCTTCACTTCGCCGAAAGACCAGGAACGAATCATGTCTGGCGAGGCCAGAGCGATTTTGATGGCGTCAAACTCTTCGGTCTTGGTTTGCGCTTTCAGAAACTTCAATAAGTCTTTCACGGATCGGCTCCTGTCGGAGTTAAACCTGTTGGGCACTTATACCCGCTGTCTTTCAAGCTGCTTCTTTGTTGGCTGCATTCGTTCACCCGAATCACTTACTTATGTAAGCTCATCGGGATTCACTCACTTGCCGCCTCGAAGCAACTCGAAATCCATTGGGTATAAACCTGTCTTAAACTACAAAACTGCCGTTTAAGGGGTTAAGCGCCCCTGTACCTGCAACCATCCCCAGCGAACCGGGGCTCCGGTATGAGGAACTTATTCCTCTTCCAACTCGATGTTGATACCCAGCGAACGGATTTCTTTCAGCAATACGTTGAAAGACTCGGGCATGCCCGGTTCCATCTGATGGTTGCCATCCACGATGTTTTTGTACATCTTGGTGCGGCCGTTGACATCGTCGGACTTGACGGTCAGCATCTCCTGGAGCGTGTACGCTGCGCCATAGGCTTCCAGCGCCCACACTTCCATCTCACCGAAGCGCTGTCCACCGAACTGTGCCTTACCACCCAGCGGCTGCTGAGTAACCAGGCTATAAGAACCGGTAGAGCGTGCATGCATCTTGTCATCAACCAGGTGGTTAAGCTTCAGCATGTACATGTAGCCAACGGTAACCGGACGCTCGAACTGCTCACCGGTACGTCCATCAAACAGCGTGATCTGACCTGAGGTCGGTAAACCGCCCAGCGTCAGCAGCTCTTTAATTTCTTTCTCTTTGGCGCCGTCAAACACCGGCGTCGCGATCGGCATACCCTTACGCAGGTTTTCCGCCAGCGTCAGCACTTCTTCATCGCTGAAGGTGTTGAGGTCAACGCCCTGACGGGTGTTGTCGCCCAGATCGTAAGCCTTCTGGATAAACTCGCGCAGCTTGGCTACTTCCTGCTGCTGCTTAAGCATAGCGTTGATCTTGTCGCCGATGCCTTTTGCAGCCATACCCAGGTGAGTTTCCAGGATCTGACCGATGTTCATACGAGACGGTACGCCCAGCGGGTTCAGTACGATATCGACCGGCGTGCCGTTCTCATCGTAAGGCATATCCTCGATCGGGTTGATCTTGGAGATAACACCCTTGTTACCGTGACGGCCTGCCATCTTATCGCCCGGCTGGATCTGACGCTTAACGGCCAGATAAACCTTAACGATCTTCAGCACGCCCGGAGCCAGGTCGTCGCCCTGAGTGATCTTGCGACGCTTGCCTTCCAGCTTCTTCTCAAACTCGGACTTCAGCTCGTCATACTGCTCGGCCAGCTGTTCCAGCTGGTTTTGCTTGTCTTCGTCACTTAAGCCGATTTCCAGCCACTTGTCGTGGGTCAGCTTGGAAAGCTTCTCGTCTTCGATGCCGCCGGCAACCAACACGTCGTGGATACGGGCAAACAGGCCAGCTTCGAGGATCTTCAGCTCTTCGGTCAGGTCTTTTCTGACCTGCTTCAGCTGCATGTCTTCGATTTCAAGAGCACGCTTGTCTTTTTCTACGCCGTCGCGGGTAAATACCTGAACGTCAATAATGGTACCGGATACGCCGTTCGGCACGCGCAGGGAAGAGTCTTTAACGTCAGACGCCTTCTCACCGAAGATAGCGCGCAGCAGCTTTTCTTCTGGAGTCAGCTGGGTTTCACCCTTAGGCGTTACCTTACCCACCAGAATGTCGCCACCGGTCACTTCTGCGCCGATATAAACGATACCGGATTCATCCAGCTTGGAGAGCGCGGCTTCACCCACGTTAGGGATGTCGGCAGTGATCTCTTCAGGCCCCAGCTTGGTGTCGCGAGACACGCAGGAGAGTTCCTGAATGTGGATGGTAGTAAATCTGTCTTCCTGAACCACGCGCTCGGACACCAAAATGGAGTCTTCGAAGTTGTAGCCGTTCCAAGGCATGAACGCTACGCGCATGTTTTGGCCCAGCGCCAGCTCACCGAGGTCGGTAGACGGGCCGTCAGCCAGCACGTCACCGCGCTCAACCTTCTCATCCAGCGCCACGCACGGCATCTGGTTGATACAGGTGTTCTGGTTAGAACGGGTGTACTTGGTCAGGTTATAAATATCAATGCCCGCTTCGCCCGGCATCATTTCGTCTTCGTTAACTTTGATAACGATACGAGATGCGTCGACGTACTGAACAGTACCGCCGCGGGTTGCAACAGAGGTTACACCGGAGTCAACGGCAACGGCGCGTTCCATACCTGTACCTACCAGCGGCTTGTCAGCGCGCAGAGTCGGAACCGCCTGACGTTGCATGTTCGCACCCATCAGGGCGCGGTTAGCATCGTCGTGCTCAAGGAATGGAATCAGAGAAGCACCAACGGAAACCACCTGCTGGGTTGATACGTCCATATAGTCAACCTGATCGCGGCTGAACAGGCTGGACTCGCCCTTGTTACGACAGGTGACCAGATCTTCGATGAAGCGGCCTTCGTCGGTCAGGTTGGAGTTCGCCTGAGCGATAACGAAGTTGCCTTCTTCAATGGCAGACAGGTAGTGGATCTCGTCGGTGACAACGCCGTCAGTCACTTTACGGTACGGAGTCTCAAGGAAGCCGTATTCGTTAGTCTGTGCATACACGGACAGGGAGTTGATCAGACCGATGTTTGGACCTTCAGGCGTTTCGATAGGACATACGCGACCGTAGTGAGTCGGGTGTACGTCTCTAACTTCAAAGCCCGCGCGTTCGCGCGTCAGGCCGCCTGGGCCGAGGGCAGAAATACGACGCTTGTGCGTGATTTCTGACAGCGGGTTGTTTTGGTCCATAAACTGGGACAGCTGGCTTGAGCCGAAGAACTCTTTCACCGCCGCCGAAATCGGCTTGGCGTTGATCATGTCCTGAGGCATCAGGGTATCGAGGTCGCCCAGGGACAGACGCTCTTTCACCGCACGCTCAACGCGAACCAGACCTACGCGGAACTGGTTTTCGGCCATTTCGCCGACGGAGCGGATACGACGGTTACCCAAGTGGTCGATGTCATCCACTTCACCGATACCGTTACGGATACCGATGAGCTTCTTCATGACTTCGATGATGTCTTCTTTGCTCAGAATGCCGGAACCTTCGATTTCATCACGGCCCAAAGAGCGGTTGAACTTCATGCGGCCTACCGCAGAAAGGTCATAGCGATCTTCGGAGAAGAACAGGTTCTCAAACAGGTTTTCAGCCGCTTCGCGCGTAGGCGGCTCGCCCGGGCGCATCATGCGATAGATTTCAACCAGCGCGCTCAGGCGATCGGTTGTGGTATCAACGCGTAGCGTTTCTGACATGTAGGCGCCGTGATCGAGATCGTTGGTAAACAGCGTCTCGATGCGCTTGTGACCAGCTACGCTCATCTTGGCCAGCAGATCCAGCGTCAGCTCCATGTTAGATGGGCAAATGATTTCGCCAGTCGCTTCGTCGATATAGTCTTTCGCAGACACTTTGCCGATGATGTACTCGGTTGGCACTTCGATCTTGTCGACGCCGTCCTTTTCCAACAGGCGAATGTGGCGAGCAGTAATGCGACGGCCTTTTTCTACATAAACTTTGCCGTTGGCTTCGATATCAAAAGAAGCCGTTTCACCGCGCAGGCGCTCAGGAACCAGTTCCATCTGCAGCTTGTTGTCGCAAATTTCAAAGACGACTTTATCGAAGAACAGACCCAGAATTTCTTCTGAAGTAAAGTTCAGCGCGCGCAGAATAATGGTTGCAGGCAGCTTGCGACGACGGTCAATACGGACAAACAGGTTGTCTTTCGGGTCAAACTCAAAGTCTAACCATGAACCGCGGTAAGGGATAATGCGTGCGTTATACAGCACCTTGCCTGATGAGTGAGTCTTGCCCTTGTCGCTGTCGAAGAAGACACCTGGACTTCTGTGCAGCTGGGAAACGATAACGCGCTCGGTACCGTTAATCACGAACGTACCGTTATCGGTCATGAGCGGAATTTCGCCCATGTAGACTTCTTGCTCTTTAATGTCTTTAACCGTGCCCGCCGGCGCGTCGCGATCGTAGATCACCAGACGCAGCTTCACGCGCAGAGGCGCAGAGAAGGTTACACCGCGGATTTGACACTCTTTGACGTCGAATACAGGCTCACCGAGGCGATAGCTAACATACTGCAGCTCTGAGCTGCCGCTGTAGCTCTGGATAGGGAACACGGAGCGGAATGCTGCTTCCAGGCCGTGTTGGCCTTCCGGATCTTGCTCGATAAACTTCTGGAACGAGTCAAGCTGGATAGAAAGAAGGTATGGTATGTCCAAAACTTGTGGACGTTTACCAAAATCCTTACGAATACGTTTTTTCTCGGTATAGGAGTAAACCATAGGGTTCCTCAGCTCGCTGACAAGTCGGCCCACTCTGCCCGCCTGGGGGCAGTTACAGTTCTTTATACGACACTATTTATTTCGATCGGAGGCGGAGAAATCCTCCGCAATACGCATTTCTATTACTCTTAAATCATTTCATTGCGCTGTATCCAACTTCTAGGCAACTGGCCTAAAGCAAGAAACGCAGTATATTAAGTCGTCAATAGAAAGGAGTATTGAGGCCGTTCAGTGGGTAAACAGTGTGAAATCCCGCTGACGCCTATAGCGCAAAAAGGCTGGTGACTAAAAAGTCACCAGCCATCAGCCTTTTAAGTCAGGCTGCAAACTGGAAAAAAGTCTTACTTGACCTCAACGGTCGCGCCAGCTTCTTCCAGTGACTTCTTAAGAGCTTCAGCGTCATCTTTGCTGATGCCTTCTTTAACTGCAGCAGGAGCTGCTTCAACCAGATCTTTGGCTTCTTTCAGGCCCAGACCGGTTGCGCCGCGAACGGCTTTGATAGCAGCAACTTTGTTAGCGCCTGCGCTGGTCAGAATGACGTCGAACTCAGTCTTCTCTTCGACTTCAGCAGCTGGGCCAGCAGCAACAGCTACGGCTGCGGCAGCAGATACGCCGAACTTTTCTTCCATCATGGAGATCAGTTCAACAACGTCCATTACGGACATTTCTGCAACTGCGTCCAGAATTTGCTCTTTAGTGATAGACATAATCATTATTCCTGAATGTAGAAAGTAGTTTATACGTTAACAAATGCAATGAGGCGATTAAGCCGCTTGCTTGCTGTCGCGCAGTGCCGCAAGAGTACGAACCAGTTTGCCCGCAGAGGCTTCTTTCATGGCCGACATCAGGCGCGCGATAGCTTCTTCGTAAGTTGGCAGAGTTGCCAGGCGGTCGATCTGAGCCGCTGGGATAAACTCGCCTTCAAAGGCTGCGCCTTTAACCTCAAATTTTGCATTGTCCTTAGCAAAGGCTTTGAACAGACGAGCGCCAGCGCCCGGATGCTCATGAGAAAATGCAATTAAGGTAGGACCGACGAACGTGTCTTTCAGGCACTCGAAAGGAGTACCCTCAACGACGCGGCGCATCAGCGTGTTGCGAACAACGCGCATGTAAACGCCAGCTTCACGACCTGCTTTACGCAGTTCAGTCATTTTGTCTACGGTAACGCCGCGAGAATCCGCAACGACGGCAGACAGCGCGCCCTTGGCTACTTCACTCACTTCAGCAACAATCGCTTGTTTGTCTTGAAGATTTAATGCCATTGGCTTTTTGCTCCTGGATTAAGCCGGGAAAATTCCCGGAACTCACTTCACCCGACGCTTAGTTCCCGAAGGCGTTCAGAGAGCGGGCGTTGAAACACGGTGAGTAGAATCCAGAAAAAATTTCTTTAAAAGACATTTTTAGGCTCTCTCACCGTCTACGCAGGCCGTTGTTATTGATATTTTCATATAAATAACAGGCAATTAAGTATGTTGCCATACGCCTGCGGTCTTGGACGGAGGCCTGGATAAGGCCAGGCTCCAACCGAAAAAATCAAAAATCTAAGGGGCTAAATTCTAGACGAATCCAGCCCCGTAGTAAAGCAGTGAATTAGTTCGCTGCTGCGCTCAGGGTGCCCTGATCGATAGCCACGCCCGCACCCATAGTGGTGGACAGACTGATCTTCTTAATAAAGACGCCCTTGGCGGTAGAAGGCTTAGCCTTCTTCAGCGCGGACAGCAGAGACTCTAAGTTCTCCTGCAGTTTATCTGCATCGAAATCAACCTTACCAATCGTGGTATGGATGATACCGTTTTTGTCGTTGCGATAGCGAACCTGACCGGCTTTAGCGTTTTTAACCGCTTCAGCGACGTTCGGGGTTACGGTGCCGACTTTCGGGTTAGGCATCAGGCCGCGTGGACCTAAAACCTGGCCCAGCTGGCCAACAACGCGCATAGCGTCTGGAGAAGCGATAACAACGTCAAAGTTCATTTCGCCTTTCTTGATCTGGTCAGCCAGATCTTCCATACCTACCAGGTCAGCGCCGGCTGCTTTTGCAGCTTCAGCGTTAGCGCCCTGAGTAAATACGGCGACGCGAACGGTACGACCGGTGCCGTGAGGCAGAACGGTAGCGCCGCGAACGTTTTGGTCTGATTTACGAGCGTCGATACCGAGGTTAACGGCAACGTCGACACTTTCAACGAACTTGGCAGTTGCCAGTTCTTTCAGCAGAGCAACAGCTTCAGCAATAGGATACTGCTTAGTTGCATCAACTTTTTCACGAATAACGCGCATGCGCTTGGTTAGCTTAGCCATTGATTAACCCTCCACTACCAGGCCCATGGAACGCGCAGTACCTTCGATCGAACGCACCATGGCGTCGATGTCAGCACCCGTCATATCCGCTGCTTTAGTCTGAGCAATTTCGCGAACCTGTGCCGCGGTTACAGTGCCCACTTTAGTCTTGTTCGGTACACCGGAACCAGACTTAATGCCAGCAGCTTTCTTCAGCAGAACGGCTGCTGGAGGAGTCTTGGTGACGAAGGTGAAAGAACGGTCAGCGTAAACAGTGATAACAACAGGGATCGGCAGGCCTTTTTCAATGCTGTCAGTTTTAGCGTTGAATGCCTTACAGAATTCCATGATGTTAACGCCCTGTTGACCCAGAGCGGGACCAACTGGCGGACTTGGGTTAGCCATGCCGGCTGCAACCTGCAGCTTAACGTAGGCTTGGACTTTCTTAGCCATTGAGATTTCCTCAGTTTGGGTTATAGCGCCTCAGGGAGGCTCCCCGGTTTATAGAAAACATAAAAATAAAAGGCGCGAAATTATAGAATAACTTCACGCCTCTTACAAGAGCTTAACGCCTGACGTTAAAACGTTGAATCAGCCCTTTTCTACCTGACTGAAGTCCAGTTCGACCGGCGTAGAGCGGCCAAAGATGGAAACAGAAACTTTCAGGCGGCTCTTTTCGTAGTCAACCTCTTCAACGACACCGTTAAAGTCAGCAAACGGACCGTCGTTAACGCGAACCATTTCACCCGGTTCAAACAGCGTCTTCGGCCGCGGCTTGTCGCCAACCTGCTGCAGACGGTTCATGATAGCATCGACTTCTTTATCGCTGATAGGCGCAGGCCTGTCTGACGTTCCGCCAATAAAGCCCATCACGCGTGGAATACTGCGCACCAAGTGCCAGGTCGCGTCGTTCATCGCCATTTGCACCAGCACGTAGCCAGGGAAGAATTTGCGCTCGCTCTTGCGGCGCTGGCCGCCGCGAATTTCGACGACTTCTTCAGTCGGTACCATCACTTCGCCAAACTGATCTTCCATTTCGTGCAGCTTGATGTGCTCACGCAGAGATTGAGCTACGCGACCTTCAAAACCGGAAAATGCTTGAACCACATACCAACGCTTCTTAAGTGCTTCAGTCATTTTAGAACCTCAGGCCAGTAATAAAGGAGACCAAACGGACCAGAATACCATCCAGCCCCCACAGAATCAGCGACATAACGACAGTAACAGCGGCAACAATCAGCGTCGTGTGTAGCGCTTCTTGACGCGTCGGCCAAATGACCTTACGCATCTCAATGCGCGAAGCGCGGGCAAACTCCAGCGTCGCTTTTCCCTTCGCCGTCAGCATAGCTATCACGAAGGCAATGCCAATCACAACCACAACGGCTGTCGCACGCAGGAAGACACTGTACTCTCGATACATGAAGTTACCGACAATCGCGACGACAATCAGCGCAGCGACGACAATCCACTTAACGGTATCTAGTTTTCCACCGCTTCCCTGAGTTTCGGTATTCGCACTCATAAACCAACCTGTCATTATGACCTAAATAAATCTTCACCCCGCATTATAGCAGAGCAACCAAGTCGAACGCTCTTTCTTCGGCACGCCTGCCGCATCTATGAGCCTATCTCACCCTGACTCTCCGATCCGCTTTTGTCTAAAAAGCGCTAAAAAGCCTGATGAGATAGGTTCTTCTTTTTACAACGTTGAAAAAGGGCATCAAATGATGCCCTCTTAAAGCCCGTTACGTCAATCTTATTTGACGATCTTGGCAACAACGCCCGCGCCAACGGTGCGGCCGCCTTCGCGGATTGCGAAGCGCAGACCTTCGTCCATCGCGATTGGGGCAATCAGCGTAACTACCATCTGGATGTTATCGCCTGGCATTACCATCTCTACGCCTTCTGGCAGTTCGATGGTGCCGGTCACGTCAGTCGTACGGAAGTAGAACTGAGGACGGTAGCCTTTGAAGAACGGAGTATGACGACCGCCTTCATCCTTGCTCAGGATATACACTTCTGACACGAATTCTGTGTGAGGAGTGATGGTGCCTGGCTTAGCCAGTACCTGACCACGTTCGATTTCGTCACGCTTAGTACCACGCAGCAGAACACCAACGTTCTCACCTGCACGGCCTTCGTCCAGCAGCTTACGGAACATTTCAACGCCAGTACAGGTGGTCTTGGTGGTGTCTTTGATTCCCACGATTTCCACTTCTTCACCAACTTTGATGATGCCGCGCTCTACACGACCGGTGACTACAGTACCACGGCCAGAGATAGAGAAAACGTCTTCGATAGGCAGCAGGAACGGCTTGTCAATCGCACGCTCTGGCTCTGGAATGTAAGTATCCAGCGCTTCCGCCAGCTCGATGATTTTCTTTTCCCACTCGGCGTCACCTTCCAGCGCTTTCAGCGCTGAACCGCGAATAACCGGCGTATCGTCGCCCGGGAAGTCGTACTGAGACAGAAGTTCACGAACTTCCATTTCTACCAGTTCCAGCAGCTCTTCGTCATCAACCATGTCGCACTTGTTCAGGAACACGATGATGTAAGGAACGCCTACCTGGCGACCCAGCAGGATGTGCTCACGAGTCTGAGGCATTGGGCCGTCAGTCGCAGCAACAACCAGGATAGCGCCGTCCATCTGAGCAGCACCAGTGATCATGTTTTTAACGTAGTCGGCGTGCCCTGGGCAGTCAACGTGCGCGTAGTGGCGAGTCGGGGTGTCATATTCAACGTGAGAAGTGTTGATGGTGATACCACGAGCCTTTTCTTCTGGCGCGTTATCGATCTGGTCGAATGCACGTGCGCTACCGCCGTAGGTTTTAGCCAGTACGGTGGTGATAGCAGCAGTCAGGGTTGTTTTACCGTGGTCAACGTGGCCGATAGTACCGACGTTAACGTGCGGTTTTGTACGTTCAAATTTTTCTTTAGACATCGATAGTCCCTCTAAAACACGATAGATCGTGGCTAAACCACATTAACCAAGCAAAAGCTTGTATAACATTGTATAACAACAGCAATGAGTCATAGAGGAAGTCAGGGAGTAAAAACGGAGATAGGAAAGTGGTGCTGATAGGCAGATTCGAACTGCCGACCTCACCCTTACCAAGGGTGCGCTCTACCAACTGAGCTATATCAGCACTTGGAGCGGGCAGTGGGAATCGAACCCACATCATCAGCTTGGAAGGCTGAGGTAATAGCCATTATACGATGCCCGCAGTTCCGAACTCAGTGACCTGGTGCTTCAACACTCTAAACTCGGTGTGGGAGAAGAATAACTCGATACGCTGCGATAACGCTTTGGGTGGAACACCCTCCGGGTAACTACCTGAGTAGTCGTTCTCGCTTTGCTGAGTGATGAACTCTAACAGAGCTCTTACTCATCCCCTTTCAGGTGTCTTTTCAGACACTGTACTGACATAACGTCTTATCAATACAATCAAATAATGGTGGTGGGGGAAGGATTATTCGTCGCTTCGCTCCTCACCCTTCGGGCCGTCACCTTCGGCGACGTTGTCTCGCTTTCGCTCGACTCGAACCTTAATCAAAGGTTCTCACCCTTCCCGACAGGCGCATCCAAAAGATGCTGTCTATCGGTTTACCACATTGCTGTGGTGAATAATGGTGGTGGGGGAAGGATTCGAACCTTCGAAGTGAGTCACGGCAGATTTACAGTCTGCTCCCTTTGGCCGCTCGGGAACCCCACCTAATTTTCTATCTTTTTACGTCTATCTTGAAACTTGCTGGTGCCGGCTGCCGGAATCGAACTGGCGACCTACTGATTACAAGTCAGTTGCTCTACCTACTGAGCTAAGCCGGCATCAAGTGCTGCGCATTCTAGGGAGACATGACGCACGATGCAACAAAAAAATTCAGTTTAATGCGCTACCGCTCAATTTTTAGCCAAAGAAATCTTTTTTTAACCGACGAAGTATACATTGTAGCCAATTCTCACACGCATTTTGAAGAACTTTTAGCCACCTCGCAAATACCTCACCCTTTCATCTCGCTTTTCATTGGCTTTCAATTTTTCGATCTAAATCAAAGCGTCGACTTTTCTTGCCTGTTATAAATTCGCGCAAGAAAGTATGAAGTTTTTAGTGAAAGTTATGAAGAACAGTGAACAGCGTGTCACTATATAGAATAGGAGCATTACTATAAATGAAAATGAAGCCCTTTTACATGGCAGCCTGCTTGACTGCCGCTCTTACACTTTCATCAACGCTTACCGCCCAAACTCACACGCTTAAGATGGCCATTGGCGCAGAGCCTTCTGAAGGTTTTGATCCGCTATTAGGATGGAGCCATGGCAGCTATGTGCTTCTTCATGCGCCGCTGTTACGACAAAACGCCGACCTGAGCTGGCAGCCGCTACTGGTTGAAAGCTATTCCCTAAGCAACGATGGTACTGTGTGGACCCTCCGCCTAAAACCAGACCTTAAGTTTTCCGATGGCTCACCGCTCACCGCAGAAGACGTTGCGTTCTCCTACAATCAGGCTGCTGTTAGCGGCGGTAAGGCCGATATGGGCAGCTTCCGTCAGGCCAAAGTGGTAGATAAACAAACCGTAACCATTGAACTGAAGCAGCCAGAAAGTACCTTTATCCACGTCCTAGGTGCCCTTGGCATCGTTCCCAAAGCGAAGTACGGCAAAAGCTTTGCTCAATCACCCATTGGCGCAGGGCCGTATAGACTGGTCAGCCTACAGCCTGGGCAACAGCTGATTGTTGAAGCCAACCCCTACTATGTCGGCCAAAAGAACGATTTCGACAAGCTGGTGTTCGTATTTCTCGATCAGGACAGCGCCTTCGCCACGGCCAGCAGCGGCGGCTTAGATCTCATTCGTATTCCACAGACACTAGCCAATCAGCCCGTTGCTAATATGAAGCTATTAGTGCAAAAGAGCGTTGAAAATCGCGGCATCATGTTTCCAATGACGCCGTCAGGCAAAAAAGACGCCAAAGGCAACAGCATCGGTAATGACGTTACCGCTGACCCAGCGATACGCAAAGCCATCAACTATGCAGTCAATCGCAGTCTGCTCGCCAATCAGCTGTTCGATGGACAGGCTCGCCCGGCCTTTACAGCGGTAGACGGCCTTCCGTGGGACAACCCGAACGCAAAGTTCAAAGACGGCGATCTTGATAAAGCCAGACAAATACTCGATCGGGCTGGATGGACAGCAAAAGCACCAGACGGCCTGCGCAAAAAGAACGGTATTCCAGCCCAAATAACCCTGTGGTACGCCAGCGGCGACAGCACCCGCCGGGATCTGGCTCAGGCGTTCAGCGCGATGATGGAACCCTTGGGCATAAGGGTTTCACTGAAATCCGGCAGTTGGGAAACCGTTGAACGCTACATGCACTCAAACCCTACCCTATTCGGCTGGGGCAGCCTTGACCCTATGGAACTCTACCACCACTACGCCAGCAGGCTGGGGGGCGAAGGCTATTTTAACCCCGGCTATTACGCCAATAGCGCGGTAGACCAGCATCTTAAGCAGGCCATTGAATCCCCTAACTGGCAGTCGGCCATTCCCCACTGGCAGAAAGTCGATTGGGACGGCACAACTGGTGCAGGCGTTCAGGGTGACGCAGCCTGGGTTTGGCTGCTGAATCTTAATCACACCTATCTGGTCAATCCCTGTGTCAGTCTGGGAGAAGGTGCTCCAGAAGCGCACGGCGACTGGACGGTTCTCAATAACCTCGACGGCTGGCGCTGGACCTGTCAGTAATGATCCCACTGCGTCTGCTGTCGCTAAGGCTTATCTGCCTGCTGTTCACCGTGACAGCGGGCATTTTCATATTGATAAGCTTTTCCCCTATCGATCCGGTTCGCGCCTACATCGGTAGCGACCTGCTGCACGTTCCTCCGGAACAGTACGCACAGATAGCCGCCCGCTGGGGGCTGGATCAGCCGCTGTGGCAGCGTTTTTTACTTTGGATAAAGCAGGCTGTTCAGGGGGATCTGGGCTACTCCGTGGTTTATAACGCACCGGTGATCGACGTTATCGCTCAGCGCTTTGCCACCTCGTTTGCCCTACTGGCCTCTGCCTGGGTTCTATCCGGCATATTTGGCATCGCTCTTGGGCTTACCGCTGGCCGCTATCTCAACCGCTGGCCAGACACTCTGATACGCACTCTCTGCTATCTGCTTTCATCGCTCCCGACGTTTTGGATTGGGCTCCTAATGCTGGCGTTTTTCTCCGTCAAGCTTGAATGGACGCCGATCTGCTGTGCCTGGCCGCCGGGGCTTACCGCACAGGAAACTTCGCTCACTCAGCGTCTTTATCACCTGATTTTACCGGCGCTGACCCTTAGCCTGCTCGGCGTCGGCAACATTGCCCTACACACTCGCGCCCGCATAGAGGAAGCCAGCCGCAGCGAGTTTATTCATTTTGCCTACGCACAGGGGGACAAGGGCTGGTCAATGCTGCGTTTTCACCTGCTGCGCCACGCCCTAACGCCCGCCGTTTGCCTTCAGTTTGCTTCACTGGGCGAACTCTTTGGCGGTGCACTATTGGCTGAAAAAGTGTTTGCCTACCCGGGACTAGGGCAGGCAACTATTGATGCAGGGCTCAGAAACGATGTGCCGCTGCTGTTAGGCATTAGCCTATTCGCCACTCTGCTGGTTTTTATCGGCAACTCGCTCTCACTGCTGATACTGCGCCGCCTTAATGCGCCGCTAAGGAGAGCTGAATGAAGCACACCCTTAACGGCGCAACGCTGCGGCTAGCGTTGGCAATATCGCTGCTTATCGCCCTGCTCGGCACAGGCATTTATGCCCTAAGCCAGACGATTGACCTAAATCTGTTGGCCCGTCGCGCTGCGCCTTCCGCTGAATTCTGGTTCGGTACCGATAGCCTAGGTCGAGACCTCTGGCTCCGCTGCCTGCAGGGCATGATGACTAGCGTACAAATCGGCATGACGTCGGCGTTGGTCAGCGGGCTACTGGCGCTCACTCTCGCGGTCATTGGCCAGTTTGGTAAAGTGCTGGGAGGCCTCGTTCAAATTCTAGTGGACACCTTTATTTCCCTGCCTCATCTGCTGCTGCTCATACTCATTTGCTTTACCTTTGGCGGCGGCAAATGGGGCGTGATCCTCGCCGTCTCTCTTACCCACTGGCCGAAGCTCACTCTTATCCTGCAGTCTGAGCTTATGCGTATTAAAACGGCAGACTACGTGCTTTTAGCGAGGCGAACAGGGGCTACGCGCTGGCAGTGTTGCTATCGTCACTTTCTTCCCCTATTGCTGCCCCAGCTTGTCGTTGGCGCGCTGCTCATTTTCCCCCATGCGGTACTCCACAGCGCTGGGTTGAGCTTTTTAGGATTTGGCCTTGAGCCTCACGAAGCCTCGCTGGGGCTGTTGCTGGCAGACGCCCTTCGCTATCTAGCCAGCGGCGACTGGTGGCTAGCCTTTTACCCCGGCCTTACGCTGGTTGTACTGGTATTAACTATTGATCTTCTGGCTCGCAGCCTGCAAAAAGTCTGGCTGAGGAGAACACAATGCTAGAGTTAAAAAATCTATCCCTGCTTCAAGCCAGGCAGCGCTGGCTGCGAAAAACGCGCTGGGAGCCGATGCTAAGCGAAGTCGACCTTACCCTTGCCGAAGGCGAGCTAGTTGCGCTAGTCGGCGGCAGTGGCGAAGGCAAAAGCCTGCTGCTGCAAAGCCTACTCGGCCTGCTGCCGAACGCCATTCGCGCAGAAGGGGAGATCCGCCTTGACGGTCAGCCCGTTTCACCATCCCGCCTCTGTGCGCTTAGGGGGAATACGTTAAGCTATATTCCTCAAAGCGTCAGCGCCCTCAATCCGCTGGTGAAAACCGGCCGGCAGATTCAGAGAGCCGCAGGCCTGAGTGGCTGCTGCCCAAGCGTGGACGACATTGCCGAGCAGCTGTCACAATACCGGCTTTCTCCCGACCTGCTCGACCGCTACCCCCTTTCTCTCTCGGGCGGCATGGCAAAACGGGTTTTGGTGAGCTGTGCCACGCTAAGCCAGTCGCGATTTATTCTGGCTGATGAGATCACCGCATGGCTGGACAGCTGCCGCGCCGAACTCCTTATGCAGCACCTAAAGTCCCTGTGCCGAGAGGGGCGCGGCGTACTGTGGGTAACACACGATTTGCACCTAGCCGCCCGCTACGCGGACAGAATTGCCGTCCTTCATCAGGGCACGCTAAAAGAAACGCTTTGTGCCCATAGCCTGCGCAGTGGCGGCGGTAGCCCGTGGGTACAGTCGCTCTGGCGCTCGCTGCCAGAGTGTGGCGCTTTTGGCATCCAACAGGAGCCGGTAGTTCATGCTGCAAACGCATAGCCTGAGCGTTCATCAGGGGGACGTCACTCTGTGGAGCAATCTGAGTCTCTCAATCGCTCCCACAGAGAGGCTGGGAATTTTTGCTCCCAGCGGTTACGGAAAAACCACTCTGGGTCGCGTTCTCGCTGGTTGGCAGCTGCCGACTGGAGGAAGCGTAACGCTGGACGGCAAGCCACTACCCACCTCTGGCTATTGCCCGGTGCAGCTGGTTCCCCAACACCCGGAGCGCACGTTTAACCCGGTCCGTACTGTTGGCGCTTCGCTGCGCGACGTTTGGCTGCCCGACGCCGAGTGGTTTGACGCTCTGTCCCTCAATCAGCGCCTGATGGCTCGCTATCCCGATGAAGTTTCCGGAGGGGAGCTGGCGCGCATCGCTCTGCTGCGCGCTCTGGCGCCGCAGACACGCTATCTTATCGCCGATGAGATCACCGCCCAGCTCGATCCCCTTCTTCAGGCACAGGTGTGGCGCTTTCTTCTGGAACTCAGCAAACAGCGCCCTTTAGGCTTGATCGTTATCAGCCATGGCCGAGCGCTGCTGGACGGCGTCTGTACCCGAGTTTGGCAACCTGACACCCTCTCTCCGCACAGTGAAAGCATGGACAAATAGTGTTCAACCTTTATCGATCTGCTAGAGGCTCTTCACAATTTACGGCTCTCGCGCTTGTTCCAACAAAATAAGCTTTTATAGTCGACGGCAACGCTATGGCAACGCCGGGTGCACCGCGAAAAGCGACGCCCTGCCTCGTTGTTCCTCTCGAATTACCAAGGATCCGGCTAACATGTCCGCTCTTTTTTCCACCGCCAAACGCGCTCTGTCGGCCTGCCTTCCCCACACGCTGCGCAATAAGATGATGCTGCTGGCCATTCTGATGGTCACCGCGCCAACGCTGATCATTGGCTACTTTGTTGAAACAGAGGGCAGAGACGCCCTGCTGGAAGAAAAAAGGATCAAGCTGGTCGCTGTGACTCACCTGCTGGATGAAGCGCTGGGCAACGACTTTCAGCGCTACGCTAACTTACCCCACGACGACAGGATCCAGGCTCTTAATCGCCTGTTGGCGCCAAGAACAGAGCGGATAACTAATGCCTTCTCAGGCGTAGGAGCGGGCTACTATCATCGGGAGCTGGACGCCATCGTTACCTATGGCCCTCAGGCAAAGTACGGCTACGCTGTCGGTGTAACTATTAAGCCCGATCACCCCGGACGGGAAGTAATGGCCAGCGGTGAACCGAGAGTTAAATGGGGTTCTCAGGTTCGGGGCAACATCATGAACTCCATGATCCCTATCAAAAGGGACGGACTGGTCATTGGCTACATCTGGGCGAACGAGCTGTCCAACGATATTGACCGCCAGGCGCTGGCGATGGACATCAAAATCATGACCGTCATCGTCATAGGTATGCTGCTCAGCATTGGCCTGATTGCCGCCTTCTCTCGACGGTTTGCTTCAGATATCGACACTATCAAGGCAGGGCTGAACGAACTGCCCCTCGACCTCAACACCGTGATTCCACCCATGAAAGGGGAAATGGGCGAGATTTCTAACAGCGTTAACGCCCTGTCCCGCGCGCTGAGGGAGGCTAGAACCCTCAACGAGCTGATTATTGAAAGCGCCGCGGACGGAGTTATTTCAGTCGATATCAACGGCTGTGTCACGATGGTTAACCCCGCAGGCGAAGCCATTACCGGCTATAAAAAGAAAGAGCTCATCGGTCGCCCCTACGCTGAGTTCTTTATCAATACTGACTTTGATAGCCCAGTGCTTGATACGCTAGAGCGCGGCATTGACCACGTCGCGCTGGAAGTAAAATACCCCGGCAAAGACCGCACGATTCAAATCAGTGTCAGTACCAGCCAGCTGCGCAATGCTCAGGGCGAAACCGTCGGCGCACTGGTGATCTTCACTGACCTGACCGCAGCAAAAGAGGTTCAGCGACGCATAGAACAGGCCGAACGTCTGGCGACACTGGGTGAACTGATGGCGGGGGTGGCTCACGAAGTGCGAAATCCGCTGACGGCCATCAGCGGCTTCGTCCAGCTGTTAAAAGACGGCGAGCAGGATCCACAGCGGCTTGAATATACCCACACAGTTCTCAAAGAAGTGCGTTCAATAAACCGCGTCATCCAGCAACTGCTGGACTTTGCCCGACCGCGCCCCAGCCTTCATCAGAAGGTCATGCTTAACCAGATCATTAACGAGAGCCTTATTCTGGTTAAAACGCGCGGACTGGAGGCCAGAATAAATTTTCACGTTAATCTGAACCAAGAGCTTCCCGAAATTTACGCAGACGGGGAGCTGCTCAAGCAGGTGATCCTTAACCTGCTGATTAACGCCGTTCAGTCTATCAACGCCAAGGGTGACATCGATATTTCGACTCAGGCTATCTCCGACGATCGTCAGGAGATCAGAATAAGTGATAACGGCTGCGGCATCCCTGAGGCCATCAGGAAAAAGATTTTCGATCCTTTCTACACCACCAAGTCATCGGGAACTGGACTCGGCCTTTCTATCAGCCAACGCATCATTGCCTCCCACGGAGGTGATATCATGGTGGAAAGCGAACTTAACCGGGGCTCGACCTTTATCATTGTTTTACCGGTGACGCACAGTGAGGGGACTCTGCCGTGAAAAAATCGTACAGCATTCTGCTTGTGGACGACGAAGAAAGCGTACTGCGCATGCTGATGGCCTTCTTCTCCCGCAGCGGCCATCACCCTATTTGCGCTCAAAACGGCTTAGAGGCAGTAGAACTGTTCAAGCAGCAGTCTCCTGACATTGTGCTGATGGACATTCGCATGCCTGGGCTCAACGGCATCGACGCACTGCAGGAAATGCGTAAAACCAACAATGATACGCCTGTCATTTTAATGACCGCCTACGCCGCCGTTGAGACTGCCGTTGAGGCGCTAAGGCTGGGTGCATTTGACTATGTCATCAAGCCCTTTGAGCTCGACGAACTGAAGCTAATGGTCGATCGCGCCATGCAGCTGCGTGAAATGAAGCAGGAAATCAATCTGCTGCACCGCGCCCTGTCAGACAGCTACCAGTGGGACCGCATTCTGACTAACAGCCCCAAAATGATGGAGCTGTGTCGGGATACCGCTAAAATTGCCCAAAGCAGCGCCAGCGTGCTGATTACCGGCGAAAGCGGCACGGGAAAAGAGCTTATCGCCAAGGCGATTCACTACAACAGCCCGCGTGCCAAAGGGCCGTTTATTAAAATAAACTGCGGCGCGCTGCCCGAATCTCTGCTGGAAAGCGAGCTATTTGGTCATGAGAAAGGCGCCTTTACCGGAGCCCAAACCCAGCGGCAGGGGCTGTTTGAACGCGCCAATCAGGGAACGCTGCTGCTGGACGAAGTGGGTGAAATGCCCCACAACCTACAGGTTAAACTGCTGCGCGTTTTACAGGAGCGGGAGTTTGAACGCCTCGGCGGCAGCCAAACCATCAAAACGGACATCCGCCTGATTGCCGCCACTAACCGCAATCTGGAACAGATGGTAGAACAGGGAGAGTTTCGCCAAGACCTCTTCTACCGCCTGAACGTTATTCACTTATCCCCGATCCCACTCAGAGAGCGCCCGGAAGATATTGCGCTGCTGGCGCAGCACTTCTTACAGAAATACAGTGCCGAAAACGGCAAAGAGATTGTCGAGCTGGATCCCAGTACGCTAGCAATACTGGAAGCCTATCCGTGGCCGGGGAACGTGCGAGAGTTGTCCAACGCCATTGAGCGGGCGGCTATTATGAGCAACGGCTTTATCATCTTCCCCGATGAACTGCCGGATCACCTTCAGCGTCAGCAAAACGTCCCTCATATCAGCGACACAGTGCACACATTGACAGGGCATACGCTTAAAGAGCACCTGAAAGCCTACGAGCGGGAACTTATTTGTAACGCGCTGACCAGCCATCAGGGCAACAGAGTTCAGACTGCCCGAACGCTGGGCATTAGCCGCCGGGCGCTGATGTATAAACTACAAGAGTATGAAATCGAATAGTTTTTTAAGATAGCCCCTCGTCTTCAGCTCCACACCATACGCCATAGAAATGCCCTGAACACTCAGGGCATTTTTATCTGATATCGCCTTCAGCAGGTGAAACAAAAAATGCACACCTGTGCAAAAAATTGCACCTTTCATTCCACTTCACTTCACCGTACTGCACGCGATTCAGCAGCGCACCAAACGAATAAACTCTCTATCTATCAGTTCATTAAAAACGTTTTCACTAAAAAGCCACCTCTCAACACACAGGTGGCACATCCCTTGCTATTCCTTAAGCGAGCTCGTTTTCGGGCATCAACCATAAGGGATAATTATGAAAAATAAACAGATCGACATACAGCACGCTGCTGAACATTTTCGTGATGGTATGACCATCATGGTTGGCGGTTTTATGGGTGTGGGGACGCCACCGCGTCTGGTTAAGGCGCTGCTTGACTCCGGCGTAAAAGATTTAACCCTGATTGCTAACGATACCGCATTCGTTGATACCGGCATCGGCCCTCTCATTGTTAACGGCAGAGTGAAAAAAGTTATCGCTTCACACATCGGCACCAACCCAGAAACCGGCCGCCAGATGATCGCCGGCGAAATGGAAGTAGTGTTGGTTCCACAAGGAACGCTGATCGAACAAATCCGCTGCGGCGGTGCCGGACTGGGTGGATTCTTAACGCCAACCGGCGTGGGCACCATCGTTGAAGAAGGCAAACAAAAGCTGGTTCAAAACGGTGTGGAATACCTGCTCGAGCTTCCGCTGCGCGCGGATCTGGCATTGGTTCAGTCACACGTTGCCGACAAGCAGGGCAACTTGGTTTACCAGCTGGCTACCCGCAACTTTAACCCCATTATCGCTCTGGCGGCTGACATCGTTATCGCCGAGCCGGACACGCTGGTAGACGTTGGCGAGATCGCCCCTGACGCCGTAATGACTCCAGGCGCCCTAGTTGACTTCATCGTTTCCCCCAAGGAGAGCTAATCATGAATGCTAAAGAACTCATCGCTCGCCGCGTGGCTCTCGAGCTGCACGATGGAGACATCGTCAATCTGGGCATTGGCTTGCCAACACAGGTCGTAAACTACCTGCCTCAGGGCATTCACATCACGCTACAGTCTGAAAACGGCTTTTTGGGCCTAGGCCCAGTCACCGAGGCGCATCCGAATCTGGTTAACGCCGGCGGTCAACCCTGCGGCCTGCTGCCGGGCGCAGCGATGTTTGACAGCGCCTTCTCGTTTGCCCTTATCCGCGGCGGCCACGTAGACGCTAGCGTACTGGGCGGCCTACAGGTAGACCAAGGCGCTAACCTGGCAAACTGGATGGTGCCGGGCAAAATGGTTCCGGGAATGGGCGGCGCGATGGATCTGGTCACCGGTGCCAAGCGTGTGATCATCGCCATGGAACACTGCGCCAAAGACGGCTCCTCCAAAATCCTTAAGCAGTGCACACTGCCGCTGACAGCGAAAAACAAGGTCAGCATGATCGTCACTGAACTGGCAGTCTTCAGCTTTGAGAACGGCAAGCTGGTTCTGAAAGAGCACGCTCCGGGTGTCTCTCTGGACACTATCCGTGAAAAGACAGATGCAGACTACACCGTTGCCGCTGACGTAAAGGCAATGCCGATTGCTGTTGAGGAAGGTGTTGCATGATAGGCCGCATTTCTCGCTTTCTCACCCGATTTGTCAGCCGCTATCTGCCGGATCCGCTGATTTTCGCCATGCTGTTGACCATGCTGACGTTCCTTATCGCACTGGCGCTCACACCTCATACACCAATGGATATGGTGAAGATGTGGGGCGACGGCTTCTGGAACCTGCTGGGCTTCGGTATGCAGATGGCGCTGATCATCGTCACCGGCCACGCACTGGCAAGCTCAGCGCCAATTAAGCGCCTGCTACGCCTGACGGCTTCCGCCGCCAAGACGCCGACTCAGGGCGTCATGCTGGTAACGTTCTTCGGCTGTACCGCCTGTGCGATTAACTGGGGTTTCGGCCTAGTGGTTGGTGCCATGTTCGCTCGGGAAGTCGCCCGCCGCGTGCCGGGTTCTGACTATCCTCTGCTCATTGCCTGTGCCTATATCGGCTTTTTGACTTGGGGCGGTGGCTTCTCAGGTTCAATGCCTCTGCTGGCGGCTACGCCCGGTAACCCGGTCGAGCATATCGCAGGTCTGATCCCTGTTACACAAACCATGTTTACCGGCTATAACGCGTTCGTTACCTTCGCCTGATCTTCCTGATGCCGTTTGTTACCCGCATGATGATGCCTAAGCCGGAGCACGTCATCAGCATCGATCCTGCGCTGCTGCAGGAAGAAGCAGACTTCCAGAAGCATTTGGATAAAGACGCTCCTCCCGCAGAAAAGCTGGAAGAGAGCCGTATCGTTACGTACATCATCGTTGCACTGGGCGTCGCCTACCTCGGTATGTACTTCTACGAGAAAGGCTTCAACATCACTATCAACACCGTCAACATGGCCTTTATGATCGCAGGCCTGCTGCTGCACAAAACGCCAATGGCCTATATGCGCGCTATTTCGGCGGCGGCGAAAAGCACCGCAGGGGTTCTGGTTCAGTTCCCGTTCTACGCGGGTATTCAGCTGATGATGGAACACTCTGGCCTTGGTGGACTGATTACCGAATGGTTTATCAACGTCGCCAATAAAGACACCTTCCCGATCATGACCTTCTTCAGCTCGGCGCTTATCAACTTTGCCGTTCCGTCAGGCGGCGGCCACTGGGTTATTCAGGGTCCGTTCGTTATGCCTGCCGCACAGGCGCTTGGTGCTGACTTAGGTAAGTCCGCCATGGCTATCGCCTACGGTGAACAGTGGATGAACATGGCACAGCCGTTCTGGGCACTGCCTGCACTGGCTATCGCTGGCCTCGGCGTTCGCGACATCATGGGCTACTGCGTCACCGCCCTGCTGTTCTCTGGCCTGATCTTCGTTATCGGCCTCACAGTGTTCTGATGACTGCAACTTGAAGTGTGAAAAGTCTATAAGGAATTAAGTGATGAATAATATTGTAATTGTCAGCGCAGCACGTACCGCTATCGGCAGCTTCAACGGCGCTCTGGCGTCTGTTTCCGCCGTCGATCTGGGGGCTATCGCTATTCGTGAAGCCATCGCGCGCGCAGGAATTGGGGCAGACCTGATTGAAGAAGTGGTTTTCGGTAACGTGCTACAGGCTGGCCTTGGCCAAAACCCTGCCCGCCAAGCCCTGCTGAAAAGCGGCATCGCGGAAAGCGTCTGTGCCTATACCGTCAATAAAGTATGCGGCTCCGGCCTTAAGAGCGTCGCGCTGGCGGCACAGTCTATCGCTGCAGGCGACGCGGAAATCGTCGTTGCGGGCGGCATGGAAAGCATGAGTCAGGCGCCTTACCTTCTCGACAGCAAAGCGCGCTGGGGGCTATCGCCTCGGTGACGGCAAACTGATGGACGTTATTTTAAAAGACGGCCTGATGTGCGCCACCCACGACTACCACATGGGTATTACCGCTGAAAACGTGGCTAAAGAGTACGGCATTAGCCGCGAACAGCAGGACGCCCTGGCGCTTGCTTCGCAGCAAAAGGCCATTGCTGCTATTAACAGCGGCGCGTTTAAAGAGGAAATCGTCCCGGTTACGGTCAAAACCCGCAAGGGCGAGATCGTAGTGGATACTGACGAGTTCCCAAAAGCAGATACCACCATTGAAGGCCTGGCAAAGCTGCGCCCGGCGTTTACTAAAGAGGGAAACGGTCACCGCGGGCAACGCTTCCGGCATTAACGACGGCGCCGCTGCGCTGATCGTTATGTCAGAAAGCCGCGCTAAAGCGCTTGGCCTTAAGCCACTGGGCCCGTATTAAAAGCTACGCCAGCGGCGGTGTGGCGCCATCGCTGATGGGGATGGGTCCAGTTCCTGCAACGCAGAACGCGCTGAAAAAGGCCGGTATGCAGCTGTCTGACATCGACCTCATTGAAGCCAACGAAGCCTTCGCGGCGCAGTTCCTCGCGGTAGGCAAAGTGCTGGGCTTCGACGCGGCGAAAGTCAACGTCAACGGGGGCGCTATTGCACTGGGTCACCCGATTGGCGCCAGCGGCGCTCGTATCCTGGTTACCCTGCTGCACGCGCTGAAGGCGCACGACAAGACCTACGGTCTGGCGACGCTGTGCATCGGCGGCGGTCAGGGAACGGCGATGATTGTTGAGCGACTGGAGTTAATCGTTCTTCAAGCGTAAAACAGCAACGGCTCCTTTCGGAGCCGTTGCTTTATCTGTATCTAAATTTACCACCAGATAGCTTAGCAAATCCTCGGCAGCGGCTCGCTATGGGGAAGATCCAGCAGTCGAGTAGCGCCGAAAATACCGGTAAGCTGAACGCGCTTGGTATCCGTTACGGTGCCGATAGTCGCTGCGTCCTGCCCCAGAGGATGCGCCCGAAGACGGGTTAACGTTTCCTGCTCGGCTTCTGGTGCAACCACGATCACCAGCTTGCCTTCATTGGCAAAGTTAAGCGGCTCTAGGCCAAGCAGCTCACACACGCCGCGCACCGCGTTCTTCACCGGCAGCGCGCCTTCGTTAATCGACATGCCGCAGCCGCTGGATGCAGCGAACTCGTGCAGAATGGCGGTAACCCCACCGCGAGTCGCATCGCGTAGAGCCCGAACGCCGGGAATATCGCGCAGCGGGGCAATCAGCGGCGTCAGCACCGCGCAGTCGCTTTCAAGCTCAGCTTCAAGCCCCAGCCCCTCTCGCAGATTGAGGATCGTGGCACCATGATCCCCTAACGTTCCGCTAACCAAAATCCGGTCACCGGGTTGAATATGCTGTGCGCCCCACTGAATAGAGGCAGGAATAGCACCTATTCCTGCGGTATTAATAAAGACCTTATCTGCCGCGCCGCGCTGCACCACTTTGGTGTCGCCTGTGACGATTTCTACGCCCGCTTCGGCCGCCGTTTTCGCCATAGAGATAACAATCTGCTCCAGATCCTTCAGCGGCAGCCCTTCTTCAAGAATAAATCCACAGGAAAGATACTGAGGCACCGCGCCGCTCACCGCCACGTCGTTTACCGTACCACACACCGCCAGCTTGCCAATATTGCCACCGGGGAAAAACACTGGGTCAATAACGTAGCTATCGGTGCTGAACGCCAGACGATCGCCGAGCTGGGTCAGCTTAGAAAGAGGAATACGCGCCTGATCTTCGCGCTCGTTAAGCGCCGCATTGGAGAACGCCTGTAAAAACAGGCTTTCGATCAGCTGCTGCATAGCCTGACCGCCGCTGCCGTGCGCCATAGTCACGACGTCTTTTTCACTAAATGACATGCTTAGTATCCGTTAACGACGATATTGATAGTAGGCGGCGCAGGCGCCTTCGGAAGAAACCATCAGCGCGCCAAAGGCGTTTTGCGGCGTACAGCGAGTGCCGAACAGCGGGCATTCGTTAGGCTTACAGCGCCCGGTCAGCACATCGCCACAGCGAGCATCAGGATCGTCCGCTACCCGGTGTTCTTGGGTATTAAAACGCAGCTCGGCATCAAACTCGCGGTAGGCTGGCGTTAAGCGCACGCCGGATCCGGCAATTTCCCCTAACCCGCGCCACTCGCTGCTTTCTTTTAGCTCAAATACGTCATCCAGCGCCTTTTGCGCGATGGCGTTGCCCTGCACGGGCACAATCCGCTTGTACTGGTTTTCAACCTCGCAGCGTCCGTCTTTAAGCTGTTCCACCAGCATAGACAGCGCCTGTAGAATATCGAGAGGCTCAAAGCCGGTTACCACCAGCGGCTTGTGAAACTCTTCAGTAATAAAGCCGTATGGGGTGGTGCCAATCACCATGCTGACGTGGCCCGGAGCCAAAAAGCCGTCAATGCGCACGTCAGGCTGCTCTAGCAGGCTTCTGAGCGTGGGAATAATGGTGATGTGCTGGCAAAAAACGGTGAAGTTATTGATCCCACGGCGCTTGGCCTGCTGTAGCGTTATCGCCGTACTCGGCATGGTGGTTTCAAACCCCAGACCGAAAAAGACTACCTGCTTATCGGGATTCTGCTCAGCAAAGGTTAAGGCATCCAGCGGAGAGTAGACGATACGCACGTCCGCACCGCGGCGCTTGGCGTCAAGCAGAGAACCACTGCGCCCCGGTACACGCATAGCGTCACCGTAGGTGCAGAAAATGGTGTTGGGCCGCTCGGCTATCTCAATACAGCCGTCAATCCGCCCCATCGGCAGCACACACACCGGGCAACCGGGGCCGTGCACGAACTCAATTTCCGGAGGTAAAAGCTGATCGATGCCAAACTTGTAAATCGCGTGGGTGTGCCCGCCGCAAACTTCCATCAGCTGTAGCGGGCGCTGCTTCGCCCAGGATATTTCTGAAACGGTACGCGCTATGCGCGAAAGCAGCGCCTTGGCCAGTTCAGGATCGCGAAACTCATCTACGTACTGCATCACCTGCTCCGGCATTAATGCCAAGGAAATCGCCGACTTCGTGCTCCAGAGCGCTCATAGCCATCAGCGCCTCCATGGTAGCCTTAGCCTCTTCTTCATCGATAATGCTCATTGCAAAGCCGACGTGAACCAGTACCCACTGCCCTAAAAGCTCAGCGGGTTCTCCTTCGCAGATAAGTCCAATGTTGACGTCACGCTTCACGCCGCAGACGTCAACCTGCGCCAGTTGATGAATATCGTTTCCTACGGCAACGATTTGACCGGGTACACCTAAGCACATAGCTGACTCTCCAACCACGACAGCCAGGCATCCATACCTTCACCGCTGGTCGCTGATACTTTAATGACTAAAATTTCTGGATTGACTCTGCGCGCGTTGGCAATGCAGGCATCGACATCGAAGCTTAAGTGAGGCAGCAGATCAACCTTGTTGAGCAACATCACCTTAGAGGCTGCAAACATATGGGGGTACTTCAGAGGCTTGTCTTCCCCTTCTGTCACGGAAAGTACCGCAACCTTCGCGCGCTCGCCTAAGTCGAAGCTGGCTGGGCACACCAGATTGCCGACGTTTTCAATAAACAGCACGCTGTCTTTCTGCAAAGCGAGACGCGCTGAAGCGTCCTGCACCATTTGCGCATCCAGATGGCAGCCTTTACCGGTATTCACCTGAATTGCCGGTACGCCAGTGGCGCGAATGCGCTCTGCATCGTTAGTCGTCTGCTGATCCCCTTCAATCACCGCACAGGACAGCCTGTCTTTCAGGCGCATCAGCGTTTCGGTCAGCAGAGTAGTCTTACCAGAACCAGGGCTGGAAACCAGATTCAATGCCAGAATATGCTGTTCGGTAAAGTAGGCGCGGTTGTGTTCGGCCAGATGGTTGTTCTTGCTCAGCACGTCCATCTCAATTTGCAGCATGCGCTTCTGGCCCATACCCGGAGCATGCGTTCCCGCTTCGCCGTGGCCGTAGTCCAGATCGTTGCCAAGCTCGCGCGGCGCAAAAGCCTCTTCCGACTGCTTTGCTGCCGCGTTTTCCATTTCAAGCTCAAACTCCACATCGCCCATCTTGTTGGCAATCGCTGTATGCACATGGTGGTGCACGTCGCCCTGATGGTGATAGTGGTGATGAATAATTACCGTGCGCGGCAGGCGCTCATCGCGGTCGTGAGAATGGGAATGGTCGTGCTCATGCGCGTGGTGATGACCGTAAGCATGATGATGGTCGTGCTCGTGGTCATGATGATGACTGTGCCCGTGAGCGTGATGGTGGTCATGCTCGTGGTCATGATTGTGACTGTGCCCGTGAGCGTGATGATGGTCGTGCTCGTGGTCATGATGATGACTGTGCCCGTGAGCGTGATGATGGTCGTGCTCGTGGTCATGATGATGACTGTGCCCGTGAGCGTGATGGTGGTCGTGCTCATGGTGATGGCCGTGTTCGTCGCCTTCAATCCGCCGCTCGCCAGCGGCGCATCCGCAGGTAGTACACATAAAGTCTCCCTCGGGAATAATCCCGTCACGGTTTGGAAGCCAAGCCGCGTGCAAAAAAGCCACTACAGCGACCAGTGCTTCAGATTATTCAACTTCGATTTCTTTAATCTGTAGTGTATCACCGTTGTCGACACGGAGTCGAAGCCCTTGGCAATGTGGGCACTGTGCCTCGTGGCTGGTGATTTCTACTTCTCGGCTACAGTCCCAGCACCAGGCCTGCGCCGCTTTGTGAATGATATGCAGCTGACTGCCTTCTGCTACCGTGCCGCGACAGGCGATGTCGAAACCAAATCGTAGCGCACCCTCTTCCACACATGACAGCGCGCCAATCTCCAGCCATACAGCAGTGACGCGCTTAACGCCGTGCTGAGCCGCCTGTTGCGAAATAATATCAACGGTGCTTTGGCAGAGGGACAGCTCATGCATCGCCGCTGTTCCTGAGGCCAAACAATAGCGCACGACGATCGCGTTGGGCGGGTGCGTCAGGGTCACTGACTGGCATCGACAGCAGCATCCGCGCACTGTCATTTGTCAACTGTACGCCCTGCTCCGGCGTAAGGTGTCGCTCGATAGGAGACATCAGAGAACAGGTTAAATATTGGGAAACACCCTCCAGCTCACCAACAGTAAACGTCATGGTGCCATAGGGCATTGTCAGTCCGATTTTTTCGCTAACCTTACGCTTTGGCCAAATCTGGTCTGGTCCGGGGAAAATCAGCGCGCTCAGCATCCAGGGGGTGACAGCACAGCCAACCCACTGGCCTTCAAACAGGGTAAAGCCGGACACATAGACCGGCATATTTGGATGCAGAAAAGAGAGGTCGTGCATTGACTGCTTGGCGATAGCCTCAAAGGCAGCCTGAACCAGCGGCGTCGGGCTTTCCGCGTAGCCTAAAATCTCGTCGGACATGTTTACTGCTCCTTGGGAATCGCTTCCACGCCGGATTCACGTAAAGCGGCGAGCACTTCCTGCAGCGCAGGTTCAATCATCGCTTCTACGGTTGCCGTCATACCGATATGCGGCTCAAGGGATTCTGGGATCACGCCGACAAGCGTCAGCTTACGGGGGAATTCCCCCGTAAAGCGGAGGGCCGACAGAACGTCGGCCAAGCCTAACTGATGCGGAGAGATCTTATTAGTAAACAGCGTCGGAACTTCTTCGTCGCGCAGGATCATGATCGTCCCCGGCGTACGCTTTTTGGAAACCACGGCATCGGCGATAATCAGATGATCACGGTCTGCCATCATTTCCAGCAGTTCCATACCAGCGGTACCGCCGTCAAGAACTTCTACGTAATCCGGTAACTCGTATCGCTGCTCAAGAGCCTCAACGATACGAACCCCAATGGCTTCGTCGGTCAACAGCACGTTGCCGACGCCTAATACTAATATCCGCATTAAAGAACCTTAACTGTAACTACATCGTTGCCATCAGCGTCAACCACGTGCACCGCACAGGCCATGCAAGGGTCGAAGGAGTGAATGGTACGAACCACTTCCAGCGGCTTCGCCGGATCGGCAATCGGCGTTCCGACCAGAGACTGCTCGTAAGGCCCAACTTCACCGTTTTCGTTACGCGGTGCAGAGTTCCAAGTCGTCGGTACTACCGCCTGATAGTTAGCGATCTTGCCGCCCTTAATGACCATCCAGTGAGACAGCATACCGCGCGGAGCCTCTAGGAAGCCAACGCCTTTGTACTCGACGTTAGGATCGATGTTCGGCTTAACGAAGGTCACGTGGTCGCCGGTACCGATATTGGCAATCAGCGCCTTAAACTGATCCTGCAGCACCTGCTGTAGCTCACAGGCGTGAACGGTACGACCGATAACGCGACCCAGCGTAGAGTGAAGATCGTCAACGCCGATAGTTTTGCCGGTCAGAGCCGTGTAAAGCGCCCCAATTTCTTCAACCTTAGCCTTGGTTGCTTCGTGACCAGCCGCCAGCTTACACAGCATGTTGGCTAATGGACCCACTTCAACAGCCTTGCCGTAGAAGGTTGGAGACTTAACCCATGAGTATTTACCGTCAGCGTCCCAACCGGTGTAGTTAGGAATTGTAGTACCTTCCCACGGTGCCTGCGGCTCTTCGTCTTTATACCAAGCGTGCTTCGCGCTCTCTTCAATGCCCTTGATCAGATATTCGTCTGACTGAGAGTCAATGCGGCGGAACGTCGACAGATCGCTGTTGGTGATATAGCCACCGGGGAACAGGAAGCTGCCGTTTTTGCGATCGGTCGGGAATTCAGGGGTACTCAGATAGTTCACTGAGCCTCTGCCGAGCGCCAGCCACTCTGGGTAGAACGCGGCAATAACGGCGGTATCCACTTTGTACACCTGCTCAACGAAGTCGCTTAAGCGATCGATGAAGGACTTGATGTACATCAGGCGCTCAAGGTTCAGCACTCCCAGGCCGTCCAGATTGATTGGGTTGGCAACGCCGCCCACAGCCAGGTTTTGAATGTGTGGAGTCTTACCCCCCAGCAGTGCAACAACGCGGTTAGCGTCACGCTGGCACTCCAGCGCCTGCAGGTAGTGGGCAACAGCAATCAGGTTCACTTCAGGCGGCAGCTTCATGGCCGGGTGACCCCAGTAGCCGTTGGCGAAGATACCCAGCTGACCGCTGGCAACCAGATCCTTGATCTTGTTTTGTACCTTAGTGAACTCTTCAGCGCTGTTCTGGTGCCAAGTAGACACGCCCTTCAGCAGGGCTTCCGCTTTAGCCGGATCGGCCTGCAGCGCGGAAGTGATGTCTACCCAGTCCAGTGCGGACAGCTGATAGAAGTGAACAATGTGGTCGTGCGTGGTGTGCGCGGCCAGAATGATGTTACGGATGTACTGCGCGTTAAGCGGCACGTCAATATTCAGCGCGCTTTCAGCGGCGCGAACGGAGGCCAGTGCGTGAGTGGTAGTACACACACCGCAGATACGTTGAACAATCATCCAAGCATCGCGAGGATCCTTGTCCTTTACGATCTCTTCCATACCGCGCCACATGGTTGCTGACGCCCAGGCTTTGGAGACAACTCCGTTCTCAATTTCGCAGTCAATGCGCAAGTGACCTTCGATACGCGTTACCGGGTCAATAGTGATTCGTTGGCTCATGCTTTGCTCGCCTCTTGGTGCTTATTAACGTGATTTTTTAAAGGAGGAATAATCGGCAGCAGACGAATAAGTAAGATATAGGCACATATCTCAATAGCCACGAAGCCAATTGTAATTAACAGTTCTTCCCACCTTGGGAAGTAGTGATAACCGCCGCCCGGATTGAAGGCGACCAGCGAGTAGGACATACGCCACATCGCGCAGCCCAGCAGCATACTCAGCGCGCCGATAAACAGCATGCGAGAGTCGTTCAGCATCTTCGGTACACGGAATACTACCAGCGGGAACGCCAGCAGCAGAATTTCAATCCAGAACATCATGGAGTAGAAATCGCCCGCAAATACGTAAGAGAGCTTATCGCGATAGATCAGCTCGCCAAAGCGCGCCGCCAGGAACAGTACTAGGAAGACGCTTAGAGTTCCGATGAGCTTTTTAAACAGCGATTTCTCATCAGGCCCGTTGCCTTTGAGTCCGGACTGAACCAAAGAACCCTCAAAAATCACGATCGAGAAGCCCATGATAAATGCCGTAAACAGAGAGAACAGCGGCAGCATTTCATAGCTTTGCCACAGCGGATGCACTTTGTGACCTGCTGCGATCATCAGTGAACCCATTGATGACTGGTGCATCGTCGGCAGCAGGGCGCCTAGAGCAATGATAAAGAACATCGCCTTGTTAAGACGCTTCAGCGAGACTTTCCACCCCAGACGTTCCAACAGTGCAGGAGCAAACTCCAGCGCCATCACGCCGATATAGATAGTCATACACACCGCCGTTTCAAACAGCACCGAGTTCACGTTAAAGTGCCCCGGAATGTAGAAGTACGGCAGGTTCCAGTAGCGGCCTACGTCGATAGTGATAGACAAGCCGCCCAGTGAGTAACCGAACAGGCTAGCTAGCAGCGCAGGACGAACCAGCGGGTGGTATTCGCCTTTATTAAATACGTAAACCGCCCAGGCCAGCGCCCATCCGCCACAGGCGAAGCCGGTGCCGATAAGCAGGTCAAAAGCGATCCAGATACCCCAAGGGTAGCCGCCGTTCAGGTCGGATACAGAACCCAGACCAAAAACCAGACGCTTAACGATGAAGATCAGGCAAAGAATAACCAAAGGCCCGAAGATCACGATCGGTTTACTAATGAGTTTCCCGCCCAGCGGTTTTGGATCATGACTCATGATCGTCTCCTCCTTCGTGATGGTCGTTCTTAGTATTGCGACGAACCAGCACGGTCAAGCCCGCTAAAACGGCCAATGGCAGCATCATGCCCTTGTACACCGTATGTTGGATGTTCTCAGAGCGCGCCCCGGTAGAGAGTTCCGCCACTTCTGGCAGATCCAGATTCTTGAACGGAACCCCGGTCAAGACCAGAACCTGTGTACCGCCACCCTCTTTTTCACCGTACAGGTGCGGATAGTACTTAGGCACCGTATGCAGGTAAGGATCGTTGGCATGCAGAGTCTGACGCGGATAGCCGTATTCTGAACCCGGCTTCAGCTCAAGACGTTTCTTGGCTTCTGCCAGCAGTTCCTCACGGGTACCGAAAATGACTGCACCAGCGGGACATACTTCAACACAGCCCGGCAGGCCGCCTTTGTCCAGACGCTCAACGCCCTTCTGGTTACACAGCTCACACTTGTGCAGCGCGCCAAACGGGTTGTCATAGTCATACTTGGGAATGTTGTAAGGGCAGCCCACCATACAGTATCGGCAGCCGGTACAAACATCAGCGTTATAGTGAACGATGCCGGTTTTTGGATCTTTTTTCAGCGCCGAAACCGGGCATACAGAAACACAGTTCGGGTCGACACAGTGCATACACTGCTTTTTAATGTAGGCATATCCGTCGACTTCTTGATCCTTATGCTCACCGCTGCCGCTGCTCCATACCTGAATAATGTTGTTGGTATAGGGAGACAGCTTGTCGTTATTCGACCACGTTTGCGACCCTTTCGGGTTGCGCTCAGGATGGTTGATATCCTGACATTTGGTCACACAGGCCTGACAGCCTACGCACAGCGTTGAGTCATAAAGCATGCCCAGCGAGCCGGGAATCGGGGGCCGGTTTTCCGCCGCAGCGAAGCTAGTGGAAGTACCTCCCACCAGCAGCGCGCCGCCGGAAGCGACTTTTAAAAAATTGCGTCTATTCACGGTTATTCTCCCCGTGAGCCAGCATCATCTTTCTTTTGCTGACGTCCAAGTTCACGAACCGCCATTACGCTTACGCCAGCAACAAGCCCGACAACGCCGCCGAGCAGGCCGATAACCGTAGGAGAAACGCTGCCGCCCTCTTGGTTATTCACATCTGGCTTGGCATAGCGCGGCGTTGGATTCTCAACGCTGGCTAACTGGTGAATGCCTTTATGGAAACCGACGCCCTCTTCGTTACAGCCGTAGCACGGGTGACCGATAGATACAGGCCACACGCCGCCCACGTCGCAGAACTGCAGCGTTGAACAGTTACCGTAGGTCTCTGGCCCTTTACAGCCCAGATGGTATAAGCACCAGCCTTCACGATGGCCTTCATCGCCAAACTCTTTAGCAAAGCGGCCGGCGTCAAAGTGAGGACGGCGTTCGCAGTGTTCGTGGATCAGGCGGCCATAGGCAAAGGTTGGACGATTTTTCGAATCCAGCTTAGGCGCTTTACCGAAAGTAATGATGTGGGCAACAGTCGCCAAGAAGTTGTGCGGGTTCGGCGGGCAGCCAGGAATATTGATGATGGTTTTGCCCGGAAGGACTTCCTGCAGGCCAACGGCACCGGTAGGGTTGCTGCCGGCAGCGGCTACGCCGCCCCATGCAGCACAGGAGCCGATAGCAATAATCGCCGCCGCGCCTTCAGCCGCCTTGCGGATGTGATCGATAATTGGCTCGCCGGCAACCATACAGTAAATTCCGTTATCTTTTAACGGAATAGAGCCATCAACGACCAGAACGTACTGGCCTTTGTACTTCTCAATGGCATTGTGTTTATTTTCTTCCACCTGATGGCCAAACGCCGCAGACAGCACCTCATGGTATTCAAGAGAAATGGTCTCAAGCACCAGATTTTCAACGGTAGGGTGCGTTGCACGCAGCAGAGACTCTGTACATCCCGTACACTCCTGCGCACCAATCCAGATAACCGGAGGGCGCTGCGGGTTACTAACCGATTCCGCAATTTCAGCGGCTGCGTTTGCGCTCAGACCCATGGTGGCGGCCAGTGCAGTACACAGCTTCATAAAATCACGGCGATTAATACCGTGGGAAGGAAGAAGAGCGTTATCTTCTATCATTATAGTTATTCCTTTACGGTGACTAACGACATTGTTCATTCATGAATGACGAATATGGTGGGCAGATGTTAAGTCTGCGTTACCTTCAGCACTTGATCTTTATCAAGCACACTCAAGTAACAGCGCAGTTTTTCATTGATATGTGACTAAAAACGATTCAGCTAGCCAAGGCTCAAAACAAATAATTAACAACATATCAATAAAAAATAACAATCGACCACAATATATAACCAATAAAATATTATACGTAGGCGAATGTTCTAGGTTCTTGATATTGATCAGGAAGGTTCCGTGAGGTAAAAAATAATAAGTAACAAAATATAAATGGGTTATTAACTATCTGAAATATCTTTATTCTCTTAATGAATAATGTAAATAAAAACGATTCAAATTATTTTTGATGAATCCCTGATAATGAGAGAAACGGGAAGCGTTGTAATACTTCCTTTTGTTATAAAATCGGTTTTTGATTGGTAAGAAAATCCTATCTGAGACAATAAGTTATTGGCCGCACACTCCCCCATTTCTCGGCGAGGAATAGAGACCGTAGAGAGAGAAATATTTAAACTTTCAAGTAAATCTATATCGGAAAAGCCAACGACGGAAATATCTTCTGGTACACGTAGATTATGGTGATAGCAATAGTTTAAAACGCCCAATGCTGTTTCATCATTCACCACAAATAAAGATACCGGCAATTTATAATTTCGCAGTATTTCCGACATCATGGCATAGCCGTCTTCCGCACGAAGTCTTTTAACAAAAAAGACGCTGTTATCAGAATTAAAGCGCTTATCCGCCTTTTTCATCGTATCGCAATATCCCTGATAGCGATGCTCGATACCGGACTTAGCCGCTATGGGGCCAGCAATATGCAATACCGGACGGTTGGGAATGGCCAGCAAGTGCTCGGTCGCCATCCTTGCTCCCACCACGTTGTCAGCCACAACGGCAGGAAACAGGTCACCAATAGCGTGGCTTATCAATACCAGAGGAATATTAAACCGGGAAGTCAGCTCCGTCAGGTGAGAGGTTTCTTTTGAACAGGGCAAAATAATGATGCCATCCACCCCCAGCTGCGCCAGCTTCCTGACCTGCTCCTGCTCCTTTTCCAAGTCGTCCCGAGTTTGGGATACCCAGTAGGAGAAGTCGATCCGATTTGTTACCTCTTCCATACCGGTAAAGAAGTCGCGGAAAAAGGGGTTATTAAAGTAGTTAATCACCACCCCAAACGCCCGAGTATGGCTGCCCCGCAGTGAACGCGCCCCAGCGTTTGGCACATAGCCCAATTCAGCGGCGACGCGCTTTATCTCTTCCCGACGAGCTGGAGTTAATGAACCCCGATTGTTCAACGCCATAGAAACTGCTGTGGCAGAAACGCCTACGATTTTGGCAATGTCCTTTACCGTAATACGACGGCCGTGTTTTTCATTCATAGCTGACCCAGGGTAGTAATAAAAATGTATGCCAAAAGTGGCAACTTACTTTTGCAACAGCCAGCTCATAATGGTTTCCTTAATCACTTTACGTCGGATGTCCAACGCCTGTGGAGAAACCATGCTGATATTATAAACCTGCCCTAGTGTATGCTGGTTAATAAGATAATAGGCACCAAGAGCGGCAATATTAATATTTACCTGCAACGGATCGATATCAGGCTTAAACACTTTTTGCTTTTTTCCTTCCTCAAGCAAAGAGGCCATTAACTGCAAATGTGCATGGTTAATGTGGGGTAGATGAGTCGACTTTTTATAGTGCTCCCCTTTGCTCTGATTTTCGCTATTCACAATCTTCAAAAACCAGGGGTTCTCTACGTAGTAATCCCATGTAAAGTCAACAATTCTTTCAATTGCCTGCTTAGGCTCTAATCCGCTGAGATCCAACTCTCTTTCCCTTTGGCGGATATCATTCCAAGTGTATTCGAGTACCTCAATAAAGAGATTTTCTTTATTGCCGAAATGGTGGTAAACGGTCTGTTTGCTGCAGTCTGCCGCTTTTACAATATTGTCTACTCGAGCGCCTTCATAACCATATTCGGCAAACTCATTTATTGCGCATAAAAGAAGCCTGTCTTTAAGACTCTGCGCCCTGCTTGTATCAATATACATTCCGTTTCCCCAGACCGTATCAACTCACCGCTCTATCATATTCTATTTTACAGAACAGTTTTATAAAAACGCATAATATAAATATTTTCAATCAGTTGAATAATCTCATGTGATTCAACTCACAATCAACCAACTAGATGGTTGATCTCTTTGTGAACCAAGCGCATTTTAATAACCATTCGAAAAGGACTACCTAAAAAATGAGGCTATAAAATGAAATCAAGTAAACCTGTCGCTGTCGTCACTGGCGCCGCACGAGGTATAGGCAAGGGCTGTGCGCTGGAACTAGCCAGAGCGGGTTTTAATCTGTTAATCAACGATCGCCCCGATGATGAAAGCGTGATGAAACTGGCGCAAGTTAGCCAAGAATGTCAGGCAGAGGGAGCCGAAGTGGAGTGCTTTCCCGCAGACGTTGCAGACCTTTCACAGCACGAGGCCATGCTGAACGCGGCACAAAACCGCTGGAACCGTTTGGACTGCCTGCTAAACAACGCGGGAATCTCCGTTAAGCGTCGCGGTGACCTGTTGGACCTCCAGCCGGACAGCTTTGACGAAAACATTATGGTCAACACCCGTGCGCCGTTCTTCTTAAGTCAGGCATTCAGCAAGCGCCTGCTAGCGCAACCTGCCGATGAGCATCAGCATCGTTCGATCATCTTCGTTAGCTCCATTAACGCCGTAATGCTGGCGATGAACCGCGGCGAGTACACAATGGCTAAAACCGCTGTCTCCGCTGCGGCTCGACTGTTCGCCGCCCGCCTGTGCGAAGCGCAGATCGGCGTCTATGAAGTCCGCCCTGGCCTTATCAAAACCGATATGACGATCCCGGCTACTGCCTACTATGACGATCTGATCGCTAACGGCCTAGTACCGCAGGGGCGCTGGGGCTATCCGGAAGATATTGCCTCCACCGTGAGAGCCATGGCGGAAGGAAAGCTGATTTACACCTGTGGTCTACCGGTTGCCATCGACGGCGGGCTGAGCATGCAGCGTTTTTGAGGCTTGTGATGAGAGACATTACCCAACGCCCTGATTTATACAGCATCAATACAGCCACACTGGGGTATAACGCCCCGCTGTCGGTCATTATCGATGCCTGTGCAGAACGCGGTATCGGCGCCATTGCCCCCTGGCGCAGAGAGCTGGAAAACGTCAGTCTGAACGCTATCGCTAGCCAGTTATCCGCTAACCAAATGAGTGTCTCCGGCCTGTGCCGCAGTACGTACTACACCGCTCCGTCTGAGTTAGAACGTCGACGCGCCATTGACGATAACCGTCAGGCGCTGGACGTCGCCGCCGCGCTGAACGCAGCCTGCTATATGCAGGTCGTCGGCGGGCTTCCGCAGGGCAGCAAAGATCTGCACGAAGCCAGAGAACAGGTAAAAACAGGCATCCGAGCACTACTTCCACACTCCCGTGATGTCGGTGTCCCTATTGCGCTGGAACCGTTGCACCCGATGACTGCGGCAGATCGCTCCTGCCTGTGCTCGCTGCGTCAGGCTCTAGACTGGTGCGACGAGCTGGATCCGGACGGTGAATTTGGCTTAGGCGTCGCCATTGACGTCTACCACCTGTGGTGGGATCCCGATCTGGCCAACCAAATCCAGCGGGCGGGTAAACGCATTCTGGCATTCCACGTTTCTGACTGGCTGGTACCAACGACCGATCTGGTCAATGACCGCGGCATGCCCGGCGATGGCGTCATCGATATTCCCTCGATTCGGCAGTGGGTTGAAGGCGCTGGGTATTGCGGCGCCGTCGAACTGGAAATTTTTTCGTCCCGCTGGTGGCAGCAGGATATGAATACCACGCTGGATACCAGCGTTGACCGCATAGCGCGTTACTGTTGAGGAATCACTATGAGTAACCAACCCATTCTTTTTGAAAGGGCGGCTGCCTCATGCCGTCTGACGCTGAATCGCGAAGATAAATGCCATGCGATTAATGAAGAAATGATTGAAGTTTTGGATCAGTATCTACATGAAATAGAACGCGATCCTGATATTCGCATGGTGGAACTCACGGCTACCGGAGATAAATTCTTCTGTGCCGGGGGCGATATTATTTCTTGGTCTGCCTATTCCCCGCTTGATATGGGAAGGAAATGGATAAAGCGCGGTAATGAAGTGTTTAACCGCCTGCGCCAGCTGCCGCAGTTAACCATCGCTGTCATTAACGGACATACCATCGGCGGTGGGCTAGAACTGGCCCTAAGCTGCGATCTGCGCATTGCGCGCTCCACGGCGAAGTTCTCCAGTCCGGAAGTCACCCTCGGCATGGTGCCCGGCTGGATGGGCATTGAACGACTACTAGCTCAGGTAGGCCCCGCGCTGGCAAAAGAGATGCTGATGCTGGGAAAACGCCTTAACGCCGAGCAGGCAAAGCAGGCCTCGTTGATTAACGATATCGTCGAAAAAGATCAAGTAGACAGCTGGCTGGAAAATAAACGGGTAGAAGTTGCCAAATGCGGCCCAGTTGCGCTGGCGCATATCAAGCACCTGATTCTGACACTGGAGAATAAGCATTCCGCCTACGAACACCAGCTCTTGGCTGCATTAATGTCCGCCACTCAGGACTGCCAGCAGGCTACCCAAGCCTTCGCAGAAAAGCGCACGCTGGAATTTCAGAATAAATAACAAGGATATTAACAATGTCAAAGTCCGCTACACCGGAATATCTGGCGTCTTTAATTCAAGATGGTTCGACCATCGCCATCAGCGGTAACGGCGGCGGCATGGTTGAAGCCGATTACTTGCTACAGGCTATTGAGCAGCGTTTTCTGGAAACGGGCCACCCGCGCGATTTGACGTTGGTGCACTCACTAGGCATTGGCGATCGTGACAGCAAAGGCAGCAACCGCTTCGCCCACGCGGGAATGCTTAAACGAGTCATCGCAGCTCATTTTACCTGGTCGCCTAAAATGCAGACGCTGGTGAAAAATGAGGAAATCGAGGCTTACTGTTTTCCCGGCGGAGTTATTCAGGCGCTGCTGAGGGAAATCGGCGCAGGTCGCCCGGGGTTGTTTACTCACGTCGGTTTGGGGTCATACGTTGATCCGCGCCACGGTGGAGGAAAGTCCAATGCCCGCACAACCGAAGACTTAGTCGAACTGATCGAGATCGACGGCGAGAGCAAGCTGCGCTACCGCCCGTTCAACGTAGACTATGCAATCGTACGCGGTACCTACGCAGATCTGCGAGGTAACGTCAGCCTTGAGGAAGAGGCAATCGATATGGACGCCTATTCTATGGCGCTGGCTGCACATAACTGCGGCGGTAAAGTCTTTGTTCAGGTCAGAGACATTGTGGCCTCCGGCGATATTCAGCCCCGCCATGTCACGCTGCCGGGCATTCTGGTAGACCACATCGTCGAATACCGCGAACAGCCACAAACCTATTTAGGCGGCTACGATCTGACCATCAGCGGCCAGCACCGTCGCCAAACCTCCCGTGACGCAATCGAGCTGCCCGCCAATCCAGTGCGTCGCCTGATTGCGCGCCGAGCGGCACGAGAACTTGTCGCTGGTGCGTCGACCAACTTTGGTTTCGGCATCCCCGGCGGCATTCCCGGCATTGCGCTGCGTGAAGGCGTTTCTTATGACAGCCTGTGGCTGAGCGTAGAACAGGGCGTGCATAACGGTATGATGCTGGACGACGCGCTATTTGGCTGCGCCCGCAACGCCGATGCCATTGTCCCCTCTCTCGATCAGTTCGAATTCTACAGCGGCGGCGGCATTGACATTACCTTCCTTGGCATGGGGGAAATGGATCAGCAGGGCAACGTCAACGTCTCTCACCTTAACGGTAACCTCATTGGCCCCGGTGGCTTTCTAGAGATTGCACAAAACGCCCGAAAAGTGGTGTTCTGCGGCACGTTTGACGCCAAAGGCAGCAAAGTGAACGTTACTTCAGATGGCATAAACATCGTGCAAACCGGTCAAGTGCCAAAGCTGGTGGAGCAGGTAGAAAAAATCACCTTTAGCGGGGAATACGCACGCCAGTCCGGTCAGGAAGTCCTGTATATCACTGAGCGGGCGGTATTCCGTCTCACTCAGGAAGGTGTAGAGCTGACAGAAGTTGCGCCGGGTATTGATATTGAGCGCGATATTCTGCCCTATATGGGTTTTCGCCCGCTCGTTAAACACCCTCGCCAAATGGATCCCGCGCTGTTTTCGCCCATGGAGGCCAAATGAGCCAGATCGACGACGCGATCCTCGATGCGCTGACGCACGTTACGTTTCCCAAGGGATTCGTACAGGCAGAGCCCGCTTCGACGGTATTCATTGATAATGTAGAGTATCCAGTCTGGCGCAGCGATGCGCTGGTGGTGGGCAGCGGCGCCGCTGGTCTGCGTGCAGCAGTCGAGCTGAAACGCCGCAAGAAAGACGTATTGATTGCCACCGCAGGTTTATACATGGGTACCTCAGCCTGCTCCGGCTCCGATAAACAGACGCTGTTTACCGCCGCCACTGCGGGCAAGGGGGACAACTTTCTGAAGCTGGCGCAGGCGCTGGCCTCCGGTGGCGCGATGGATCTTGATACCGCCTACGTTGAAGCGGTTGGTTCATTACACACTCTGGGCGGACTGCAATTTCTCGGACTAGAACTACCGGAAGATCGCTTAGGCGCCATTCTCCGCTATCAAACCGACCACGATGAAGCCGGGCGTGCCACGTCTTGTGGGCCGCGCACTTCACGACTGATGGTAAAAGTGTTGCTGGAAGAAGTTCAGCGTCTGGCCATTCCGCTGTTAAGCGGCGCAACGGTCATTAAACTGCTGCGCCAGCGTGACAGCAACGGCGTGGAGCGCTGTGCAGGGGCAATTGTCGCTACTGGTTCTCGAGTGCACAATCCGTGGGGGCTGGCGCTGATCGTCGCGCCAAACGTCGTGTTAGCCACCGGCGGCCCGGGCGAACTGTACCGCGACAGCGTTTATCCGAAGAAGTGCTTTGGCTCACTGGGGCTGGCTCTGGAAGAAGGGCTAACGCTAGCAAACCTTACCGAAAGCCAGTTTGGCATCGGCACACCCCGCAGCGCCTTCCCTTGGAATCTGTCCGGCACTTACGTGCAGGTGATCCCCTACATTTATTCTGTTGATGAACACGGGCAGGAACATAACTTCCTAGCCGACTACTACCGCACCACGCAGGAGCTGGCGTCCAATATTTTCCGCAAAGGCTATCAGTGGCCGTTCCACGCCACAAGAGTGATGGATTTCGGCTCTAGCCTGCTGGATATGGCCGTTGCGCATGAGCAGCAGCTCGGACGTAGGGTCTACATGGATTTTAAGCGTAACCCGCTCCCCGTTCCCGGAGATCGACCGTTTTCTCTAGATCGTTTGGATAGCGACGTGCGCGCCTATCTGGAAAATAACGACGCTCTAGGCGAGCTGCCGATTGAACGCCTACAGCGTATGAATCCGCTGTCCATCTCCCTCTATAAAATGCACGGTAACGACCTGACAAAAGAGCCGCTGGAATTCGCCATGAATAACCAGCATATGAACGGCGGCATTGAGGTTGATATCTGGGGGCAAACCTCTTTGCTAGGCTGCTTTGCCGTTGGTGAAGTGGCAGGTACACACGGCGTTACTCGCCCCGGCGGCGCAGCGCTTAACGCCGGGCAGGTGTTTGCCGTACGTCTGGCGCGCTATATCGCCGAAGCAGGCCATTCGGAGGTCTGTTCAGACATACCTGAACTGGCTTTCGCTGCCTTATCTACCCTAGGCGCAGTGATAAAGCGCGCGCTCGCTAACCCTCAGGGAATATCGCTTCAGGCCGCCAAAAAGCAAATTCAGGCACGCATGTCTGACCATGCGGGGTTTATCTGCCATGCCGAAGCAATAAATCAGGCCAGTAGCGATGCACAGACTCTGGTTGAACAGATTTATCAGGATGGGCTGACCATCCAGCATGCAGCAGAGATAACCGAGCTCTTTATGTGGCGCCACATGGCGTTAACCTCAGCCGCAGTGCTAGCTATGCTGAAACACTATGTTGCCGAAGGCGGCGGAAGCCGTGGCGCGAGAATTATTATCGACCAGAGTGGCGAATGTCTGCCGTTGACTCGACTCGGCCCGACAGATCAATGGCGATTCAGACCCGAAAAGGAGGACGACAAAAATCACAAGCTAACCCTTCAATGTGTACAGTTGAAATTTACCGTTAACCGGAATGCACTACGCGATATTCCGGATATTAGCGGAAATTATTTTGAGAAAAGTTGGCCCGACTTTCTTTGCGGAGATATTTACCGCTAAGCATAAATTTATATACCAGAGTATTAGAGTTACATTACTGCGAAAATATAACACCTTTGGGAATATAACAAATATTCTCCGAGGTGCTTTCCGCGACAGCGTAATTTCATAGGTACTACATATCGGCAATTTACTATCTCTACCCCTGACTTATTCAAGGTGAACATATGGAAATTAAAAAAACTATTGTCGTTCCCCGTATGAATTTCAAACATGCCGCCGATATATATTAATGATAATAAGGAAAGAAAAATCATGAAAATAATTAAAAATTACCGATGGCATATGATTGTGCTCGTCTGTTTCATTACCGTTATTAACTATCTGGACAGGACGGCATTAGGTATCGCCGCGCCGACCATTATGCAAACTACAGGGATAACAAAAGAACAATATTCGTGGATAGTCAGCGCATTCCAACTGGCGTATACCCTTGGTCAGCCGATAATGGGATTTTTTATTGACACTGTCGGATTAAAATTAAGCTTTGCCATCTGTGCTGCGATATGGGGCTTGGCAACGATGGGACACGCGTTAACCGGCACATGGCAAGGGCTGGCGTTTATGCGTGGAATTATGGGATTCAGCGAAGCCTCTGCGATTCCTGCGGGTGTAAAAACCGCATCAGTATGGTTTCCAGCCAAAGAACGCGGCATCGCTACCGGCGTATTTCAAATGGGGACCTCACTCGGCGCTATGCTTGCTCCACCGCTTATCGCCTGGTGCATTATGTTCCACAGCTGGCAGTTTGCATTTCTGGTTTCCGGTGCATTAGCGTTAATTGCAGCAGTAATGTGGTTCTTTTTTTATAAAGATCCTAAAGATGCTAAACGACTATCCGATGAGGAAAGGCAGTATATTGAAGCCGGAAAAGAAACTCATTTGAAAGATGTCAAAAAAGAAAAAACGTCCGTTATACATATTTTAAAGCAGAGAAACTTCTGGGGTATTGGTATTGCGCGTTTTCTGGCTGACCCAGCCTGGGGAACAATTAACTTCTGGGTGCCTATTTTCTTTGTTGAAACACTTCATTTCAGCTTAAAAGAAATCGCCATGTTTGTATGGCTACCCTTCCTGCTGGGTGATTTAGGCTGTCTGGCCAGCGGATTTGTTGCTAAATTCTTCAATGATAGAGGCATCAGTTTAATTAACTCACGAAGAATCGCCTTCACCATTGCCGCCGTTATCATGATGACAATTGGCCTAGTCAGCATCGTTGAAAATCCGTATATCGCGGTACTGCTAATCAGCATCGGTGCTTTCGCTCACCAGCTGCTGTCTACGGTTTCCACCACACTAGGCGCCGATTTGTTTAAAAAAGACGAAGTCGCGACGGCAGTTGGCATGGCGGGCGCCTGCGCGTGGTCCGGTCAGTTAATCTTCAACCTGTTTATTGGCGCATTCGTTAGCATTGTTGGCTTTGCACCGTTCTTTATTGCTCTGGCATTTTTTGACGTTCTCGGCGCTATCGCACTATGGATATTTATCAAAGACCCTGTCTGCGTAGAAGAAAACGCGCTTGTAACGAACTAATTAACCCTCGTTCCCCCGTATAAACAAGTAGAAATCCGCCTTCGTAGAAAGCGGATTTCTACTCTACGCATTTTAAGCAACGCGTAATGGGCTCTTCTGGATAACCACAACGCTGTGATGATATGGCTGCCGTCAGGTATTCCACATTCATAAATATCAGACATACATCTGAGCAGATATTTCGTGAAATTCATATCATTTTGATTTAAAAAACAAAAAATGAATAATCTGTTAAGAGGATCACAAACCCTAATTTTTTTATGGTTTTCTTTGATTAACAAGTTTAACGTTAAAGTCAATGTAATCAGGAAGAGGTAGGAAGGCTTTCAGAAGGCATTCTGTCACCTTCGTCTTCCCTTTCCTGATTATTTTTTCACTATCAACTTTAACGTTAAACTAAATCGATAAACATGGAGAAGCATCATGAACTCAACGGTAATTGACAGCCAGGTTTTCGGCGCTCTTTTCAGTACCAAAGAAATGCGCGATATTTTCAGCGACCGCAATCTGGTGCAAAAGTGGCTGGATACAGAAGCCGCGCTTGCCAAAGCAGAAGGCGAGCTGGGCATTATTCCTAAAGAAGCCATGCAGGAAATCTGCAGCAAGGCCAATGCCGACCTGCTGGACATCCCCTCCATCGGTGAATTCTATAAGAGCTCCATCACCATTGTTCCTTTGCTCAAGGCGTTTAAAGCCGTGCTTAACAACAACGCCGGCGAGTTCGTTCACTGGGGCGCGACCAGTCAGGACATCGTAGACACCGGACTGGTGCTGCAAATTCGCGAGGCCCACGCCGTGCTGCTGAAGAAGGTACGCCAGTGTGAAGAAGCCTGCTACGGGCTGGCGGAAAAATACCGCGACGTCGTGATGGCTGGTCGTACCCACGTTCAGCACGCCTTACCAATCACCATGGGCTTCAAAGCCGCAGGCTGGGCCTCTGAGTTTGCCCGTCATACTGAACGCCTGAATGAAATCACGCCTCGTCTGTTTGTCGGTCAGTTCTCCGGCGCCGTTGGTACTCTCGCCTCACTGGAAACCGAAGGCCTCAAAGTACAAGAGCGCATGATGAAAGAGCTAGGTTTAGCCGCACCGGATATTGCCTGGCACTCTGCACGCGACAACATCGCCGAGTTTATCAGCGTTCTGGCGCTGGTGGCTGGCACTATCGGTAAAGTCACCCGTGAAGTGCTGACCTTACAGCGCACTGAAATCGGCGAGCTGGAAGAGCCGTTCTTTATGGGTAAAGTCGGCAGCAGCACCATGCCGCACAAGCGCAATCCACAGGTGTGTGAAAACGTTATCGCCCTGACCCGCAGCGTCCGCGCGCTGGCACCGCTGGCAGTAGAAGCCATGAACTGTGAGAACGAGCGTGACTGGAGCTGTGAAATCGCCGAGTGGGACTTTGTTCAGCGCGCCTGTCACCTACTGGATGCCGCATTAGAAAAGAGCGTCGACATTCTGGAAAACCTGATCGTTTATCCGGAAAAAATGGAGAAAAACCTGAGCTGCCTGAAGGGTCTGATGCTGTCAGAGTCCGTCATGATGCACTTGGGCGCCAAAATGGGTCGCTTAACTGCCCACGAAATCGTCTACACCATCTGCATGGACGCCTTCGAAAAAGGCATCGCTATGGAAGACGCGCTGATGAGTCACCCAGAAGTTATGCAGTTCTTCAGCAAGCAGGAAATCAAAGACATGCTGAACCCGCATAACTATATCGGGCTGGCAACGACCTTCGTTGACCGCGTGCTAGCCAAACGGCCTAGCGTGAAGTAACCCATCCGGGCGCGCGAAGCCTCTCGCTTTGGTGAAGCGCGCCTCACTATTACTAACGGGTTGCCGTTATCGGGTCGCCGCCTTTCTCTGGGATCTTCTCTCCGCTTTTTTGGCGACTAACCGAACAGGCCCCGAACTGCGGAGGTCTCCGTCATATGTCTAATAATATAATAAAAGGGGCTATCACCGTTCTTATTGGCCTCATCATCTGGTTTATTCCGGTACCAGAAGGCTTAACACCTCAGGCGTGGCACCTGTTTGCCCTGATGGTCGCCATTATTATCGGCTTTATTCTTCAACCCGTTCCCGTCGGCGCAGTAGCGTTTGTTGGCATTACCGCTATCGTGATGACCAACACGCTAAAACTGTCTGAAGCCCTGTCTGGCTTCAGCTCCGGTGCGATCTGGCTTATTGTTGCCGCCTTTCTGTTTGCCCGAGGTTTTATCAAAACGGGATTGGGGCGACGCATCGCCTACATGATTCTGCGCGCCATTGGCGACAGCACGCTAAAAGTGGGTTACGCGCTGGCTTTAAGCGATCTGATCCTCGCACCGGCTACGCCGTCCAGCGCAGCCAGAGCCGGCGGCATCATTTTTCCTATCGCCCGCAGCCTTTCTTCGGCACTAGACTCTGAGCCGGGCCCAACCAGCCGTAAAGCGGGAGCCTACTTCCTTCAGGTCATCTACCAGACGGAGTCCGTGGTCTGCGCCATGTTCTTAACCGCCATGGCGGGTAACCCGATGATTGTGGAACTAGCGGCAAAAACCATTGGTGTGGAAATCACTTGGGGCACTTGGGCGCTGGCTGCCTGTGTACCGGGTCTGATTGCCTTTATTACCATCCCTTGGCTGATGTACGTGGTTTACCCGCCGGAGCTGAAGAAGATCCCACAGGCCAAAATCATTGCCCGTGAAGAGCTGGAGAAAATGGGCGCCGTTACGCTACACGAGAAGATCTTAGCGGTCGTGTTTCTGGTTTCGCTATTCTTGTGGTGTACGTCAGGGTGGAACGGGCTTAACGCCACGACGGTCGCCATGCTGGCAGTTTCCTGTCTGTTAGTGACACAAGTGCTGACTTGGGAAAACGTCGTTAAGGAAACCGGCGCTTGGGATACGCTAATCTGGATGGGCAGTTTAGTCGGCCTTGCCGCGCAGCTTTCCAGTAAAGGCTTTATTCCGTGGTTTGCCGAAGCGGCTAGTCACTCTATGAGCGGCTATTCATGGATCACGACGCTGTTTTTACTGGTCGTTATCTATATGTATTCCCACTACGCCTTCGCCAGTCTGACAGCGCATATTTCTGCCATGTATGCGGCCTTTATTGCCGTCGCCGTTGCTGCGGGTGCACCGCCCTATCTGGTTGCTTTAGCGCTAGCCTTTACGGCTAACATCTGCCTTCCTATAACCCACTACAGCGGAGCACCCGGGCCGATTTACTACGGCGCTGGGTATATCGACTTACCCACCTGGTGGAAAATAGGCTTCCTGTTCTCAGTGGTGAATTTAATCATATGGATAGGTGTGGGTTCTATCTGGTGGAAAGCGTTGGGGCTGTGGTAATACGCGGTTCTGAAGCGAACCCAATTAAATAAATTAAAATAATTAACCCTATGCTTAATATGGTAAATTACATCAGATTTTACAGTTTATACGCCAAAAGAGTGATGTAAACGCCATATTAAGCACTTTAGCTCGGCTATAATAGTTTTGCTTATTTGATTACGCACATACAAAAAAAATTTTTTTTATTTTTTAACACACTTAAACCGGAACATTTGGAGGAATGCAGTGCAAACCTTTAACGCCGACATCGCCATTATCGGGGCCGGGGGCGGAGGACTGCGTGCAGCCATTGCCGCTGCCGAAGCCAACCCTAACGCCACCATCGCGCTGATTTCTAAAGTCTACCCCATGCGCAGCCACACCGTGGCCGCCGAAGGGGGTTCCGCCGCCGTCATCCGTGACGACGACAGCTTCGAACTCCACTTCCACGACACCGTCGCCGGCGGGGACTGGCTCTGCGAACAGGACGTCGTCCAGTACTTCGTCGAAAACAGCCCGCGCGAGATGATTCAGCTCGAACAGTGGGGATGCCCCTGGAGCCGCAAGCCTGACGGCGCCGTCAACGTCCGCCGCTTCGGCGGGATGAAGGTTGAACGCACCTGGTTTGCCGCCGACAAAACCGGCTTCCACATGCTCCACACCCTGTTCCAGACCTCGCTCAAGTACCCTAACATCAAGCGCTTTGACGAACACTTCGTCCTCGACATGCTGGTCGATGAAGGCCACGTTCGCGGCCTGGTCGCCATGAACATGATGGAAGGCACGCTGGTGCAAATCCGCGCCAACGCGGTTGTTATGGCTACCGGCGGTGCCGGCCGCGTCTACCGCTACAACACCAACGGCGGTATCGTTACCGGTGACGGTATGGGCATGGCCTTCCGTCACGGCGTCCCGCTGCGCGATATGGAATTCGTTCAGTATCACCCGACAGGCCTGCCCGGCTCCGGTATCCTGATGACCGAAGGCTGCCGCGGTGAAGGCGGTATCATGGTCAACAAGGACGGCTACCGCTACCTGCAGGACTACGGTCTCGGACCGGAAACTCCCCTCGGCCAGCCGCAGAACAAGTACATGGAACTCGGCCCGCGCGATAAAGTCTCTCAGGCCTTCTGGCACGAATGGCGCGCCGGTCGCACCATCTCTACGCCGCGTGGCGATGTGGTCTACCTTGACCTGCGTCACCTGGGCGAGAAGAAGCTGCTTGAGCGTCTGCCGTTCATCTGCGAACTGGCTAAGGCCTACGTCGGCGTTGACCCGGTCAAAGAGCCTATCCCGGTGCGCCCAACGGCTCACTACACCATGGGCGGTATCGAAACCAACCAGCAGTGTGAAACCCGTCTGACCGGTCTGTTCGCCGTCGGCGAATGTTCCTCTGTCGGCATGCACGGCGCCAACCGTCTGGGCTCCAACTCGCTGGCCGAGCTGGTGGTCTTTGGTCGCGTGGCCGGTGAACACGCTCTTGAGCGCGCCAAGACCGCGACCGCGGCTAACGGCTCTGCGCTGGATGCACAGGCGTCCGATATCGAAGCCCGCCTGCACGCCCTGCTCAATCAGGAAGGCACCGAAAACTGGGCCAACATCCGTGATGAAATGGGTCTGAGCATGGAAGAAGGCTGCGGTATCTACCGTACCGAAGAGCTGATGCAAAAGACCGTCGACAAGCTGACCGAGCTGAAAGAGCGCTTCAAGCGCGTGCGCATCACTGACCGCACCAGCGTCTTCAACACCGACCTGCTGTACACCATCGAACTGGGTCACAGCCTTGACGTGGCTGAATGTATGGCGCACTCCGCCATCCTGCGTCGCGAATCCCGCGGGGCACACCAGCGTCTGGACGAAGGCTGCACCGAGCGTGATGACGTCAACTACCTCAAGCACTCTCTGGCCTTCTACAACCCGGAAGGCGGCGCGCCGCGCATTGACTACAGCGATGTGAAGATTACTACCCTGCCGCCGGCCAAACGCGTGTATGGCGCTGAAGCCGAAGCGCAGGCGAAAGAAGAAGCACTGAAGAAGGAGCAGGCGAATGTCTGAGATGAAAACCCTCAAAGTAGAAGTCATGCGCTATAACCCTGAGCGTGACGCTGAGCCCCGCTTCGAGGCCTATGATGTGCCTTATGACGCCTCCACGTCACTGCTGGATGCGCTGGGCTACATCAAGGACAATCTGGCCCCTGACCTCTCCTACCGCTGGTCCTGCCGGATGGCTATCTGCGGCTCCTGCGGCATGATGATTAACAAGGTGCCCAAGCTTGCCTGTAAAACCTTCCTGCGTGACTACCCGCAGGGCATGAAGGTCGAAGCGCTGGGGAACTTCCCCATCGAGCGCGACCTGGTGGTCGATATGACCCACTTCATTGAGAGTCTGGAGGCCATCAAGCCTTACATTATCAATGACGCGCTCAAGCCTGAGAACGGCCCAACGATTCAGACCCCGGCTCAGATGGAGAAATACCATCAGTTCTCCGGCTGTATCAACTGCGGCCTGTGCTATGCGGCCTGCCCGCAGTTCGGCCTTAACCCCGAGTTTATCGGGCCTGCCGCCATTACCCTTGGCCATCGCTACAACCTCGACACCCGCGACAAGGGCAAGAAGCAGCGTATGACCCAGCTTAACGGCAAGAACGGCGTGTGGAGCTGTACCTTTGTGGGCTACTGCTCTGAAGTCTGTCCGAAGCACGTGGACCCGGCGTCGGCTATCCAACAGGGTAAAGCCGAAAGCGCCAAAGACTTTATGATTGCTATGCTGAAACCCCAGTAAAGGGAGTGGGAGACGATGATGATAACCAAACGTAAACCCTATGTCCGTGAGATGAAGGCTTCCTGGTGGAAGAACCTGGGGTTCTATAAGTTCTATATGTTCCGTGAAATGACCGCCGTTCCGGCCGTCTGGTTCAGCATTGTGGTGCTGATTGGCGTGTTCTCACTCAGAAGCCTTGAGAGCTGGGCCGGGTTTATTGGCTTTTTGCAAAACCCGCTGGTGATGCTGCTCAATATCATCACGCTGGTGATGGGTGTGGTGCACACCAAGACCTGGTTTGACCTGGCGCCGAAGGCGGTGAACATCGTCAAGGGCGACGAGAAGATGAGTCCCAAGCCGATGATTACCGGCCTGTGGGCAGTGACGGCGGTGGTAACCGTGATTATTCTGGCCGTGGCGCTGGTGTAAGGAGGGGAATGAAATGATTGACCAAAACCCTAAACGTTCTGACGAACCGGTATTCTGGGGCCTGTTTGGTGCGGGCGGTATGTGGAGCGCCATTGTGGCGCCGGCGATTATCCTGCTGGTGGCGATTATTCTGCCGCTGGGCTGGGCGCCTGAAGCGTTGAGCTACCCGAGAGTGCTTGCGTTCTGCCAGAGCTTTATTGGCCGGGTGTTCCTGCTGCTGATGATTATTCTGCCGGTGTGGTGCGGTCTGCACCGTATGCACCACATGAGCCACGACCTGAAGCTGCACATCCCTGCGGGCAAGCTGGTGTTCTACGGCATTGCCAGCGTGCTGAGCATTTTGGCGGTGGTTGGCGTGTTTATGCTATAAGAAGCATGCTGTAAGATTCGCCACATCAAGACAAGGCGCTCCGCTTGCGGGGCGCTTTTTTATAGGGACAATTAGATAAACGGCTTCGTGTCTATAAATAGAGGGAAAAATGAGTCTTAAACTTTTTGGCTATTATCTGGTTGAGATCTCCCCCAAGCCAGACTGGATAGATATAAATAGTCCAAAGATACTGACAGTAAGTAAATGTCTAGGAACACTACACCCGCTATTAGAAGGGTGCTTTTATATCAACCAAGCGAAAAACCATAAAAACTATCAAAAATCGCTAAAGCTTGATGATGCCAAATTTGCCGATTTAAAAAAGGCGGTCAATACGCTCTATGAACAACAAAAAATAGATTTCGACAGTCGTTTCCAACACTATCAAGATGCCCGAACGTTTTATGAAAACTATTTATACCAACTGGAAAACATAAAAATTGTTGCACTTGCTGTAGAAGAACAGAATACCGATAGCCTACTGAATGAACTAGCCGATTCAACACATGCTTTTTTACTACCGGAAGATAACGTTATTGAAGGTGAACTTCTTGGCTATGACATTCTCGGGTACGAATTCGACTTCTGTCATAGCTATCTTTGCAATGGATTGGACAAAGAGATCTCGCAGCATTTTACGCTTCGGGTCAATGAACTGGGTCTAATTCAAAACGCCTATGCGGAGGTCGACGCATTTGCTCATCATATAAAGGAGATGGGAGAACCTGTTTTATGGTTGCCCTTCGCCATTTATGATTGTTCAAAATAGAAGCGCAAGCGTTATAACGTAAAACGCCCCTTTGGCAGAACCTAAGGGGCGTTTGTCTATCAATGGCTGTATGTCCTGCGGCTAAAACGTAAACGTAAAGCCCATATTCACAGAGTTAACGTTCTGCGCATCGCTGAAATACTGTTCGTAGAACAGGTTCAGCGCCATCTGGTCATTCATCAACCACTCAAAGCCGCTTCCCACCATCAAGACGTCTTTAGGCAGTTCTGCACCGCGAAGAGGCATGTACTGATTAACGCCGGTAAAGCTGGCACTGTAGCGCTGATTGCTCTGCACTACGGCGCGCTGGTAGTGGGTTTTCGCCGTCAGGTTAACTCGCCCCTGATCCCCCATATCCCAACCGTAGCCCGCACGCACGCCCATTCCTGCCTGTAGCCTATCAGTAGTTTGTGACTTCGCCTGCAGGCCAAAGCCAGAAGCGCCGTTTTCCTTAAATCCATCCTGCTTCAGGTTGATATACTGCGTATCAACATAGGGAGTAACCTGCCAGTTATCGCCCTTCACGCGATAGCCCGCTTCACTGCCAACCGTAAAGTAGTTACCACTCTGATCGCTGCTGACGCGGGAGGAGTCTGTACCCAGCAGTAGCGTTCGCTTCTGCTGCCCGTCATAGTAACCAGATGCCACACGACCCGTCACATAATAGGCGTCAAACATCTTACCTCCGTAGAGCGAGGCTTCCCCCACGGTTCCACTGTTGTACTCTGAACCGCGGCTTAGGCTGCCATAGGTATTGCTGCGCGTTAACGATGAACCGATGAAGGTGTTCTTATCCAGAAAGACGTCGCTTCCCATCACCCAGCCGTTCATTGAGTAGTTCACACCGGAAAAACCACCTCCAGTCATACTGCTCTGGTAGTTAACGTTCTGCGTCCAACTGCTGCTGACTGGTGCTTCCATAAGCTGAGCAATGTGGTCAGACACGTGGCGGTTGTTCACGTTCACTGCCTGAAGCGTCATCGCACGGCTGGCGGCTGGCAGCTGCCCTGACAGGCTTTCTAAAGATGCCTGAGCAATTTCCGGCGTTGGTGACTGTTGCAGGCTGGCCGCCCCCTTCAAAAACTCGCTATCCTGCACACCACTTGGCGATGGTGAACCGCTGTTTTGCGCATCTAACAGGCTAAACGCCTGCTCAAGCCTTGCGGCACCCGCACTGGCTGCCGCATTGTAGTTCACACCAGAAACCTCGGTGGCGTTAACTCGCTTCACGTCTAACCATGCCTGAGTGCTGCTGTAGCTCACCGTTGCATCAACAAAAACGCCCGCAGCCTGAGTGAACGTATTGAAGGTACCGTTCAGCCCGCCTTTTGCGCTAAGCACATCCTGACGCGCCTTGGTAACATAGCCCTGCGGAATACCCAGCACGTGAAGATTTCCGGCAACGTTCGCTGAGCCCGTGACGTTCAGCGTTGACCCCAGCATCAGAGCCAGTTGACCGTCAGCCGTTTGTGTATAGCTGCCGTGAAACGCAGTTTCGCCGTTACGCAACACAACACTGCCTTGGTTATAGACGTCTCCACCTACCTTCCTCACGTCCAGCGTACCAAGCCTTCTGACGTTGATATCGGAAGCGATACTCTTTTCAGAGGCCAATCTGCCTCCGAGCACGTTTGTCGTTCCCCTGTAGGTGGCGTTTTCTGTTAGCACCAGAGTGCCAGTACCGTCTTTTGTTAACCCGCCGTCACCGCTAATAGGATTGCGCCAGGTTGAGGTATAGCCGTCGAAGCTAACGGAAACGTCACCCCAGTCAAATTTTGACGGGCCTTTTATCGCCGCAGCAGCATTCAACAGGCCGTAGCCAAAGGTGCTATCCACACCGGCCGCACCTAAGTCAGTAGCGGTACCCAACAGCGTCTGTCGAACCAGATCGTTACTGAAATAAGGGTATGCCTGCCAAACCATCGCCGCAGCCCCAGAGACCTGAGGTGCTGCAAACGAAGTGCCCGATACGGTAGTAAAATCACCGTTGGTGGTAAGAACAGATACGGTTCCGGGTGCGACGAGGCAGTAGTGCATACTGGCACCACAGGCGTTGGCATAAGAAGCCAGCCTGTCAGGATGGCTGGTATCCACAGCGCTGACGACAAGCCAGCCTTTTTCCAGCTGTGAAGACGGAGAAAGGGTTGGCAGCATAGCGATTTGAGTAGGATTAGCCTGTGAATCGTTGCCACTGGCGAACACGACAAGCCCGCCTCGGGTTTTTATAAAGTTCTGATAGGCATTAACGTAATTATTGGTCACCGCTGTATTCGACGGCTCCCATACGGGCATGCTCCATGAGTTATTGAGGATTTTCGCCCCTGCATCAGCCACGTCATAGTTAACTCGGGTAAGTGAATAGCCCTTATTTCCTACTGACGTCGGTGTATCGGAGATAATACGCGCACTGACAATAGACACATCAGGTGCAATACCGCCGGAGAAATCACCAATGCGCTGACCCGCCAGCACCTGAGCCACCATGGTACCGTGACCGCGAACGTCACCCACACTGGTATTGTTGGTAGCGGGATCGACATAGGTCAGTGATTTAATCACCACACTCTGAAGCGCTACATTGCTGGTAAGCACGCCGCTGTCAATGAGGCCGACAATAACGCCTGCTCCGGTGAACCCGGCTTCTCTGGCTTCAGCGGCTTTAGTGATAAAAAGATTTCGGTTATAGGCGGTTGGTGCAATAGGCGCTGTAGGTGAGACAACTCCGCCGGCGTTGCTCGAGGACTGATTTCCAGACCCTGAGTCGCTGCTGTTGTTACCGCCGCCGCCACCACCACCACCTCCTCCTCCTCCACCGCCGCCGCCACAGGCAGCAAGCGCCGTAGTGAGAAGAAAAGATCCGGTAAAATAAAGCGTTTGTTTTAATAGAGGTCTTTTTAAGGACATAATAAGCCCCTGACGACCTAAAAGGGTCATCTATAAGCAATTAAACAGTCCTTGAAATCCGCAAATAATAATTTTTATTTCGGTTTTCAAATATAAGTCATCCCTCCCCCAGAAGACCTTCCCACGGGCTTTGGAGGTAATACTTATTGAATAACGATGTTAAGTTGCTTATTGACTAACCCTATCAAACTAATGGCAACGACACTTTGATTGGTTATTCTAATTAAATACTAGATGTCTCTTTTTGTAACGTCAACTTTCAAAATGAAAAAAATAGCACCAAGATAAAAATTGTTCTCATTTAAATAGTAAACAATAAAAACAAAAAATAGAGAATGCAATTAATTGAAAATTAAACACATTCAATAAATATCATCTTGTGAAAAAAAGTTCTTTGTTATCATTTATAAACTACTGGTAAAGCAATTAACAAAAAAATTAAATTATTAACGCAGGTGAATCGCTTGGAAAAACACCCATTTTGTATAGGGTTAAAATGACTGGTTATAAAGTCACCCAGATATTGAACGAATTTTATCTATATAAAAAACAGACATAACCTTAGATGAAAAAAGAAATGAGAAAGCATTTAGCAAAAAAAATACCTCATTCTATGTATTAAAAGGCCGCTATTCATTTTTTAATGAAAAATGCCCAGCGTGCGAATTAATTTCTTTGTAGGGAAGAATAGCCCATTCAGGGTATTCACAGGCGCGTGCAACACGAGGAAAAGAGGGACTAAAAAGAATACCTTTCGGTGTAAAATGCCAGTTAACAAAAGCCCAGTACGACTGCGTTCGATAATCACACTCCTCGTTTTCCAACATTCTCTTTGGATAGAGTGCAGCCATTCTTTTTACAAGCCAGGGCGCAAGCAGACGCGAGCGATAGTCGGAAAATTCGTCAAAGGTGGCATTTCCCCGCCCCTGTTCGTCATAATATATCGCCTCACCCTTTCCTAACCACAAAACGTCTTCCAGTGACAGTTCACGCGCCTGTTTAACGTCAAGATTGATAGGAAAATCAGCAAAGTCTGGATGTGCACCGCCGCAGTAGAAGTGGGTAAACACCTTGGCACTCAGCACGCTTTTTGAAAAGTAGCTCGGCGTGACGGTTTGAGAAAAATCGGCTTCTCCGGCACTGCTCTGCAATCCACCGTACAGGCAGCCGTGGTAGTCCACGACCGACTTCCAAAGGCGATCGCGCAGGTGTTCATTAATCTTTTTCAACGACCCCTGAGGATATCCCGACAAAACGCTAAATAGACGAATACCAGAAACCGGCTCTTTCCACCACTGAAGGTGATACCCCATAAACGTCTGCTCGCGCTCTTTCGTCAGCGACGAAGCGGCGATACGCAAGTAGTCGTATGGGTTTTCCTGACGCAGCGCCTGTAGATAAGGCGTATCGTCTTTCTGCTCTTTAAGATCCTGCGCAAGCGTCAACTGCACGGGCTGAGTTTTGCCCCCTACGCTGCGCCACTGACCTTTCAATGAGCCATCCTGTACCTGATACAGAGTTATCGATGATGTAGCAATGGGATTTTCTGCACGTCGATTCTCATACAGGTTCAGGCGTCCGTCAGCCGACTTGGTTCCCGACAGCGCAATGTCGTTATGATAGCGCCGATAGAAATAGCGCCCAACGATGCTGTCGTCATCCTCAATGGACAGTTCAACAACGACCGCCTGCGCGCCAATCACGCCGGTATAAACAGAGCGAGGCTCTTGCTCCGCGCTCACTGAGAACGCAGTTAAAAGCCAGAAGCACCCTGCCATCAGCGTGAATACCAGACGTTTTATCATTTTTATTATTGCTCGCTCAGCGGCGCTTTATTTTGCCATGAGCGATAAGTATAGAACCTTAATTGCGAGATGCCGCCACAATTGCCTGACCAAACGCTAAACCGCCGTCTCCCATGGGCAATCGCTCAGGATAAATGACGCGCAGCCCCTCAAGGCGCTCTACCAGTAGCGAGCGCAATAGGCGGTTGTGTAGCACACCGCCAGCCAGCGCCACGGTCGATACACGGTGCTGCTGTGCAAAGGCTTTCGCCATGTCGCCCATACCGTTCGCCAGAGCCTGATGAAAAGCGTAGGCGCGATCTGCCATTGGCGCTCGATAGGCTAGCCACTGCCGCCAGAACGTCGCTAAATCCAACGTATCACCACTAAACGGCATCGTGACGGGATGCTCCCGATTACAGCAGCATTGGCGGGCAATCGCTTCCAGCCGGCAGGCCGCTTCCCCCTCCCAGCTTATGCCGTTTGGAGAAATCGATAGCGCCGCAGCAACCGCGTCAAACAGCCGCCCACAGGAAGAGGCCTCTGGAGAGTTTAGCCCCCGCTCAACGGCAACGGCCAGCGGCTGCCAAGGGTGAGCCATCACGACCGCCGCTTCAGGGTAGTTCTTCCAGTCGGGTAAAAAGCGCTGCCACTGGGCAAGGAGGTTTCTCCATGGCTCTTTCGACGCCTTGTCGCCACCCGGCATGGCAACAGCGGGCAGGCCACCAAGGCGCTGGCAGCTCTGATAGTCCACCAGCAGGCACTCGCCGCCCCATAGCTGCCCATTTTCACCATACCCCAATCCATCCAGCGCTAGGCCGATAACTGAACCACCCTCTCTGCGCCAGCCGTGTTCCGCCATCGTCGCGGCAATATGGGCATGGTGGTGCAGCACCTCCACCAGCGGCAGGTTGGCTTTTTGTGCCAGCTCTCGCCCTAAACGATGGCTAACGTAGCCAGGATGAGCATCGACAGCGATAGCCGCCGGCGTAAAGCGATAAATATCTTCAAACAGAGTTAGTGCAGAACGGTACTGCTGCTCAATATCGACATCGTCCAGATCGCCAAGGTGCTGGCTCAACACCGCGGCATTGCCCCGAAGCAGGCAAAACGCGTTTTTTAGATCGGCTCCCATCGCCAGCTGTGGGGGCTCGTCGCGGAACCCTTCAGGCAGTTCAATCGCATCGGGTACGTAGCCCCGCGAGCGACGCATCATCTCTGCGCGCCCTCCCTGCCAGCGAACAACGGAGTCATCGGCTCGCTGCACAATATCTCGGTTGTGCATCAAAAACAGATCGGCAATCCCTCCCAGATCTGCTAGCGCCTGTTCATTAGAAAGAGCGGGAGGTTTACCAGAGGCGTTGCCTGACGTCATCACCAGCGGCCTTCCTACTTTCTCCATCAGCAAATGCTGTAAAGGGTTAGCGGGCAGCATCAGGCCAACCTCATCCAGCCCGGGGCACACTGCGCGACTCAGTGGAGACCCTATTGATGTCTCTACCAGTACGATAGGCGCCGGGCCGCTTTGCAGAAGCTGACGCAGGCTCGGTTCATTTTCCCGGCTGCAAAAGCTCAGCCAGTCTGCCGAAGGCAGCATCACCGCCAGTGGTTTAGTGGGTCGATGTTTGCGCTTTCTCAGCAGAGCGACAGCCTCGTCGCTGGTTGCATCGCAGGCTAGGTGAAAACCGCCCAGCCCTTTAATAGCCAGAATGCCGCCGTTAAGCAACAGCTCAGCAGCCTTTTCTAACGCCAGATCGCCAACAGTACCAGTCGGCTGAGGGTCACTTGCTCTGCTCAACCAAACGTACGGCCCACAGACCGAACAGGCGTTCGGCTGGGCGTGAAAGCGCCTGTCCGCTGGGGACTCATACTCCATACGGCACAGAGGACAAAGGGGAAACGAAGCCATGGCAGTAAACGGGCGATCGTAGGGCATCTTGCGGACGATCGTGAAGCGCGGCCCACAGTGGGTACAGTTGATAAAAGGATAGTGATAGCGTCGATTGTTACTGTCGAACAGTTCATTCAGGCAGGCAGGACAGGTCGCCGCATCGGGGATCACCTGTGTATCCATTGGCCCTTCACCACTGCTGCGAATGGTGAAGTCTGTCGGCTGTGTCGCCCAGTCGAACGACGTCGGCGTTACGCTTTCAATACGCGCCAGCGGCGGGCAGCGAGCATAAAGCTGCTCAACAAATGCCGCGGGAGCAGACTCGGCCAACAGGCGAACCAGAACCCCTTCGGCATCATTACAGACATCGCCCAGAAGGCCCATTTCGTGAGCCAACTGCCAAACGTAGGGTCGAAAGCCAACGCCCTGCACTTTGCCTTTAATTCTCAGCTGAATTCCACTGGGCACTCTGTTGCTCCCCTCAAAAACCACGCGCAATGGAGGCTATTTTGCACCCCGAAAGGCCCCGCCACCACCAAAAGATCCAAAGAAATGATAGACAAACAGAGAAAAACTGCTGCCCTCATCGCCAAGATGTCTATAATGAACCACTGCATCTGCTGATTTTACAGCGCAAATGATTGTGGTAAACGAGCGGTACAGCTCCCAGGACACGATGGTTTATGAACGAAAAACAGCAACTATTTGGCTTAAGCCCCTACATGGAATTCAGTCGTGAGCAGTGGGCGGCACTTCGGGATTCTGAGCCTCTGACCTTGACCGAAGAAGAAATCGCCAGCCTCAAGGGCATCAATGAAGACCTGTCGCTGGATGAAGTATTAGAGATCTATCTTCCCCTGTCCCGCCTGTTGAATTTTTATATCGACAGTAACCTGCAAAACCACGTGGTACTGGAAAAGTTTCTCGGCGTTCGCAAGCAGCGCGTTCCCTATATTATCAGCGTTGCCGGTAGCGTTGCGGTGGGTAAAAGCACCAGCGCCCGCGTGCTGCAGGCGCTGCTAAGCCGCTGGAGCAAAGGGCTCCGGGTCGAGCTGGTCACCACCGACGGCTTTCTGCTGCCAAATCAGATACTGCGCGAACGCGATATGATGAAAAAGAAGGGCTTTCCACAGTCTTACGACATCATGAACCTAGTGCGCTTCGTTTCGGAGATCAAGTCGGGTAAAGCGCAGGTTGAAGCGCCCGTCTATTCACACCTGATTTATGACATCATTGCCGGAGAAACTCAGGTCGTCGAGCAGCCAGATATTTTGATCCTCGAGGGGCTAAACGTGCTGCAAAGCGGTATGGACTACCCCCACTCTCCTCACCGCGTCTTCGTGTCGGACTTTGTCGACTTCTCTATTTACGTCGACGCCAAAGAAGATCTGCTGCGCCAGTGGTATATCAACCGTTTCCTTAAGTTTCGTCAGGGGGCGTTCTCCGATCCGGACTCCTATTTCCACAGCTATGCAAAGCTGTCAGAAGAGCAGGCGATCAATATTGCTGACGGTATCTGGCGGGAAATCAACGGGCTGAATCTGGTGCAAAACATTCTGCCAACCCGGGAACGGGCAAGCCTCATCCTAACCAAGGGCGCGAATCACGCCGTTGAGCAGGTGAGGCTGAGGAAATAGGCGAAAAGATCGGGCGGTGCTAGCTGGCCGCCGCCATAATTGCCTCGCTGTATGCCCGTAAATAGCGTTCACCCGTAGCGTCGTTAATCAGCATATTGCGATCAATGCGCAGTGTGACTTTTTGCCCCTTTATTGTTGTAACAATCTGCTTATTGTCAGCAGAGAGCATCCAGGTCAGTGGCTGGCACTCTTTCTCTCCTTTCGGGCAAATTTGGCTGTACTCGCTTTGCTGATACAGCATCAGGAAAGTAGGTGACGTTTCGCCATCTGGGGCAGGAAAAGAAGATGTAAACGCATCAAGCGACGCAAAGCAGGACGTGTCGCTGTTTTCAGGGCAAAGGTAATAGAGTCCGGGAATAAAAGACGCGTCTTCATCCAGCGTCAGCACAAACGTTCCACTCTTGGGATCGTCGAGCAGCGCACTATTTTCACGTACGGTCATCGCCATCTTCGAGCCATCGTCGAGGCTTATTTCCAGCCTGTCGCCCATAACTTCCCAAAAAAAGCCCGTTCTCTCGGCCCGAAAAAGAATGCGCCCGGTATGGTTTTTTTCAAAGTAGTAAGACTCGTTTTCGTGCAGTGACTTACCCTGACGGCAGTCAGCCAGTTCGCCATTGCACAAACGGTATTCTCCGGTCTTGAATTCCGCCGTTTCCGCCTGACTGAAAAAAGAGCACAGCGACAGCGCACCCGCAAGCAGCGACAGTACAGTTCGAGATTTGAACATAACACCCTCCATTGGCTTATAGATATGTTAAACAGCTTTCAGTTTTCCCATGCAAGCGTATGGGAGCATCCTAGAGATCGCGATCATCAGGCCTTAGTGAAATCTCACCACCGATATATGGCTGAATCTCACCGTCCTGCTCCAGCAAAAGCGCCCCTTGCTTATCAATACCGCGGGCGATACCGAATATTTGACGCTCTCCTATCAAGAGTTTCACCGGGCGGTCAATAAAGTTGTCCAGCGTGCGCCAGCGGGAAACAAAGGGAGCCAGCCCCTGCTGCTCAAACTGCACCAGCGTATCTCTCAGCGCGGTAATCAGACGGGCGACCAGCAGGTTTCTGTCGATATTCAGGCCGCCCTCCGTCAGGTTTGCCCAGCGCTGGTTCACTACGCTGCTGTCCGGCTCGCGCATGGCGAGATTAATGCCGGCACCGATGACAACGTTCGCCGCGTCACCGGTTTTACCAGTCAGCTCAACCAATATTCCCGCCAGCTTGCAGTCGTTCATGTAGAGATCGTTCGGCCATTTGACCTTGACGTCTTTCGCGCCCAGCTCGCGCAACACTTCAGCCATCACAATGCCGACTGCCAGGCTAAGCCCTACGGCCGCCGCTGGCCCCTGCTCTAATCGCCAGTACATGGAAAGATAGAGGTTAGAACCAAACGGCGAGAACCACTGCCGACCGCGACGCCCACGCCCCGCCTGCTGAAACTCGGCTACGCACGCCTCGCCGGAGCGCAGAGATCCGATTCTGTCCATCAAATACTGGTTGGTGGAATCCACCACTGGCAGCACCGTAACGCCCCCTTCCGGCAGGCTCTTGGAAATAGCTTCCGCGTCTAAAAGCTGAAGCGGCGCGGCCAGGCTGTATCCCTTGCCCGTCACGGTAAACACGTCCAGCCCCCAGTCGCGCAGAGTTTGCATATACTTGTTGATCGCAGCGCGGCTCATGCCCAGCGCCTGTCCTATTTGTTCGCCAGAATGAAACTCACCGTCAGAAAGGATTTTCACTAGCTGAAGCGGAACGGCAATGTTCTTCATGACAGCACCTCTACTGCGTTACGCTCCCCTTCCCGACCGATAAAGCGCACTTCCGGCTCCAGCCAGACGTTAAAGGTTTCGCCAACGCGATTTCTCACATAGGCCGCCAGCTGAACCACGTCCTGAGAGGTTGCACCGTGTTGATTAATCAGTACCAGCGCCTGCTGCTGGTGAACCGCCGCGCCACCAATAACGTGTCCCTTTAATCTACAGCTATCGATAAGCCAGCCAGCCGCCAGCTTTTCCTGACCGTCTGCCTGTGGGTAGTGCGGAGCGTTAGGATAGTGCGCCAAAATAGACGCGAAGTCCGATGCGCTGACCACTGGGTTTTTAAAGAAGCTGCCGGCGTTACCGGTTACCGCCGGATCGGGCAGCTTGCTCATACGCATGGCGCATACTGAATCAAACACTTGAGAAGGCGTCACCGTGGCTGGGTCTAGTGCACGCAGATCGCCATAGCTCAACACTGGCTGCCAGCGTTTCGGTAACCGAAGCCCTACCGCGGTAATAGCGTATCCGTCGCGATAACGGTGTTTAAACACGCTTTCGCGATAGCCAAACTCACACTCGGCAGCGGAGAGTCGACGCGTTTCACCACTTTCCAGATTCAGCACGTCAACGTAGTCGCAGACGTCTTTCAACTCTACGCCGTAGGCGCCGATATTTTGAATCGGCGCTGAGCCCGTGCAGCCAGGAATAAGCGCTAGGTTCTCAAGCCCCCCCATACCAAGGGAAAGCGTATGGCGCACCAGCTCGTGCCAGTTTTCACCCGCGCCCACGTGGATTTGCCACGCATCGGGAGACTCCTTAACTTCTATTCCCTTGATGCGGTTGAGAACGATCCAGCCGCCAAAGTCCTCCAGAAACAGCATATTGCTGCCGCTGCCCAGCAGCAGCGTCGCCTTACCCTCTCGCTTTGCCTCCCGCCAGGCGCTTTGCAGCAACGAAGCGGAATCGGCCTCAATGACGCGCTCGGCGTAAACCGGCAGCCCAAAGGTGTGCAGACGTTGAATAGAAACGGGAGAAGAAGGCATAGCGGGTTCCGGGTTATCGTTTGTACAAATCAGTGCGATGTATTGGGGTCTAGTCTACCCGATCGGAGGAATTAATGGCTAGGCTGTGTACCGCAATTGTACGCAGGTGGCGCTGCCAGACAGTTACAGCACACTGCGCAAGCTTAATACTTAATGCTGAAACTCGCACAGTCGCGGTAGGGGCGAGGCTCTATGAGCACGCGTTCAACTCTGGCGGATCGGGGGCCAACCTTTAACCACGCAATCAGCTTTTCTACCTGCTCCCGCTCACCGCAGGCCAACACTTCCACACGGCCGTCATCCATATTGTAGGCATAGCCTGTAACCCCCAGCGCCCGCGCCTGAAGCTGAGTGAAGTAGCGAAAACCAACACCTTGGACGACCCCGGATACATAGGCCATATAGCAAACGCTCATTTCAGTCTCCTTATTTAAGGTTTGCGCTCAAAGAAGACTAACGCCGATTTGTCGATCTCGCTATCATGACAGTAAGTTCATTCGACATCTTTCCATGTGCCTAAAAGGAGCTCGGCATGTTTAAAAATATTTTCGGTAAGAAAGCAGAAGAAAAACATTTTGTCACCGTGACGCTTAATGCCCGGCTTCAGCCAACTCATAGAGGTGATTTGGAAGATGCGCTGGAGAAAGTTTTAGAGCGCTACACCATCGGCCACGTCAGCGGCGGCGGCTCTTTACTCACTGACGATGGCGAAGTCAGTGAGTGCGACATTGAAATTGATGCAACGGACGTCAGCGAACAGGCGATAGGCCACATTCTCGGCTTTCTGGAAAAAGCTCTCGCGCCCAAAGGTTCCCGGTTACGCGTCGATGACCGTACGATCCCCTTCGGGCATCAAGAAGGGTTAGCACTCTATCTCAACGGCACCGATTTGCCGGATGACGTTTATCAAAACAGCGACGTTAACGTCGTCTGGAGCGAAGTGGAAAAGGCACTTGGAGAAGAGGGCTCCATTCATAGCTATTATCAGGGCAACAAAGAGACAGCACTTTACCTGTACGGCAGCAGTTTCGCCACCATGCGCGCGCTTATCCAACCGTTTCTCGACGACTATCCCCTGTGCCAGCGCTGCCGGATTGAACAGGTTGCCTAACGCACGATATGTCAGGAAAAGAACACTATAGTTAAACAGCGATGCTATAAACAGCAAGGAACAGTCACCCATGAAGAAATTCGCTTCTCGCGCACTACTGGCGCTAGCACTGACCGGATGTGCGTTTACCGCGCTGTCATCTGCCCCGACCAAGCAGGAGACGCAGGTCCCTGGCTACTACCGTATGTCGCTCGGCCAGTTTGAAGTCACTGCGCTGTACGACGGCTCTGTCAAGATCGGCACCAGTCTGTATAAAGGCATAAGTGCTAAAGACGCCAAAGCGCTGCTGGACAAAATGTACCTCAACAGTGACAGCGGAGTGCAGACCGCCGTTAACGCCTACCTGATTAATACCGGTAGCCGTCTGGTGCTGGTGGACTCCGGCGCGGCAAAGTGCTTTGGCCCAACGCTGGGATCAATAAAGGATAATCTACAGGCATCTGGCTATAAGCCAGAGCAGGTAGATACCGTGCTGCTGACTCACCTTCATCCCGATCACCTGTGCGGCATCACTGATAACGGAGCAATGGTCTTTCCTAACGCGACTATTTATGCCGCCAAAGCCGAAGCCGACTACTGGCTAAACCCGGAACAGGCAGCAAAAGCGCCGGATGACGCCAAGTCAACATTTACCGCTATCAAAACAGCCGTTACCCCTTATCAAACTGCCGGAAAGTTTAAGACGTATCAGCCTGCAGACGCACTGCTCGACGGCGTTACCGTGATGCCAACGCCGGGACACACGCCTGGCCACAGCTCTTATCTGTTCACCTCTGGCGAACAGCGCCTGCTGGTTTGGGGAGACATCGTCCACAGCCATTCAGTGCAGTTTACCCGCCCAGAAGTCGCCATGGAGTTTGACGTTGATAGTAAAGAGGCGATAAAAACCCGCAAAATGATGTTCGCCAACGTGGCGAAAACCGATCTTTGGATAGCCGGAGCCCATCTGCCATTCCCCGGTATTGGGCATGTAGGTGCGGACGCTCAGGGATATCGCTGGGTGCCGGTGGAGTATAGTCCGTTTAAATAAGGCCATACTGGTTTAAGAAGGCGTTTATTAAAGGGGGAATCGGCTTCCCCCTTAGGTACGTTTCAACCCGCGAACTACTTCAACAGATCGATCAACCGCAGCAGAGCCAGCAACAGCTCCAGCACGGCAATGAGTACAACCAGCTTACGCATCAGTGTGTCCATCCGCTCTCCTTCTTGAAGGAGCGCAACGCCAACATCTTATCCTTACGCCGCCTGTCGATGCTGGTGTACATTTGTTGAGTCATGTTGTCGCACTCCAGACCGGGACACCGCCTGCGGCACCACCCGTCCGGCAGCCAGGGCTTAAAATCGGTTTGATCTGAAGTGCGATAAACTCAACGTTTCGCATTATAGAGTGGGGTTATTGATTTGCAACGGGGGATAAAGGGGGTTAAAATCATGTCGTTGAGTTATGTTGTCGCACAACGCCGCTTAAGCCGTTACCTGCAGCCTAAGGGCAAAAAAATAAGAATCCCCGTCTCACCAGCGGGGATTTTTGTTTTCTGCGATATATCTCCAAAAATAATGGCGGCGCTTCCTGCCTTAAAAAGTCTCTCTCCCCTGCCTCCACGCTAATACAACCCCTACACCTCGTTCAATCGTCTCATTCGCCTGCTGAAACAGCTCCGCGTCACCCTGAGTCAACACCGCTAGCTGGCGGCGCTTTTCTGCCAGATAGCCTTCGGCAAAGGCAGGGTCAAAATCGGCCACGGTGCGGCAGTTGTCGATAATGTCCGCCAGCTTAATGGTTTTCGCCTGCGGGCAGGCGAGCGCAGTGTGCCGGAGGTCGACAACAAAGCGCGCCTCTCTGTCACCGTCTCGCTCAGCGCTGACCTTAGTGACCATCGCCACATACTGAGCAACCGACTCACCGAACAGGTGAAAAATGTCGTCGATAAGAACGTCGGTGTCCTCCACCGTATCGTGCAGCCAGGCAGCGGCCAGCATTTCTGGCGTATGGGGCACTGAGCGCACCAGTTCTACCACCGCGGCAGGGTGCACAATATAGGGCGCCAGCGTGTACTTCCGCCGCTGGTTAGCTTCCCCATGAACTCGGGAGGCGAACTCTCGCGCGCGTTTTTCAAGATCGCTCATCACCTCTCCCCTTTCATCAGGCCAGATCGTAGCGCTTAATCTTGCGATACAGCGTTGCAATACCAATACCCAAGTGCTCCGCTGCCCGCTTCTTTCCTTCAACATCGTGACCAAACTGCGTTAAAGCCAGCGCGATAGCCTCTTTTTCAGCGGGTATGGCCGCGCCCTTAAGTGGAGACGCAGACTTGTTCGTCAACATGCGCTCTGTCGCGTGCAGTAAGTGAGGGGGTAAATGGCTGGCGTTGATGCCGGACGCGTCGCCCTGCATCACGTAGATATACTCAATCACGTTGCGCAGCTCGCGAATATTGCCCGGCCAATGATAAGCATACAGCAGGTTAATCACGTCCGCAGGCAGCTTTTGCCTCGGCCTCTGATAGCTGTCGGAGAACTCGTCAGCGAAATATTGCGCCAATGTGGCGATGTCTTCTTTACGCTCCCGCAGTGAAGGAAGCTCTAATGGCACCACGTTCAGACGGTAGTAAAGATCCTGCCGGAACTGGCCGTTCTCAACCATGTCGTACAGGTTTTTATTGGTGGCGGCAATAATGCGTACGTCGATATTAATTACGTTGTTAGAGCCTACCCGCGTAATAGCCTTCTCTTGCAAAACCCGCAGCAGCTTGGCCTGAAGGTGCAGCGGCATATCGCCGATTTCGTCTAAAAACAGGCTGCCGCCGTGAGCCAGTTCGAATTTACCCACTCGCCCTTTTGGATCCGCGCCGCTGAACGCGCCGCGCACGTAGCCGAACAGCTCGCTTTCCAGCAGCTGTTCGGGAATGGCTGCACAGTTAATGGTGACAAACGGCTGCGCCTTGCGCGGACTGTTTTGATGAATAGCGAACGCCACCACCTCTTTCCCCGCGCCGCTCTCACCGGTAATCAGCACGCTGGCGTAGCTGTCCGCCACTTTGCCAATGGTGTTTCGAAGCTGCTCCATCGGGCGGGAATGCCCTACTAGCCGAGCGCGGTCGTCAAACTCATTGGCAGGCAGTGTGACTTTGCTCATGTAGTCGCGGGCATCGTGGAAAATGACCATCGTCAGGCTGTCTTTATCAAATGACGACAGGGATATTTGCTTACACAGCACGTGATGGCGCTGCCCTTCCAGCGTTAGCCACGCTTCCTCATCGCCGTACAGCACGTCCCCGGTCATTTCGATCTCAAGCGCCATTCCCACCACTTCGCGGTTAAACAGGCGTTCAGCCGACAGGTTGGCGTGCCAGATGCGGTTCTGGCCATCGATCGCCACCACGCCGCGATCCATCGCGTCAATAAGACGACGAAACGCGCCCAGCGTCTCCTGCGCTCGCAGTCTCTCGAGGCATTCGAACACCTTGCTGGAAATCATCTCGGCAATCTGTTCAATGAAGGTGATGAACTTATCGATTTGATTAAGCAGAACCTGACGCTGCTCCATGGAAGAACAGATGATGCCAATAACGCCGATGACGCGATCGTTCAGAAAAATTGGCGCGTTTAAATCCAGCACTTCAGAGCAGTAAAGATGCTTCTCACAGCTGCGGCAGAGAATATTCTCACCGGGGTTCTCTATCAGTACCGTTTTCTGTACCTGTAAAACGTGGCGGTAAATATAGCCGTTTTTTGCCACGTTCTGATTGAGCATGTGGCGATATTTACCCGTCCCGGCGATGCGAATGAGCGACTCGTCGATGATTTCAACGTCGGTCCCAGTAATGCCGGAAATGGCGTCCGCATAGTTACAGATATCGTCCTGAATATTGCTTAATACCGAGATCACAACGGTTTCCCCCGATGGCTTCCCATAGTTATCAATAAATGATAATTATTGAATGGAGAATTAACGCATCCCCAAATCAACAGCATTATTCTATTGTATTTAAATAACTATTCTTATTTATCCATGTAGATCACATAAATTATCAATAGTGATAATTTATCACCCCATTGATAATTTATTTTTTCTTCACGATTTCCCTCATTTAATTAACCCTAATAAAAAACATTACAAATCAATAAATAAAAGAAAAATAACGCCTTCTTTTTCAAAGTGGCACGCTGCTTGCTTTTCTATGACTATCGATAAACGCGATAAACATGCAGCCAAGGTGTTGCATCGAGTTAAAAACAATAATGAGGCTTTTTCATGCAGGACATATTGCAGTGTTTTATCAACCATACCTCGTTCACTGAACGCCCTACGGCACCGCTTGCGCCGTTCAGCTATCAGGAATTGGTAAAAGCGTTGAACTTCCACCGTTCTATGCCGGGTTATGCGCCAACGCCGCTTTATCATTTACCGATACTTTCTAAAGAGCTCGGCATTAAAAGTCTGTGTCTTAAGGATGAGTCACAACGCTTTGGCCTAAAAGCGTTTAAAGTGCTGGGCGGCGCTTACGCCATGGCCAGACACATCGCGGATCTGCTGGGTAAAGATATTAGCGAACTGCCTTTTGACGTGATGACCAGCGACGCGGTGAGAAAAGAAATCAAAGAAGTCACCTTCGCTACCACCACTGACGGCAACCACGGTCGCGGCGTAGCGTGGATGGCGCGCCAGCTTAAACAGAAGTCCGTTGTTTATATGCCGAAGGGTTCTTCACAGGAAAGACTGACCGCCATTCGCAACGAAGGGGCTCGGGCGGAAATCGTTGATATGAACTACGACGACGCGGTGCGCATGACCGCCGAACAGGCGAAAGAGCACGGCTGGGTTGTTGTGCAGGATACCGCATGGCCGGGCTACGAGAAGATCCCTCTGTGGATTATGCAGGGCTACGGCTCCCTGATGCTGGAAGCGATGAACCAGCTTCATCAGGTTCCGCCGACGCACGTCTTTGTTCAGGCCGGTGTAGGCTCGTTTGCCGGTATGGTACAGGGCATGCTGACCGCCGCCTACGGCGAAAACAGGCCGAAAGTTATCGTGGCGGAAGCGCTGATTGCCGACTGCCTGTATCGCTCGGCCCTATCGAAGAAGGGTGCGGCGATTCCGGTTGGCGGCGATCTGCAAACCGTGATGGCCGGGCTGGCCTGCGGTGAAGCCAACTCCATCGGTTGGGAGCTGCTACGCGACTACGCGGACGCCTTCGCCTCCTGTCCGGACTTCGTCGCCACGCTAGGCATGCGCACGCTAGGCAACCCGCTGCCGGGAGATCCGCACATTGTTTCTGGCGAGTCCGGCGCGGTAACGACAGGCCTGCTCAGCATTCTGATGCGTTCGCCGGAAATGGCGCAAATTCGCGAGCAGCTGGGCTTAAATCAAGACTCTCGCGTGCTGGTTATCAGCACAGAAGGCGACACCGACCCGCAGCGCTATCGCGACATCGTGTGGGACGGCGAAATTCCAAGTTTCAAAAAATACTAGGCTGTGCCTTACGGCCCCGCAATTACGGTCATTACGGAGAATAAACATGTTATCAGCAAGTCGTTTTGATGAAGTGGTTAAAAACTGCCAGACCCTGATCCACGAAAAGAGCTACTCCGGTCAGGAAGGCGATGTGGTCAAAGCTATCGAAAAAATGATGAAAAGCTACAGTTTTGACGACATTCACATCGATAAATACGGCAACATCGTCGGCGGCATCGTTGGCAATCGCCCGGGCAAGACGCTGGTGCTTGACGGCCACATCGACACCGTTCCGGTAGACGAAGAAAAGTGGAGCCGTAACCCCTACGGCGGCGACATTGAAGACGGCAAAATCTACGGTCGCGGCACTACCGATATGAAGGGTGCCGTTGCTGCCATGATTTCTGCCGTTGGCTTCTACGGCCAAGACCACCAGCGCGACTTCGCCGGCAAAATTTACGTCGCCTGTATCGTACACGAAGAGTGCTTTGAGGGCGTCGCCGCCCGTCTGGTGTCCGAACGCTATAAGCCGGACTACGTCATCATCGGCGAAGCCTCCGAGCTGAATCTGAAAATCGGCCAGCGCGGTCGGGCGGAAATCGTGGTGGAAACCTACGGCAAGCCTGCCCACTCAGCCAACCCTCAGGCGGGCATCAACGCGGTGTACAAGATGTCACAGCTGATTGACAAAATCCGCACCGTCACGCCACCGACTCATCCGGTACTGGGCTTGGGCATTCTGGAGCTGACCGATATTAAATCCTCGCCGTACCCGGGCGCCTCCGTGGTGCCAGACTACTGCCGCGCCACCTATGACCGCCGCCTGCTGGTGGGCGAAACCAAAGAAAGCGTTATCGCTCCGCTGCAAAAGGCGCTCAAAGAGCTGGAAGCGCAGGATCCGCAGTTTAAGGGCAAGGTGTCCTACGCCTTTGGGCAAGAGTCCTGCTACACCGGTTCAACCATTGAAGGCGAGCGCTTCTTCCCCGGCTGGGTGTTCGACGAGTCCGACGAGTTTGTGCAGGCCGCGCTGGCAGGCGTTCGCGCTGTGGGCATCGAGCCGACGATCACGCAGTACTCTTTCTGCACCAACGGCAGTCACTATGCGGGCGAAGCGGGCATTAAAACCATCGGCTTCGGCCCCTCACGGGAAAATCTGGCGCACACCATCGATGAGTTTATCGAAGTTTCCCAGCTGACCGGTTCAGCAAACGGCTACTACGGCATCATCCAAAGCCTGTACGGGAAGTAAAAAACGTCGCTGAAAAATAGAACATTCATATACCTAAAGAAAGAACGGTGCGTCGTCATGCGGCGCGCCGTCCCGGAGAATAACGATGAAAACCATATTTAAAAACGGAAAAGTTATCGACGGTACCGGCAGCGACGCGTTTATCGCCGACGTTGTCGTTAACGATGGACGCATCGTCGCCATCGGCCAGGCAACCCCCGGCGTCAACGATCAGGTAATCGACGCCACGGGAAAGATTGTCTGTCCTGGCTTTATTGATACCCACACTCACTCAGACCTTTCGGCTATCGTTAACCCTGCCCTATCTGCCAAAATCCGTCAGGGTATTACTACTGAACTGCTGGGTCAGGACGGCGTCGCTCTCGCGCCGCTGCCGGAGCAGTATATCGCCGCCTGGCGTAAGAACATCGCCGGTCTGGATGGCGATACCGACAAGATCGACTGGAAGTTTAAAAATACTGAAGGCTATCTCAAACTGCTGGAAGAGCACCATCCGGCCACTAACCTCGCCTATTTAGTACCCCACGGCAACGTCCGCATGGAAGCTATGGGTCTGGAAGGCAATCCTTCCACCCGTGAAGACGTGGCGAAAATGTGCGAAATCCTTGAGCGTGAGCTGAAAGCGGGCGCATTTGGCCTCTCTACCGGCCTTATCTATATGCCGTGCGCGTTCGGCGATACTGCTGAAATGATCGAGCTGTGCAAAGTTACGGCTAAGCACAACGGCATTTTCGTCGTCCACCAGCGCAGTGAAGCTGATGACATCATTACTTCAACTCAAGAGCTTATCGACATCGCCAAGGCATCCGGGGTCTGGCTGCACATTTCCCACATGAAGGTGTGCGGCAAGAAAAACTGGGGGCTTATCGACCAGATGCTCGGCATGCTGGAACAGGCGCAAAAAGAGGGCATCCGCATCTCTTACGATCAGTATCCCTACGTGGCGGGCAGCACCATGCTCGGCGTGATCTTGCCTCCTTGGGTTCACTCCGGCGGCACCGACAAGCTGCTTGAGCGTTTGGAGTCTCCTGAACTGCGCGCCAAGATGATTGAAGATATCAAAAACGGTATTCCCGGCTGGGACAACTTCATCGACTTCGCCGGTCTGGACCAGATCTTCGTCACTAGCGCTAAAACGGCTAAAAACCAGGACGCCGTTGGCCTCAACTTGGTTCAACTCGGCGAGCTGCGCGGCAAAGATCCCTACAACGCCACCTTTGACCTGCTGTACGAAGAAGAAAACGCCGTTGGCATGGTCGACTTCTACGGCACCGAAGAACACGTCATCAAGTTCCTCTGCCGCCCGGAGCAGAACGTCTGTACCGACGGCCTGATGGGTGCAGGCAAGCCTCACCCCCGCGTTTTCGGCGCCTTCCCTCGCGTACTGGGCAAGTACGTGCGCGAAGAGAAGTGCCTGAGCTGGGAAGCGGCTATCCGCAAGATGACCGGCAAACCGGCAGAAGTTATGGGGCTTAGCGACCGCGGGCTGCTGAAAGTGGGCTACGCCGCCGACATCGTCATGCTCGACCCAGAAACTGTCGCGGACAAGGGCACCTTTATCGAACCTAACCAGTATCCGGAAGGCATTGAAATTGTCATGGTCAACGGAAGTCTGGCGTTAATACATGGCATAGAAAGCTATGCCTGCAGCGGTAGCGTTATTAGAAAGCAATAAAAACCATAATAAACAATACAAAGGGCTTAACCCTCGCGGATATTTTATATCCGTGACGGGAGCCCCTACCCTAAGGACATCACGATTATGAGTTTACAATCCAACGCGACAGGCGCGGCCAGTGCGGCCAAGCCCAAAACCTGGAAAGCGAGATATACCGTCCTTTCTCTGATTTGGCTTGCCTGGCTACTCTCCTTCCTCGATCGCATGGTTATGAGCGTCTCCCTGCCCTTTATCGGCAAAGACCTGAATCTGGACACTGCTGAGCAGGGTCTTATCATCAGCGCCTTCTTTATCGGCTACGCCGCGTTCCAAATCCCCGGTGGATTTCTGGCCGACAGGTTCGGTGCGCGTAAAATCATGGCTATCGGCATCGCCTGGTGGTCAATATTTACCAGTCTAACTGGCGCAGTACTGACCCTGCCGCTGATGTTAGCAGTTCGCTTCCTGTTTGGTATTGGCGAGGGCTGCTTCCCGTCCGCGTCGTGGAAGATGATCTCCACCTACTTCCCGTCCAAAGAGCGCGGTCGCGCAACGGCTATTCAGTCTACCGTTAACACCTTAGGCCCAGCCCTGGCAGTCGTTGTTGCTGCAGGTATTATCGGCGCCTTTGGCTGGCACATGGTGTTTATCGTTCTTGGCCTGCCCGGCCTGTTCATTGCCGCAGGAATTTACTTCTTTACCCGCGATAACCCGAAAGATCACCCCAGCATCACGCAGGCCGATCTGGACGAACTGGCTGCAGACGGTAATACTGTCAGCACTTCCGAACCGCCTATGCCGTTCAGCCAAGTACTGAAAATGCCAGTACTGTGGCAGATGGCCGCTATCTGGTTCCTGTTTGATATCACCTTCTGGGGCTTCTCTACCTGGCTTCCAAGCTACCTTATCACTGTGCGCGAGTTCTCTCTGGCCAAGACCGGCGTGATGGCGGCCATTCCGTTCCTGTTCGGCGCGGCGGGCACCCTGATCGGCGGCTACTGTTCCGATAAATTCAAGCCTCAGCGCAAGATGCTGTACGTACTGACGGCCGTTATCGCCGCAGGCTTTCTGTACATGACCTTTACCGTTGTCAGTGCCGACATGGCGGTGGTTTACCAGTGTATCTCCGCACTGTTCATGTTCTTCGCCATGGCGACCTTCTGGGGCATCCTGATGGACACCATTCCGAACAAGATCATGGGTCGCGCATCCGGTATCGTTAACTTTGGCGGCCAGATGGCAGGCGTGGTTTCTGCCCCGATTATGGGCTGGCTAATTAAAACCAGCGACGGCAGCTATAACAGCGCCTTCATCTTTATGATTGTCGCGCTGATCGCTTCCGCCGTTGTCACCCTGACCGTCAGCAACGCCCGCGCTAGCGGCACGGCGCAAAAGGCATAAGAGTTAGATAGGTTGGTTTAGCGGCTCCGGCTTTGGCTGGGGCCGCTTTTTTGATAATAGGCGAGATTTAATAACTTCTTTAAGAGGAACAAGTTTAATTGCGGGATCTTCAAGCAGTACCGTATCGGGATCGAAGGCTACGGCCTCACGAATTTTTGTCTCTTCTTTATCCGTAGGAAAAAATGTTTCAGGTTTAAGTTTCGGCATCTTCTCTAATCCCCCTATTTGCTATCAATGAGTGTGTTGAACATTCTATTAGCTGAGAAATCAATTAAATAACCATATCGATTTTATTGAAAATTATTTATTAAAGGGGGAAGTGGTCTTCCCCCTTAGGTGCGTTTCAACCCAAGAGCTACCTCATCGGGTCAATCAGTCGTAATAGCGCTAACAGCAGCTCCATAACAACAATGATGACAGACAGAATGTCCATTTCACCCGCTTCTCCGTACTTGCGGAGCACGACGCCGACGCCTTACCCTTACACTGCCTGTCAGCATCGGAGCTCAATTATCAGGTTGAGATACCGCACTCCAGACCGGGGCACTGCCTGCGGCACCACCCGTCCGACAGCCAGGACTTGTAAACTGGCACAAATCAGAGCACGGCAAACCTGACGCTCGGAATTATAAAAGGCCTCCCAACTCAGCCAATAAGGACATCTGTTTTTTGCGAGGCATTTCCAAATAAAAAACATTAATAACTGTGCGTTATCTACATCCTTGCAATCAAAAATAGAGAGCGCTACACTCACAAAGTCAGGTTGAGATGCCGTGCTCCATATTTAAACAACGGTGTGTTTACTGAGAACAAAAACAAAAAACCTCGCTACCAACGAGGTTTTTTGTTTTTTGCACTTTCTCTTCAAATAGGCTTTCTTTACCTCTACATCCTAAAGCAATATCAAGCCCACTCTTCAGCCAATGTCACTCGATAAAATTCAGCATAGCGTCACCAAACAGGCTGCATCATGTTTATCAACGACAGAGATGAAATACGAGAGCAGTGAGAAGTATTTATCTAAGAAATTGAGAGGAATGTTTTATTAAAGGGGGAACTGGCATTCCCCCTTAGGTACGTTTCAACCGGTGAATTACTTCAGCAGGTCAATCAACCGTAATAGAGCCAGTAGCAGCTCCAGCACGGCGACGAGCACAACCAGCTTACGCATCAGTGTGTCCATCCGCTCTCCTTCTAAAAGGAGCGCAACGCCAGCATCTTACCCTTACACTCACAATCGCTAAGTTTGTATTATCACGCTCCAGACCGGGGCGCTGCCTGCGGCACCACCCGTCTAGCAGTCAGGACTTGAAATTGGTCTGGTCTGAAACGTGATAGCCCCAGCGCTCGGCATTATAAAGAGCGGAGGAGTTCGTTTGCAATGGGGGATAAGGCGGGTTAAACTCATATCGCTAAGTTTGTATTATCACGCATCGCCGCTCAGGTCGCTATCCGCAGCCCGAGGGCGAGAAAATAAAGAACCCTGCCTCACCAGCAGGGTTTTTTGTTATCTGCGATCTGCCTTCCACAACCCCTCACCTGCCATTGCCCGACGAATAAATTCCTCTCTTTTTTCGTCACTCTATCATCGTCATAAATGACGACGATTGCGCCAATAGCCCTTATCCTTCGTCATTCAATATTAAATTAATATAAATATCAGATAATTACCAACCTCATTCCTTTGGCACGATTCCTGCTACCTCTCCATTAACCGTTTAGAGGTACAGCCTTAGACACCGTCGGACGAGGGTCTAAACACCGGAGGGATGGTAATGAACCGCTTTGTCATTGCGGATCCAAAACAGTGCATTGGGTGTAACACCTGCATGGCCGCCTGCAGCGAGGTGCACAAAGTCGAGGGCCTGCAGTCTCACCCGCGATTAACCGTTATGCGAGACGCAGGCGCTACCGCGCCAATTCTGTGTCGACACTGTGAAGATGCGCCCTGTGCGCAGGTTTGCCCCGTGCAGGCCATTACGCATGCCGATAACGCTATCGAGCTAAACGAAAGCCTGTGCATCGGCTGCAAGCTGTGCGCTATTGCCTGCCCGTTTGGCGCCATTACGCCGCACGGCAGCAGTCCACTCTCCATGCCAACCTCCTATGAGCGCTTTTCTCAGGCCGATGCCCACGCTCGCGAGGCCAGAACTGCGCCGCTAAACAGCAGGCTAAATCCCATGCTGGCCTGGAAACCGGGCATGCGCGTCGTGGCGGTCAAATGCGATCTGTGCAGCTTTCTGCCAACCGGTCCTGAATGCGTTCGCGTCTGCCCAACCAAAACGCTGTTTATCATCGACAGCGACAGTCTGGAACGCGCCAGCGCGGCCAAGAGGGCCGAGGCGATGGACGTTTTCCATCCGGGAAGCTTCGACAATGAAGCCTCCGCAAGCCGTGAGGAGAGAAGATAATGACCGATCCGCTTTCATGGCTCCTCCTGTCCCTTGCTGCTTATTTAGTCGGGGCGGTACTTCCGCTGCTGATTGGCCGCTGCGAACGCATAACGCTTCGGCTCTCCGGCCTGCTTTGCGCCCTTGGCGGCGTACTCGGGCTGGTGTCAGCCGTTTCCGCACTTTGCAGCGGTGACGTCTATCTATTGGCGCTTGACGGGCCGTTCTCCTTTGCGCGATTTACCGTCCGTCTGGATGGGCTGGCGGCCTTTATGGTGCTGGCCATTTCACTACTAGTCGTGGTGACGTCTATCTACTCCCTGTCCTACGTTGAGGAGTACATCGGCAAGGGCGCGAAATACATGGGCTTCTTCATGAACCTGTTCGTCGCCTCCATGGTCGCGCTGGTGGTGATGGACAACGCCTTCTACTTTCTGGTGTTCTTCGAAATGATGTCGCTGGCCTCTTACTTCCTGGTGATCACCGAACAGGATGAAGAAGCCGTCAGCGCCGGGCTGCTGTACTTCCTGATTGCTCACGCCGGGTCGGTGCTCATCATGATCGCCTTCTTTCTTCTCTATACCGAAAGCGGCAGTATGGACTTTGCGTCTTTCCGCCAGACGTCGCTTTCTACGCCGCTGGCGTCCGCCGTGTTCCTGCTGGCGTTTTTCGGCTTTGGCGCCAAAGCGGGAATGATCCCCCTGCACGGCTGGCTGCCCCGCGCTCACCCCGCAGCGCCGTCTCACGCGTCGGCGCTAATGTCCGGCGTGATGGTGAAAATCGGTATTTTCGGCATTATCAAAGTCGGTATCGACATTCTCGGCGCCACTCAGACCTGGTGGGGCGTTGTGGTACTGGCGTTCGGTTCGGTTTCAGCAGTGCTGGGCGTGACCTACGCGCTGGCGGAGCACGATATCAAAAAGCTGTTGGCCTACCACACGGTGGAAAACGTCGGCATCATCCTGATGGGCGTAGGCGTAGGCATGATCGGCATCGCCACCCACCATCCGGTGCTGGCAGTGATTGGCCTGCTCGGCGGTCTCTATCACCTGCTTAACCACGCGGTGTTCAAAGGGCTGCTGTTCCTCGGCGCGGGCGCGGTGATGTATCGGCTACACACCAAAGACATGGAGCGCATGGGTGGGCTCGCCAAGCTGATGCCCTACACCGCGCTGGCGTTTTTAATCGGCACCATGTCCATCTCTGCCCTGCCGCCGCTCAACGGCTTTGTCAGCGAGTGGTTTACCTATCAGGCGCTGTTTACCCTCAGTCACGACGGCTCGCTGATTATGCGCATCGCCGGCCCTATCGCCATTGTGATGCTGGCGATTACCGGCGCGCTGGCCGCGCTGTGCTTTGTTAAGGTCTACGGCATCAGCTTCGCCGGAGCGCCGCGCAGTGAGAAAGCCGCCCAAGCGACGGAGGTTCCCTGGCCGATGGTCATCGCGATGGGGCTACTGGCGCTGGCCTGTCTGGTACTGGGCGTTGGCGCTCCGCTGATTTCTCCGGTTATTGCCAACGTGGCCGCCGCGCTCGGCGGGCAGCAGTCGATGGAAGTTGCAGCTGGCGCGCTGGTCTATCCCGGTGAAGGGGCGCAGACCGTGCTCTCCACGCCGCTGGTGGCAATTCTGCTGATTGGCCTGCTGTTCCTACCGCTGTTTATCTACGCGCTGTTTGAGCGCAAGCGCCTTCGTCACCGTCACGGCGGCGATCCCTGGGCCTGTGGCTACGGCTATGAAGAGCAGATGTCGGTTTCTGCCGGTGGCTTTACACAGCCTATTCGCACCATGTTTGCGCCACTCTATCGCCTACGCCAACTTCTCGATCCGTCGCCTGCCATGGCGAAGGGCATGACGTTAACCCTACGTGGCGCAACGAAGGCCGAGCCCTGGTGGGAAGAAAAAGTCATTCTGCCCATCGCCCGCGCCGTCGTCTGGCTGGGGCAGCGCATTCAGTGGCTCCAGCACGGCGATTTCCGAATTTACTGCCTGTACGTAGTCATTGCCCTGACTGCGTTGATGCTGGCCATAGCGCTATAAGGAGACGAACATGACTACTACTCATTCTGCCGTTGACGTTCTCTCCTCGCTGTCGCTGCTGCCGCTGGCTTTTATTCAGGCTTTGGCTCTGCTAGCGCTGGCGCCGCTGCTGTCCGGCATTTCCCGCGTGATTAAGGCCAGAATGCAGTCGCGCCGGGGACCGGGCGTCCTTCAGGAGTATCGGGATCTCGTTAAACTGCTTAAGCGCCAAAACGTGGCGCCGGAGGCCTCTGGCTTTATTTCCCGCCTGATGCCCTTCGTGCTCATCAGCTCAATGCTGGTCGTCGCCATGGCGCTGCCGCTGATTACGCTGGCCTCGCCGTTTGGCGCTGGCGGTGACCTGATTACGGTGATCTACCTGTTTGCCCTTTACCGCTTCTTCTTTGCGCTAGCGGGCTGGACTCCGGCAGCATTTTTGCCGGCATCGGCGCCAGCCGCGAAGTCACGCTGGGCGTGCTGGTTGAGCCGATTCTGGTGCTTTCTCTGCTGGTACTGGCGCTGATCGTCGGTTCAACCAACCTCGGCAGCATCAGCACCTCGTTGGCAACTGACCCGCTTCAGTCGCCGAGCGCGACGCTGTTAGCCGTCGGCGCCTGCGCCTTCGCGGTGTTTATCGAAATGGGAAAAATCCCGTTTGACGTAGCGGAAGCGGAACAGGAGCTTCAGGAAGGCCCGCTGACGGAATACTCCGGCCCCGCGCTGGCGATGGTCAAGCTGGGGCTAGCCCTTAAGCAGGTGGTTATTGCGTCGATGTTCGTCAGCGTGCTGCTGCCCTTTGGCAACAGCGGGACACTCGGCGCAGGCTCACTGATTGCGGCAATCGTGCTGTTTCTCATCAAGCTGCTGGTGGTCTTTGTCGTGGCATCGCTGTTCGAAAACAGCCTGGCGCGCGGCCGCTTCCTGCTGACATCGCGCGGCACCTGGGTCGGCTTCGGCATCGCCGCGCTGGCGTTCGTGTTTTATCTCACCGGTCTGTAAGGAGCTGAATACCGATGATGGAAAATATCGCTCTCGCAACCGTTCTGGTGCCCTTTATCGGCGCGGCCATTGTTGGCTTAGCCCCCGGGAAGCAGGCTAAGCTGCTGTGCGCTATCGTTGCCGCCACTGCCTCGCTACTCTCCCTGACCCTCGCTATCGGCTGGCTTAACGGCGGCAGAATAGACGCCGCCTATCCCCTCGTCAGCATCGGCAGCGTTGAGCTGTTTGGACTGGTGGTGGATCGCATAAGCACGCTGATTACCTTCGCGGTCGTGTTCCTCGGCTTTTTAGTGAGTGTTTACTCTTCTGCCTACTTAACCAATGGTAACAAAGAACACCCTCACGAAGGTCTCCCCCGCTACTACGCGCTGCTGCTGGTGTTTATTGGCGCAATGGCCGGGTTGGTTCTATCTTCCACGCTGGTAGGCCAACTGCTGTTCTTTGAAATCACCGGCGGCTGTTCCTGGGCGCTGATCGGCTACTATCAGAAACCAAAGCCGCTGCGCTCGGCTCTGAAGGCGCTGCTTATCACTCACGTTGCCGCCGTTGGGCTTTATCTGGCCGCTGCCTATCTGTTTGCTGAAACCGGCACTTTCTCGCTAACCGCGTTAGCCACTCTTAACAGTGATGCGAAAACGCTGGTACTGTTTGGCATTCTGTTTGCCGCCTGGGGCAAATCGGCCCAGCTGCCGCTGCACGTCTGGCTGCCGGACGCGATGGAAGCGCCTACTCCAGTGAGCGCCTACTTACACGCCGCGTCGATGGTTAAGGTCGGTGTCTATATTTTCGCCCGCGGCCTGATGTCCGCCGGAGAAATCCCGGAAATCATCGGCATCGTCGGCGTAGTGATGGCTACGATCACCCTGATTTACGGCTTCATTATGTATCTGCCGCAAACCGACCTTAAGCGGCTGCTGGCCTACTCCACCATCACTCAGCTGTCATACATCTTTCTGGCGCTGTCGCTATCCGCCTTTGGCTCCGAGATGGCGTTCGACGGCGGTATTGCCTACATCTTTAACCACGCGTTTGCCAAGAGCCTCTTCTTCCTGGTCGCGGGCGCGCTCAGCTACAGCTGCGGCACCCGTATGCTGCCAAGGCTTCGCGGCATCATGCGCCGTATGCCGCTGCTGGGAGTGGGGTTCTGCGTCGCGGCAATGGCAATCACCGGCATTCCGCCGTTTAACGGATTTTTCAGCAAGTTCCCGCTGTTTGCGGCAGGTTTTGAGCTGTCCAGCGCACACGGCTGGATGCTGCCCGTCATGATCCTGGCGCTGGTGGAATCCGTCGCCAGCTTCGGCTGGTTCCTTTACTGGTTCGGCAAAACTGTACCGGGTGAACCCTCGGAGGAAGTGGCTAACGCCTCGCCGGTTCCCCTTGCCATGCAGGGCGTGCTTCTCGTGTTAATTGTGATGTCCCTGTGCTCAAGCTTCATCGCAGCCTGGTGGCTAGGATAACGGAGTTGATGATGACCGGAACGCTTATAGTAAACAATCTGGCAGGACTGCTGATCGTCAGCTCCCTGCTCGTTATCGGCGCCAAACGTCCGAAAAACGCCGCACTCTTTTACGCCCTACAGTCGCTGATTCTGGTGCTGATCTTTATCGCACTGGCCTACACCATGAAAGCCGAAGAGCTGTTCTGGTGGTCAGGCACCGCCTTTATCACCAAGGTGCTGCTGGTGCCGTGGATAATGTATAAAGCCTTGGGCAAACTACAGGATCCGCGAGCGGACACGCCGGTTATCGGCCTTGGCTGGCTTATCCTTATCGCTGCCGTGATTATCGTGCTGAGCTATCTGGTGGTCGACTCCGTCCATCTACCGGTGGTGGAAGGGCTTAAGCCCGCCCTCAGCGTCTCTCTCAGTCACTTCTTCTTAGGGCTGCTGTGCATCGTCAGCCAGCGCAACATCCTTAAGCAAATCTTCGGCTACTGCCTGATGGAGAACGGCGCGCACCTGACGCTGGCGCTGATGGCCTACAAGGCGCCGGAGCTGGTAGAGGTCGGTATCGCAACCGACGCCATTTTCGCCGTTATTATCATGTCCTTTATGGCGCGCAGAATTTACCACACGCTGAAAACCCTGGACGTTCGGCAACTGACGGCATTGAAGGGGTAACGGAAAATGACCAATACGCTATGGATTTACGCACTGCTCTCAGTGCCGCTGCTGATTTCACTGCTGTGCTTTGCCTGCCGCTGGCTGGGTGAAGCGCGCCGGGCTGTAACTGGGCTGCACACTGCGGGTATTGTACTCACCTGCGCGCTATCGATGCTGGTCATTAATGCCGAAATGGCCTCCGGCGCACTGCTGGCGCTGCACCAGTGGATTTATATAGACAGCCTTGGCGCGCTGTTTATCGGCATTATCGGCGTAATAGGGCTGCTGGCAGGGCTTTACTCTATTGGCTATATGGGACATGAAGTCGAACACGGCGAGGTCAGCGTTACCACGCTGTGCAGCTATTACGGCTTCTTTCACCTGTTTTTGTTCACCATGCTGCTGGCGGTGACGGCCAACAATATCATTATGATGTGGGTCGCCATTGAGGCAACGACCCTGAGTTCGGCCTTTCTGGTGGGGCTTTACGGGCAGCGCTCCTCGCTGGAAGCGGCCTGGAAGTACATCATTATCTGTACCGTTGGCGTGGCGTTTGGGCTGTACGGCACCGTGCTGGTTTACGCCAACGCGGCCAGCGTTCTGGCAGATCCTAGTCAGGCTATCTTCTGGACCGTCCTGCATCAGAACGCCAACCTGCTCGACCCAACGCTGATGCACTTGGCCTTCGCCTTTGTGCTCATAGGCTTCGGCACCAAGTCCGGCCTGTTCCCTATGCACGCCTGGCTGCCGGATGCCCACAGCGAAGCCCCCAGCCCCACCAGCGCCATGCTGTCGGCAGTGCTGCTCAACTGCGCTATGTTAGTGGTTGTTCGTTACTACATCATCGTCAACAAAGCCATCGGCGCCGAATTCCCGCAAATGCTGATGCTGATTTTTGGCCTGCTGTCGGTAGCCGTCGCCGCGCTGTTTATTATCGTTCAGCGCGACATCAAGCGGCTTTTGGCCTACTCCAGCGTGGAAAATATGGGGCTTATCGCCTTGGCCTTCGGCATCGGCGGCCCCTTGGGCACGCTGGCGGCGCTGCTGCATACCGTTAACCACAGCCTGGCGAAAACCCTGCTGTTCTGCTGCTCGGGCAACGTCCTGCTGAAATACGGCACGCGGGACATGGACGCTGTGAAAGGCATTATGCGCGTAGCGCCCGTCACTGCGGTGCTGTTCGCCGGCGGCGCGCTGGCGCTCGGCGGTATGCCGCCGTTTAACGTGTTTGTTAGCGAATTTATGCTGGTCACTGCGGGTATTCAGGCAGGCAAAGTCGCCGTGACCGTTGTTTGCCTGCTGCTGTTAACTATCGTACTGGCCGGGCTGGTAAGAATGGTGGCTTCGACGGTGTTAGGGCCTAGCCCTGAAGCGCTGGCCAAGGGCGAGCTTGGGTCAATGACCCTGCTGCCCATCGCCCTGCTGATGGTTTTAATGCTGGTGATGGGGCTGCATATTCCACAGCCGGTTCTCCAGCTGTTACACAACGCCGCCGCGATCGTCATGGATAACGGCAGCGTACCCGCCAGCGACATGCTGACGCTGCCTTGGCAAAGCGTTCAGACAACCATCGTCCACGGCCAATAAATCAGGAACGACAGGAGAAACAAAACGTGAATACCCTTAGTGAAACCCGTGTCGGTCATGATTATGTTGAAGGCGTAAAGCAAAAGTTCCCAGCCGCGGTGCTGGAAGAGAGCTGGCAGACGCACAATCAGGTTACCCTTACGGTCAAAACCAACTCGCTGCCGGAGATCGTCGAGTGGCTTTACTACGTTCAGGGCGGCTGGCTGTCAGTGCTGTTTGGCAACGACGAGCGTCCTCTCAACGGCCACTATGCCGTTTATTACGTGCTGTCGATGGAAGCCACGGTCAAGAGCTTCGTCACGATTAAAGCGTTTGTCGACGACGCCACGCTGGAATTCCCTTCCGTAACGCCTCGCGTACCGGCCTGCGTCTGGGGTGAGCGCGAAGTGCGCGATATGTACGGCCTGCGCCCGGTAGGGCTGCCCGACGAGCGCCGACTGGTGCTGCCTGACGACTGGCCAGACGATCTCTACCCGCTGCGCAAAGACGCCATGGACTACCGCGAGCGCCCGGATCCGACCACTAATACGGAAACCTATCGCTTCGTCAACGAAGGCGGTGAAAGCCGCGTGGTGCCGATCGGCCCCATGCACATTACCTCCGACGAGCCGGGGCACTTCCGGCTGTTCGTTGACGGGGAAGACATTGTCGACGCCGACTATCGCCTGTTCTACGTTCACCGCGGCATGGAAAAGCTGGCGGAAACCCGCATGGGCTACGATGAAGTGACCTTTCTGGCCGACCGAGTGTGTGGCATCTGCGGCTTTACCCACAGCGTGGCCTACGCCAACTCGGTTGAAAACGCTCTTGGTATTATCGTTCCTGAGCGGGCACAGATGATCCGCACTGTGCTGCTGGAGGTCGAGCGCCTGCACAGCCACCTGCTGAACATCGGCCTTTCTTGCCACTTTGTCGGTTTTGATACCGGCTTTATGCAGTTTTTCCGCGTGCGCGAGAAGGCGATGAAAATGGCGGAAATGCTGACCGGCGCGCGCAAAACCTACGGTTTGAACCTGATCGGCGGCGTGCGCAGAGACATTCTGAAAAGCCAGCGGCTCGAGTCGCTGAAAACCCTGCGGGAAATGCGCGAAGAGGTGACGCGGCTGGTAGAGATCCTGCTGGAAACGCCCAACATGCAGCAGCGTACGGTGAACGTCGGCATTCTGGATCGCAAAGTCGCCAGAGACTACAGCCCGGTAGGTCCACTGGTTCGCGCCAGCGGCTACTTCCGCGACGTGCGTAAACTTCATCCTTTTGCAGGCTATGCCGATGTGCCTTTTGACGTTCACGTTAAGGACGGCTGCGACGTAAATTCCCGCGTAATGATCCGCATTCAGGAGTTTTACGAGTCCATCGCCATTATCGAATACGCGCTGGACAACCTGCCGGATGGCCCGCTGCTAGTAGAGGGATTCCGCTATCAGCCGCATCGCTTCGCGTTAGGCATTACCGAAGCGCCGCGCGGAGAAGACATTCACTGGAGCATGCTGGGCGACAACCAAAAGCTTTACCGCTGGCGCTGTCGCGCGGCGACTTACGCCAACTGGCCGCCGCTGCGCTACATGCTGCGCGGCAACACGGTGTCCGACGCGCCGCTGATTATCGGCAGCCTCGACCCCTGCTATTCGTGCACTGACCGCGTTACCGTGGTCGACGTGCGCAAGCGCAAGGCGCAGACCGTGGCCTACAAAGAGATCGAGCGCTACGGCATTGAGCGCAAGAACTCTCCGCTGAAGTAACGCCGAGGTGAACTATGTTTAAACTGCTGAAAACCATACTGAACGTCGGCGACACTACGGTTAAATATCCGTTTAAGCCCTATGACGTTTGTCAGGACTTCCGCGGCAAGCCGGAGTATAACGCCGAGCAGTGTATCGCCTGCGCAGCCTGCACCATGGCCTGCCCCGCCAACGCCCTGACGATGAATACTGATGCAGCCAGCGGTGAGCGCGTCTGGGCGCTGTTTCTTGGCCGATGCATTTTCTGCGGCCGCTGTGAAGAAGTGTGCCCCACCAGGGCAATACGACTGTCGGAAGAGTTCGAGCTGGCAGTATTCAACAAGCAGGATCTGTTTCAAGAGGCGGTCTTTCAGGTCGCCTCCTGCCGCGTCTGCCACAAGCCGTTCGCACCGCAAAAGTCTATCGATTATGCCATCGCGCTCATGGTTCAGGCCGGTATGACTCAAGAAGAAGCACAAAGCCGACGCATCCAGTTCGAGACCTGCCCTGAATGTAAACGCAAGCAAAGCATGGTGCATACCGACAGAGTCACTCTGGGCCCGCATCTTAATCAGGAGGCGACAAAATGAGCAGTCAACTCACCACAGTGACTAACGGCATTTCCAAACCTATTTCCGTCGAAGAACAGGTCGCCAAGCTTAAACAAACGCTGCTTAAAGACATTCAGCGTTCAGCCTACGTCTATCGGGTCGACTGCGGCGGCTGCAACGGCTGTGAAATCGAAATCTTCGGCACCATTACGCCGGTATTTGACACCGAGCGCTTTGGCATCAAAGTGGTCGCCTCTCCGCGCCACGCCGACATTTTGCTGTTTACCGGCGCGGTCACTCGCGCTATGCGCACTCCGGCGCTGCGCGCCTATGAGTCAGCACCCGACCCGAAAATCTGTATCTCTTACGGCGCCTGCGGCTGCGGTGGGGGTATCTTCCACGATCTTTACTGCGTCTGGGGCGGCAGCGACCAAATCGTGCCGATTGACGTTTACATTCCCGGTTGCCCGCCGACGCCCGCAGCCACCATTTACGGCTTCGCCATGGCGCTGGGGCTGCTGGACCAAAAGCTGAAGCTGCCCAACCACGTTCAGGGCGTGGACGAACGTCCTACACCGCTGTTCCCTACGCTGCCTTCCTCAGTGCGCGTTGAGCTTGAACGCGAAGCGCGCAGAATGGCCGGCTATCGTCAGGGAGGTGACATCGCTAACCAGTTTATGACGCTGCTGACTCAAAACGCTCCACAGCCCGTTGATGAACGCATTGCTGCCTACCTTGAACAGCATGACGATCCGCGCCTGCGGGAGATTGTCGGCCGCCTATACGACATTTGCGCACCGCGCCTGAAAGGAGAGTAGAACGATGTCAACGGATAGCGTGGTGTTCTACACCCTAAACCAAAAGTTTCTCGACAGCGACGACGATATGCCGGAGCAAAGCCAGCAGGTGATGTACTACTCTCTGGCTATCGGCCACCACGTCGGCGTCATTGACTGCCTGAAAACCCTTATGCATATCCCAACTGGGGAATACAGCGCTTGGATAGCCCAACTGCCGGAGGGCGGTGAAGCCCGCAGAAAAATGGAAGGCCTGCTGAAGTTTGGCGAAATCACTATCGACAGCAGCCACGTCCAGCTTTTGGCGAAGGCCTGGTCCGCGATAGGCGAGCGCCTGACTGCACTCCAGTCAGAATGGGCACAGACACTGATGAAGGCGCTACAGGCCATCGACAGTGAACCGGCCATTTACCTGATCGTCAGGAGGCGTGACGCATGACGGCTCTAGCCCCCTCCCGCGTGGTGCTTACCGTAGGCAACGCCATGATGGGTGACGACGGCGCCGGGCCGAAGCTTTATGACATGATGACAAACTCCCCCATTCCCGGCTGGCAGGCCATTGACGGCGGCAGCGCGCCGGAAAACGAGTCTCACAGAGTCAAAGCGCTCAGCCCTGATACGCTGGTGATCGTTGACGCAGCCGATATGGGGCTAGAGCCGGGAGAGGTTCGCCTGATTGATGCAGACATCATTGCTGACATGTTTATTATGACCACCCACAATCTGCCGCTGAACTTCCTGATAGACCAGTTGAAAGAGGAGATCTCGGAGGTCTTCTTTATCGGTATTCAGCCTGACCTGGTGGCATTTGCCTTTCCCATGACGCAGGCCGTTTCTGACGCGGTGGACACCGTTTACCAAAGCCTGCTGAGGTGGCGCGGTGAACCGGAGTTTGAACGGCTTTAGTTTAGGCATATTCACAAATTAACGGCCATCCAATAAACAAATTTACTGAATTTTAACAAATATTGCGGCACGTCAACATGAAGGTACGGCATCTGGTGTATCACTTCATGCAGAGAAGCTGCCCGCTGTATACCAAGAGTGGAAGACAGCGCCATCGACACATTTGACGATGCGCTGTCGACAGACCGCGACTCCACCCCAAAGCTAGAAGTATAAACAATAAAATCAACGAATTATAAAAACAAAAAACTGGCATAAACCCTGCTTACCTCTTTTAGGCCAGCGGTATGAGAGAAATCTCCTAGGGAGCCAGCCGTTAAACACCATCTTTCTCTGACCGCTAACGGTCAGTATGCGAGTAATGGAGATGTATTTATGAACCGGTTCGTTATCGCCGATCCCAAGAACTGCATTGGATGCCGTACCTGTGAAGTCGCCTGCGCCGTTGTCCACAGCGCGGGAAGCGATGTCGCAAACCTGTCGGTTAAAAGCTTTTCTCCCCGTATTCGCGTCATCAGGGGCAGTACCGTCAGCACGGCTATCCTTTGTCGCCACTGTGAAGACGCGCCCTGTGCGGAAGTCTGCCCTAACGGCGCGATTGTCAGGAGTAATAACAGCATTCAGGTGCTTCAGGAAAAGTGCATCGGCTGTAAAACCTGCGCCATTGCCTGCCCTTACGGCGCGATGAGCATTGTTACCAGCCAGGTTAGCGTTCCCAATGAAAGCGCCGTCGTCGGCACTCGCCTGAAGGCTCAGGCGCTGAAGTGCGATTTGTGCGAAGGCGTGGCAGAAAGCCCCACCTGTGTGAAAGTGTGCCCGACCAATGCGCTACGCTTAGTCACTCCCGAATCGCTGGACGCCATCATGCGGCAGAAACAGGAGCGAGCCGCTTTAGTCGATGCTGGAGAAATCCATTTTTAGCCATCCGTTCCTGACTATCCGTGTTTAACCCACCGTGTTTAATTCACCGTGTTTAATTCACAGATAGACCAACGGACTTGAGGAGCAATGTGAGCATGAAAAAAGTTATTACCGTCTGCCCGTACTGCGCGTCGGGCTGTAAAATCAACCTGTTGGTTGAGGGCGGAAAAGTCGTAGGCGCCGAGGGCGCAAACGGGGTTACCAACCAGGGGGAGCTCTGTCTTAAGGGCTACTATGGATGGGACTTCCTTAACGACACCAAGATCCTGACCCCTCGCTTGACCAAGCCGATGATCCGCCGTCAGCGCGGCGGCGATCTGGAAGCCGTTTCGTGGGATGAAGCGATTGAGTTCGCCAGCTCCCGCATGAAAAAGATTATCGAAGAGCACGGCCCTGACGCCGTAATGACGTCCGGTTCATCTCGCGGCCCCGGCAACGAAGTGAACTACATTATGCAGAAGTTTGCCCGTGCCGCGATTGGTACCAACAACGTAGACTGCTGCGCACGCGTCTGACACGGCCCTTCGGTTGCAGGTCTGCACCGCTCGGTCGGCAACGGCGCAATGAGTAACTCCATCCCCGAGATGGAAGATACCAAATGCTTATTTATCTTCGGCTACAACGCCGCGGATTCACACCCTATCGTGGCTCGCCGTATTCTGAAGGCCAAAGAGAAAGGGGCGAAAATCATCGTTTGCGATCCGCGCTATATAGAAACTGCGCGCATTGCTGACCTCTGGCTGCCGCTGAAAAACGGCAGTAACGTGGCGCTGCTCAACGCATTTGCCAACGTGCTGATTAGCGAAGGGCTGTACAACAAAGAGTTCGTCGCCAACCACACAGAAGGCTTTGAGGAGTACTGTAAGGCGGTTGAGAAATACACGCCGGAGTACGTTGAGGAAATTACCGGCCTGTCGGCGAAGCAGATCCGTGAAACGATCCGCATGTACGCCGCAGCGCCTTCTGCCACCATTCTGTGGGGCATGGGCGTAACCCAGTGGGGACAGGGGGTTGATACCGTACGCTGCCTGACCAGCCTGGCGCTGCTGACCGGCAATCTCGGTCGGCCAAACGTCGGGGTCGCTCCGGTGCGGGGCCAGAACAACGTTCAGGGCGCCTGCGACATGGGTGCGCTTATCGATACTCTGCCGGGCTATCAGTACGTTAACGATCCGGCCGCCAGAGAGAAGTTTGCCAAGGCCTGGGGCGTTGAATCCCTCCCGGAGAAAAGGGGCTACCCTCTCAGTGAGGTGCCTCACAATGCTATTTCCGGCAAGGTGAGAGCGTTCTACGTCATGGGGGAAGACCCTATGCAGACAGAACCCGACCTCTCCGTCGTTCGCCAAGGCTTTGAGGCGCTTGAGCTGGTTATCGTTCAGGATATCTTCATGACGCAGACCGCCGCGATGGCGGACGTCATATTCCCGGCAACGTCCTGGGGCGAGCATGAAGGGGTTTACACCAGCGCAGACCGCGGCTTCCAGCGTTTTTATAAGGCCGTTGAGCCGAAAGGCGATGTGAAAACCGACTGGGAAATCATCTGCCTGATGTCGACTGCCCTCGGCTATCCAATGAAGTACAACAACACCAAAGAAATCTGGGACGAGCTGCGTGAACTGTGCCCTATCTACTACGGCGCAACCTACGAGAAGATGGAAGGTCTTGGCTACGTTCAGTGGCCCTGTCCAACCCTTGACCACCCGGGCACTCAGTACCTGTTCGCCGGCAGCAAGTTCAACCGACCTAACGGCAAGGGCGCGCTGTACGCCTGTGACTGGCGTCCACCGATGGAGCTGACAGATGAACAGTACCCGCTAGCGCTGGCGACCGTGCGCGAAGTGGGTCACTACTCCTGTCGCTCCATGACGGGCAACTGCGCTGCGCTGCAAACGCTGGCCGACGAACCGGGCTACGTGCAGATGAACACGCAGGATGCTGCCGAGCTTGGCGTTAAGGATCAGGAGCTGGTCTGGATTTCATCTCGCCGTGGGAAAGTCATCAGCCGCGCGGCGGTCAGCGATCGCACCAACAAAGGCGCGGTGTATATGACCTACCAGTGGTGGATCGGTGCCTGTAACAGGCTAACTCTCGATGAACTGGATCCAATATCCAGAACGCCGGAGTTCAAGCACTGTGCGGTCAACGTTGAGGCTATTTCCGATCAGGACTGGGCGGAAAGCTACGTCCAGAAAGAGTACACGACGCTGAAAAGCCGACTGCGTCAGGCGGCTGAGGTTTAGGTGAGAGCTTAGGCTGTCTAATACAACACAAAGGGGCCTAACGGCCCCTTTGCTTTTCCATGCTTCCACGTTTTGCTTTGCTAGTCGCTTTCCAGAATGTCTTTTACCGAAATGCTCAAGCGCTGCATACGCGACAGCAGCGTCGTTCTTTTCAACCCCAGTTTCTCCGCTGCTCCCTTTGGGCCTGCGACAATACCGTTAGTCTCTTTCAGTATGCGGATAATTTCCTGACGCTCTGCTTCATTATCGTCAACTAAAGGGATCGACTTAGGCTTTAAAGATGACTTTTGCTTGAGCGGTCTTGGCGCGGGCTTAACGCTCATCGGCGCTAAGTGATAGTGCAACTCCTGAGGCTGAAGGTTTAGTACCGGGCCTTTAGTCAAAATAACCGCCCGTTCAATGACGTTTTGCAGCTCCCGCACGTTGCCCGGCCACGGCAGCTTAGATAACAGCGCAATGGTTTCTGCCGGTACGCTCTCAATATGGCGATTCATCCTTTTGGCGATGCTCTTGGTGAAAAACTTTACCAGCGGCGCAATATCCTCAGGGCGATCGCGCAGAGGAGGAATAACGATGGGAAACACGTTCAGGCGATAATAGAGATCGCTACGGTACGCTTTATCAATCACCATTTGATGAAGATTACAGTTCGTTGCGGCAATCAGTCGCACGTCAACGGGAATAACCCGACTGCTGCCCAAGCGTTCAATTTCCCTTTCCTGTAAAACGCGTAGAAGTTTAGGCTGTAGCTCCAGTGGGATATCACCCACCTCATCTAAGAACAGTGTACTGCGATCGGCCTGCTCAAAGCGGCCTATCCGCGGAGCCGTAGCGCCGGTAAACGATCCTTTTTCATGGCCAAACAGATCGCTTTCCAGCAGCCCTGACGGTATCGCCGCACAGTTCACCTTCACCATGGTTCGTGAATTTCTCTGGCTTAGCTTATGAATAGCGCGAGCAATAAGCTCTTTACCGGTTCCTGTCTCACCCAGTATCAGTACCGTACAGTCGCTGTCGGCCACCATAGCAACCTGATCCAGCACCGCCGACATCGCTTCGCTTTGACCGATAATCTCATCGAACGATTCAAAGTTGCGGATCTCTTCGGTTAAGTACTGGTTTTCATGCAGTAAATTATCTTTTAGACGAGAGATTTCTTCATAGGCCAGTGCGTTATCTAACGCTATCGAAATCCTAGCGGCAATGTGGCTAAGCAGTTCAAGGTTGGCATCAGTAAAAACAGCGTCGTCGGTACTTCCTAAGCACAGCACGCCAAGCGTTTTTTCGTTAAAGACTAAAGGCAACAGGCAGAATACGGAAAGCGTGGTTTGAGAGAGGACGGCAATATATTCATCCTGACTGTCCGAACTTTTAAAAGTACTGCTATAAAGCAGACGAACGCGGGTTTGATTAAGTACAGATCTTAAGGTTGGACTCTCCAAAGAGCTGTAGTCATGTCGGTGTAAAACCTTTTCCTTGGACTTAAACTCCGCGCTAAAGCGGCTAATCCTCTCAGTTTGCACATCGGGAAGATCGAGACTAACGTAGCTGATATTGAAGAAGTGGTGGATCTCATCGGAAAGCTCGGCTGCCAGTTCACCTAATTCGCGCTTAGCCAGTACGGTATTGGTCACATCAACCAAAATACGAAAGTTATCCAGCTCCTGTCGAAGAGCACCGTCGCTTCCGGAATAAATCGATTGCTCAAGCTGTAATAGTGCCATAACTCAATCGCCATAAAGTCAGAAACAGATTGCCCGAACAGCGTTGAGATTTATTATCGTTTAATTTTCTTATTGCAGTTCTCTTCGCTGTTAAGAAGGAAAAACACCGAGCGTTGGGCCTGCTGTAGTATCTATTGAGTGTACGATATCACCCTTTATGTTTATATGATTTTTCTATTTTGAATGAATAAAAGTGAACGCAGATCAAATTTAATAAAGGCAGATAAAACAATCAACAACACGTTAGAGACAATTGCTGAAAAAGTAATAAGAAAGGCTAAAAAATATAATAATAAGAAATATGTTCAATGATTTTAAGAACCAAAAATATATAACATATTGAAGAGAATAGTTATCGGTGACTAGAAAACAAATTACCCATCTCTCAACACAAGAAGTTTCACCTTCTTGTCTACGTTCTCATGGGGAAGCCCCACACTAGCCCTCGGCGCTACAGCGTTTTAGCGCAACAGGCGTTGATATAAACCCATAAACCCATAAACACAAAAAGGCCACTCTCTCGAGTGGCCTTTTTGTGACTTCTAAATTAAGAGCCTGGCAGTTCCCTACTCTCGCATGGGGAAGCCCCACACTACCATCGGCGCTACGGCGTTTCACTTCTGAGTTCGGCATGGGGTCAGGTGGGACCACCGCGCTATCGCCGCCAGACAAATTCTTTCTACGTCTAACGTAATTTAAGTGGTGCTGATACCCAGAGTCGAACTGGGGACCTCACCCTTACCAAGGGTGCGCTCTACCAACTGAGCCATATCAGCACTAAATTTCTTACAGTGTCCGTATTTACGTACACTTTAATTAAGAGCCTGGCAGTTCCCTACTCTCGCATGGGGAAGCCCCACACTACCATCGGCGCTACGGCGTTTCACTTCTGAGTTCGGCATGGGGTCAGGTGGGACCACCGCGCTATCGCCGCCAGGCATATTCGTTACGCTCGCCGTTGTACTTATGCTTTACATATTCGCACAACCACGAACTTCAATCCTTCAACAAGCTCAATAATTCTACTGTCTCTCGTCTCAAAACGCCTTCGGCGTTGTAAGGTTAAGCCTCACGGTTCATTAGTACTGGTTAGCTCAATACATCGCTGCACTTACACACCCAGCCTATCTACGTCATGGTCTTTAACGTTCCTTTAGGGGACTCTAAGTCCCAGGGAAGACTCATCTCGGGGCAAGTTTCGCGCTTAGATGCTTTCAGCGCTTATCTTTTCCGCACGTAGCTACCGGGCAATGCAATTGGCATCACAACCCGAACACCAGCGGTGCGTTCACTCCGGTCCTCTCGTACTAGGAGCAACCCCCCTCAATCTTCCAGCGCCCACGGCAGATAGGGACCGAACTGTCTCACGACGTTCTAAACCCAGCTCGCGTACCACTTTAAACGGCGAACAGCCGTACCCTTGGGACCTACTTCAGCCCCAGGATGTGATGAGCCGACATCGAGGTGCCAAACACCGCCGTCGATATGAACTCTTGGGCGGTATCAGCCTGTTATCCCCGGAGTACCTTTTATCCGTTGAGCGATGGCCCTTCCATACAGAACCACCGGATCACTAAGACCTACTTTCGTACCTGCTCGAGCCGTCACTCTCGCAGTCAAGCTGGCTTATGCCTTTGCACTAACCTCCTGATGTCCGACCAGGATTAGCCAACCTTCGTGCTCCTCCGTTACTCTTTGGGAGGAGACCGCCCCAGTCAAACTACCCACCAGACACTGTCCTCACCCCGGATAACGGGGCTAAGTTAGAACATCAAACATTAAAGGGTGGTATTTCAAGGTTGGCTCCATGCAGACTGGCGTCCACACTTCAAAGCCTCCCACCTATCCTACACATCAAGGTTCAATGTTCCGTGTCAAGCTATAGTAAAGGTTCACGGGGTCTTTCCGTCTTGCCGCGGGTACACAGCATCTTCACTGCGAGTTCAATTTCACTGGGTCTCGGGTGGAGACAGCCTGGCCATCATTACGCCATTCGTGCAGGTCGGAACTTACCCGACAAGGAATTTCGCTACCTTAGGACCGTTATAGTTACGGCCGCCGTTTACTGGGGCTTCGATCAAGAGCTTCGCTTACGCTAACCCCATCAATTAACCTTCCAGCACCGGGCAGGCGTCACACCGTATACGTCCACTTTCGTGTTTGCACAGTGCTGTGTTTTTAATAAACAGTTGCAGCCAGCTGGTATCTTCGACTGGCTTCGGCTCCATGGGCAAGCCACTTCACCTATTGCCAGCGTGCCTTCTCCCGAAGTTACGGCACCATTTTGCCTAGTTCCTTCACCCGAGTTCTCCCAAGCGCCTGAGTATTCTCTACCTGACCACCTGTGTCGGTTTGGGGTACGATTTCGTGTTACCTGATGCTTAGAGGCTTTTCCTGGAAGCAGGGCATCAACCACTTCATCTCCGTAGAGACTCGTCATCACGCCTCAGTGTTATACAGCAGACCGGATTTACCAGGACTGCCCACCTACACGCTTAAACCGGGATAACCGTCACCCGGCCGGCCTAGCCTTCTTCGTCCCCCCTTCGCAGTAACACCAAGTACGGGAATATTAACCCGTTTCCCATCGACTACGCCTTTCGGCCTCGCCTTAGGGGTCGACTCACCCTGCCCCGATTAACGTTGGACAGGAACCCTTGGTCTTCCGGCGAGCGGGCTTTTCACCCGCTTTATCGTTACTTATGTCAGCATTCGCACTTCTGATACCTCCAGCAGACCTCACAGTCCACCTTCGCAGGCTTACAGAACGCTCCCCTACCCAACGAACGTATCCCTAAGCCAACTCGACTTTAATGGGCGCATTGACGTCGCTTCGCTCCGTCAATCGTTATCCACATCAGTGAAATTGTCTTGGGTGATACGTTCGCTGCCGCAGCTTCGGTGCATGGTTTAGCCCCGTTACATCTTCCGCGCAGGCCGACTCGACCAGTGAGCTATTACGCTTTCTTTAAATGATGGCTGCTTCTAAGCCAACATCCTGGCTGTCTGTGCCTTCCCACATCGTTTCCCACTTAACCATGACTTTGGGACCTTAGCTGGCGGTCTGGGTTGTTTCCCTCTTCACGACGGACGTTAGCACCCGCCGTGTGTCTCCCGTGATAACATTCTTCGGTATTCGCAGTTTGCATCGAGTTGGTAAGTCGGGATGACCCCCTAGTCGAAACAGTGCTCTACCCCCGAAGATGAGTTCACGAGGCGCTACCTAAATAGCTTTCGGGGAGAACCAGCTATCTCCCGGTTTGATTGGCCTTTCACCCCCAGCCACAAGTCATCCGCTAATTTTTCAACATTAGTCGGTTCGGTCCTCCAGTTAGTGTTACCCAACCTTCAACCTGCCCATGGCTAGATCACCGGGTTTCGGGTCTATACCCTGCAACTAAGACGCCCAGTTAAGACTCGGTTTCCCTGCGGCTCCCCTATTCGGTTAACCTTGCTACAGAATATAAGTCGCTGACCCATTATACAAAAGGTACGCAGTCACCCCCCATAAAGAGAGGCTCCCACTGCTTGTACGTACACGGTTTCAGGTTCTATTTCACTCCCCTCGCCGGGGTTCTTTTCGCCTTTCCCTCACGGTACTGGTTCACTATCGGTCAGCCAGGAGTATTTAGCCTTGGAGGATGGTCCCCCCATATTCAGACAGGATAACACGTGTCCCGCCCTACTCATCGAACTCACACCAACTGCACTTTCATGTACGGGGCTATCACCCTGTGTCGCGCGACTTTCCAGACGCTTCCATTAATGCTGCTGATGATTCAGGTTCTGGGCTCTTCCCCGTTCGCTCGCCGCTACTGGGGGAATCTCGGTTGATTTCTTTTCCTCGGGGTACTGAGATGTTTCAGTTCCCCCGGTTCGCCTCATTAACCTATGGATTCAGTTAATGATAGTGCAACGGATTGCACTGGGTTTCCCCATTCGGGTATCG